>CBDDBZ010000034.1:0-416279 GCA_965225945.1 Alphaproteobacteria bacterium | reverse complement strand
GCGTCGAGGAAGTCAAGAAAGCTCTTGTCGAACCGCGTTGCCCGGCGACTGCACCAGCCTTCCCATGAACAGGAACGCGCTCCACTATTTCTGTCTCATAGGCACTGACGGGAGACAGAGAGTTATGTTCCGACACCACTCTGAAAAGTGGATCACAATCCACCCCATGGAATCTTCAACCACCAACGCTATCTCAACCGCCGCGACATTTTGAGCTATACCCGAAGTTGGTGACGCGATGAATTGAAGGCGGCGTATCCTGGCGATACCGAGTCGCCGATTCCCATAAGGAAAGGATACGCCATGAGTGAGGATAGAGTTGTTGAACTTCGCCATCCAGGGTCATTTTCGGAGGATCCCTTGACGTCGGTGTTGCGCTCGGGAGCGCGGCGTCTCTTGGCGCAAGCCGTTGAGATGGAGGTCACGGCCTTCATCGCGGCGCACGGCGATCTGGAGGACGATGCGGGCCGGCGCCGTGTCGTTCGCCACGGTCATCATCGCGAGCGCCAGGTTCAAACCGGCATCGGGCCGGTCGCGGTGCGCTGCCCCAGGGTGCGCGACCGCGGGGGTTCAGGAGAGGCCGGCAAGATCCGTTTCACCTCGGCGATCCTGCCGCCCTACCTCAGGCGGGCCAAGTCGATCGAGGAGCTCTTGCCCTGGCTCTACCTGAAGGGCATCTCGACGGGCGACTTCACCGAGGCCCTGGCCGCTCTTCTGGGGCCGGACGCACCGGGGCTTTCGGCCTCGACGATCACGCGCTTGAAGGATGTCTGGCAAGGCGAGCTGGCGCGCTGGGAAAAGCGCGACCTCTCGGCCCGGCGCTATCTCTATTTCTGGGCCGACGGGATCTATTTCCAGCCCCGGATGGAGCACGACAAGCAATGCATCCTGGTCATCATCGGCGCCGACCAGTGGGGCCGCAAGGAACTGCTGGCAATCGCCGACGGCTATCGCGAGAGCGCCCAGTCGTGGCGCGAGCTGCTGCTCGATCTCAAGCGGCGCGGCCTCGAGGTGGCGCGCGAGCTGGCCGTCGGAGACGGAGCGCTCGGCTTCTGGAAGGCCTTGCGCGAGAGCCACGGCACGACGCGCGAACAGCGCTGCTGGCTGCACAAGACCGGCAACGTTCTGAACAAGTTGCCCAAGTCCCTCCAAGCCAAGGCCAAGGGGCACCTGCAGGACATCTGGTTGGCCGAGACCAAGGATCGGGCCGAGAAGGCGTTCGACTTCTTCTTGGAGGCCTACGGCGCCAAGTACGACAAGGCCACGGCCTGCCTGGCCAAGGACCGCGCGGGGCTGCTCACCTTCTACGACTTTCCGGCTGAGCACTGGAAGCACCTGCGCACGACCAATCCCATAGAAAGCACCTTCGCAACCGTGCGCCCTGAGGACCATCAAGACCAAGGGCTGCCTCAGCCGGACCACGGCGCTCACCATGGTCTTCAAGTTGTGCCAGTCGGCAGCCAAGAAATGGCGGCGTCTCGACGGATCTCACCGCCTCGCCGAGATCGTCGAGGGCGTCAAATTCAAAGACGGAGAAAAGCTGATCGAACGCGCCGCCTGAAAACCACCGTCACCAACTTTTGACAATAGCTCCGACATTTTCAAACAAGCCCGATTACGGCTTCACGTACTTCTTCTGGTGACGGTTGATAAACAGGATCAAAATCTGGAGTAGAGATGCAAAATCCCTCTCGGCTATGGTCGCAACCGAGAGGGTCAGGGGCCGCCCCGTTCCGCCGTCCAAAGCTCCCGGGGCGAACTCTACTAGGGAGAGCGTCTAGCTGCGCGCCCCGCTGGACCTCCCATTGTCCGCGATCAGAGCTTCGTAGGGCAGCCGTTTTCCGGCCATGCTGGCAACCATCGACCGCATCTGGTCGATGGTGTCGGCGTCTCGGACATTGTGCCGGCCCGCGAACTCGTCGACATAGCGTTGCAGGTGCTTCGGGCTGATCTTGTGATAGACGCCCTTATGGCCGCGCTTCAGGGCCGCCCAGAAGCTCTCACATCCCATTGACGTGCGCCATATGGCGGACGTACTCGCCGGTGCCGTGGTGCACTGACTGGTGATCGAAGGGCATGCCCTTGTAGGCCGCCGCCTCGTCCGTGTAGACGGTTGCGCCCGGCGCCGCGCGCTCCGCTACGAACCCCTGTAGCGTCTTGGCGTCGGTCGCCTCGACGACTTCGGTGCTCACGCGGTTGGTGTCTCGGTCCTTGGCTCCGGCGACCACGGCCTTGCCGACACCTCCGCGGCCCAGCCGCTTCTTCTCGTTGGCATGTTTGTTCCTTGCCTATCCGGTTATCACCCACACCCACTATATGTAGTGTGCACCCATTTTCCTGAGTAAAGCTCGGTGCAGGTCGAAGCGGAGATATCTCCGGCGATGCCGAGCAGGGACTCGGACGGCATTGTAGCGCCTTTTAGGCGACACTTTAGCGTGGTGGAAATCCTAATCATTGAGTCGGATTTGGCAAAACGCCACGTTGCATAAAGGACCGTCACTTCATTGAAATTTATCTGAAATCGGAGGTGAACGACACCGATGGAATATTCCAGGAAATCAGAGCTTCATTGAATTGTAAGATTCGAGTGCCGGATTATTCACAAATAGCTCTGTGAACTGGTTTTCAAGTTCGCTCAATACGTCATATGAAGTAAACGGATTGAGGATCACGTTCTTGCGTGTCGCTTCGTCTTCGCTGCGACTCAAAACGCGCAGGAGACTAACAGGCGCGGACGGGTTCTTCGCAACGATTCGTGCCAGCGCGTCGCTTTCTTCGACTAGTGCCGTCAATCGCTCAGACGATGTCGTTTCATCAGCAGCTTCCCGTCTGGCCGTGGGTTTCTTCGTTTTTCCCTTGGTCGCCACCGTTCCGCCCCCCGATGTTAAGTACGTGACGTGAATCAAACTCCGGTTCGGTTTTCAGAACAATCAAGAATTAGCCGGATCGCCTCCTCAATGCGCCTGCGCCGGCCCTTGCCTGCAGTCCAAGGAGACACACTACATATAGTGGGTGTGGGTGATAACCGGATAGGCAAGGTTTGTTCTTCTCCAGCCCGCCGAAATAGGTCTCATCGACCTCGACCGGGCCGGCGAACTTCTCCAGGCCGCTGGCGTCCCAGCTTTCTCGCAGGCGCTGAAGCATGTACCACGCCGACTTCTGGGTGATCTCAAGGTCGCGGTGGAGCTTCATGCTCGACAAGCCCTTGAGGTTCGTGACGTACAGGTAGACCGCGAAAGCCCACTTGCGCAGCGGCAGCCGGAACGCTGACAATTTGTCTCGGTCGCCGGGAAAACGTTTACGATCGCGGGACAGCAATCCCACGATGACACTACAGTCGACGTTGACCTGGAGAACGTCGCCTCGTTGTTGGTGGCGCTCAAGAAAGCCATGGCCGACGCCGAGCGCCTTGGGCGTTTTCTCGAAGAAACCGAACATAGTCACGTCGTGCGACGCATGAAACGCGAGGGACGGTGATGGCCAAGGCACCCGGCAAATCGCACCGCGAGGGCGCGCGGCATCTCCGACCAGCTCACCATCAGGTCCCCCTGACCATCCTTCTGCCGTCCCATCGCCATCGGCGAATCCCCCTGCAAATCAGGGAACCAGAGAATCAGACGGCGCCGACTTAAATCAACGGGCTGTTATGCGGGCCGGCTGGGGCACACTCACTACGATCAGGCCAAGGAAAGGTGGCACCATGCCCCAATCGCCGTGATTGTCGTTGCCGGGTTCCGAAGAAGTGCCAACACTCAACAGTTCGTCGATCCGAGCACGCAACTTGCGAGCGCCCCGGTTCGTGAGCGGCCATGCGGCGATACCGGCGTTGCGCGCCAGCAACCGCTGTAGGTTTTCCAATTCGATCCCCGCTTCCACCACAAGCGGTTTCACCGCCGAAGCCGAGGGCGCGAGGCCGACCATGCGCAAGCCTTTATTCACGGCCGGGGTCCGTGCTCGGTCCGGTCGACTCGTCGGCGGGAGTGCTATGACGTCTCCGTCGCGGGTGCGTGGTCGTTCATCATCAACGCCTCGACACGGTCGGCGATTCTCTGCGCGGGGTCGCGTAATTGGCCGATGGTCCAGTCGGCGGCGTAGCCTTCCGTGACATCGTTGGGTGGGGCGTGGTTGACCAGCCGCTTGGTCAGGGCGTGCGGCAGCATCAGATCGCGCTCCGCGACGGTGATGAAGGCGTTGCGAAGACCGTGGTACCAGAACTTTGCACCCCCGGCCTCGCCGATCGGCTTGTAGTGTTGCGCCAGGTTCCGGATATGGCCCATTCCGGTGATGGTCGACGGAAACACCCAGCCTTCCGGCAGGGTGCCGCTCTCCTCCCACCGGCGCTCAAGGAGGGCGGCCAGTTGCCGGGTGACCGGCAACTCCAGCGGCACGCCGGTCTTGGTCGCCTCGACGCGGAAGATCAGCCTCTCCCGATCCACCCGATCCCATCGCAGCCGCAGCACCTCGTTGAGGCGCATGCCAGTGTAGAAGCCGAACCAGAAGGCGTCCCGCGACTTCGGCGATGAGACCACGGCCTGGATGCCCGCGCGCCAGCGCGGCAGCACCTCGGCCGGCGACGGTATCTTGCGCCGCCTCTTGCGATGGAACTTGCCGCCGGCGGCAAGCCATAAATAGACCGGGTTGCGCAGGCCGTCGTAATCGACGCAGGGCCGGCTATAGGCCGAGCGCAACAGCGAGATCGTGCGGTTGGCCGTCGCCCAGCCGTTTTGCGTGGTAATGCGGTTGAAGCGGGCCTCGACATCACGGCGAGCGATGGTGTCAAGGGGGCGGCCGAGCCAGTCGGCGAGATAGCGCTCGACGAAGTCGCGATAGCCCTTGTCGGTGGTTGGCGCCCGGTTGGGATTGGCCGCCATGAATTAATCGAAAGCTTGCCCTAGAGTGGGCATGCTGCGGGCCTCAGCACGCTCGTTCGCCGGGTCGTCGCCGCCGGCGACGTTGCCCAGTACCTGATGGGCCATGCGCCGCGCCCGGTCGGCCGATATCCTGTCGCAGCGCCCGAGCATGACGCGCTTGTTGGGGGCCTTCCTGCCGCCGTCGCCGGCACGGTAGTTGACGATGTAGGACTTGCGGCCCGAGGGATAAACGCGCACTCCGAACCCCGGAAACTCCCGGTCCCAGAATACCGTGTCCTTCCCGACTTTCAGCGCCGCTACCATGCGGTTGGAGATCGTTCGAAATTGAAGCTTGGCCATTCCCTTCCCCGATCCCGAACCTCACGCCGCTTTCGCGGTTCCCGCGGTACCGGCGTCGTCGTAGGTGGCCCCGGCTTGTCGGACAGCCTGTCGGCTTGATTAAGGTGTATTCCAGTCGTCGTTCATGCCGCCATGTCATCAGCAGCGTGGCTTCAACCGGGCCACGGTTGCCGTCGCCAACAAGATCCTCGGCGGAAGTGCGCGTAACTGCGCTGCAGCTGTAACGAATCTTCTCGGCTACGCGGTGGTTGTGAGGTCGTACTCGCGCACCAGGATGTCAGCGGGAAGATCCCATTCGGCTGACAACACCCGGATCATCGGCAGGGTCAGCGGGCGTTGACGATTGAGCACCTCCGAGGCGTGGGGCTGGGAGCCGATCAGTGCGGCGAAGTCTTTCTGGTACATGCCGCGAACCTCCATGACGTGCTCGATCGCCGAGATTGGATCTGGTGCCTCTATTGGCCAGTGCTCTGCTTCGTAGGCCTCCACGAGGGTAACGAGGATCGCAAGTTCGTCGCCTTCCCGCGTGTCCGGCGCGGCACCCATCAGTTCTTCGATCACGATCAGTGCTGCGTCGTAGTCGGCTTCGGTTTTGATCGGTCTGATATTCATGTCGAACTCCTAGACGTCGGACGCATCGATCACGTCGTACTCGGCATGTGTTCCCACGAAACGCACGAACCCGATCCGATGCACGTAGTCGAAGCGGACGATAAGCCGGTACCTGTTCCCGCCGATGTTGAATACGACCCCGTCGTTGCCGACGATGCTCGCGTTTCCGTACACCGCCTTCACATCCGCTGGCGAAGACCAGTCCGCTTTCGCCGCGATCGCGTACCACGCCTTCAGCGGTTGTTCTGCTCTGGGCTCTCTTTCCCAATAGGCGCGCAACGTCCGCTTCGCGATGATCCGCATGATGAAACATAGATATCCCGGCACGGGATGTAAAGAAATAGTCCCGAACCGGGATCTGCGCTACCCCTCAACACGGCATGGTGACGGCGGAGAGATTCAGGCGGCGTCTGCCTTTGACTCCCCCGCGAGAATATCGTCACCGATGCTGTCGGCGATCCTGGAACCCGAGGCCTTGACGGACTCATTCGCCAGATGGGCGTAGCGGGCCGTTGTCTGGACCCGCGTGTGCCCGAGTAGCTTGCCAATCATGGGCAGACTCTCGCCGAGCGCCAGCGCACGAGAAGCAAAAGAATGCCTGAGGTCATGGATCCGCACATCTTCCAGCCCGGCGCGCGTGCGGATGCGCCGCCAGGGATGCTGAAGATCGGTCAAGTGGGCGCCCGGCCTCTTGCCGACGATAACCCAGGGATTGCCCTCCGGGCGGGGCAGAGCGGAAAGCACCGCCACCGATGCACGAGACAATGGCACCATCCGGGCGCCGGTCTTGCTGTCTTGGAGCCTCAACTCGCCCGCCGCCAGATCGACGTCCTCCCAGCGTAGGGTCTGGATTTCGTTCAGGCGGCAGCCTGTCAACATCAGCAGGCGGATGGCGGTCACCGCCGAGAACGTCTCCGAGCCCTCGGCCTCGACCTCGTTCAGCACCTGGCCCAGCCGGCGGAACTCGTCTTCCGTCAGGAACCGCTCGCGCTTCTTCTCCTTGTACTTCTGCACGAACCGGCAAGGGTTCGCCCCGTCCTTGCGCAGGCCCCAGGCTTCGGCCAAGTTGAACATCGTTCGGACCACCTCGAGGATCCGGTTCGCCTGATAGGGCGTCTCGCGGTGTCCGTAGTGCAGCGCCGCGATGTGCTCGCGTTCCACCGCCTCGATCGCGAGCTTGCCCAACTCCGGCAGCACGAATTTCACCACCAGCCAGCGATAGGCCTCCTTCGTCCGGGGCTTGCAATGAACCTCGGCATGCTCCTTGAGATAGCGCTCCGCCAGATCGGCGACAGTAAGCTCGGCCACCGAAACGGATGGAGTGGGCGAGGGGTCTTCTCCCGCCTTGATGCGTGCAATGGTCATGGCCGCCTTGCGGCGGGCCTGATCGGCCGAGATCACTCCGTGCCGCCCGAGGGTGACGCGTTTTGACTTTCCCAGCGCGCGGGTCTGCACGACATAGACCTTGGCGCCGGAGGGATAGACCCGTACCCCGAAGCCGGAGAAGTCGCGGTCCCAGTAAAGGACATCCTTGCCGGTGACCGGCAGGGCGGCGACGCTGCGGGTGGTGAGACGGAGGGTGCTTTTCTTCGGCATGACGGGCCCCGATGCGTGCCCCGGCCCGAGCCGATGGACCGGAGCGTGTAATCAAGCGGCAAACGCGTCGCATCAATTCAGTGGCAATGAGAGGACACTTCTGTCCTCAATGCAAGGGGGAAGGAAGGCCGAAGAGAAAAATTATCGTAAATACAACAGTCGGTTAGGGTACGATTGGCACTGTATGGCCTCGACTGTCCCGGGAACAAAATAAAAGCCTGTCTTTCTGTCCGGGAGCCGGATCTCGCTCACCTCGAGATGCACGTCCTCCCACCTCAGGGTCATGATCTCGCTGCATCGGCACCCGGTCAGCATCAGCAACCGCAGCGCCGCCGCCGCGTACACCGGAAGCCGTTCCTCCGTCTCCAGCTCGTCCAGCACCCGGCCGAGACGGCGGAACTCCTCCTCCGTCAGGAAGCGCTCAAGCCGGCGCGACCTGTACTTGGTCACGAAGCGGCAGGGGTTGCCACCCGCCGGGACCAACCCCCAACCGCCACCGACCGCTCAAAAAGAGCACCATATAAGCGCACCCTGGAACCACCGCTAACACATGTCCCATGATTGACGCCCGTGGCGATCTCGATGACCGTGAATCGAGGTGGCAGAACCGGCAAACCACGATGCTCGCCCGAACGCGCCCAGGACCGGCGGGCGCACGGGGGACACGGCGAAGCGGATCTTCGACCGTCTCCGGGACGAGTACGGGTTCACCGGCGGCTACGCCATCGTGAAGGACTATGTCCGTGAGCGGCGGCTTCGGTCGCGCGAGATGTTCGTGCCCCTGCATCACCCCGCGGGCCACGCCCAGGCGGACTTCGGCGAGGCGATGGCGGTGATCGGCGGTGTGGCGCGCAAGGTCCACTTCCTTGCCTTCGACCTTCCCCACAAGCACCTGGTGCCGTGCCGGATCGAACGACGGCCGCCACGGCTCGACCTCGATGTCTATCCCTATCTTCCGAAAGCCCGGCTCCGAGCGCCTCACCGGGGCGCTGCTCGACCGCCTCACCCACCACGTCCACATCCTCGAGATGAACGGCGAGAGCTACCGCCTCAATCAAAGCCGCCAGCGTCGAGACCCAGCCGCCGAGTGAACCGACCACCGTGCCCATGCTTGACCCCGTGGGCCCACAGGTCCCACCCGCGCGCGCCGCCGCGTCAGCCTGTCGAGGGCACGCCGCGTCGCGCGCGGGGCCCTCCCGTGGACTACGGGGACAAGCTCGCAGCCGACGGTGGCCCCTTGTTGATCGGCGTGGAATATTGACCCCCTTGGTGGGGTAATCGGCGTCCAAAATTGACCCCCCTGGTTTTGTGATTTTTAACACACCTCGTTGTTTGGACAGACGAGGTGGGGGAGATGCTGGTAGTGGAAACGATCGCACGGATCCGTCGGGATCATCTGGTGAGGGGCGTTCCGATCAAGAAGATCGCCCGGGATTTGAGGGTTTCGAAGAACACGGTGCGCAAGGTGGTGCGGGGCGATGAGACCTCGTACAGCTACGCGCGCAAGATCCAGCCGATGCCGAAGCTTGGACCGTGGGTGGATGAGCTCGAGCGCCAGCTGGAGGCCAACGAGAAGAAGCCGCGCCGGGATCGGCTGTCTCTGCTGCGGATTCATGAAGACCTTGCGGCTCTGGGCTATGGCGGCGGCTACGACGCGGTGCGCCGCTACGCCAGGACCTGGCGTCGGCGGTGGCGGCTGTTGTCGCCGTCGCAGGGTTTTGTGCCGCTGAGCTTCGATCCCGGCGAGGCCTACCAGTTCGACTGGAGCCACGAGTACGCGCGCCTGTCGGGTGTGACGACCAAGGTGAAGGCGGCGCACATGCGGCTCTGCTACAGCCGCATGCAGCTGGTTCAGAACTTCCCGCGCGAGAGCCAGGAGATGGTGTTCGAGGCGCACGAACGGGCCTTCCACTTCTTCGGCGGGGTCTGCCGACGGGGCATCCACGACAACATGAAGACGGCGGTGAGCATGGTCTTCGTCGGCAAGGAGCGCGCCTACAACCGGCGCTTTCTGGAGCTGTGCTCCCACCATCTGGTGGAGCCGGTGGCGTGCACTCCGGGTGCGGGCTGGGAGAAGGGGCAGGTCGAGAGGCCGGTGGGTGACGTCCGCGGCCGCCTGTTCGTGCCCATCCCGCGGGGCCGCTCCTACGTCGAGATCAACGAGTGGCTGATGGATCGGTGTATCGAGGACGCCAAGAAGCGGCCGCATCCGACGATCGAGAGCAAGACGGTGTGGCAGGTGTTCGAGGAGGAGCGGCCCTTCTTGATGGCCTATCGCGGCCCCTTCGACGGCTTCCACGCCACCGAGGTGGCGGTGTCCAAGACCTGTCTGGTGCGCTTCGACAACAACCACTACAGCGTCGCCGCCCGTGCCGTCGGGCGGCCGGTCGACGTGCGGGCCTACGCCGATCGGATCGTCATCCGCCAGGACGGCGAGACCGTCGCCGAGCATCCCCGGAGCTTCGGGCGCGGCGAGATCGCCTACGATCCGTGGCACTACGTGCCGATCCTGACGCGGAAGCCTGGTGCGCTGAGGAACGGCGCGCCCTTCAAGGGCTGGCAACTGCCCGGCGCGCTCGGCCGCATACGGGCCCGGCTGACGGGTTGCGACGACGGTGACAGGCAGTTCGTGAGGATCCTCGCGGCGGTTCAGGAGGACGGGCTGGAGGCGGTCGAGGCGGCCTGTGCCGAGGCGCTCGACTGCGGCGCCTGCAGCGCCGACGTCGTGCTCAACATCCTCGCCCGGCAGTGCCAGCCGGCACCGCCGGCGACCATCCCGACGCCCGAGGGCCTGCGGCTTCGCCACCGGCCGGTGGCCGACTGTCAGCGCTACGATCGCCTGAGGGAGGCCGGTCATGGAGCGTCATGAGGTGCTGGCGATGATGACGGCGTTGAAGCTCGCGGGCATGCGCGCCGCCGACGACGACATCCTTGCCGACGGGCTCAAGCGTCGTCATCCGGTGCAGCAGATCATCGGTACGCTGCCGCAGGTCGAGATCGCCGACAAGACGGCGCGCTCGATCAAGTACCAGATGGCGTCCGCCAGGTTGCCAACGGCCAAGGAGCTGGCCGACTTCGACTTCGCCGCCTCGCCAGTCAACGAGCCCCTGATCCAGGAGCTCGCCGGCGGCGGCTTCCTGGAGGGCAAGCGCAACATCGTGCTGGTCGGCGGCACCGGCACCGGCAAGACCTATCTCGCCGTCGCCATCGCGCGCTCCTGCATCCGCAAGGGCGCCCGGGGCCGCTGCTACAACGTCGTCGACCTGGTCAACCACCTCGAGGCCGAGCTCCGCGCCGGACGCCAGGGCCGCACCGCGGACCAGCTCGTCCGCCGCGACTTCGTCATCCTCGACGAACTCGGCTACCCGCCCTTCGCCCAGGCCGGCGGGCAGCTGCTCTTCCACCTCATGAGCCGGCTCTACGAGCGCACCTCGATCGTCATCACCACCAACCTCGCCTTCGGCGAATGGCCATCCGTCTTCGGCGACCCCAAGATGACCACCGCGCTGCTCGACCGCCTGACCCACCACTGCGAGATCATCGAGACCGGCAACGAGAGCTGGCGCTTCAAGAACCGCTCCTGACCCGCCGCCGGCCGTGCCTGCGGCCCGGTTGCCCCGGTGGGTCAACAGGGACCCCCCCTATTGACTACCGGGACAACCTCCGCCGTGCCGCTCAGGGGGGTCAATTTTGCACGCCGATCGGGGGTCAATATTGAAAGCCGTTTGACAGCCCCTCTTTACACCGCCGCGGTGGCCCCATTTTACTCCGCCGTTGACACCCTCGGACAATTCGCGAAAATCCGAGACGTAGGACGGCACACTGAGTCGAACCAAAATCGGCCGCCCCGAAGGGGTGGCTACTTTGGTGAGAATCGGTGGCTACTTTGCCTGATATTGGGTGGCTACTTTCGTGAGATTCGGCAAGAGCCGGCAAACTTTGCAATTTACATGAATTGATCTCGTGTGGTCCAATAGCCGCAGCGTGACATACGAGGACCCCGACAATGAAAAAATCCGGATCGTGGACCGTAGCTGGAGCACTTTTGACCCTGGCCTTGCTCATCGGCATGTCTGTGCACGCTTACCGGCTAAGCCAGGGCGTGGCGGTACAGGAAGCAGCGCTCGAGAGGGCGAAAGAGCAGTTCGACGCCAAGCTGCAGGAGGCGTCTGAAAAACTGGATCGGGCGCGTCAAAGTGCAGAGCAAGCAGCAGCAGAACCCGATCGTCTGGCCGCTCAGATTGCCACCATCACCACCGCAAGCAATAGCCTAGGCCAGCAGCTGTCGGAAAAAAGCAAACAGATTGAACAGCTCGAAGCTTCCCTTGCCGAGACCCGGCAAACGCTTGCCCGTGCTGGAGAAGACCGGCGACAGCTCGATGAGGTGGCCGAGCCTCGAAGCGGCCGGATTACCGAGCTCGAATCAGATCGTGAGCGGCTGCAAACCGATTTGCGGACCGTTGAGTCTGATCTCGAAAGCACCGCGGCGCGGCTCGAAGAGAAGGCTGCGATGCTGTTATCCCTTGGGGCTGCGCAGCTGCAGGCCCGACAGGCGCTCGACAAGGCCGAGTCGGCATCCGAGGCGCTCAACCGCGAACTGAGCGCATCGAGGGCGCGAGGCGACGAGTTAGAGGCTAAGAACTCGGTCCTCCGGCGTCAGCTCGAGCAAGAAAACATAACGAATGCACAAATGTCGAGTGACCTCGACGGTCTCAGACTTGCCTTCGCCGAGCTCGAGGCACAGCTGCGCGAACGTGAGGCCAAGGTGACGAGGCTCACCGGCACGCGCGACGTCGCCAAGGCATCGGTCGAGTCGCTGGCGAGCGAGCTCGAAGTCTCCCGCGGTCAGATTCAGACACTCGAAGCCGCGACAGCCGCTTTGCAGACCGAGCTCGCGGAAGCTCGGGCCGACGCTCGACGACAAGCGGCGGACGTCGAGAACCTGCTTTCGACATTGGAACAGCAGCGCTCCGAGCTAGCGGAAACACAGTCCTTGCTCGCGGCTCGAAACGCCTCGCTGGCCTTGCTCGCGGCTCGAAACGCCTCGCTGGCGGAACAATCGCGTTCGCTCGAGTTTGCCGAAATGTCGATGCAGGAGCTAGAAACCACGCTTGGGGTGGCCACCGCTCGAGTGATGGAGCTCGAAGCTCTCAACTCGCAGCTCGAGGACCACCTGGGCAGTGCGCGAAGCTCCGTCCAGCAGCTCACTGCCGAGACTCGACGATCCGAATCCGAGGTGGCCGAGCTAAAGACGCAGCGATCGAGGGTGCTCGGCGAACGCGACGAGCTCAGCCGCCAGCTGCAGACACAACGCCATGCCCTCAGCGCGAAAGAGGACGAGCTGGCCGTATTGCTAAGCCAGACCAATCAGGCGATAGCCCAGAATCAGGAGTTGACCCGTCGCAACGACGAGCTCAGGCACGCACTCGCGCAGGCGACGTCGGATGGCGATCGTCTCAGGCTAGAGCTGTCGACAAGGACCGTGGAAAGTGATCGGCTTCGTGAAGAGCTTAGCAAGCTGGAAGACACCGCGACCGATCTCGAACGCGAGTTCGCGCTGACGAGCGGAGACCTTGAGCATGCCCGGTCCAAGGCGGCGGATCTAACCCAGGAGTACGATCTGCTGCTGAGGCAAAGCGCCAATGTCAGTCGTCTCAACGAATCTCAGCGCCAGCAGCTTGAAAGCGCCCGTCTCGCGATCGAAGTGGCCCAGAGCGGGGTGGCGAGACTCACTAATGCGCGGGGCATCTACACCGTCCAGGAAGGGGACTCGCTCTCGAAGATCGCCGTATTCTTCTATCGAAATGGCCACCTGTGGACGAGAATAGTGAAGGCGAACCATCATCTCATCGGCGATGATCCCGATCTCATCTTCGCCAAGATGGTGCTGATCATCCCGTAGAACGAATGACCCCGGTACGGTCTCCGTCTTGCTCGGTACCGGAATGCTGCTGATCGGCGGTGGACGGCTGACGACCACCGTCAGCGTCAGGGCTGGGGTCGAGCAGTTTCACGATCACCTGATCGGCATGCTTCGGCGCCCGCGCTGTCCCGCCGCCCACCGGCCGGACAGCGGAAATCGGCCGCGCGCGGCCGGCGACGGCGGCAGGTAGCCAAAGGACTCAGCCGTTCGCGCGCCATCTCCGCCAACAGCATCTTCGGTAACCGACCTAATGGCTACTTGTCTTTCCGGAACTCCGGAACCCCCGCCTTCTTCGCCGCGTCATGCTGTTCCAACCGTTGTGTCGGGTATCGAAGCCTCCTCCACTGCCGAGAAGGCCACATAGACTCACTCCATCCCGGCGCGGAACCATGGGGTTCATGGACCGCTGGCTCACAGCCCACTCGGGCTACGACCCGCCCAGCACGATCCGCACGCCCGATTCCCCCGAGAGCAGCCGCTTCAGATGAAAGGTGGCGAGGGGGTCCTCGCCGTACTGGCCCACTATGGCCGCGAAGGCCTGGCTGGCTGCCGGATCGCCCGCCTCGAGCTTCACGATAGGCCGCGGTCTGCTCGGAGCCGGCCCGGTCCGCGGAGAGGGGCTCGAAGACTCGCAGCTTACTCCGACCTCCGTCCGAATAAGCAATTATTGCTGAATGTATCGCACCCGGTTCCTTGGACACAAGTTTGTCTCATGCGGCGGGCCTGAGTGACATCGCGGTGTGCCACGCCTGACGAGCTTGAGCGGGGCTCAGGTAGCCGTTCTTCTCCACGATCCACTGGGCATTGTACTGTTCGACGAACCCGCGGACGGCGTTCCGCAGCTCCGCGATGTTGCGGTAGATGCGGCCATGGATGATCTGTTCCTTGAGCGTGCGATTGAACCTCTCGGCGACGCCGTTGGTCTGGGGCTGTTCGACGAAGGCGTAGGACGGCTGGATGCCCCAGAACTTGATCTGGTTGGTGAAGTGGTCCGACAGATACTGGGAGCCGTGATCCATCCGCAAGGCCAGCCCCCGCGCCGCACCGGCGGAGGTCGAGGCATACAGCCTCGCAAGCCCCATGGAGATCGGCTGAAGGGCGGCGAAGCGGTCGCCTCGCTTGCACACATGCCAGCCGACGCACTCGGCGTTCCAATGCTCGATGGCGGTGAATATCCAGCCCCAGCCGTCGTCCACCGTGAACACCCGAACGCCGTCCGTGCCCCACATGAGGTTGGGGGCATGGGTGATGATCTCACCGACATGGGGATTTCCGCCACGGCGGCGGCAGCGATGGGGCGAGAGCAGGTTGTTCTCGCGCATCACCCGGAGCACCCGCTTGCGGGAAACACGGATGCCACGACAGACCCGAAGCCGAGCCCAGACCTTGCGGTGTCCCTCGCCCTCCCAGGGGGATGCCTCCAGGTCGGCCTCGATGGCCACCAGCAGAGCCTCGTCCGAGATCGAGGGCTTCGGTCCCCGGCGCTTTGCTGGTGGGCGCTCAGCGGTGGCCTGCTGCCGGGATTTCATGGCGTAGAACGAGGAACGGGCAAAACCCCAGGCCGCACAGACCCGCTGGAGGCCGTAGGCCAAACCCGTGCCGGGAGAGGTGGCGGCACTCATCGCCGCGACCTCCGCCGCCCCAAAGGGCCGGACGTCTCCGTCTTGGCCTCCAGCAGTTCCACCTGCATGATCAACTCCCCGATCCGCTTCATGGCGATGTCCAGTTCCGCCTTTACCGGATCGCCCTTGCGTTCCTTGAGCGAGGCATCGATCCCGGCGATCGCCTTCTCACGCCACTGCTCGAGCCGGAAAATCTCCACGCCCAACTGCCGCGACAAAAGTTCCACCGGCTCGCCACGCAAAAGCCGCAGGGCAACCTCACGCTTGCGCGTCACCGTCCACCGCTGGCCAAGTCCCAGCGGGCCTGCCGGCGAAACCTGGCCCGGGGAAAACGTGGACGAGCCAAGCTCGCCCTCGTTTACCACAGGCCCATCAACAGCAACTTTGTTTTCAAAATTGTCGGTCATGTTCCGGTCCTCCTTGGACACTTCGATTAAACCAATTCTGTGTCCAAGGAAATCGGGTCCGACTCACAATTATTGCTGAACCAACTTTCGCCGGTTGCGTATTTTAGTCGGTATGACCCCTAAGGAGGCTGTACTTCGGGGCGGAACCTGTCAACGACTTTGAGACACCGACGGTTTCTATTTACTGACTCGTTTCTCCTGTTGTGGAAGTGGCGGGTGGGTTGATCCAGACGGCTTCGGGAAGCGGGGCGGGTTTCGGGGTGCCGTGGACGAAGCGTTCGGGGTGAAGGGCCCAGGCGGCTTGCAGGGTACGGGCGCCACTGGATGGCGTCGGCCACGACGTTCGACTTCCTCGGCTTCACCCACGTTTGGGGGCGGTCGATGCAAGGCAAGGACGTCGTTCGTCAAATCACGGCGAAGGGCCGCTTCGCCCGCGCGCTGAAATCGGTGCACGACTGGTGCAAGAGACACCGGCACCTGCCGATCGAGGCTCAGCGGGATCACCTCGCTAAGGTGATCCGAGGCCACTGCGCATATTACGGTCTGACGGGAAATGGCAAACGTCTCGGTTGGTTCCGCTACCAGGTCGTCCGCATCTGGCGGAAGTGGCTTACACGCCGCAGCCGCCTCAGGTGCCTGAACTGGGACCGGATGGCAGAAATCCTCAAGCGGCATCCCCTGCCGCCAGTCACGTTCACGCGCTCATGGCAAAACTCTTGAGCGAACCTGCCAGGTGAGGAACCGAGTGCGTCAATCGCGCCCGCTCGGGTCTGGTGCGCCAGGCGAACTGGCAGAAGGTAGGGGGTGCAAGTCCCCCGGAACGAAGGAGTAACCGAACCACGTTTCTCCGCGAGCCGTGCGTTGGCTCCCGTGAGGGGGCAGGCGAAGCGTCGGTAGCGGCATGGATGGGCAGGGCTATTGAGCACCGTAAAAGCGATGGTCCGGGGTGCCGAGGCTTTCAGATCGGTCGAAGGCAATATCGCAGGCGTCGTTTTGGTGAGATGTCGGCGAGCCCCGCGGTGTCAGAGAACCCATGCACGTTCGCACGCCTTCTGTTGGGACCCTGGGAGGTCTTCAAACTGCCCCGGTTGTCGTAAAGGGGCCGCGTAGGGAATGGAGAAAACCGAAGCCTATGATGAACGGTTTGAAGAAGTCGGATGAGGCCGTACGACCTGTGAGGGCGGCGAACAAGGGAGCGCGAGCTTCTGCGGAGTCGCCGGAGGAAAGGGCCTCAACCAAGGGGAATCCGGATTGCCAAAGCACGCGCCGAACACAGTGTCGGGTAAGCGTGCCACAGGCGGCGGCCCGGATACGGAAAGCTGCAGAGAGAAACCCGAAGGAACGTCTCACTTCGCTCTTCCACCACATTACGCCGGACGCGCTCGGTGCGGCCTACTTCGCATTGAAGAAGGACGCAGCAGCCGGTGTCGACGGCGTTACGTGGGACATGTACGGCGAGGGTCTGGATGAGCGCCTGCTCGACCTGCACCGGCGCCTGCACAGAGGGGGAGCGTACCGGGCGCCGCCGGTTCGGCGGGTAGAGATACCCAAGCCGGACGGGGGGACACGACCGCTCGGGATCGCGGCGCTGGAGGACAAGGTCGTCCAGAAGGCGGTTGTGGATGTGATCCTGACACCGATCTACGAGGTGGTGTTTCTTGGCTTCAGCTACGGGTTCCGACCGGGGCGGGGGGCGCACGATGCGCTCGATGCCCTGGCCTTCGGGATAGAACGGCGCAAGGTCAGCTGGATAGTCGATGCAGACCTCCGGGCGTACTTCGACACGATCCCGCGGGATTGGTTGATCACGTTCCTAGAGCACCGCATCGGAGACAGGCGGGTCATCCGTCTGATCCGGAAATGGCTGAACGCCGGCGTCATAGAGAGTGGGTCATGGGCAGATACGGGTATGGGCACGCCGCAGGGGGCAATAGTCTCCCCCGTCTTGGCGAACGTGTTCCTGCATTACGTGCTCGACTTGTGGTTCCACAAGAAATGGCGCCCGAACGTCCCGGATGGCGAAGCGATCATCGTCCGTTACGCTGACGATATCGTTGTCGGGTTCCAACACAAGCGGGATGCGGAGCGGTACCTCCGCGACGTTCGGGAGAGGCTGGCCCGGTTCGGTCTCAGCCTCCACCAGGACAAGACCCGCCTCGTGGAGTTTGGCCGGTTCGCGGATTTGAACCGGCGCCAGCGCGGGGTGGGCAAGCCGGAGACTTTCGACTTTCTGGGCCTCACGCACTATTGCACGACGACCCTGAGAGGACGCTTTCGGCTTGGTCGCAAACCGGTCGCCAAACGGGTCAACAGGACCCTGGCGCGCATCGACGAGGTGCTCCGCAAGCGCTGGCACCACGACATCTGGGAAGTTGGTAGGTGGCTGGGGCGAGTCTGCAATGGCTGGCTCAACTACTTTGCCGTCCCAGGGTCAGGCCGGTTCATCCGTGCGTTCCTCCGCAGGCTGCAACGCCGGTGGATGCGGGCGCTACGCCGCCGGTCCCAGCGAGCCCGATTTAGTTGGAAGCGACTGGAGCGCATGACCGAAATCCTGTGGCCACGCGCCTCCATCCGCCACCCATGGCCGGACCAGCGGTTTGCCGTCAAGCACCCGAGGTAGGAGCCGGATGGTTCAACGACCACGTCCGGATCTGCGCGGGGGGTGCGCAGCAATGCGCATTCCTACCGTAACCGCGGGGGGTGCGCAGCAATGCGCATTCCTACCGTAACCGCGGGGGGTGCGCAGCAATGCGCATTCCTACCGTAACTGCGGGGGGAGCGCGGCAACCCGCTTCCCTACCGCGACCATCCGAGTGCCAATATCCACTTTGCCGGAGGTTTCGCATGTGGCGACAGGATTCGACTTTCGTTGGCTGATGACCCGAAGGAGTCAATCTAAGATCATAGTTCACGAGATTGCGCGAAGGTGCTATAGTTTTGCTGAGAATACGAACCTAGTCGAATGCACCAATAAAGGCCGACTACGCATTCTACCATCGGGGAATTATTGCGATGCAGACGATGTCTGAAAAGATGGAACTTGCGCTCAGCGAAAGAGACAGGCGGCTTTGCGGGAAATTATATGTGTCAGGCCGAGACATCGTCTTTGCGCAGCAGTGTGCGGAACTCATCCTTAAAAAAGGCTGGCATTACAAGCCATGGGAGAAACGTGGATCCGTGTACTTCCAGCAGTCCGTTTATGTAACCGCTTTGGTCGTATCCTATGCGAGGGCTTTCACGAAGAGTAAGAGTTGGCCACGGTTGACAAAAGAGCCACTAGGGTATTCCCTGGCGGAAAAGGGACTGCATAAAAATCTTATTGAATTGCGCAACAAGGTCTATGCGCACTCCGACAGTGAAAAGTACTCCATTAGGACGTGGCGCAGCGGATCATTCTCGACCGACATCGTCAGCGAACCGTTCATGATGATCAGCCCAGATGAGGCAAAGCGGTTTCTTCGTATGACCAAAAAGGCCCTTTCGGCAATCGAATCGCAACGCAACGATCTGCTCTAGAAATATCTGGTGTGAGTAAAGGTTGGCACGATACGTCCCGACACGCAAGAGCTTAGGGGTCAGGTCTTGTTTTTTGCGCTCGGCTTCCTTAGGATCGGCTCATATTGCGACCGCTCCACATCGAATACCCCGGCGCGCTCCACCACGTTACCAACCGGGGCAACGCCCGCGCCGACATCGTGCGCGACGACGATGATCGCCGGCTCTTCGTCGACCTGCTGGGCGCGGCGGTCGAGCGCTTCGCCTGGCTCCGGCATGCCTGGTGTCTGATGGACAACCACTACCATCTGCTCGTCGAGACACCGATGGCGAACCTGTCCGGCGGCATGCGGCAGCTGAACGGCGTCTTCACCCAGCGGCCGACCGGGCCCGAGGGCGGACCGGGCACGTCTTCCAAGGCCGCTACAAGGCTATTCTGGTCGAGCGCGAGGCGCATCTCCTGGAGCTCTGCCGCCATGTGGTGCCGGACCCGGTCCGCGCCGGCATGGTGGCGCGGCCCCGGGACTGGCCTTGGGGCGGCTTTCGCGCCACCGCCGGCCACGCGCCCGCGCGCGCCTTCGAACACACGGAGTGGAGCCACGAACCGCCCGTCATCTCGTGATGGTGGGGTCTTGGCCGAGGGCTTCAGCCTTCGCCGCCCTCGTCCTTCGATGAAGGCCTGGGGATGCCGATGACGTGGAAGCCCGCGTCGACGTGCAGGGTCTCGCCGGTCACGCCGGCGGAAAGATCGCTCAGCAGATAGAGCCCGGCGTTCCCCACCTCGTCCAGGGTGACGTTGCGCTTCAGGGGGGAATTGTCCTGGTTGTAGTGCCAGACGTAGCGCGCATCGGCGATGGCCGAGCCGGCCAGCGTCCGCATCGGCCCGGCCGAGATGCCGTTGACCCGGATCCCGTCCTTACCGAGATCGACCGCGAGATATTGGATGCTCGCCTCCAGCGCAGCCTTGGCGACGCCCATGACGTTGTAGCTCGGCATCACCCGGCTGGCCCCCAGATAGGTGAGCGTCACCAGGCTGCCACCCCCGTCCATCAGCGCGGTGGCGCGCCGCGCGAGATCGGTGAAGGAGAAACAGGAGATGTGCAGCGTGTTGCGGAAATTCTCCCGCGTCGTATCGACGTAACGGCCGCGAAGCTCGGCCTTGTCGGAATAGGCGATCGCGTGGACCAGGAAATCCAGCCGGCCCCAGCGCGTGCTCAGCTCGCCGAAGAGCGCGTCGAGGCTGCTTGCGTCGGCGACGTCGCACGCCATGACGATCTCAGCCCCGACCGCGGCCGCCAGCGGCTCGACCCGCTTGCGAAAGGCGTCGTCCTGATAGGTGAAGGCGAGTTCCGCGCCATGCGCCGCGAGCCGCCGGGCCACGCCCCAGGCGATCGAATGATCGTTGGCGACGCCGAGCACCAAGCCCCGCTTACCCGCCATCAACCGCCCCGTCCCGCCCTCGCTCATGACGCCACCACGAAACGCCGCCGCCGAAGCGGCGACAAAACACTCGCCCTCGCCGCCATCGTTACTCCTCGAAGCGCTGAAAAACCAACGCGGCGTTGGTGCCACCGAAGCCGAAGCTGTTCGACATCACGCGATTCAAACTGACGCCGTCCCAGCGCTCGCGAACGATCGGCGCGTTGCCGCAGGCGGGATCCAAATTGTCGATGTTGGCCGAGGCGGCGATGAAGTCGTGCCGCATCATCAGCAGGCTGTAAATCGCCTCGTGCACGCCGGTGGCGCCCTGGCTGTGCCCGGTGAGCGATTTGGTCGAGTTGATCGGCGGCGGCGCGTCGCCGAAGACCTCGCGGATCGCCTCGATCTCGCGCACGTCGCCGATCGGCGTGCTGGTGCCGTGGGCATTGATGTAGTCGATCTCGCCCTCGACGCTGTCGAGCGCCATCGCCATGCAGCGCGCCGCGCCCTCGCCGGAGGGCTGCACCATGTCCTCGCCGTCGGAGGTGGCGCCATAGCCGACGAGTTCGGCATGGATCGTGGCGCCGCGCGCCTTGGCGTGCTCCACCTCCTCCAGGACCAGTAGGCCGCCACCACCGGAAATGACGAAACCGTCGCGATCGACGTCGAAGGCGCGGCTGGCCCTCTCCGGCGTGTCGTTGTAGCCCGAGCTCATCGCCCCCATGGCGTCGAACAGGACCGAAAGCGTCCAGTCGATCTCCTCGCCACCGCCGGCGAAGACGATGTCTTGCCGGCCGGCGCGGATCAGGTCGCCGCCGTGGCCGATGCAATGCGCGCTGGTCGCGCAGGCCGCGGTCATCGAGTAGTTGACACCCTTGATCTTAAATACGGTCGCCAGGCAGGCGGAGTTGGTGCTCGACATGCAGCGCGGCACCATGTAGGGGCCGACGCGCTTCGCGCTCTTCTCGCGCGCGGTGTCGATGGCGAGGATCTGATTGCGGGTGGAGGGTCCGCCGGAGCCGACGACGAGGCCGGATCTCGGGTTCGAGACCTGCTCCGCCTGCAGCCCCGCGTCCTCGATCGCCTGTTGCATCGCGACGTAGTTGTAGGCCGCGCCGTCGCCCATGAAGCGGCGCGCCTTGCGATCGATGCGCGCGTTCAAATCGATATCGATGGCGCCGTGCACGTGGGAGCGGAAGCCCCGCTCAGCATATTCCTCGGCCGCGACGATGCCGGAGCGGCCCAACCGCAAGGACTCGAGCACCTCGTCCTGGTCGTTGCCGATGCTCGAAACGATCCCCATCCCGGTAACCACGACACGTCGCATATCGCTGCCTTCCTCGGCTTCAGGCGAAGACGCCGACGCGTAGGTCGCTGGCTTCGTAGACCACCTCGTCGTCCGCCTTCATAATGCCGTCGGCGACGCCGAGGCCCATTTTGCGGCTGAAAATCCGCTTGATGTCGATCTGCCAGGTCAGGTGTCGAACCGTCGGCACGACCTCGCCCTTGAGCTTGACCTGGCCGGTACTGAGCGCGCGGCCCTTGCCTGGCAGGCCGTTCCAACCGAGGAAAAAGCCGACGAGCTGCCACATGGCGTCGAGGCCGAGACAGCCCGGCATTACGGGATCGGATTCGAAGTGGCAGCCGAAGAACCAGAGGTCCGGATTGAGGTCCAGCTCCGCCACGATCTCGCCCTTGCCGAAGGCTCCGCCCGTCTCGCAGATGCGCACGATCCGGTCGAACATCAGCATCGGCGGCAGCGGCAGACGCGCATTGCCCGGGCCGAACAGCCGGCCGTGGCCGCACTCGATCAGCTCCTCCAGCGAATAGCTGAATTTCTTGACGAAAGTATTGCTCACGTCGTCCGTCCGTGTGTCCGTCGGTGGCGACTATAGCCCAAATGGCGTAACCGGCGAAACCGGAAACCACGCCCGGGCGGCGCGCCCCGGGCGGCGACTTAGGACGGTTCCACGGCTGTGTCCACGCCCGCTTCGGCGAAACTCGCCATGCCGAGATGGGTCGCCAGCGCCGCGCGCAGCAGCACTACGGCGAGGGCGCCGCCCGAGGCCTCGCCGAGGCGCATGTCGAGGTCGAGCAGTGGTGCCATGGCGAGTGCTTGCAGCAATCGTCGGTGGCCGGGCTCGGCCGAGCAATGACCGGCGAGCGCGTGCTCGAGCGCGCCTTCGGCCAGGCGCGCCAGCACGGCCGCCGCCGCGCCGACGACATATCCGTCCAGCACCACCGGCACCGGCGCGAGGCGGCAGGCCAGGATCGCGCCCGTCAGCGCCGCGATCTCCCGCCCGCCGAGGCGGCGGAGCGCCTCCAGCGGGTCGGCCAGCGCGTCGCCGTGGTGGGCCAGCGCGCGGGCCACCACCGCGCGCTTGCGGGCGAGGCCGAAGTCGTCGACCCCGGTGCCCCGACCGACCCAGTCCTGCGCCGTGCCGCCGAGCAGCGCGGCGCTAAGCGCGGCGGCGGCGGTGGTGTTGGCGATCCCCATTTCTCCCAGCACCACCAGCTCGGCGCCGGGCGGCACCGCCTGGTAGCCGGCGCGAAGGGCGGCGAGGCATTCCGCCTGGTCCATCGCCGGAGCCTCGGTGAAGTCCGCCGTCGGCCGCTCGAGGTCGAGTGCCAGGACCGAAAGCTCGGCCCCGGCGAAGCGGCTCAACTGATTGATGGCGGCACCGCCCGCTTCGAAGTTCGCCACCATTTGCATCGTCACCTCGGCCGGAAAGGCCGAGACGCGGCGCCGGGCGATGCCGTGATTGCCGGCGAAGATCAGCACCCGCACATCGTCGAGCACGGGCGGATGGCGGCCCTGCCACTGGGCCAGCCAGACGACCAGTTGCTCCAGCCGACCGAGCGCGCCGGCGGGTTTGGTCAGTCGAGCCTCGCGCGCCCGGGCCGCCGCGCCCGCCACGTCGTCGGCGCTCGGCGCGGCCGACAAGAGGGCGGGAATTTCGTGGAAAGTTTCGGGTGCCGGCGGTTGCGTCATGTGGTTTCTTCTGTTCTTGGTTCGGGTTATTTTCGGGCCCGAGTTATGCTCCAGGGGGCGAGCCGGCTGCAATGAATTTCCCAGGCACCGAGGACGGGCGGGGCGGCATGCCTGAGGCGATCACCGAGGCCCGCCGCGCGCTCGGCTTCCTCACCCGGCTACCGGTCTCGCACGCTCTCGAGCTGCCGGGCGAACGGCTCGCGGCGGCGGTTTGGGCCTTTCCGCTCGCGGGCCTTCTGGTCGGCGGGCTGGCGGCGACGCTGCTCCTGCTGCTCGAGGTCGTGGGCACGCCGCCGCTCGCGGCGATCGTCCTCGCCCTCGCGTTCGCGACCTGGTTCACCCGCGCTCTGCACGAGGACGGGCTCGCCGATTTCGCCGACGGCATCGGCGGACCGGACCGGGCGCGGCGGCTCGAGATCATGCGGGATTCCCGCATCGGCGCCTTCGGCGTCCTCGCGCTTCTGATCGTCTTCGCGCTCCGGCTGGTGACGCTCGCCGAGCTGTCCGGCGCCGAGGCACGCGCCGTGGCCCTGGTCGTCGCCGCGGTCCTCGGCCGCGCCGCCATGGTCCCCCTCATGCACGCCCTGCCGGCGGCGCGGAGCGACGGTCTCGCCCACCACGCCGGCCGGCCCACGGCGGGGGCCACCGGGCTCAGCCTCGCGATTGCCGTGGCGCTGGCGCTCTTGGCGCTTTCCTGGGAGTTCGTGCTCGCCGGCCTCGTGGCCATGGCGATTGCCGTCGGCGCCGTCCACCGGTTGGCCCGGAGCCGCCTCGGCGGGCGGACGGGCGATGTACTAGGTGCCGCGCAGCAGGTCAGCGAGGCTGCGTTTCTGCTCGCCTTGGCGACGCTCGCCACCTAGAGCACGATCCGACCATATGGAAACGTTTGACTACGCCTTCGGTGGCCCAAATCGGCCTCTGGGGTGCGTTGCGCCGCTTGCCCGATGGCCCGCATCGCGGCGCGCCTCGATCAGCTCCGGCCCCAAGGTCTCGTGGCCCGCCGCCTGGCTCGAGACGCCGACGACGTGCACGTCGGCCTCGATAGCCTCGGCCGCGAGCTTGCCCGGGGTCTGGAACAAAGCGCCGACATCGACGTCGAAGCCGATGTCGGCGAAGGCGATCCCCTCGGGCCCCCGCTCGTGCCCGTCCTGGCCCCGCTCGGCGACCGGCAGGCGGGGGCGGCCCTCGCTGGCGGCGACGCCCTCGATCTCGGCCCTCACCGCCTCGAAGACGCCATCGCGCTGCCGGCCCTCCCGGCGCCGCGAGAAACCCACCGCGCGGGACGTCATTTAGGTCGCGAGCGAAGCGAAAGCATTCATTTGGGCGGAAAAACATTCATTTTCGGGCAAAAATGAACCTGATTACGCACTAACCTCAGCCAACTTCAGGAGCCGATATGGCATGGGCGGCGTGCGCAGGGCATCGCGGCCGAGGGCTTCGATCATGTCGGCGAGCCGGTAGCGGCGGTTGTATCGGTACTGGAACGCCGCCAGGTAGCGCGGCACATGCTTGGGTCGGATCGCATGGTAGGTACCGCGCAGGGTGTTTTTGAGGTTGCCGAGGGTGGTGTTGACCCATTTGAAGGCGGGCCCGGCGACGGCCCCGGGTCCGGAGCCGGTGGATATCGGATGATGCGCACAGCCCCGCGTGGTGACGGCGGTGAAGCAGTTGAGCCCGTCGCTGAAAACGGTCGCCCCAGGGCTCAGGTCGCGCTTGGCCATCTTGGCGATCTCTCTCTTGCGGAAGCCCTTGACGCGGCGCAGCTTGATGCGCACGGGCTGGCCCTCCGCCGTGGTCTGGACGGCGGCGACGAACGGCGTCTTGCCCGGCGCGCCCCGGCCGCGCTTGGCCCCGGAACGGCGGCCGCCGAGGTAGGCATCGTCCATCTCCACCCGCCCGGTGAGCGGCAATTTGGCATCGCGCTCGAGCATGGACTGCATCAGTTTCTGCTTGATCTTCCAGGCCGTGGTCTGGGTGACGCCGAGCCGCCGGCCGAGTTCGAGGGAGGAGATCCCTTTCTTCGATTGGGTCATGTGATAGATCGCCGAGAACCACAGGGTCAGCGCCAGCTTGGTCGCGTGGAAGAGCGTGCCGGCGGTCAGCGAGACTTGATGACGGCAGGCGGCGCATTGGTAGAGTTTTCGCCCGGCGATCTCGCAATGGCGCGTGGCGCCACATCGGGGCAGGCGAACCCCTCCGGCCAGCGCCAGCGGAAAAGGGCCTCGCGACACTGCTCCTCGGTACCGTACAACTCACGAAAACGCGGCTCGCTGAGCCCCTTCTGGAACTGAACCTTGTTGCGTGGCATTGTGAACCTCCAGAAAAACCGCCATTTGTTCACGATTTATACTACATCAACCCGGCTGAGTGAAGTGCGTAATCAGGAAAATGAATGCCTCATGAATGCCCTTTTCGCCGCCACGGCCCAAAAGAACCCGGCCTTCGGTGGGCCAAATCGGCCTCTGGGGTGGGCCCGGCCGCTTGCCCGATGGCCCGCATCGCGCGGCGCGGCGCGCCTGCCCCAGAGGCCGATTTGCCGCCATCAAACGCTTCCATATGGTCGGATCGTGCTCTAGTGGATAGAATCCAACATATGGTACCCCTACGATCCCATATCCTGGTTTCTCGCCAGGAGGGCGCCCGCCGGCGATGCCGGCACATCGTCAAGGGTGCCCGACGCCCCGAGAAGCCAGGATATGGGACCCGAAGGGCGGCTTCCCGAGCCCGCCGGACGCGTTGCCCGGCGCTTGTGATGCGCCCCCATCACGGCGCACCGGGCGCCTTTCCGGAAGAACTCGGGAAACCGTCGTAGGGGTACCATATGTTGGATTCTATCCACTAGGGTCCGGGCGCCATGAACACGCTTCGCGAACCGATCTCGCCCTGTATCGGCATCTGCTCGATGAACCCGGAGACCGGATACTGTCGCGGTTGCTATCGCGGCGCGGCGGAGATCGGGGGCTGGATGGCGGTGTCGAGGGACGAACGTCGCCGCATCCTGGAGCGGGTGGCCGAGCGCCGCGAGCTTTTGGGCGCCGACCAGATCGAGGCCGAGCGCCGCGCCGTCAGGGAAGCGCGGATGGCCGAGCGCGCGGCGCGACGTCTGGCGCGCTCGCGGAATCGATGAGGTGGAGATAGCTGCCCATAACCCGCCCGACGCGGCATCCCACATCGACTTCTCCCCACCCTTCGGCATCGGCGGCGCGAAACAGCGCCGCGCCGCCGTCGTTTCCCACGAGACGGGCGTAGTGGAATTCGTGCCCCCGATAGGCGGTCCCCCGGGACCCGAGCGGACCGTCTTCCAGCAGCGCGATCCGGCGATAACCCAGATGAAGCTCGGGCGCGGCGAAACTGGTCTCCACCGGCAGTAGGCCCGCCATCCGGTGCCGTCGGCCCTTGGCGTCCACCAGCCCTCGGCCGAGCACCATGAAGCCGCCGCACTCGCCATAGATCGCGGCCCCCCGGCCGGCTGCGGCGGCCAGCCCATCCAGAAACGACCCGGCGGCGGCCAGGCGGTCCGCGTATAGCTCCGGATAGCCGCCCGGGAGATAGACCGCGTCGGCGTCGCCCGCCGGGGCCTCGTCGCCCAAGGGCGAGAACGGCAGGATCTCGGCGCCGCCGCGACGCCAACCCGCCAGCACCGCGTCGTAGGCGAAGGCGAAGGCGGCGTCTCGGGCGACGGCGATGCGTTGCCCGAGCGGCGGTAGCGGCGGCGAGGGTTCCGACGCCGCGATGCCGCCTGGCCCGCGTGCTGCCCGGACGATGGCCTCGACGTCCAGACGGTCGCCGACCCAGGCCGCCGCCCGCGCCAGGAAGCGATCCAGATCCTCTCGCTCGTCGGCTTGCACCAAGCCCAGATGGCGCGACGGCAATTCGAGCCCGTCGTCGCGCGGGAGGCAACCGAAACAGGGAATGGCGGCCTCGTCGAGCGCGCGGCGCAGCATCGCCTCGTGGCCGGCGCCGCCGACCCGGTTGCAGACCACGCCGGCGAATGTCACCTCGTCGCGATAGCGCTGGAAGCCGAGGGCGGTGGCCGCCGCCGAGGCCGCCTGGCCGCGGACGTCGAGCACCAGCAGCACCGGCAAGCCCAGCAACGCCGCCAGATCGGCGGTGCTGCCGGTTCCGTCCCGGGCCCCGTCGTAGAGGCCCATCACGCCTTCGCCGAGGATGATTTCGGCGCCCTTGGAGAGCCGGGCATAGGCGTGCCTAATGCTCTCGCGCCGCATCGCCCAGGGATCGAGGTTGGGGCAGGGATGCCCGCTCGCCCGGGCGTGAAAGCCGGGATCGATATAGTCCGGACCGACCTTGAAGCCGCGCGCATGCGGGCCATTCGCGCGCATATGCGCCAGCAACCCCAGGGTGAGGAGCGTCTTGCCGGCGCCGGAGGCGGGCGCGGCGACGATCAGTCCGGGCGCGCCATCAGCGCTTTCAGCCGGCACGGCGGCGATCCAGGCCCGCCCCGCCGTCGGCGACCCCGAGCCAGCCGAGCGCGCCTTCCAGCTCCACGATCGGGCCGATCGCCACCAGGGCCGGCGGGCGCATCCCGCCGGCCTCCACCTCCGCCGCCACGGTGGCGAGCGTCGCCCGCAGGAGCCGCTGGCGCGGCGTCGCGGCCTCGGAGATTACCGCGACCGGCTCGTCGGCCGCCCGGCCGCCGGCGATCAGCCGGTTCGAGATCCGCTCCAGATGCTTGATCGCCATGTAGAGCACGATCACCGGCGAGCCCCTGGCGATCGCCGCCCAATCGAGCCCGTCCGGCACCTCGCCGGAGCTGGCGTGTCCGGTCACCAGGGTGACGGCCGAATTGGCGTCGCGGTGGGTCAGCGGAATGCCGGCATAGGCGAGGCCGCCGATCGCCGCCGTCACCCCGGGCACGACGCGGAACGGCACGCCGGCGCGCCGCAACGCCAGCGCCTCCTCGCAGCCCCGGCCGAAGACGAAGGGATCGCCCCCCTTGAGCCGCAAGACCCGCCGCCCGGCGGTGGCGAGTTCGATCAGCCGGCAGGTGATGTCGCGTTGCTTGGCCGAGGGCCGGCCGCCGCGCTTGCCGGCGAACTCCAAGCTCGTCCCGCCTCGGGCCAGCGCCAGCACCCGCTCGTCGACCAGCGCGTCGTGCACCACGACGTCGGCCTCTTGCAGGCCCTTCAGCGCCAATACCGTCAGCAGGCCCGGATCGCCCGGCCCGGCGCCGGCGAGCCAGACCCAGCCCGGCTCGAGCGACGGCAGCGCGGATGTCGATAGCCCCTCGATCATGGCGCCATTATGCGGCAGCCGGTCGCGTGGAAGCTAGTCATCCGACGACCCCGATCGCTACACTATCCGCCATGCGAGGCGTGGAACGACAGAGTTTGCGGCGCGGCTGGACGACCGGCGCCTGTGCGACGGCGGCGGCGAAGGCGGCCTTTGCCGCGCTGCTCACGGGTGAGTTTCCCGATCCCGTCGAAATCACGCTGCCCCGGGGGGCGAAGGTGGCCTTCGCGCTCGCCACCGAGGCACGGGGCGAGGGTTGGGCGGAGGCGGGAATCGTCAAGGATGCGGGCGACGATCCCGACGTCACCCACGGCGCCACGGTGAAGGCGCGGGTCCGCCGTCTCGGCCGTAGGGAAGGCGTGGTGTTTCGCGCCGGCGAGGGCGTCGGCACGGTGACGCTCGCCGGCCTTCCCCTGGCCCCGGGGGAGCCGGCGATCAACCCGGTGCCGCGAAAGATGATCGAGCGGGCAATTCGCGAGGTGGCCCGCGCGCACCTGGCCGAGGGCAGAAGCGCGGGTGGGGTCGAGGTCACGATCTCGATTCCCGGCGGCGAGGATTTGGCCCGCGAGACCACGAACGGGCGGCTCGGCATCGTCGGCGGGCTCTCGATCCTCGGCACCACGGGGATCGTCATCCCCTATTCCTGCGCCTCCTGGATCCACTCGATCCACCGCGGGATCGACGTCGCCCGGGCGCTCGGCCTCGATCACATCGGCGCGGCCACGGGACGAACCTCGGAGGAGGCGGTCCGTGCCCGCCATGGCTTGTCGGAACAGGGGCTAATCGACATGGGCGATTTCGCCGGGGGGCTGTTGAAGTATCTCCGCGACCATCCGGTGGCGAAGCTCTCTATCGCCGGCGGCTTCGCCAAGCTCGGCAAGCTCGCCGCAGGGCACCTGGACCTGCATTCGGACCATTCGGCCGTCGACACCGCCTTCCTCGCCCGCCTGGCGCGGCGCCACGACGGCGACGCGCCGACGGCGGCGGAAATCGAGGTGGCGATCAGCGCCGGGGCCGCCCTCGAGATCGCGCTGGCGGCGGGCATCCCGCTCGCCGACGCGGTGGCCAGGCAAGCCCGGCGGACGGCGCTGGCGACGCTGGCCGGCGGCACCGAGGTCGAGGTTCTGGTCTATGACCGCCAGGGACACGAGATCGGCCATGCCGGCTTCGCCTGAACCGACACGGGTTCTCGTGCTGGGCGGCACCGGGGAGGCGGCGGCGCTGGCCCGCGTGCTCGCCGACGATCCCGAGGTGGCGGCCATCGTCTCGCTCGCCGGCGTGACGCGCGCGCCGGCGCCGCTCGCGATTCCGACACGGCGCGGCGGCTTCGGCGGCGCCGAGGGGCTCGCCCGCCATCTGATCGAGGGCGGTTTCGAGCGGCTGGTCGACGCGACGCACCCCTTCGCCGCGCAAATCTCGCGCCATGCGGTCGAGGCCGCCCGCGCCGCCCGCGTGCCCCTGCTGCGGTTCTCCCGCCCGCCCTGGGCCGCAGTCGAGGGCGATCGCTGGACCCTGGTGGCCGACGCGAGCGAAGCCGCGGCCGCGCTGCCGGCGGGCGCAAAGCGGGTCTTCCTGGCCATCGGCCGGCGCGATCTCTCCCCCTTCTCGATCCGCCGCGAGGTCCAGTTCCTCGTCCGCTTGATCGAGCCGCCCAGCACCGAGCTGCCGCTGTTGAACCACCGCCTGCTGCTCGAGCGGGGGCCGTTCGATCCGGCGCGGGAGGTGGAATTGTTCCGTCGCCTGCGGGTCGATGTCGTGGTGGCCAAGAACGCCGGCGGCGCGGGCGCGCGGGCCAAGCTCGACGCCGCGCGCGAACTCTCCCTCCCCGTGGTGATGATCGCGCGTCCGCCGCTCCCGGCCGCGCCGGAAACCACCGAGCTCGCCGAGGCGCTCGCCTGGATCAAGGCGTAGCCGCGCTATTCCCGCGCCCGCTTGCCGGGCCTGAGCAGGTGGCGATGGTCGGCGGCGTAGAGGCGGCTGTCGTCGAAGCCCTCCTCGGCCAGCACCGGCCCGACCAGGATCAGCGCCGTCCGGGTGATCTTGGCCGCGCGCACGGAGCTGCGAATATCGGCCAGCGTGCCCCGGATCACCTGCTCGTCCGGCCAGCTCGCCCGGTAGACCACGGCGGCCGGGCAATCGGCGCCGTAGTGGGGCGTGAGCTCGCGGCAGACATGGGCCAGATTGCGCACCGAGAGGTGGATGGCGAGCGTCGCGCCGGTGGCGGCGAAGGCGGCCAGCGCCTCGCCGGGCGGCATCGCCGAGGCCTTCATCGCGGTGCGCGTCAGCACCACGGACTGCGCGATGCCGGGCAGCGTCAGCTCGCGGCGCAGCGTCGCGGCGGCGGCGGCGAAGGCCGGCACGCCCGGCGTCACGTCATAGGGAATGAAAAGCGCGTCGAGCCGGCGCATCTGTTCCTGGATCGCGCCATAGAGCGAGGGGTCGCCCGAATGCAGCCGGGCGACCTCCTCGCCCCGGCCATGCGCCTCGGCCATCTCGGCGATGATGTCATCCAATGTCATCGGCGCCGTGTCGAGGACGCGGGCGTCCGCCGCCGCCCATTGCAGCATTGCCGGCGCCACCAGGGAACCGGCATAAAGCACCACCGGCGCTGCTGCGATTAGATCGCGGCCCCGGACGGTGATCAGGTCTGCCGCCCCCGGCCCAGCGCCGATGAAATGCACGGTCACGAGGTCGCCTCCCGCTCGGCCCCCGCGCCGTAGCCCCGGGGCGTGTAGACCCGGTGCCGGCCGTCCTCTTGCCTTACCATCCGGGTCTCGCGGTTGCCGACGATCAGCAGCGTCATCATGTCGACGGTGGCCGGATCGAGCGCATCGAGCGGCACCGCCGTCACCGTTTCGCCCACCCGGCCGAGATTGCGCGCCACCACCACCGGGGTCTCGGGCGGGCGATGGCGGGCGAGGATCGCCAGCGCCTCTTCCAGACCCCGACGTCGCGCGCGGGAGGCGGGGTTATAGAGGGCGACGACGAAGCCAGCGCGCCCCGCCGCCTCCAACCGGTCGTGGATCACCGCCCGGGGCGTCAGCAGGTCGGAGAGGGAAATGGCGCAGAAGTCGTGGCCGAGGGGGGCGCCGATCCGGGCGGCAGCAGCCTGCAGGGCGGAGATCCCCGGCGCGACCTCGACCGCGACGCGGCGCCAATCGCCGCGCCCAGCCTGGTCGATCCGCTCGAACACCAGGGCCGCCATGGCGTAGATCCCGGCATCGCCCGAGGAGACCAGGGCGACCCGGCGGCCCGCCGCCGCGAGATCGAGGGCATGGGCGACCCGCGCCCGCTCCTCGCCGATTGCGAAGCCGTGCCGTCGAGCGCCGCCGGTGAGGTCGGCGACGAGATCGAGATAGCGCTCGTAGCCGACGACGTCGTCGGCTTCCCTCAAGTGCCGCGCGGCCTCGCCCGTCCGCCATTCGGGCGCCCCCGGACCGATCCCGACCACGGCGAGCCGGCCCCGCGCGCGGCCGACCGAAGCGGGATCGATGACCCGGGCCGCGCGGGCGAGCGCCATCGTCACCCGCGCCCCCCGGCGCTTGGCGATCACCAGCCCAGCCTCCGGCCCCGCCGCGGCAAGCGCCGAGGCCTCGGCCACGCCGTGGCAGCCGACGGCGCGGAATACCGTCTCGGACGGCGTCGCCAGGCGTGGGGTTTCTTGCTCCAGCCGGGCAGCGTCAAAGAAGCGCGCCGGCACTTCGAGCCCGGCGGCCAGCTCGAGCACCGCCGGTTCCCCCGCCTTGAGGTCGAGCGAGACGACGCAGGCGATCGAGGGGAGTGCGAAGCCCTCCGCCGCGAGCGCTTCGAGAACCAGCTCGCGGAGCGCCTCGGGCGGCGCCCCCCGCTCGGTTCCGACGCCGAGCGCCAGGGTCGCCGGATGAAGCAGCAGTTCGCCCGGCCGCGCCGGGACAATTCGATCGGTGAGGCGTACCGCCGTCTCGCCCTCGCCCGAAAACACGGCGCCGCCCCGGACCAGCCAATCCGCCTCCCCGGCCTCGACATGGAGTGCCACGGCTTCGCCCGCGAGAAGTGCTGCGGTTACCGCCTTCGCGGGGTCCGGATCGGCGACGCGCCAGCCGGGAGGCGGTGAATCGAGCGCCAAATCGAGGCGAACGTCGCCCGCGGTGGTGAGCGCGGCGGTCCCACCGAGCTCGTCTGCAATGCGCCGGGCCAGGTCGTTGGCGCCCCGATGACCCCCCAGCAACGGCACGACGGCGGAACCGTCCTCCGCCACCGCCAGCACCGGTGGTTCCGCCCGCTTGTGACTGAGCTCTCGCGCCAGCGCGCGGATCAGAATTCCGGTGGCGCAGAGGCCGACGATGGGCCGCCCGGCGCCGAACAGTGCGCGGAGATGATCGCCGACGTCCTCGAAGCCGACGTCGGCCGCAACCACGCGGCGCGCGAGGCCGTGGATCTCGCCGTCGCCCAGCGCGTCCGCGATGCGGCGCGCCAACGTGGCGCCGTTAGCGGTGAGCGCGATGATCGCCGGGCGGCTCATCGCCACGCCTCGCCGCGCCGGTGGACCAGGATCATGGAGAAATAGGGCGCCGGCGCCGGTGCCTCGGCCAACGGCAGGAGGCGCTGCGTTGCCATGGTCGCGCGCTCGATATAGCGGGCGTCGTCGGCCAGTCCCATCCCATTCAGGACGCCGCGCACCTTCTCCAGGTGGCGGCCGACCTTGATCAGCGCTACGCCATCGGCGGCGGCGATCCGGCTCCGGAGCGTCGCTTCGTCGAGCGTCGCGGGCAGCACCGCCAGCACGTCGTTCCGCGCGGCCAGCGGCGCCCCCAGCACCGCCGCGCAGGCCATCAGGGAGGAGACGCCCGGCACCACCTCCACCGGGCAGCGGTCCGCCAGGCGGGCATAGAGATAGAGGAAGGAGCCGTAGAAGAAGGGATCGCCCTCGCACAGCACGACCACGTCCTCGCCGCCGGCGACCACGGCCAGGATCTCCTCGGCGGCCCGCTCGTAGACCCCCTCGTCCGGGAAGGGGCCGCTCTGAATCGGGATCGGAATGGGGATTTCCCGCTGCCCGCCGGCGAGATGCGGGGCGACGATCTGGCGCGCCACGCTCTCGCCGGTTTCGGTCGCGGGATAGGCGATGACCGGTGCCGTGGTCAGCAGGCGCAGCGCCTTCAGCGTGATCAGCTCCGGATCGCCCGGGCCGACGCCGATGCCGTAAACGCGCCCGCTCACGGCACCACCATCGCCCATTGGGTGACGGGCGCCAGGGCCCGCCAGGCGGTGACGCCGGCGAGCGCCTCGGCCCGGCTGATCGCCAGCCGCCTGAGCTCGCCGCCATGCGCGCGCCAGGCGTCGAGCAGCACCACCTCGCCCTCCACGGTGACGGCATTGGCGACCAGCCGCCCGCCCGAGACCAGGGGCGCGAGACAGGCCTCGATCATGCCAGGGGCGGTCAGGCCACCGCCGAGGAAGACCGCGTCGGCCGGTCCGAGATGGCTGAGCGCTGCCGGTGCCTCGCCGGTGACGATATCGAGGTTCGGGACGCCGAGCGCGGCCGCGTTTTCCGCGATGGTGGCGGCGCGGGCGGCATCGCGCTCGATCGCCACGGCGCTTGCGTTGGCGGCTGCCCTGAGCCACTCGATGGCGATGGAGCCGGCGCCGGCGCCGACGTCGATGAGCCGCGCGCCGGGGAGCGGGCCGAGCGCCGCGAGGCTCGCGGCGCGCACTTCCCGCTTGGTGATCAGGCCATCGTGACGGAACGCCTCGTCGGGAAGTCCGGGCACGCGGGGGCGCGAGGGCACGCCCGGCTCGGACCGGCATAGAAGCGCGATGGTGTTGAGGTCGGCCGCGCCGGCTTCGCCCCATTCGCCCGCCGTGGTCTCGACGATTCGCTCCTTCTCGCCCCCCATGTGCTCCAGCACGACCATCCGCGAGGGCCCGAAGCCGTGCGCGGCGAGCAAGGCCGCGAGCTTGGCGGGCGTCGCCCCGTCGTGGCTCAACAGCAGCAACCGCTGGCCCGCCAGCAGCCAACCGGCGACGATCTCGAGCGGCCGGCCGTGCAGCGTCAGGCATTGGACCGTGTGGGCCGGCCAGCCGAGCCGGGCGCGGGCCAGCGCGAAGGCCGACGGCGCCGGCAGCACCCGCATCTCAGCCAGCGGCAGGTGGCGCGCGAGCGTCGCGGCGATGCCGTAACAGAAGGGATCTCCGCTCGCCAGCACGACCACGCGCTTGCCGCGCCGGGCCTCCAGCTCCGCCATCAAGGGTTCGAGCGGAAACCGCCAGCCCAGCCGCTCCGCCGTATGATCGGGCAGCAGGGCGTGGTGCCGCTTGCCGCCGACCAGCACCTCGGCCGCCTCGATCAGGCTCCGGGGTGCGGCGCCGAGGCCGGCGAGACCATCCTCGCCGATTCCGATCACGCTGAGCCAGGCGCTCATTCGATTCCCTCCCCGGCGAGGCCCAGGAGGGCGTTGACCGCTGCCGCCGCCATGGCACTGCCGCCGAGCCGGCCGGGAAGCGTCAGATAGGGGACGCCGTGGCTCTCCGCCATCAACGCGGCCTTGGCCTCGGCCGCGCCGACGAAGCCGACCGGCAGAGCGACGATCGCGGCGGGCCGTGGCGCGCCCGCGCGCAGCATCGCCAGTAAGTGAAAGAGCGCCGTCGGCGCGTTGCCGATCGCCACCACGCCACCTTCCAGGCGAGCGCGCCAGAGTTCGAGCGCGGCGGCGGACCGGGTCGTCGCCCGGCGCCGCGCGAGGCCCGGCACCCGGGGATCGTTCAGGCTGCAATGCACTTCGCATCCCGAGGGCAGGCGCCGCGCGGTGATGCCGCGCGCCAGCATCTCGCAGTCGACCAAGATCGGCGCGCCCGCGCCCAGCGCGCGAATCGCCGCCTGGACGAAATCGTCGCTTCCCACCAGGCGGTCCGCCAGTTCCGGCATCGCCGTCGCGTGCACTACCCGCTCGGCGATCCGGTCCAATCCCGCCGTCGGCGCCTCCAGCCGCGCCGCCTCGCGCACCCGGGCGAAGGACTGGGCCTGGATCGCCGCCGGCTCGGCGAGGTAGGCCTCGCCGCCGGCGCGCCGCGTCGCCGGGAAGGTGCCGGCGCCGAGCAGCCAGCCCTCCTCCCGCTCGACGATCTTTCGGGCGCGGGAATCGAGCTCGGGCGGGCCGGCGAGATCGACCGCGAGCTGGCCCGCCTCGTCGCGCCGCGCCAACAGGCGGCAGGTCGCAGTCACCTGGCGGGCGTCCTTCACCGGGCCGTGGCCGAGCGCGATGGGCGCCAGCGAGGGGTAGACCTCGGCCAACACGACCCGCCAATCACCTTCGGGCGGCGGCCGGAGGCCGGTCTCGAACGGCCAGACGAGGGTCTGGTCGCGGAGCCGGGAATCGTCCCTGAGCGCCCGCTGCACCGGGATGCCGAGCAACGCCTGGCTGCCTACCGAGCCAGTGTAGGCGAGTTTCCAGCAGGGCTGCGCCCTGGGCACCCAGGCCTCCGCCAGGCGCCGCTCGGCCAACCCCTCCGCCGCGTGGCGGTCGACCTTGCGGGCGGAGAGGCGGGGTCCGGCGCGCCCCGCCGGACAGCCCCAAAAAGGAAAATCGGCGCCGGATATCCGCTCGTTGAGCCCGGCCGCGACCTCGAAACGGTTGTTGGCGTTGTCGGGCCGGTCCTCGACCAGCTCGGCGATCCCGTCCCAGACCGCGCGCCACGGCGTGCCCGGGAAGCCGGCGCGGCGCGCGAAACCGGCCGGATAGGCGTTCGGGAAATCGAAGCCCGCGAGGGTGCGCCGCCCCCGCGTCGCGAGCCGGGCCAGGATCTCGGCCAGCCGTTCCAAGGCCTCGGACCGGGTCGAGGGGTTGGCGAGCGCGCAGGCCCGGAGGCCGCGCCGGCCGCGCTCGTAGAGGCCGTACCAGATGCTGTCCGCGCCCTGGCGGGGCCGGGCCGCGGCACTCCAGTCGACGACGAGATAGGCATCGAAGATCGCCATTCCCCGCTCAGTCCTCCTCGTCCTTCAAGCTCACCGGGCCGAGCGGATGGTCGCGGTGCGGGTAGGGGTGGTGGCCCCGATGGTGATGATGGTGGCCGTGCTCGTCCTCGTCCTCGCGCGCCAGCAAGCCCTCGACGTGATGGTGATGGCTCTCCTGCGCCAGGCCGACCTCGGCCTCGAAGCCGAGCACCTGGGCGCGGTACTTGCAAAGCTGGCAGTTCATCACGTTTTTGCCGTCGAGAATTTCGCCCACCCGATCGGCGAAGGCGTCGAGCACCAGGGGATGGTCGTTGAGGTAGGGCGCCTTGACGAACTGGATCTCCGGGTGCCTCGCCGCCGCCCGGTCGGTGTGGGTGTAAATCCGTTTCACCAGCACCCCGGTGAAGAGGAAATAGGGATGGACGACGATCCGCCGGTAGCCGAGCTTGGCGGCGTGCTCCAGCGCCGGGCCGACCAGCGGAAAGGTGACGCCGGAATAGGCCGTCTCCGCCCAGCCGAAGCCGAAGCCCTCCCAGAGCATTCGGGTCACCTTGGCGACGTTGGAGTTGGCGTCGGGATCGGAAGCGCCCCGGCCGACCACCACCAGCAGCGTCTCGTGCGCCGGAACCTCTCCCTCGGCGTTTCGCACCGCCGCCTCGATCCGGTCGGCCGAGGCGCGTAGCAGCTTCGGGTCGATACCCAGCTCGCGGGCGTAGCGGATACGCAGGGAATCGTGTTGCGCCTGATAGCTGTTCAGCACCGAGGGGATGTCGTTCTTGGCGTGGCCGGCGGCGAACAGCATCCCCGGCACCGCCAGGATGTCGTCGACGCCGCGCGCCCTGAGCGCGTCCAGCCCCTCGCGGATGAGCGGGGTCGCGAATTCGAGGAAGCCGGAATCGACGTCGTATTGCGGCAAGCGCTCAGCGATGCCGGCCGCCACCGCTTCGAACTCTCGAATCGCGTCGGCGTCGCGACTGCCATGGCCGCAGACCATTACGCCCAGTTTGCCCATTCCGGCTTCCTCCCTCGACTCTGCCGGACCGCGTTGACGGTCCTCTCGGTCCGGCGCAAGTTCGGCCGATGTTTCCGATGATCGACATATATATCGACCCCTTCGCCATACTGGCGCTGGGTCTGGTGCTCGACGCGCTGATCGGCGAGCCGTCCGCCGTCTACCGCGTGATCGGCCATCCCGTGGCGGCGATGGGACGGCTGATCGGTGCCCTGGACGTGCGCCTCAACGACGAGACCCGCTCGCCCGAAAGCCGGCGGCGGCGAGGTCTCGTGGTCATGATCGCGATCGTGCCGCTGCACGCCGGGATCGGCGTCTTCTTGACCTGGGCCTTCGTCCAGACGCCCTTCTCGCTGCTGCTGGAAGCCGTGGTCGTCGCCGTGCTGCTGGCGGGACGCGACTTGTACGACCATGTCGCCAAGGTCGCCCGGGGGCTGGAGACGGGAGGCCTCGAAGGGGGTCGCGAGGCGGTGCGCCATCTGCTCGGCCGTGACCCGGAAACGCTCGATTCCGCGGGCGTCGCGCGGGGCGCCATCGAATCGCTGGCGGAGAATTTCTCCGACGCCGTCGTCGCGCCCTGGTTCTGGTACATGCTGTTCGGCCTGCCGGGCATGCTCGTCTACAAGGCCGTCAACACCGCCGACAGCATGATCGGCCACAAAAGCGAGCGACACCGCGAGTTCGGCCGCGCCGCCGCCAAGCTGGACGATTTTCTGAGCTACATTCCGGCGCGAATCACCGGCGGCCTGCTGGCGCTGCCCGCGTTGCTGGTCCCCGAGGCGAGCTGGCGTGGCGCCAACCAGGCGATGCGCCGCGATGCATCCGGGCACCAATCGCCCAACGCCGGCTGGCCGGAGGCGGCGATGGCCGGTGCCCTCGACCTCGCGCTCAACGGCCCCCGGAGCTATGGCGGCGTCGTCTCCGACGACCCCTGGATGGGCGACGGCCGCAAGGCGGCCACGGCCGAGGACATCCGCCGCGCGTTGCGGCTCTATCTCCACGCTTGGGGCCTCCTCTTCACCATCACCATTCTCTTCATCTGGCTCTACCGCTGAACCGCGAGGTCGAGCAGCGCGTCGAGATCCACCGCCTCGGCCAGGTGCGCCGCGAGCTTATCCAGGCTCGCGTCCACCGCCGCGTCGTAGCTGAAGCGGCCGGGCGCGCGGGCGCCGAGCGCCGACAGGAAGTCGCGACGGAAGCCGTCGGCGGCGAACAGGCCGTGCAAATAGCAGCCCATCACCCGCCCGTCGGGCGAGACCGCGCCGTCGGGGCGGCCGCCGAGGCGCAGCATCGGCCGCCCGAGGTCCGCCCCCTCGCTACGTCCGACGTGCATCAGGTAGCCGGAGACTTCGGCGCCGGTCTCGACGGCCGTGCCCGCCGCGGGCGCGAGGCGCTTGGCGCCGCCGAGCACCGTGCGTAGCGCCAAAAGCCCAAGTCCCGCCGCCTCGCCCGCCGCGCCCTCGAGGCCAACTGAATCGGTGATTCGCTCGCCCAGCATCTGGAAGCCGCCGCAAATTCCGAGAATGGCGCCGCCGCGCCGGCGATGCGCCTGGATGTCAATGTCCCAGCCCTGCTCACGGAGGAACGCCAGGTCGCCGAGCGTCGTCTTCGAGCCCGCCAGCAGCACGAGGTCGGCGTCCCCCGGAAGCGCGCGGCCCGGCGTCACGAGGTCGAGCGCCACCTCGGGTTCGGCGCGCAGCGGATCGAGGTCGTCGAAGTTGGAGATCCCCGGCAGCCGCGGTACCGCGATCCGAACCACGCCGTCGCCGGGCCGGCGCCAGGACGCCGAATCCAGCGCCATCGCGTCCTCCGCCGGCAGCCGCCAGGCCTCGTGGAACCATGGAATCAGGCCGAGGGCATGCCAGCCGGTGCGCCGCGCCACCTCGTCCAGCCCCGCGGCGAAGAGGCTCGGATCGCCCCGGAACTTGTTGACCAAAAAGCCGACGATCCGCGCCCGATCCGCAGGCGCAAGCACCGCGTCGGTGCCGACGAGCTGGGCGATGACGCCGCCGCGATCGATGTCGCCGATCAGAACCACCGGCAGGTTTGCCGCCTCGGCGAAGCCCATGTTGGCGATGTCGCCTTGCCGCAAATTGATTTCGGCCGGGCTGCCGGCGCCTTCCACCAGGATCAAGTCGGCACCCTCGGCCAGCCGCCGGAAGCTCGCCACGATCTCCGCCAGCAAGGTCGGTTTTAGCTCCTGATAGGCGCGGGCATCGGCGTTGCACAGGATTCGGCCGCGCAACACCACCTGGGCGCCGATCTCGCTCTGTGGTTTCAGCAGCACCGGGTTCATGTCGAGGGTGGGCTCGACGCCGGCGGCGCGGGCCTGCAAAGCCTGGGCCCGGCCGATCTCGCCGCCGTCGATCGTGACGGCGGCGTTGTTCGACATGTTCTGCGGCTTGAACGGACGTACGGCGAGCCCGCGCGCCCGGTAGGCCCGGGCGAGGCCGGCGACGAGCAGCGACTTGCCGACATCGGAGCCGGTGCCCTGCAACATGATCGCCCGCCCCTTCGCCCGCGCCATCGCCCGCGCCCCCTCAGAACTCGATGCCCACCTGCGCCTTCACGCCGGCGCGGAAGGGATGCTTGACCATAGTCATCTCGGTCACCAGGTCGGCGATCTCGATCAGCTCGGCCTTGGCGTTGCGACCGGTGACGACGACGTGGAGGTCGTCCGGTCTGGCCGCCAGCACCGCCACCACCTCGGCGATGTCGAGATAATTGTAACGCAGCACGATGTTGAGCTCGTCGAGCAGGACCAGCCGATGCGCACGCTCGGGGCCGCGGCTGGCCTCGATCATCTCCTTCGCCGTCTCCCAGGCGGCCTGGGCGGCGGCGATGTCGCGCTGGCGATCCTGGGTATCCCAGGTGAAGCCCTTGCCCATGGTGCGGATGGTCACCAGTTCGCCGAATTGCTCCAACACCCGGCGCTCGCCGGTCTCCCACTTGCCCTTGACGAACTGCACGATGCCGACGCCCATGTCGTGACCGAGCGCGCGCATCACCAGGCCGAAGGCCGCCGTCGACTTGCCCTTGCCCTTTCCGGTGTGGACGATCAGCAGCCCCTTCTCGATCGTCTTGGTCGCCAGGATCTTGTCCCGTGCCGCCTTCTTGTTGCGCATCTTCTCGGCGTGGCGCCGATCGAGAGCGCTCTCCTCGGCCAGATCGCTTTTCTCGGAAGTGGTCATACCGTCTCTCCCCGCTGCTCCCCCGCCAGCGCCTCCAGCGCGGCGCGAGTGGTGTTGCGCCGGGGCCGCCAGAGCTCGCGCGTCACCGCTTCCAGCAGCCGCTCGGCGATCTCGCACCGCGCGCCCGGATTGTTCTCGTCGAGGAACGCGCGGACTCGGTCGTCGCCCAGATAGGCATCGTAGACGAGATCGAAATGATGGTCCCGGACCACGCCCGCGGTGGCCTGGAAGGCGAACAGATAATCGACCGTCGCCGCCATCTCGAAGGCGCCCTTGTAGCCGTGGCGCATCACGCCGCGGATCCACTTCGGGTTGATCACCCGGGCGCGGACCACGCGCGCGACCTCGTCCTCCAGCGTGCGGACCTTCGGGCTCTCGGGTCGGGAGTGGTCGTTGTGGTAGATCGCCGGTTGGCGGCCGGAGGCGACGCGCGCCGCGACGGCGAGGCCCCCCTCGAATTGGTAATAGTCGTCCGAGTCCAGCAGATCGTGCTCGCGGTTGTCCTGGTTGTGCAGCACCAGCTCCACGGCGGCGAGGCGATCGTGGAACAGGCCGTGCTCCGCCTCGCCCGCGCGCCCACCGCCATAGACGTAGCCGCCCCAGGCGACATAGGCCCGGGCGAGGTCCGCTTCGTCGCGCCAGCCGCGTTCGTCGATCAGCGCCTGCAAGCCGGCGCCGTAGGCCCCGGGCTTAGAACCGAAGACGCGGGCACGGGCGCGGCGCCGGGCGTCGTCGGGCGCGACGCCGGCGGCCTCGAGACAAACGACGTCGGCCCGGACACGGGCAGCGAGCGGATTGGATTCCGCCACCTCGTCCAGCGCCGCGATGGCTGCGACGGCGCTGTCGAAGAGGTCGATCTGCGCCGGAAAGGCGTCGCGGAAGAAGCCGGAGACCCGAAGCGTCACGTCGACCCGCGGTCGGTCGAGCATCTCCAGCGGGATGATCTCGAAGCCGGCGACCCGCCCGGAAGCGGAATCCCAACGTGGCCGCGCGCCGATCAGCGCCAAGGCCTGGGCGATGTCGTCGCCACCGGTGCGCATGTTGGCCGTGCCCCAGGCGGAGAGCGCCACCGCCCGGGGCCAGTCCCCCTCCTCCTGCAAGTGTCGCTCGACGATCAGCGTGGCCGAGCGCCAGCCGAGCCGCCAGGCGGCCGGCGTCGGCACCGCGCGGGTGTCGATGGAGTAAAAATTTCGCCCCGTCGGCAGCACTTCCGGCCGGCCCCGGGTCGGCGCGCCGCTCGGCCCCGGCGCGACGAACCGGCCGTCCAGCCCGGTCATGAGGCCTTCGATCTCCGCCGCGCCCGAGACCTCGACGGCGGGGCGCAATCGGGTCTCGATCTCCGCCAGCACCGCCGCCGTCGCCCGCCCCTCCGCCGGCGCCCCGGCCTCGCCGGCGACGAGCGCGGCCGCCAACACTTCCAGCCGCTCCACCGTGTCGCCGGCGGTGCGCCAGGGATCCGCGACGATGTCGGCGAGGCAGGCGGGCCGGGGCCCCGTCCATGGCGCGGCGCCATCCACCTCGAGGGGATCGAACCGATCGAGCCCGAGGTCGGCCGCGAGCGCCCGGGTCAGGGAGGCGTCACCGCCCTCTCCGGTGGCCCTCGGCACGCGGGTCAGCGCCACCAGCAGATCGCGGAGTTGGTCGCCCTCGGGCGAGAGGCCGAAGACGTGCAGGCCATCGCGAATCTGCATCTCCTTCAGATCGCAGAGATAGGCGTCGAGCTTGCCGAGACCGGCGGCCTCGTCGTCGCCGGCTGCTATGCCGACGTCGACGTCGAGGCCGATGCTCCGGGCCAGCGAGAGGATTTCCTCGGCAAGGATCGGCAGCCGTCGGGGATCCATGCCGGCGGCCTCGAAATACTCGTCGACCAGGGCCTCCAGTTGCTTCAGCGGGCCGTAGCTCTCGGCGCGGGTCAGCGGCGGCGTCAGATGATCGACCACGACCGCCGCAGCCCGTCGCTTGGCCTGCGCGCCCTCGCCCGGATCGTTGACGATGAAGGGGTAGAGGTGCGGCAGCGGGCCGAGCGCCACTTCCGGGAAGCACTCGGCGGAGAGCGCGAGCGCCTTCCCCGGTAGCCATTCCAGATTTCCGTGCTTGCCGAAATGCACCACCGCGTGGGCGTCGAAATCGCGCCTGAGCCAGGCGTGGAAGGCGAGGTAGCCGTGCGGTGGCGGCAGGTCGGGGTCGTGGTAGCTTGATTTCGGATCGATGTTGTAGCCGCGCGCCGGCTGGATCGCGATCGCCACCTTGGCGAGGCGGAGGACGGGGAGCGCGAAGGCGCCGCGATCGAGCGCGCCCGGACGGAAGAAGGGGTCCGCCTCCGGCGCCCCCCAGCGCGCCACCACCCGACGGCGCGCCGCTGCCGGCATCTGGGCGAGAAACATTTCATAGGTGGCGAGGGAGAGCATCTCCGGGCTCGCGCGCGCGCGTCCGTCGGCGGCGTTGGTCGGGCCGGCGAGCAAGCGCTCGATCAAGGCCGCGCCGTCGTTCGGCACCGCCTCGATCTCGTAGCCCATCGCCGCCATCGCCTGCAACGTCCGGACCACGCCCGCCGGCGTGTCGAGGCCGACGCCGTTGCCGATCCGCCCGTCGCGGTTGGGATAGTTCGCCAGCACGATTGCGATCCGTCGATCCCCGACCGGCGTGCGGGCGAGCCGCGCCCAGGCGGCGGCGAGATCGGCGACGAAGGCGATGCGGTCGGGCACGCTCTCGTAGCGCACCACGATGAGTTCCGTCGTCGGATCGAAGCGGGCTTCCGCCTTGAAGCTGACGGCGCGGCTCGAGATCCGGCCGTCGACCTCCGGCAGGGCCACGTTCATGGCGATGTCGCGGGCCGAGAGCCCGGCCGTGCCGTCGCGCCAGGCGGCCTCCATTCCGCCGGAGAAGACCACCTGCAGGACCGGACAGTCGGCTGCGTCGAACGGCGTCTCGGTGCGCGGGCCGCCCGGCGTCGAGACCGCGAAGGCGGTGGCGTTCAAGACGACATCGGGGCGGATCTCGCGAAGTGTTCGGGCCAGCAGGTCGGCCGAGACCGGGTCCTTCAGGCTTTGCACGTAATAGGGCAGGACCTCGACGCCCCGGGCCCGGAGCGCCGCCGCCAGATCCTCGACGGGCGCCAGGTTTCCCGCCTGCATCAGGGCCCGATAGAACACCAGGGCCGCTACCGGCGCCCCCTTTTCCCAGGTGGCGCGCAAGCCCTCGAGGTCTCGGCCCAGAACCCCCGCCGGCAGCAGCGGCGTCGGCTCCCGCCAGGCCACGTCGTGGCCCAGGAGGCTGGCGGCATGGGCCAGCAGATTGGTCGCGTTTTCCGGGCCACCGTGCACCGCATACTGCCAGAGGCGATGGCATGCCGCGCGCTCTAGGGTGGAGAGGCCGTCGAGTTCCGGATCGGGCTGGTCGTCCCCGGGCAGCAGGGCCAGGGGGATGGCGCCGGCCCGCGCCGTCTCGACGATCCGCTCGACCCCGTAGGGCCAATAGGCGACGCCGCCCAAGAGGCGCACGATCACCAGGCCGGCATGGCGGATCACCGCCTCGACATAGGTGTCGACGGAGAGGTTGTGGGTCAGGTTCATCAGGTTGGCGAGGCGTAGGCTCGGAAAGGCCTCGCCGAGGCGGCCGCGCGCCGCCGCTAGCCCTGCGAGCTCCGTGTCGGCCGCCGACAGGATGACGATTTTTCCTGGACTCTGGCCGAGGTCGACGGCTTCCCCGCCATCGGCGACGCCACCCGGCTGCGCGGCCAGGAGATGCATTCGCCGCCCCTAGCCCACGATCTCGGCGCTGATCGCAGATGCGTCGAGGCCGCTCTCGCCGATAACAACCAGGCGCCCCTCGCGCGCCTCGCCCGCGCCCCAGGGCCGGTCGAAATAGTGCTGGATCCGGGGGCCGACGCCTTGCACGACGAGGCGCATCGGCTTCGCGGCGATCGCCGCGAAGCCTTTCAGGCGCAAGACGCCGAAGCGGGCCGCGACGGTGCCCAGACGGGCGGCGAGGGCGGCTGGGTCGGGCTGTTCCGGGAGCGCCACGACGAAGCTCTCGAAATCGTCGTGGTCGTGCTCGGCCTCGTCGTCGTGGTGCGAGGGCCGGGCGTCGAGGCCGTCCTCCGCGCGTGCGCCGATGCCGAGCAGCAGCTTGGCGTCGAGGGCGCCGTGCACCGCGCGGACGAGGCCGACGCCCTCGCGCAGCTCGCGCCTGACCTCGCCGAGAACGCGATCTCGGGTCGCCTCATCGAGCAGATCGATCTTGTTCATCACCACCAGGTCGGCGCAGGCGAGTTGATCCTCGTAGAGCTCGACCAGCGGGCTTTCGTGATCCAGGTTCGGGTCCGCCGCGCGGGCCCGGGCGACCGCCTCGGGGTCCTCGGCGAAGCGGCCGGCGGCCACCGCCGGGCCGTCCAGCACGGCGATGACGCCGTCGACCGTCACCCGGGTCCTGACCTCGGGCCAGGCGAAGGCTCGGATCAGGGGCTTGGGCAGCGCCAGGCCCGAGGTCTCGATGACGATGTGGTCCGGCGGCTCGGGCCGGGCCAACAGGGCCTCGATGGTCGGCAGGAAATCGTCCGCCACGGTGCAACAGATGCAGCCGTTGGCCAGTTCCACCACGCTCTCCTCGTCGCATTGCTCGAGGCCGCAGCCGCGCAGGATGTCGCCGTCGATCCCCATCTCGCCGAATTCGTTGATGATGAAGGCGAGCCGGCGGCCGTCGGCCTGCTCGGCCAGGCGGCGGATCATGCTGGTCTTGCCGGCGCCCAGGAAGCCGGTGATCACGGTGGCGGGAATTTTGCTCATATTGCGTTGCTTTCCATCGAGGGGGCCGCGCCCGGGGACTTGAGCGCGAGGGGAATGCCGGCGGCGAGAAAGTCGACCCGGTCGGCCGCCGCGGCAAACGCGCGATTAAGCCGGCCGGCATGCTCGCGAAACCGCCGGGCGAGCGGGTTTTCGGGAACGATGCCGAGCCCGACCTCGTTCGAAACCAGGATCACCGGCGCGGCCGTGCGGGCGAGGGCGGCGGCGAGCGCCTCGGCCTCCCTGGCCGGATCGCGTTCGGCGCCCATCAGGTTGGCGAGCCAGAGCGTCAAGCAGTCGACCAGGACGGCGGCCGTCTCGGCGTCCGCCGCGCGAATCGCCTCGGGCAATGCCAGCGGCACTTCGCGGGTTCGCCAGCGCGGGCCGCGCCGGGCCCGGTGGCGGGCGACCCGCGCGGTCATTTCCTCGTCGAGCGGCTCCGCCGTGGCGATGTAGAGCAGCGGGCCGTCACGCGCCTCGGCGAGCCGTTCGGCGTGCACGCTCTTGCCCGATTCGGCACCGCCCAAGACCAGGGTCAGCGGCGGCAACGGCGCTCGCGCGGGGGTCGGACTGGTCACGGGACGCATCCTCCCTCCGAGGATGTGGCGGGCGGCACACGCCGCCGGCCGGCCATCGATCGCCGAGCAGGTCTCCTGGCTCGAAGTCGTCGGACGCGGCGCCTTCCCAGTCCCGGATCGTGCTTCCCGAACCAGTGGCTTTCTGCCGCGCCCTCCTTCCTACAGTTGCGGGGGCAGCGCCGGAATTGACCCGCTCGACGTCCATAATAGTCGCGCGCGCGGACCGCACCGGCTTCCCTACGCTCGGCGAGGCCGACGCTAGCACGGTTCGTCACATGGAGACCAGCCGCGGGCGAAGCCGTTAGACGGGACCGGTGAATGTGTTATGGTTTGCGCGCCGTGGATGGGGTCGCAGCATCGTCCGCTGGCGTGATTCGGCCCCGCGGGTTAATGGCGTTCAAAGATGGCGATATATCAAGGCTACGGTGGCGAGCAGAAGCCGAAGCGGCGGGTCGCCGTCGAGATCGTCACCGAGGATGGGGCGGTCAACGGCCACTTGTTCCTCAATCCGAACGAGCGCGTCATCGACATGATGAACGACCAGCGAAACTACGTGGCCTTCGAGCATGGCGACGGCACGATCGAAATCATCGCCAAGGGCTTGGTCAAACGCATCCGGCCGGTCGACCAGGCGCGACCCGATGCGTTGCAGGAAATGCCGGTCATGCCGGGCACCTGAGCCGGCCGAGCCACGGGCGACAATACCGATTCCCTTCCCCGTCGGCGAAGAGCGCAAGGTGCGCGCCATCGGCGACTTCGTCGATCGTGAAAATGTCCCTCGGCTTCGCCTCGGTAGCTTTATTCGGGTTTGATTATTCGGCGGCTTCGCGACGACCGCGGAAGGCGGGCATGACGTCGCGGGCGAACCACTCCAACTGCTCGAGCATCACCGCTTGCGGGGTGCCCACGGCGTTGTTGACGTTGACCGCCTCGGTCCCCGGATAGCGCTCCTCCAGGCCCTGCAGGAATTCGACGAAGCCTTGCGGCGGGCCGCAGTACCACGAACCGGCCTCGACCGCGCGCTCGAGCGTCGGCACGCCGGCCTCGACCCAGCCCTCCCGGCCGGCCAGCGCGGCGAGCTGCTCGTCGCTCAGCGGGCCGATGAAGCCGAGCGGGCCGAACATCTTCGCATGCTCCTCGAAATAGGGTCTGGCCTCGCGCATCGCCTGCTCGGCCGTCGGCGCCAGGTGGAAGGAGACGCCGAGCGCGAGGCCTTCGCCGAGCCTCTTTTCGACGCCTGCGCGCTTCCAGGCCTCCTGGTAGGCGACGATCGGCCGCTCCGCCAGCAATGCCGAGCCGCCGCCGACGAGCCCCTTTATGCCGTGCTTGACCATGAAGTCGAGGCCGCGCTCGGTGGCGCTGACCACCGGCTGCCAGCATTCGACGGGCAGGTTCACCGGCCGGGGCACCAGGCTCAGCTCCTTCAGGTCGTAGCCGCGATAGGGCACCTCCGGCGGCAAGGTGAAGTACTTGCCCTGGTGGGAAAAGGACTCGTTGTCGAAGGCCTTGAACAGGATCTCCACCTGCTCCTCGAAGATCTCCCGGTTGGCCTCGGCGTCCAACAGCGGGCCGCCCAGCGTCTCCACCTCACGGGTGTGATAGCCCCGGCCGACGCCGAAGACCACCCGGCCCTTGGTCAGGATGTCGACGGTGGCGTAATCCTCCGCCAGGCGCAGGGGGTGCCACATCGGCGTGATGTTGAAACCGCAGCCGATGCGGATGTTGTCGGTCAAGTGCGTCAAGTGCAGGCCCATCATCAACAGGTTGGGAATGCACTCGTAGCCTTCGTGTTGGAAGTGGTGCTCGGCCAGCCAGAAGATATCGTAACCGTTCTCGTCGAGGCACTTGGCGATCGCCTCGGTCTTCTCGTAAATCGTGTTCAGATGCTCGCCCGAATAACGCCGATCGTTGGCCGGCGTCGCCTCGCGGCCCATGTCGCCCAAGTCGACGTGACCGGCGAAGAGCGTCGAAAAACTGCTGATCATCTCGCGTCCCTCCCCGACGCCCCGCCCGGCCGGGGCGCCCTCGAATTGCTCCCATGCTAACTCGCGCCGCCCTTCGACGCCACCGCCGAATGCATGTTAGAATTCGCCACCTCACGCCGGAGCGAAGCCATGACCATCACCACCCGCCCCCTGACCCCCGCCATCGGCGTCGAGATCACCGGCCTCGATCTCGCCGGCCCGATCGACGACGAGACCATGGCCGAGGTGCGCCGCGCCTGGCTCGACCACGTCATCGCCGTCTTCCCCGAGCAGGAGATCGACGACGATTCTCAGGTCGCCTTCAGCCAGCGGATCGGCGAGCTGGAGCTGATCAACATGTCGGCGCTCCAAGTGAAGGGCCGGCCGGAGCTCTATGCCGCCACCAATATCGACGAAAATGGTGAGTTCATGGCGCCGGACCACCCGGTGGCGCAGCTCAACAAGGACAATCAGCGCTGGCACTCCGACAGCTCCTTCAAGCGAGTGCCGGCGATGGCCTCGCTGCTGCATGCGCGCATCGTGCCCGAGGAAGGCGGCGATACCGAGTTCGCCACCATGGTCCGGGCTTACGACGCACTCCCCGAGGAGACCAAGGAAATGGTTGAGGGGCGGGTCGGCGTGCACGATTTCTACTGGTCGCGTCGCGACATCGACGAGACCGCCTTGACGTCGGAGGAACGGGCGGCCCTGCCGCCGGTCCGCCACCCGCTGATCCGGGTGCACGAGGAGACCGGCCGCAAGACGATCTATGCCGGCGCCCACACCCGGGAGATCGAGGGCATGGGCTGGGACGAAGGCCGCGAATTGATCGACGGCCTGATCGCGCACGCGACGCAAGCCTGCTTCGCCTACCGCCACCAATGGAAGGTCGGCGACCTGGTGCTCTGGGACAACCGGGCGGCGCTGCACCGCGGCATCGGCTTCGACGAGACCCGCCACAAGCGCCGGATGCTCCGCACCACCGTCGCCGGTACCGGCCCGACGATTTGAGCGAACGGGACGGCCCGAAGGCGACTCATTACTTCAGCTCTCACGCCGAACTTCAGCGCTCACGCCGAGCGGCGTCCCACCGAGTCAATTACGCCCAATCGCCTTCAAGCCGCAGCGCTGGCATTCCACCGTTTCGACGCTGCCGCCGGCGCCAAATCCGAACGTGATATCGATGGTCTTGAAATCGTGGATTCCGAGCCGACAGAGAAGGCGGAGCAGCAAACTCTGCAAATTACGCCCTGTGTCCGCCAACGCGCTGTTCCCTCCGGTTGGTCCCGTCATGACCATGGCCAGCCGCTCACGCCGAATGTAGCACCAATGGAGGTCGAAGAGGAATGGCACTTGCCTTCCCGCCTCCGGGCGCTCATCGCGGACGCTGTTTCGGAATGGAAATGGCCTGGGGAAGCCCTGGGGAAGCGACGAGGCTCGATCCGACTCCTGAATCGCTTCAGGCCAGGGGCGATTCGCGGGACAGGACGTAGATTCGTCGCATCACCTCCAGATTCATGACGACCGCGACGATCACCAGCGTGGCCAAGGGCAGATTCGCGATCGCACCGAGGAAGATGAGGAAGACGCGAACGTCGCGTCCGAGACGAAACCGAAAGCCCCCCCCGTTCCGGGCCATCATCAGGGCGTCATAGCGCTGCGCGGTATAGCTGTTCATGAAAGAACCGATGATCGCGGCGAAGCCGAGGGCGAGTGCCGCATGGCTGGCGTCGCGAAGATAGACGTGCCAGGTCAGGCCGAAGAGAAGGAAGGCATCGCCATAGCGATCGAGAACCGTATCGAACCAGCCACCGAATTCGCTGTTCATCCGCTTCAACCGCGCCACCTCGCCGTCGCAGCCGTCGACGATCGAGGCGATCTGCGCCACGATGCCACCTAAGGCCAAGGCCGCATAGCCGCCCATCGCGAAGGCGAGCGCGGCGAGACAGGACAACACCATCGACAGCAACGAAATCTGGTTGGGCGTGAGTGAGGTCCTGACGAGGTAGCGGGTCAGAAAGCGCGACGCCGGCCGATTGAGGGTGCCGGCGACAGGACCGTCGCTCGGCTTGGTTGCCGCGGCGCGCAGCATCCTCGCCTCCGCCAATCCAAGCGCCTCGGGCGTGTCCACGTCGAGCCAGGAACAGCCGGTCACATCGACGGCGTCCGCACGACCCGCGCGGCTCAGCTCCGTGATGCCGGCGGACAGCCCGTGCGCGCCCTGGGCACGGGCCCGCTCGAGCCCTTCGAAAAGACCTGAAGTGCACAGAAAGACACCCGTATCGACCGCGTCCCAGTTCTCCAGCTGCTTGCCGATCGCGGTGATCCTCAAACCATCGAGACGGACGCGGGTGGCGTCGTCCAAATCGTGGACGCCTCCTTTGTCACGATCCACGGCCAAGGCGATGGCGCCCACGGGGGGCGGCGCTCGGCAAAGTCGGCGGCCGATCTCGTGATCGAAGACATGGTCGACCATCGCAAGATAGAAGATGTCGTCCGAGATAGCCCCACGGCTAGCCAGCGTGCTCGCGCCATTGCCGGCTCGCCACTCGGCGGCCTCGACATAGGCGACCTCGAGATCTCGTCGACGGGCGATCTGCTCGAAGTGCTCGCGTACCCGCTTCGCGTCGTGTCCCAGAACGACGAGAAAACGCCGTATGGCGAGGTCGTTGCTGAAGGTCGTCAAGCTACGTTCGGCCAACGACAGGCCAAGCAATGGCGTCATCGGCTTCGACGTCGGCGTCCGTGACGAAAGCCTGGTTCCGGCACCGGCGGCAAGAACGACGGCGAGCTCGGGTCGAGCGGCACGGGCGTCAGTCTTCATGACTTGCGAGCTCGGCTACGATGTCACGGCAGAGCTCCGGCGTCGCAGCGGCGATCAAGGAACGTCGCTCTAGCAGGCTTGCCGGCGCCGGGATGGGGCCACCGTCGGGACCGACGAGGCAGCCGCCGGCTTGCCCAACCAGAAAAGCGCCGGCGAGCCAGCTTTCGATCGTGAGGCGGCGGCGTATATCGATGTGCGCGTCGATTGCGCCGACGGCGACCAGCGCCAGAGCCCGGGAGGCGCAGCCGTAGCTGCGCACGCCCCGCGCCAGCCCCATGATCCGGCCGAGCGCAGGCGAGGGACGACAATGGTTCAACTCGACCGAGATCATCGCCTCGCCGAGTTCGGCGACGCCGGACGTCGCGATCCGCGCCGAGCCGTGCCAGGCACCGCCGCCGGCGGTCGCGACCCAGGCGTCTTCACCCTCCATCGGTCCCACAATGGCGGCCACGACCTCCTCGGGCCGGAGCGCCGCGCCGGCGGGAAGCACGGCGCAGGAAAAGGCGCTCAAAGGCAGTCCTCTCGCCCGATTGTCGGAGCCGTCGACGGGATCGGCGATCAGACGCCATTCGGGCGCCTCGCCGCCGAGTGTGCGCCCCGGCCCCTCTTCCGTCTCCAGGACGAGAGGAACCGCCACCGACTCGAGAAATTCGACGATCGCTCCTTCGGCCGCGAGATCGAAGTCCTTGACCTCATCACCCTTGGCATTTCGCCGCCCGAGATCGACGCCGGACATCGACGCCACCGCGCGCCCGACGGCGGCGTGAAGCCCACGCAAGCGCTCGGGCCAGCGGGCGGCGGCCGGCGGGGAGCGCCTGCCCCCAGCCTGGTCGCCTCGAGCGCTCGTGGCCGCCGGCGCCATGGTCTAGCCGGCGGGGGCGCGCCGGAGCGTGGCGAGATCTCCGGCGCCAGTCTCTCCGCCCCGGATGAAGACCTCGCACCTCTCTCGCGCCTCGTCGTCCCGCATTTGCCGGGGCGGCGTCTTCATGTAGTAGGCGCAAGCCGCTTCGAGCGGTCCGGCGAGACCCCGTTCCAGCGCCAGCTTGGCGCAGCGGACGGCATTGATGACGACGCCGGCGCTATTCGGCGAATCCTGCACCGAGAGGCGCAGTTCGAGCTCGATTGCGGCGCCGCCGAAGCCACGGCCCTCCATGCGAATGAAGGCTACCTTGTTGTCGCCTTGCCAGGGCACGTAGTCGGAGGGGCCGATGTGGATCTGCCGCGCTTCCAACGGCACGTCGAGCTGCGACTGCACCGAGTTGGTCTTCGACAGCTTCTTCGACTTCAGCCGATCCAGGGCCAGCATGTTGAGGAAGTCGGTGTTGCCGCCGGTATTGAGCTGATAGGTGCGATCGAGCGAATAGCCGCGGTCGTTGAAGAGCCGGGCCAGGTTGCGGTGGACGATCGTGGCGCCGACCTGGCTCTTGATGTCGTCGCCCACGATCGGCAGCCCGGCGGCCCGGAATTTCTCGGCCCAGTTGGGGTCCGATGCGATGAAGACGGGCACGCAGTTGACCATCGCGACGCCGGCCTCCAGGCAAGCCCGGGCATAATGACGGACCGCCAGCTCGGAGCCGACGGGAAGATAGCAGACCAAGACCTCGGCGCCGGAGCGCCGCAGCGCCTCGGTCACCTCGACCTCGGGCGCGTCGGAGAGGCGGAAGGCCTCGTCGTCCCCATAGTCCGCCATGTGGTCGGCCAAGCCGTCCAGCACCGGCCCCTTCTGGACCACGACATGGGTCGGGGTGATGGCGCGTTGAAAGACCAGGGCGCGGTTCGGCGGCGCGAAGATGGCCTCCTCCAACGGACGGCCCACCTTGCGCCGGTCGATGTCGAAGGCGGCGACAAAGGTGATGTCGCACGGACCATAGCCACCGATGTCGGGATGCATGATCCCGGCGGTTTTCTGCAAGGTCTCATTTCTGTAGTAATCAACGCCTTGAATCAAAGAACTAGCACAGTTACCAACTCCTGCAATAGCAATGTTGATGGATTTCATAGTATTGACTCTCATCCTCCCCTGTTATATTGAAACGAATACAAACACGACCCCTCTCGGGATCGATTTTTCATTTTCCCGAGTGAGTCGATTAAATACCAGAAAGGCGACCCGCGCCCGCTTATACTTGCAGAAACTCGAACGCTCGTCAAGCTCTCGACCATGACCCGAGCCGGCCTTTCTCGGCCAAGCCCGGAAACCATGGCGATGGCAGACCGTCTTGCACCGGATGCGAAGCGATTGTGGTTCTGCAACCTCCAGCAAGAACGGCCGCTTTGGAGCGGCTTCTCCTGGTCGCGTGATGCTTCATCTCGCCACGCTCGAGCGCCCGAAAAGCGACTCTGATGCCAAGAACCGGTTCTCATCCGGGGAATGTAGGGTTAACAAAATATTAGCGTATGCAGCCTAGATTCAGGGCGTGAGTTGAGTTCGTCTCCACGGACATGGTGCACGCGGCGGTGAAATCAGCGGCGCGGGATGGGGACACTGTACGAAAACACGGGTTTTGACGTGGCTGGAGATCAGCCGTCGGGTCGAGGCCGTCATGCTGGCCTCCGAGCCGGCAACCCTCAACGATCGAACGGGGCAAATGGGGTGGTCGCGTCAATCGAAGATAGTCGCAAGACGGACGGAAATACCGTCTTCCGCGCGAGCGGAAATTTCCTATGAGCAACTATAACCTAGAAGTGCTGAGCGTTTTGGTCGTCGATGACGACTTGAACATGCATGCGATCGTCAAGGCGCTCTTGAACGCCATGCGGATCACAAAAATAAATTTCTGCGCCGACGTGCCGAAAGCCTTCGACGTAATGTATAATTCGTGCCCGGTCATCATCATCACCGACTGGGCGATGCGACCGCTCGACGGGCTCGACTTCACCCGTCTGGTGCGCAGATGCAATACTCCCTACGTCCCCATCATCCTCTTGACCGGCCATACCGAGACGCATCTCGTCGCCGAGGCGCGCGATGCCGGCGTGACCGAATTTCTGGCCAAGCCGATCTCGGTCGAAACGCTTCATTCGCGCATCGTTTCGATCATTGTAAATCCCCGGCCGTTCATAAAGACCAAGACCTACGTTGGTCCGGATCGCCGGCGCAGCCAGAACCCGAACTACGACGGTTCCGAAAGACGCAAGGAATATATCTCGGACGACGTGGCCAGGCAGGTGGCGGGGAAACCATGAACGAAGAGCGTAAGGACCAGGTGATCAACCCGTCGAACCTTCTACGGGCGAAGGTCGCCAAGACCGGCGGGGCGAGCATGGCGGAAATGGTCCGGGATGCCGAGGTGGGGCTTCGAGAGCTCAGGGCCGATTACGAGGCCGTGGTGCAAACGGACCTGCGGAAGATCAACGATGCGATCTCCCGGGCGATGGGCTCGCCGACCTGCGCGGCGGATGCCGTGGGGGAGATTTTCGCCATCAGCCACGACATCGGGGGCCAGGCGGCCAGCCTCGATTATCCGTTGTTGACCGCGATAGCGCAGTCGTTGTGCCGTTTCATCTCGGCCGGTGAACCGGCGGCGCCGAAGGGCCTCGATGTGATTAGCGCGCACGCCGGAGCCATGGCAACCGTCGTGGCCCATAAGGTCCGCGGCGAGGTGCGGGAGGACGGGAAGAAAGTGCTCGACGCCCTGGCTGCGGCGGTGGAAAAGGCGCTCACCCGAGACGAGCGACACTGATCCGGGAGCCGGATATTGACCGAGAGCAAGTTAGCCTCAACTCACCTCGACACCCGGGACGCAAGCGTGCCGATGACCCCCGCATTGATGGCAAAGCGACAGGCCGCCCGAGGAGGCTGCCATGGTTGAAGATAAACGCGAGGGAGACGTTCCCCCACCTCGTGACGCCCAAATCTCCGACCTGTGGCATTGGGGGGTGGCGCAAAAGCTGTGGCTCGCTTTCGGGCTGCTGCTCCTGGTTCTGGTGGTCAGCGGTGTCGTCTCGTACCGCTATATCCAGCAGATCGATCGGGACCTGCGTCAGGTCGTGGAAATCGAGGAGCCGCTCGAACAGGCCGTCCTGGAGATGGAGATCAACGCCGAGGAGACCGCCCGGGCGGTGTTCAGTTACCTCCGGAATTTTGAGCCCGAGGACCTCGTGGTAATGCTCGATTCCGAGGTTGATTTCGAAGGCTTCGCCGCCCGCTTCGAGCGGCTGGCGGAAACCGCCGAAGAGCAACGGCTGGGCCGGGAGGTCGCCACGCTCTATGCCGACTTCAAGACGCTGGGCGACGAGATCGTCACCCTCGCCGACGAGCAGTACGCTTTGCTCCAGACGATCAGGAAGTCCGTCAAGGAGATCGACCAGCTCATCGACGAAAAGCTCCAGCAAGCGATCGATATGACAGCCCCGGACGGGTTGAAGAAGCTGCACAGCGCATTGGAAATGGAAATCAATATCGACGAAGCCTTCGCCGCCATCGAGGGCTACGTCCTTCACCCGGATGCCGCCCTGCGCGCGGAGGCCGCCGATGCGATGGCGGACTTAGAACGGTTCGAAGCGTCGTATCGCGAGACCGACCTCTCCGCCGAAGAGACGACCTTGCTCGACCGGATCGACCGGGACTTTACGGATTCCGTGAAAGCCGGCAAGCGGATCATGGCCGTCACCGATGAACTCCGCGAGAAGCTACGCAGGTTCGAGGACGACCTCACGACGATAGATGCCCTTTTGGACGATCGCATCCAGCCCTTGATCCATGCGGAGACGATTCTGGCGGCGGGCCATGCCACGACCTCGATCGCGGCGGCGCGCTTCTGGCTCATCGTCCTGGGCGCCGTTGCCATCTCGATCGCGGGCGGCTCGGGCTGGGCCATCACCAGAGGGATCGTCACACCGGTAAAAGCGTTGATGCGGGGGGCGGAAATCGTCGGCGGCGGAAGGCTCGATCACAAGATCGACGTCAGGACCAGGGATGAATTCGGCCACTTGACCGATGCTTTCAACCGAATGGCGGCCAATCTCGATCTTTCGGCGAAATCGTTGCACGAGGCACACCAGGGATTGGAATTACAGGTCGAGGACAGAACCCGGGAACTGCACGAAAGCGAGCAACGCTTCAAGGACTTCGCCGAGGCCGCCTCCGACTGGCAGTGGGAGACCGATCCGGATGGCGCCTTCACCTACGTCGACCGCCGGTATTTCGAAACCATGAGAGTGGCGCCCGAATCAGTCATCGGCAAATTGCGCGAGAGTTTCGTCGGCGCCGCCCAGCTCGAGGCCGATCCGGAGATGTGGCGGCGGCATTTCGGCGATCTGGAGGCGCGCAGGCCCTTCCGCGACTTTGAGTAAGCCATCGAAGGCGCCGACGGCGAGGTTCGCCACATCAAGGTGAGCGGGGTTCCGGTTTTCGACCAGGATGGCGAATTTCACGGCTATCGCGGCTCCGACACCGACATCACCCAGCGCAAGTACGCCGAGAATTCTCTGAAGACGCTCAACGAAGAGCTGAAAATTCGGATCGAGGAGAGCGAAGACACGCGCGTGGTGTTGGAGATTCAGGCGCGCAAGCTTACGAAGCTGTCGGAGGGTTTGGCTCTGGAGCGGGACAGGGCGGAGGACGCCACGCGCGCGAAGACCGAGTTCCTCGCGACGATGAGCCACGAGATTCGCACGCCGATGAACGGCGTTCTGGGCATGCTTGGCCTGCTTCTCGGTACCGACGTGACGGCGGAGCAGCGAAAATTGGCCGCCACGGCACAACGTTCAGCAGGCGCGCTTTTGACCCTCATCAACGACATTCTGGACGTTTCCAAGCTGGAGGCCGGGAAACTCGAACTCGAGGAGACGACTTTCAACCTCGAGCGGGAGTTCGATCATATCACCTCCCTTGTCGGCGGCAGAGCAAGCGACAGGGGAATCGACTTTCGCATGGAACTCGAGCCTGACATGCCCGGGTGGCTGAGAGCCGATTGCGTGCGTTTGCGCCAGATCGTCCTCAACCTGGTGAGCAACGCGATCAAGTTCACCGAACGGGGAAGCGTTACGGTTTCCGCCTCGCATCACATGCTCGACGACGAGACATGCGAGCTTCGTGTCGCGGTGCGGGACACCGGCATCGGGATCTCCGCCGATGTTCGGGAGAAACTGTTCACTCGGTTTACCCAGGCGGACAGTTCGACCTCGCGGAAATACGGCGGCACCGGGCTCGGTCTGTCGATTTCCAAGCAACTGATAGAGCTGATGGGGGGCGCGATCGGCGTCGAGGGCGCGCCCGGCGAGGGCAGCACTTTCTGGTTCACGATTCCATGTGGGCTGGGCGCTCCGCCCGATGCCGTCGAGGCCGACCTGGAGGCCCCGCCGATGGCTCGGGCCGGGCCGCTACGAATCCTCGTCGCCGAGGACAATCAGGTCAATCAGTGGCTGATCACGGGGATTATCGGCAAGGCGGGCCATCATGCCGAGGTTGTCGGCAATGGCATCGAGGCCGTCCAGTCGGTGCAATCCGCGCCCTACGACCTGGTGCTCATGGACGTGCAGATGCCGGAGATGGACGGCCTGGCCGCGACGAAGAATATCCGCCGGTTGCCGGGACCCGAAGGTGGCATCCCGATCGTCGCCTTGACCGCGAACGCCATGGCGGGCGACCGCGAGGATTATCTGTCGGCGGGGATGAATGATTACGTCGCCAAGCCGATTTGTTTGCCGCGATAGCCCGGGCCGTCGGGCGACGCGAGACCGCTCGGGTGGCGGCGGCGTTGGCGGACACCATCGAAGACGACGCAAGCCACGACAAGACGGGCCAGGGCGACGCGGCGGAGGGTACCCGACATCAGGTGCTGTCGGCGGGGATGAATGATTACGTCGCCAAGCCGATCGAGCCAAAGGCGTTGTTTGCCGCGATAGCCCGGGCCGTCGGGCGACGCGAGACCGCTCGGGTGGCGGCGGCGTTGGCGGACACCATCGAAGACGACGCAAGCCACGACAAGACGGGCCAGGGCGACGCGGCGGAGGGTACCCGACATCAGGTGCTATGATGAACAATTTTTGATTCCGAAAGACTGACGAGTTTGCGCGATGCGATCGAAGTGGATGATTTCCACGATTTGATCGCGGCTATTCCCGATGCATCGAGCCTCCAGCTAAGGGCAATCCAAGACGCACTCGCTGTCGGCGACCTCGATGGCGCACGCCGCGCAGCTCACGATTTGAAAGGAATGGCCGGTAATCTCGCGGCGGAACGCATCGCCATGATCGCGCATCAGATCGAGATCGATGTCCAAACGATCGAAGACGCCGCCGAGGAAGTCGCCGAGCTGGAAACAGCGATAGATGAAACCCGCCGTTGGATCGAGAATTCGGCGTGATCGGCGCTTAGCCGTTGGAGCGCCTCGGGTCTGAAGCAAATCGGCGGGCCGGGGGAGCGGGCGGCCTCGCGCCAGCTTGAAATGCTCCAGCCGCGCCGGAGCAACGCGAACGGCGCCGCTCCTTTCCACTATGCCCCGCCTTCCGCTTTGACACGGCGATTGTCCCTTTGCCAGACTGCCGGCGCCCAGCAGGGGGAGGATGCGCGAGGATGCAACCGATCGCGACCAGTGGCGCGCGGCGGGTCACGCTGGCGGTGCTCGAGGCCGAGGCGCGGCGCGCGGCGGCGGGGCTGGCGGCGCTCGGCGTGGGGGAGGCCGACTCGGTCGCGCTGCTCCTGCGGAACGACCTGCCCTTCATCTCCGCGACCCAGGCGGCGAGCTTGATCGGGGCCTATTCGGTGCCGGTCAACTGGCATTTCACGGCCGAGGAGACGGGCTACATCCTGGCCGACTGCGGCGCCGAGGTGGCGCTGGTGCATACCGACCTCTGGCCCCGGATCAGAGACGCCGTGCCGGCCGGCGTCGAGGTGATCCTGGTCGAGACGCCGGCCGAGATCCGCCGCGCCTACGGCCTGCCCGAAAGCGATCCCCCCGATCCCGAAGGCCGGCCCGAATGGCGCGAGTGGGTGGCGGCGCAAACCCCCTGGGAGGCGGGCGAGGGCGCCACCCGGGGCAGCATGATCTATACCGCGGGCACCACCGGCCGGCCGAAGGGCGTGCGGCGGGAAGCCGCCTCGCCCGAGCAGCAACAACGGACCCAACGGCTCGCGGCGGAGGGCTTCGGAGTGCGTCCCGGCGCCGTCGGCGCGATCACCGGGCCGCTCTATCACAGCGCGCCGATGGCATATATGCGGCTGCTCTATGGCATGGGGTGCGATATCCATCTGCTGCCGCGCTTCGACGCGGCGGGCTTGCTGGGCGATATCGAGCGGCGCGGCCTCAGCCACATGCACATGGTGCCGACCATGTTCGTCCGCCTGCTGGCGCTCGCGCAGGAGGTCCGCGAGGGCTTTGACCCCTCCAGCCTGGAGTGCGTGATCCACGGCGCGGCGCCCTGCCCGATTGCCGTCAAGCGGCGGATGATCGAATGGTGGGGGCCGGTGATCCGAGAATACTACGGCTCCACCGAGGCCGGCCTGGTGACTATCGCCACGTCCGAGCAGGCGCTCGCCAAGCCCGGCACCGTCGGCCGGCCGCGCGAGGGGACGCGGCTCCGCATTCTCGATCCCGACGGCCGCCCGCTTCCTCCCGGCGAGGAGGGCGAGATCTACATGTCGATCGACATGCTGAGCGATTTCACTTACCACAAGCGCGACGACGAACGGCTCGCGATCGAGCGCGACGGCCTGGTCACCAACGGCGACATCGGCTACCTGGACGAGGACGGCTGGCTGTTCCTGCGCGACCGGCGGCACGACATGGTGATCTCCGGCGGCGTCAACATCTACCCGGCCGAGATCGAGGCGGTGCTGATCGACATGGCCGAGGTCCGCGACTGCGCCGTCTTCGGCATCCCCCACGACGAGTTCGGCGAGACCCTGGCGGCGGCGGTGTCGGTGGTGGACGGCGCTGCAATCGATCTGGACGCGGTCCGGGCCTATCTGGGCGAGCGGATCGCGGCCTACAAGCTCCCCCGCAAGCTCGACGTGCTGGACGAGCTGCCGCGGGAGGATTCCGGCAAGATCTTCAAGCGCAAGCTGCGCGAGCCCTATTGGCGCGAGGCGGGCCGGCGAATCTGAAGCGGGCGAGGGAGGGGGAGCGGGACGGCGCGGAGAGTGGCTAATTGTCGCGGCTGGCATTAGCATTGCGCGGGCAGCCGGAGGAACAAACGATGACGATGCAGGCGACGACGGGGGACGATCGCGCCCTCTACGAGCGGCTGAAGGAACGCATCCTGGCCCGCGACCAGCACGGCGCCAGCGATACCTATTACGACCTGGTGCGCGAGGGCCGGCCGTTCGAGGAAATGGTGCTGGAGGCGGTGCGGATCCACGGGCCGCTCACCCACGTGCCCTATCACGAGCGGATCGACGACGGCTACGTCAACTTCGTCAACAACGACCACTGCCTGCTGAGTGCCCGGGCGGCGATTCATCTGGCACGCCTGGTGCCGGGCGAATACGGCGCCCTGCCGCTGGCGCAGACCATCTGGTACATACCGACCGGCCTCGACATCTGGAACCAGAAGATCCTGAAGGCACCGGGCCACTACGCGCGCGGTTTTACCTTGCCCGAGGGCCCGCCTCCGGTGCCCGTCGTGCATTGGCCGGACGCCGAGGCGGTTCGCGAGCCGGGCACGGTGGAGGAGCGGCTGGGCCACTGGATGACCCTGGTCCACCGGGGCGAGGTGATGGCGGCCTATCGAATCTTCCGGGGCCTCTACGAGGAGCCTTCGAACCGCGAGCGGGCGCTCGCCGAGCTGGTCTTCGCCGGGCTGATCGACGTGCAGGACCGGATGCTGCACAACCGCTCCTACACCACCGGCCACAAGTCTTATCGTGCCCGCGCGACGGTGGAGCTGGCCCGCGCGGTCGGCCACGAGAACGCGCACCCGGTGATCTATGCCGGCGCCCTCGATATCGCCGTCGGCCCGCGCTGGTATTCGACCTACGAGCTCGCCTGCAACGCGGTGAAGATCTTCATCGAGGGCCAGAAGCTGAGCGCCGTGCCCTATGGCGGCACCGCCGAGGAGGAACGCGCACTCTACGCCAACGCCGATGGGCTCTCGGGCGAGGAGGCCGAACGGCTGATCACCGCAATCATCCGCGAGCCGGAGCCCGGCTATCTCGAAGTGCTGGCCGACCTGCTGAAGGCCGGGAAATCACTGATGCACCTGATCGACACGATCCAGATCGCCGCCGCCCGGGTGGTGTTGGAGACCGGTGAGCCGATGAATTTCTCGATGTCGCAGCACTGCTACGAATATTGCAACACGCTGGGTTGGTTCTACGCCAATTTCGAGCATCCCCAGCGGGTGAAGCTGCTGTTCCTCGCCGCCGCCTTCCTCAACCGGGTGGCCCACCACCAGGCCCATGTCCCGGGCAACGGGCCGGTCGAGATCAAGCCGCCGGCGGCGGCCGAGGGGATGAGCGAGGCGGCGATCCTCGAGCGCATCGAGGAGGTGGTGCTGGCGCTCGACCCCGAGGAGAGCCGCAACTGGACCCAGGCCTATCTCGATTCGGGCGCCGATCGCGGCCCGCTGGTGCAACGCCTGGCGTTCATCGGCTGCAAGATCGGCAACGATCCCCATAACCAGGAGATCGCCCAGATCACTCTGGAGGACTATCTCCGCACCACGTCGCCCGAGCGCGAGCTGCTGTTGGTGGTCTCGGCGCACCACAGCGCCGGCCACCGCAAATACGGCGATCCCCTGGCCTGCTACAACCGCTTCGCCGAGGCCTTCGACCTGCCACATTGAGGGGAAGGCCCGCTCGTCGGCGGCGTTGCGCGGGAGGCGCAGCCATCCAAACCGGATCTCCGCGCTGGCCTCGAACCTGAAATAGCCGCATTTACGGGTATTTACGGGTTGATTTCTGGCTATTTCGTATTCACCTTGTCATTGTGGGTAGTTTGGGGTAAGTTTTTGGGTATGGCATTCAAGGCCGACTCATTGGCAATCACGCCCGAGATGCTCGCCCTCATCGCCGAGATCGATGAATTCAAGGGGGCGTGGAGGGCGTTCGGAATGCTGGCACCGGAGCGGCTGTCCGCGCTGCGCCGGGTTGCGACGGTCGAAAGCATCGGTTCTTCCACGCGGATCGAAGGCAGCCGACTTTCCGACAAGGACGTCGAGCGGCTGCTCGCAAATCTGGAAATCATGAAATTTGAAACGCGCTACGAACAGGAAGTCGCCGGTTACGCGGAGGTGATGGAGACGGTATTCGCCAATGCCGACGCCATCACCGAAAATCACATCAAGCAGCTTCATCGAGATCTTTTGATTCATAGCACCAAGGACGAATGGCACCGGGGCAACTACAAAACCGACCCTAACCATGTGAGCGCCTTCGATGTCGACGGCAACGAGATCGGCATCGTCTTGGAGACGGCCTCTCCCTTCGATACGCCCCGGTTGATGTCGGAAGTTGTCGCCTGGACCGTGACCGCGCTGGAGGAACGCCAACTCCACATACTCCTTGTCGTTGCGCTCTTCATCGTGGTTTTTCTGGAGATTCATCCCTTCCAGGATGGCAATGGTCGGCTGTCACGAATTCTGACCACGCTGCTGCTCCTGCGCGGCGAGTACGCCTATATACCTTACAGCTCATTGGAAAGCGTGATCGAGCAAACCAAGGAAAGCTATTACGTCGCTCTGCGCGGAACTCAGGGCACGATCCGTGGTGATAGCCCCGATTGGACGCCATGGATCACCTACTTCCTGCGCGCCTTGCAACGGCAGAAAAGACGGCTCGAAATAAAGCTCGAGCGCGAACGCATCATGCTCGGTGCGCTGCCCGAACTATCCGTTCAAATTCTCGAACTGGCCCAGGAACATGGACGGATGACGATTCGCGATGTCGTAAAGATCACGGGCGCAAACCGCAATACCGTGAAAAAACACCTTCAATCGTTGGTAACGGCCAGCCATCTGTTTCAGCACGGCACTAGAAAAGGAACATGGTATAGCCGGATGTGAGGCAATGGACGGGATCGGTGGGTCGAACGGCCCGGCCGCTGTCTACCTCCTCAAATATTCAAGAAATTGAGCGGCAAGCCCGGGCGGGGCCACTCGCAGGCGATCAGCGTGCCGTGCCAGGACTGGGTTATATACGCCGTCCTCAAACCCTCGCCGCCGAAGCAGATGTTGGTGGTGTACCAGGCGTCGGGCGCCTCGACGTGCTCGATCTCGCTCCCGTCGGGCGTCACCACGGTGATGCCGCCGTTCATCAGGGTGGCGATGCAGATCCGCCCGTCGGCCTCGACCGCCAGGCTGTCGAAGTTGCGGAAGCCCGTCGTGTTGGCGACCAGCCGGCCGCCGTGCGGCGAGGGGAAGGGCTGCTTCGCCAGCACTCCCGGCGCCTCGACGTCGAAGGCCCAGAGCCGACCGGTCCAGGTCTCGGCCACGTAGAGCGTCTTCTCGTCCCCCGAGAGGCCGATGCCGTTGGGCGTCACCAGGGGATGGGCGACCTGCTCGATGTGCTTGCCGTCGATGGTGGCGTAGAAGATCCCGGTACGGTCCCACTCGCGCTTCCGCACCTTGCCGAGATCGGTGAAGTAGAAGCCGCCCTGGCGGTCGAAGACGATGTCGTTCGGGCCCTTGATCTGGATATCACCGCACTGGGTGTAGAGCACCTCGACCTCGCCGGTCTCGATGTCCACCGCCTCGATCCGGCCGCTCACATAGTCGGCGGCCTGGCCGATCGAGCGCATGCCCGGCCCGTCCTCCTGGTAGTGCCACTCGAAGCCGCCGTTGTTGCAGACGTAGCAGCGCCCGTCCGGGCCCATGGCGGCGCCGTTGGGCCCGCCGCCGGTCTCCGCCACCACCTCGACCGTGCCGTCGGGCCTCACGCGGGAGAGGGTGCCGCGCTCGATCTCCACCAGGATCACCGAGCCGTCGGGCATGGCGATCGGCCCCTCGGGAAAGCGCAGACCGGTGGCGATGGTGCGGTAATCCATGGTGACGTCCTCTCCTCGATCGAATTTCCAGGCGCGGGAGCTTACAGCAATTGATGGTGCCGTGCTTTCAAGCCGGCGGCAGACGATCGCGGAGGCGCAACAGTGCTATCTTCTCGATCTCGGCGAGCGCGGTGGTGGTCTCGGTGTCCGCGTCATGGGCGAGGCGGGCGTCGTAAGCGGCCAGGATCTCCGCCTTGTCGCACCCCTTCACCGCCATCACGAAGGGGAAGCCGAAACGCGCGCGGTAGGCCTCGTTCAGCTCCGTGAAACGGCGAAGCTCGGCCTCGCTCAGGCGATCGAGGCCGGCGGTGGCCTGCTCGCCCGCGGATTCGGCGGTGAGCGCGCGCCCCAGCGCCAGGCGGCCGGCGAGGTCGGGATGGGCCTCGATCAGCCGGCGCCGGGCGCCGTCGTCGAGTCCCCTCATCGCCTTGACCAGCACCGCGTGCAGTCCCTTGGCCGTGTCCTCGGCCGGGCCGAGGCCCGCCCGATGGGCGTCGCGCGCGATCTCCGGCGTATTTTCGAAGACGTCGCCGAAGCGCTCGGCGAACATCGCCTCGTTCATCCCGCTCGGGCCGATGCCCGCAGGTGGGTGATAGCGGTGCCAATGGCGCGCGATGTCGATCCGCCGCGCGAGCCAAACCGAATCGTGGCCTTGGACGTGATCGAGGAAGCGGGCGAGCGCGGCGGCCCGCCCCGGGCGGCCGACCAAGCGGCAGTGGAGACCGATCGACATCATCCTTGGTGCCCCCTCGACGCCCTCGCGGTAGAGCACGTCGAAGCTGTCCTTCAGATAATCGAGAAACTGGCTGCCGGCGTTGAAGCCCTGGGGGGTGGCGAAGCGCATGTCGTTGGCGTCGAGCGTATAGGGCACCATGAGCTGCGGGCCCTCGCCGTGCGCCAGCCAATAGGGCAGGTCGTCGGCATAGCTGTCGGCGGAATAGAGGAAGCCGCCCTCCTCCATCACCAGCTCCGTGGTGTGTTCCGACGCGCGCCCGGTGTACCAGCCGAGCGGGCGCTCGCCGGTAACCCGTTCGTGGATCAGAATCGCGCGAGCCATGTGCTCGCGCTCGGCCGCCTTGTCGAATTCGGCGTAGTCGATCCACTTTAGGCCGTGGCAGGCGATCTCCCAATTCGATTCCCGCATCGCCGCCACTTGCTCGGGCGAGCGTTCCAGCGCCGTGGCGACGCCGAAGATGGTCAGCGGCACGCCGCGATCCTCGAACAGCCGCCGGATCCGCCAGAAGCCCGCGCGGGCGCCATATTCGTAGAGGCTTTCCATGTTCATGTGGCGCCGGCCGGCCCAAGGCCGGGCGCCGACGATCTCGGAGAGGAACGCCTCCGAGGCGGCATCGCCGTGCAGGATGTTGTTCTCGCCGCCCTCCTCGTAGTTGAGGACGAATTGCACGGCGATCCGGGCATCTCCGGGCCAGCGGGGATCGGGCGGCGCGGCACCGTGGCCGCGCAGGTCCCTCGGATAGCTTTCGGTCATCTCAAAGCACTCCTCGAGGCGAATTGTTCGCCGATTTCCACCTCGTTTCAAAGTCGTTTGCAATCGCGCGGGCTTGGCGCAGACTGTTGGGGGGGTAGCGAAGTTATGTCAGGGGAGGTGGCCCATGGCCTCGCCGAGCGCCGGAGGGCGCCTGACGACGCACGTCCTAGACACCATGTCCGGCCGGCCGGCGGCGGGAATCGGTATCCTCCTCTCGGCCCTCGACGGTGATTCGGCGCACGCCCTGGTCGAGACCCACACCAACGCCGAGGGGCGGACCGACGCGCCGCTGCTGGCGGGCGAGAGCTTTGCCGTCGGTCGCTACGAGCTGGTGTTCCGGGTCGCTGGCTATTTTCGCGCCCAGGGCGCGCCCGTGGCCGATCCTCCCTTCCTGGACGAGGTGCCGATCCGCTTCGCCATCGCCGAGCCCGGCGCTCACTATCATGTGCCGCTGCTGATCTCGCCGTTCGGCTATTCGACCTATCGGGGAAGCTGAATGGCGCCCTCGCCCGAGCGTGGCTGCGTCCGCTTCCTCATGGGGGGCGTGGTGCGCGAGGTCTCCGGTTTCGCTGCGACCCGGACCGTACTCGACTGGTTGCGTGAAGACGCGCGGCTCACCGGCACCAAGGAGGGCTGCGCGGAAGGCGACTGCGGCGCCTGCACGGTGCTGGTCGGCCGACCCGAGGGTGGCGCGATGCGCTACCAGGCGATCAATGCCTGCATTGCCTTTCTCGGCGGCCTCGAGGGCCGACGCTTGGTGACGGTCGAGGAACTCAGGCGGCCGGACGGCCGGCTCCATCCCGTGCAACAGGCGATGGTCGACCACCACGCCAGCCAGTGCGGTTTCTGCACGCCCGGCTTCGTGATGGCGCTCGCCGCGCTCTGGTTGGCGCGCGACGACGCGAGCGAGCGGGAGATCGAGATCGCGCTGCAGGGCAATCTCTGCCGCTGCACCGGCTATGCGCCGATCGTCGCCGCCGGCCGGCGGATGTTCGAGCTGGCTGAGCGGGAAGACGATCCCCTCGTGGCGGAGAGCGAAGGCGACGCGGAACGGCTCGCCGCGCTCGACGACGGCGCCACCGTCCGGGTCGGCGGCTTCCTCCAGCCGGCGAGCCTGGAGAGCCTGGCCGAGATCGTGCTCGCGGAGCCGGAGGCGACGCTGGTCGCCGGCGCCACCGACGTCGGCCTCTGGGTCACCAAGGAACTTCGCGAGCCGTCCCCGATCGTCCACCTCGGCCGGGTCGAGGCCTTGCGGGCGATCGAGGAGAGCGAGGCGGGCCTGCGGATCGGCGCGGGCGCGAGCTATACCGAGGCCTGGCCCGCGCTTGCCCGCCTGGTGCCGGAAATCGAGCCGCTGCTGGTGCGATTCGGCGGCGCCCAGGTCCGCAACGCCGGCACCATCGGCGGCAATATCGCCAACGGCTCGCCCATCGCCGACATGCCGCCGCCGCTGATCGCGCTGGGCGCCGAGCTGGAGCTGCGCCGGGGCGGGGAGCACCGTGTCCTGCCGCTGGAGGACTTCTTCATCGACTATGGCCGCCAGGACCTCGGCCCGGGCGAGTTTGTCGAGGCCGTGGTGATAGCGAGACCGGGCGCCGCCACCCACTTCCGGGTCTACAAGGTCTCCAAGCGGCTGGAGGAGGATATCTCCGCCCTCTGCGGCGCCTTCCGCCTGGATCTCGACGACGCGGGGCGGATCACGGCCGCGCGGATCGCCTTCGGCGGCATGGCGGCGACACCCCGCCGTGCGGCGGGGGCGGAACGCGCACTCGCCGGCGCGCTTTGGGACGAAGCCTCGTGTGATGCCGCGATTGCCGCGCTGGCCCGAGACTACGCGCCGATCGACGACTGGCGGGCGAGCGCCGGCTACCGGGCTCGGGTCGCCGGCAACCTGCTGCGGCGTTTCTTCCTGGAGACGATGCGGCCCGACGAACCTTCGAGGCTCGCCGATGTCTAGGCCCGAGACCATTCGAGGCGGGGTGGCGGAGGCCCTGGCCCATGATTCGGCCGAGAAGCACGTCACCGGCCAGGCGATCTATATCGACGACATGGCGCCGCCGGCCGGTCTGGCGCATGCCTACCTCGGCCTGTCGCAGGTGGCGCACGGCCGCCTCGAGGCGCTGGAACTGGGCTCGGTGCGCGCCCAGGACGGTGTTATCGCCGTGCTGACGGCGGCCGACATCCCGGGCGTCAACGACATCAGCCCGACCGGCCGTCACGACGAGCCGGTGTTCGTCGAGGAGACGATCCTGTTCCACGGCCAGCCATTGTTCGCCGTCGTCGCCGAGACGCGGGACGCCGCGCGGCGCGCCGCCCGCCTGGCCCGCGTCGAGGTCGAGCCGCTGCCGGCGCTGCTCGACGTGGGCCAGGCGCGCGATGCCGGCGGGGCGGTGGTGACGGAGCCGCTGACGCTCGCCCTCGGCGATGCGCCGTCTGCGATCCGCGCAGCACCCCGGCGCCTCGCCGGCCGCATGGCGATCGGCGGCCAGGATCACTTCTACCTCGAGGGCCATATCGCGCTCGCACTTCCCGGCGAGGACGACGACGTCACCGTCTTCTCCTCCACCCAGCACCCGAGCGAGGTGCAGCACATGGTCGCCCATGTGATGGGGCTGGCATCGAACGCGGTCACCGTCGAGGTCCGCCGCATGGGCGGCGCCTTCGGCGGCAAGGAGACGCAATCGAACCTGTTCGCCGTCGTCGCCGCGCTCGCCGCGCGCAAGCTCGGCCGCGCCGTCAAAATCCGCCCCGACCGCGACGACGACATGATCGCCACCGGCAAGCGCCACGACATGGTGGTCGACTATGAGGTCGGCTTCGACGAGAGCGGCCGGATCCTGGGCGTCGACATGGCCTATGCGGCGCGCTGCGGCTTCTCCGCCGATCTCAGCGGGCCGGTGACCGACCGCTCGCTGTTCCATGCCGACAACTGCTACCACTACCCGGCGGCGCGCCTGATCTCCGAACCGTTGATGACCCACACGGTCTCCAACACCGCCTTCCGGGGCTTCGGCGGGCCGCAGGGGATGCTCGGCGCCGAGCGCGTGATCGAGGAAGTGGCGTTCGCCTTGGGCGAGGATCCGCTGACGATCCGCGAGCGGAACTTCTATGGCGAGGGCGCCCGCGCGATCACCCCCTACCACCAGACGGTCGAGGACAACATCGCGCCCCGGCTGGTCGCCGAGCTGGCGGAACGCTGCGATTACGCCGAACGGCGCCGGCGGTTGCGCGAGGCCAATCGGGCAAGCCCGGTGATCAAGCGGGGCCTGGCGCTGACGCCGGTCAAGTTCGGCATCTCCTTCACCGCGACCCACTACAACCAGGCGGGCGCGCTGGTTCACGTCTATGGCGACGGCAGCGTCCAGCTCAATCACGGCGGCACCGAGATGGGCCAGGGCCTCTACATGAAGGTGGCCCAGGTGGTGGCGGAGGAGTTCCAGATCGACGTCGCGCGGGTCAAGATCACCGCGACGACCACGGCCAAGGTGCCCAACACCTCGGCGACGGCGGCGTCCTCGGGCTCGGACCTGAACGGCATGGCGGCCCGAAACGCCGCCCGGGCGATCAAGCGCCGCCTGGTCGCCTTCGCCGCCGAGGCGCACGGCGTGCCGGCGGACCAAGTGGTCTTCCTGGCCAACCGGGTCCGCGTCGGCAATACCGAGCTCGCCTTCGACGAGCTGGTGCGCCGGGCCTACCTGGCGCGGGTGCAGCTCTCCGCCACCGGGTTCTACAAGACGCCGAAAATTCACTGGGACCGCGTGGCGGGACGCGGCCGTCCGTTCTACTATTTCGCCTACGGCGCGGCGGCTGCCGAGGTCGCGATCGACACGGCTACGGGGGAATACCGGGTCGAGCGGGTGGACATCCTCCACGACGTCGGACGCTCGCTCAATCCGGCGCTGGATCGGGGGCAGATCGAAGGCGGGTTCGTGCAGGGCATGGGGTGGCTGACGACCGAGGAATTGTGGTGGGACGGCGAGGGGCGACTTCGGACCCACGCGCCGTCGACCTACAAGATCCCGCTCGCCTCCGACCGGCCCCGGATCTTCAACGTCGAATTGGCCGACTGGTCGGAGAACCGGGAGGAGACGATCTACCGCTCGAAGGCGGTGGGCGAGCCGCCGCTGATGCTGGCGATATCGGTGCTGCACGCACTCTCCGACGCGGTGGCGAGCGTGGCCGACCATCGCCATTGCCCGAGGCTCGACCCGCCGGCGACGCCCGAGGCCGTGCTGGCGGCGGTTCATCGCCTGCGCGAAACGGCGGAGGCGGGGGCGTGACGGACGCTCTCGCCGCGCCGCTTCGTCGCCTGTTGGCGGCCGATGCGCCGGCGATCTTGGTGAAGGTGGTCGATTCTCTCGGCTCGGCGCCGCGCGAATCGGGCGCGGCCATGCTGGTGAGTGCAGAGCATACGCTCGGCACCATCGGCGGCGGGCGGCTCGAATGGCTGGCGATAAAGCGGGCGCGGGAATTGCTGTCGGGTGCACCCCAGGACGACGGGATGACGCTGGCGCTCGGCCCCGCGCTCGGACAGAGCTGCGGCGGTCGCGTCGAGCTGACGCTGCGGCGGGCCGACGCGACGGTCCTGGGTGAACTGGAAGCGCTGGAAGGCGCCGCCCGGCGGAACCGCCCGGCGGTCTATCAGTTCGGCGTCGGACACGTCGGCAAGGCGCTGCTCCAGGCGCTGGCGCCGCTGCCGCTCGCCATTACCGCGATCGACGGGCGGGCCGAGGCGCTCTGCGACCTGCCCGACGGCGTGGTCGCGATCGAGAGCCCGGATCCGGCCAGCGAAGTCGCCCGCGCGCCGTCGGGCGCCGGCTTCGTGGTGATGACCCACAGCCACGCGCTCGACTTTGCCATCACCGGCGCCGCCCTGGGCAGACGGGATGCGCGCTACGTCGGGCTCCTGGGCTCCGACACCAAGCGTGCCCGCTTCGAGCGGGGCTTCCTCGCCAAGGGCGGCGACGAGGTGGCGCTTCGAGGCTTGGACTCGCCGATCGGGGGCCGTGAGCTCAAGGACAAGCGGCCGTCGGTGATCGCCGCGCTCGCCGCCGCCCAGATCGCGACCCGGATGCTCGCAGAGGCGGCGAGGGACGGGGCCATCGCCGAGGGGACGGCGGCATGAACGAGACGCCGCCGCGCCTCGCCCTCAACGGCATCACCAAGCGATTCCCCGGTGTCGTCGCCAACGCCGACGTCGGTTTCGAGGTCGCGCCGGGCGAGATCCGCGCGCTTCTCGGCGAGAACGGCGCCGGCAAGTCGACCCTGGTCAAGATCATCTACGGCGTGCTGGCGGCCGACGAGGGCGAGATCCTGTGGGACGGCGCGGTCACGGAGATCCCCAACCCCAAGGCGGCGCGGCGCCTCGGCATCGGCATGGTGTTCCAGCATTTCTCGCTGTTCGAGGCGCTGACGGTGCTGGAGAACATCGCCCTCGGCATGGACGAGGCGATTGCGCGGAGCGCGCTTCGCGCCCGCATCGACGAGATCCTGGAAACCTATGCGCTGCCGCTCGATCCAATGCGCGAGGTCCATACCCTCTCGGTCGGCGAACGCCAGCGGATCGAAATCGTGCGCAGCCTGATCCGCACGCCCAAGCTGCTGATCATGGACGAACCGACCTCGGTGCTGACGCCACAAGAGGTCGAGCGGCTGTTCGATATCCTGCGCCAGCTCGCCAGCGAGGGCTGCTCGATCCTCTACATTTCCCACAAGCTGCACGAGATCCAGGCGCTTTGCGAACGGGCGACCATTCTCAGGGGCGGCAAGGTGGTGGCGGAGTGCGACCCCAAGATCGAGACCGCGAAGAGCATGGCGGAGCTGATGATCGGCGCCGACCTGATGCAGGTGACGCGGAGCGCCGCGCGCGATGTGGACGAGGCCCGGATGGTGGTGGACGGCCTCTCGATCCCGGGGGAGGAGCCCTTCGGCGTCACCCTGGACGATGTCTCGGCTACGGTGCGCGCGGGCGAGATCCTGGGCATCGCCGGGGTCGCGGGCAACGGTCAGAACGAGCTGTTGGCGGCCCTCTCCGGCGAGGCGCCGGCGCCGGCGGCGGAGATGATCCGGATCGACGATCATGCCGTCGGGCGGCTCGGACCCGGCGCCCGGCGCCGCCTCGGTCTGGCCGCCGTGCCGGAGGAGCGCAACGGCCACGGCGCGGTGCCTGAATTCTCCCTCGCCGACAACGCCGTGCTGACGGCGCGCCATCGCCTCGCCCTGGTGCGCCTCGCCTTCGTCCTGTCGGGCCGGGCGCGGGCCTACGCGGATCGCGTGATCGGCGCTTTTTCCGTCCGGGCGACCGGGCCCGGCGCCAGCGCCGCCAGCCTCTCGGGCGGCAATTTGCAGAAATACATCATGGGCCGCGAGATCCTGCAGTCACCCACCGTCCTGGTGGTCAGCCAACCGACCTGGGGGGTGGACGCCGGCGCCGCCGCGCAGATCCACCAGGCGCTGGTGGACCTGGCGGCCCAAGGCTCGGCCATCGTGGTGATCTCGCAGGACCTGGACGAACTGCTGAGCCTCGCCGACAACCTGGCGGTGATCAACGAGGGTCGGCTGTCGCCCGCCCGCCCCGTGGCCGAGACCTCGATCGAGGAGATCGGCCTGCTGATGGGCGGCGTGCACGGCGCGGAGGGCGGCGGCGAGGACAGCGACCATGCTGCCTAGGCTGGAGCCGCGAGCCGAGCCGAGCCGCGCCATGCGGCTGGCGACGCCCGTGCTCGCCGTTCTGCTGACCATGCTCGTCGGTGCCTTGGTCTTCCAGGCGATGGGCTTCGACGGCGTCGGCGCCATTTGGCAGATCTTCATCACGCCGGTGATCGATCCGACCCACTGGCCCGACCTCGGGGTCAAGGCGGCGCCACTGATCATCATCGCGGTCGGCCTCTCCGTCGGCTTCCGGGCCAACGTCTGGAACATCGGCGCCGAGGGCCAGTACGTCTTCGGCGCGCTCGCCGGCACCGGCATCGCGCTCGCCACCTGGGAGCTGGAGGGTTGGTGGATCCTGCCGGCGATGTGTCTGGCGGGGCTCTTGGGCGGCATGCTCTACGGCGCCGTTCCCGCCTTCCTCAAGACCCGGGTCGGCGTCAACGAGATCCTCACCAGCCTGATGCTGAACTATGTGGCAATCCAACTGCTCTACTATCTGATGCGGGGCCCGTGGAAGGATCCGGAGGGCTACAATTTTCCGCAGTCGCGGCTCTTTACCGATTGGCAGACGATGGGGGTGGTAGCCGAGGACTCCTTCGTCCATATGGGGGTGCCGATCTCGGTATTGATCGCGCTCGCCGCCTGGATCGTCATGGGGCGGACCATCGTCGGTTTCGAGGTGCGGCTGGCCGGCCTAGCCCCCGCCGCCGCGCGCCATGGCGGTTTCGACGCCAAGCGCACGGTCTGGCTCTGCCTGCTGACGGGGGGCGGGCTCGCCGGGTTGGCCGGAACCTTCGAGGTGGCCGGGCCGTACGGCCAGATGGTGCCGCAGTTCCCCGTCGGCTACGGCTTCACCGCGATCATCGTGGCCTTCCTAGGTCGCCTGCATGCCCTCGGCATCATCCTCGCGGGCCTGGTGCTCGCGGTATCCTACGTCGGCGGCGAGCTGGCGCAGACCGAGGCCGGCCTGCCACACGCAGCCACCGGCATGTTCCAGGCGATGATGCTGTTCTTCCTCCTGGCGGTGGACATCCTGGTCCGCTACCGGGTGCGGCTCGGCGCCCCGGCCGCGAGAGAGCGCGCCTCGTGAGCGCCGAGATCACCATCGCGATCCTGATGACCGTGGTCGGCGCCTCGACCCCGGTGCTGCTGGCCGCGCTGGGCGAACTGGTGGTGGAGAAGAGCGGGGTTCTCAACCTCGGCATCGAGGGCATGATGCTGGTCGGCGCGGTTACCGGCTTCGCCGTCGCCGCGACCACGGGAAGCGCCGCGCTCGGCGCCGTGGTGGCGATGGCGGCGGCGGCGGCGGCCTCGCTTATTTTCGGCTTTCTGACACTGACGCTCACCGCCAACCAGGTCGCCACCGGCCTTGCGCTCACGATCTTCGGCATCGGCGTCAGTTCGCTCGCCGGCGCCCCCTTCGTCGGCATGACGGTGGAGGTCGTGGCGCCGATCTTCCCGGCGAGCTTGGCCGAGCATCCGTGGGGAAGAATCGTCTTCGGGCATAGTCCGATCGCCTATCTCTCGGTGCTGGCCGTCATCGCCATGGTCTGGTTCCTGAATCGGACCCGCGCCGGCCTGATTCTGCGGGCGGTCGGTGAATCGGACGAGGCGGCGCATTCGATCGGCTATTCGGTGATCGGCGTGCGCTACCTGGCGGTGCTCTTCGGCGGCGCCATGGCCGGGCTCGCGGGAGCCTATTATTCGCTGGTGTTGACGCCGCTGTGGGCCGATCAACTGACCGCGGGCCGGGGCTGGATCGCGCTGGCGCTGGTGGTCTTCGCCTCCTGGCGGCCCTGGCGGCTCTTCCTCGGCGCCTATCTCTTCGGCGGCGTGATGACGCTGGAGCTGCATGCCAAGGCGGCGGGCTTGTCGCTGCTGGAACCGGAGTTCCTGGCCATGTTGCCCTATCTCGCCACGATTTTGGTGCTGACCGTGATTTCGCTGCGCCGGGGGCGCGGGCAAGCGGGCGCGCCCGCCTGTCTCGCCAAGCCGTTCCGCGCCAGTTCGTAGAGACTCAAACCTGGAGGAAACGAGGATATGACGAGGATCAAGAGACGCGACTTTCTGGCCGCCGCCGCCGCGACGGCGAGCGTGCCGTTTCTGGGCCGGCCTGTCTGGGCGGCGCCGCTCGGCGTCGGCTTCATCTATGTCGGGCCGGTCGGCGATCACGGCTGGACCTACGCCCACGACGTCGGCCGCAAGAACCTGGAAAAGGCTTATCGCGACAAGATCAAGACCAGCTTCGTCGAGAACGTCGACGAGGGCCCGGATTCGGGGCGGGTGATCCGCCAGCTCGCCAAGGGCGGCAACGGTCTGATCTTCACCACCTCGTTCGGCTACATGAACCCGACGATCAAGATCGCCAAGCGCTTCAAGAAGGTGAAGTTCGAGCACGCCACCGGCTACAAGCGCGCGAACAACGTCGCCACCTACAACGCCCGTTTCTACCAGGGGCGCGCGGTCTGCGGCACCATCGCCGGGCATATGTCGAAATCGGGCGTCGGCGGCTACATCGCGTCTTTTCCGATCCCCGAGGTCGTGATGGGCATCAACGCCTTCACGCTCGCCGCCCGCAAGGTGAACCCCGCGTTCCGCACCCGCGTGCTCTGGGTCAGCACTTGGTACGATCCGGCCAAGGAGGCCGACGCGGCCAAGGCGCTGATCGACCAGGGCGCCGACATCATCTCGCAGCACACCGACAGCCCGGCGGCACTCCAGGCCTGCGAGCAACGCGGCCTCTTCGCCTTCGGCCAAGCCTCCGACATGACCGCCTTCGCCCCCAACGCGCATCTGACGGCGATCGCCAACAACTGGGGCAAGTATTACATCGACCGGGTGGCTAAGGTCCTCGACGGGAGCTGGAAATCGAGCGACACCTGGTGGGGCATGAAGGAGGACGTCGTTCAGATAACCCCCTACAACAAGGCGGTGCCGGACACTGTCCGCAAGGCGGCCGACGCCGTCCAGCAGGGCATCGTCGAGGGCAGTTGGAAGCCGTTCCAAGGCCCGATCACCGACCGGAAGGGGGCCCGCCGGCTGGCCGCCGGCAAGGCGCTGGGCGACGGCGACCTGCACAAGATGGACTGGTACGTGGAAGGCGTGGAGAGCTAGGGAAACGCCCGCTCGCGCGGACTGGATAAGGGGAAATAGGTTAAGGGGACACAATACTTATCCTCACTTCGTGAGGATAAGTATTGTGTCCCCTTAACCACCTCACCGCCGCCCGGAGCGCCGCCGTGTAACGCGAACAAGGAGGCTCGAGCCGATGGAAGGGGACCCGATCCTCTGGGACTGGGCGAGCTTCGCCGTCCGCTGGCTGCACGTGGTCGCCGCCATCGCCTGGATCGGCTCCTCCTTCTACTTCATCGCCCTCGATCTCGGCCTGAAGACGCACGAGCGGCTGCCGGCCGGCGTCGGCGGCGATACCTGGCAGGTCCACGGCGGCGGCTTCTACCACATGCAAAAGTATCTGGTGGCGCCCGACGCGATGCCGGAACAGCTCACCTGGTTCAAGTGGGAATCCTACGCCACCTGGCTCTCCGGCTTCGCGCTCCTCGCCGTGGTCTACTATGCGGGCCCCGAGCTCTATCTGATCGACGCCGAAGTGCTGGAGCTGGAGGCCTGGCAGGCGATTGGGGTCTCGCTCGCCGGCCTCGCGCTGGGCTGGATCGTCTATGACGTGCTGTGCCGCGTCTTCGCCGCCAACGACCAAATCGCCTTCGCGATCCTCTTCGCCTTCTTCATCGCGCTCACCTGGGGCTTTACCCAGGTCTTCTCGGGCCGCGGCGCCTTCGTCCACGCCGGCGCGGTGATCGCGACGATCATGACGGCGAATGTCTTCATGATCATCATCCCGGACCAGAAGAAAATCGTCGCCGCGTTGTTGGCGCGCGAGATGCCCGAGGCGGCGCTCGGAAAGCGCGCCAAGCAGCGCTCGACCCACAACAACTATCTGACCCTGCCGGTCGTCTTCCTGATGCTCTCGGTGCACTATCCGCTGGCCTTCGCGACCCGCTGGAACTGGGTGATCGTCGCCCTGGTGCTGGTGATGGGCGTGGTGATCCGGCACTTCTTCAACACCCTGCACGCCGGCAACGCCAAGCCCTGGTGGACCTGGGCCGTGGCGGCGGCGGCGTTCGGGGGAATCGTCTGGCTCTCGACCTTCCCAGCCCCGGAGCCGGCGGAGCGCGAGGCGAGCGCCGGGCCTGAGACGGCGGTGGCCGACGCCCGCTTCGAGGCGGCCCGCGAGATCGTCGAATTTCGCTGCACGATGTGCCACGGCGCCGAGCCCGCCTGGGAGGGGATGGCGAGCGCGCCCAAGAACGTGCACCTCGAAAGCGCCGCCGACATCCGCCGCCTCGCGCGGGAGATCTATCTGCAGGCGGCCGTCAGCCGCGCCATGCCGCCCGGCAACGTGAGCGCCATCACCGGCGAGGAGCGCCGGCAACTGGCCGAATGGTACGAAGCCGGTGTCGAGCGCCGCTGAGAGCCCGCGCGAGGCCCCAACCCGGGCGCTCAGAGGCCGCGTGCTGCGCTTCCTCGACGATCCGGCGGAGGTCGGCGAGAGCGCGAGCCATGAGTATATCGAGGACGGCCTGATCCTAGTCGAGGGCGGCCTCGTTGGGGCCGTGGGCGAGGCGGGGGTGCTGCTGGCCGGCGCGGCGGCCAACCTCGAGGTGGTGGACCACCGCCCCCACCTGCTGCTCCCGGGCTTCATCGATAGCCACATCCACTTTCCCCAGACCCAGGTGATCGCCTCCTTCGGCGCGCAACTTCTCGATTGGCTGGAGAGCTATACCTACGTCGAGGAGCAGCGCTTCGCCGATCCCGAGCACGCCCGTCGCATCGCCCGCTTTTTCTTGGAGGAATTGCTCGCCAACGGCACCACCACCGCCGCCGTTTATGGCACCGTCCATGCACCCGCCATCGAGGCCTTCTTCGAGGAATCGGAGCGCCTCGGCACCCGGATGATCGCCGGCAAGTCGCTGATGGACCGGGGCGCGCCCCCGGCGCTGCTGGATACGGCGCGCTCCGGCCATGACGAGTCGGCGGCGCTGATCGCCCGCTGGCACGGGCGGGGACGCCAGGGCTACGCGGTGACGCCGCGCTTCGCCGTCACCTCGAGCGAGGCCCAGTTGGAAGCGGCCGGCGCGTTGCTGGCCGCCCATCCCGAGTGCCACATGCAGACCCACCTGGCCGAGAACCGCGACGAGATCGCCGAGGTCCGCAGGCTCTTCCCCTGGGCGGAGGATTACACCCAGGTCTACGAGCGTTACGGCCTGCTCGGGCCGAGGAGCCTGCTCGGCCACTGCATTCATCTGTCGAAGCGCGAGCTCGCCCGCCTGTCCGAGAGCGAATCCGTCGCGGTCTTCTGCCCGACCTCGAACCTCTTCATCGGCAGCGGTCTGTTCGACCTCGCGCGGACCGCGCGGGCGCCGCATCCGGTCCGTGTCGCGCTCGCCACCGACGTTGGCGGCGGCACCAGCTATTCGATGCTGGCGACCCTGGGCGAGGCCTACAAGGTCCTGCAGCTCCAGTCCCAGCCGCTGGGCGCCTTCGAAGCGTTTTATCTGGCGACGCTCGGCAACGCCCGGGCGCTCGGACTGGGGAATCGGATCGGCGGCCTGGCGCCGGGTGCCGAGGCCGACGTGATCGTGCTCGATGCCGGCGCGACGCCGGCGATGGCGCATCGGATGGAGCGGACCCGGAGCCTGGCGGAGGAGCTGTTCGTGCTGATGACGCTCGGCGACGACCGCTGTGTCCGCGCCACCTACGTCATGGGCGAACGCTACGTGTCGACGGCCGCGGCCTAACCGTTGACGATCTTCCAGGTGCCGTCGGCCTGCCGGCAGGCGGTGCCGTAGGCCTCCTCCGTGCGCTCGCCGATGGTCACGGTCTGGCGGTATTCACGGCAGGTGCTGCCCTCGGCGTTGCGAAAGGCGGGGTCGGGCGTCACCGTCCCGTGGTGGCCGGTGTCGGGATTGCGCCAGCTCGTCACTTCGCCCGAAGGCGCCGATTCCAGTGATTCCCGCGCTGGCCATCGCCACGCGATCCGCCTTGTCGAGCGAGCGGCCGATCGAGCGGCCGACCATGGCGCCGATCAAGGTGCCCGCCGCCGTCGCCGCGATCCGCCCGCCGCCGGAGCCTACCTGCGCGCCCAATAGGGGCGCCGGCAACGCCGCCCAGAATGGTGCCGAACTGCTCCTTCTGGCCGTCGGATTCGCAAGCCCCGAGCATGATCGCCAGCGCGCCCGCGAGGATGGCCTTCACCAATCTGGTCATCGCCACACCTCCCCGACCGCGCCCATTCGACCCGGCGGAATTTCGTCGACTCTCGCTAGCATAGGGCCTGGCGCGAGGGGGCAAAACCGTTGCATCGTCGCCCTCACGGGTTTGGTATTCACTCGACGCCCATCCGCCCGCCGCCGGAGCCTACCTGCGCGCCCAATAGGGCGCCGGCAACGCCGCCCAGAATGGTGCCGAACTGCTCCTTCTGGCCGTCGGATTCGCAAGCCCCGAGCATGATCGCCAGCGCGCCCGCGAGGATGGCCTTCACCAATCTGGTCATCGCCACACCTCCCCGACCGCGCCCATTCGACCCGGCGGAATTTCGTCGACTCTCGCTAGCATAGGGCCTGGCGCGAGGGGGCAAAACCGTTGCATCGTCGCCCTCACGGGTTTGGTATTCACTCGACGCCATGTGTTGCGCGGCCGGGGAGGCTAGGTGATGAAGATCGAGGAACTGGACGATCCGATCGAGTTGTTCCGCCGCTGGTACGCCGACGCCGAGGCGGGCGAGCCGCGCAATGCAAACGCAATGTCGTTGGCCTCCCTCGACGCCGAGGGCGCGCCCTCGCTGCGTACGGTGCTGATGAAGGACGTCGATTGCCGCGGCTTCGTCTTCTATACCAACCTCGAGAGCCAGAAGGGGGTCGAGCTTCGGGCCCGGCCGGCCAGTGCGATCTGCTTCTACTGGCGCTCGATCGGCCGGCAGGTGCGGGCCGAGGGCCGGGTCGAAGTGGTGGGGGACGCCGACGCCGACGCCTATTTCGCCAGCCGTACCCGCGACAGCCAGATCGGCGCCTGGGCCTCGGAGCAATCGCGCGTGCGCCACGACCTTTCGGCCCTCGAGGCCCGGGTCCGGGCGCTGGAAGAACGCTACCGCGACCGCGAGGTGCCCCGACCCCCGAATTGGAGCGGCTTTCGCCTCTGCCCGCACCGCATCGAATTTTGGCACGAGCGGCCGTCTCGATTACACGAGCGCTTGCTGTATGATCGCGTCGAGGAAGGGTGGCGGCGGCGCTGGCTCGATCCCTGAGACGCCCCGCGTGCCCCGAGTCCCCGGGGAGACCTGGGGGCGAAGAACGACGATAAGGTGACGATGAGCCACGATTCGCACGCGCGGGAGGCGCCGCCGCTCGGTGGCGGCGAGACCGCGCGGCTGATGAAGCTCGCCAGCCATGCCGCCGTCGGCGTCGCCGTGGTGCTGATTTCGGCCAAGCTGGTGGCCTGGGTGATGACCGATTCCGTCGCCCTCCTGGGCTCGTTGATGGATTCCGGGCTCGACGCCTTCGCCTCGCTGATCAATCTACTGGCGATCCGCCACGCCCTGGTGCCGGCCGATCGCGAGCATCGCTTCGGTCACGGCAAGGCGGAGGCGCTGGCCGGCCTCGCGCAGGCCGCCTTCATCACCGGTTCGTCCATGTTCCTGTTGCTGGAAGTGGCGGACCGGGCCTTTCGCCCCCATCCCGTAGCCGCCGGCGAGATCGGCATCGCCGTATTGGTCTTCTCGATCCTGCTGACCCTCGCCCTGGTGCTGTTCCAGCGCTCCGTCGTCAAGCGCACCGGCTCGCTGGCGATCGCCGCCGATTCGCTGCATTACAAGGGCGACCTGCTGATGAACTTGGGCGTAATCCTGGCCCTGGTGCTCGGCGCCGGGTTCGGCCTGATCTGGGCCGATCCGCTGATCGGCTTCGCCATCGCCATCTATCTGCTCCATGGCGCCTGGCGGATTTTCGCCGCCGCCCGCGACCATTTGATGGACCGCGAGCTGTCGGACGACTTGCGCCGGCGAATTCGCGAGATCGCCGTCAGCCACGCCCGGGTGATCGACATGCACGATCTGCGCACGCGGGCCTCGGGTACCCATACCTTCATCCAGATGCATCTGGAAATGGACCCGGCGATGGCGCTGTTGGAGGCGCACGAGATCTCCGACGAGGTCGAGGCCTGGATTCGCGAGGAGTTTCAGGACGCCGAGGTCATCATCCATCAGGACCCTTACGGCGTGGAGGAGGAGCGCGCGGTTTTCGGCCGATGACCGAGAGCGGGGATCAGGGCGCACGTCTCGGCGACGACGGCGGCGGGCACGGAGCCCGCCCGAGCCGACTCGTTGCGAGCCGAGGCCCGGGACTATCTGGCCCTCGCCCGCCGCGCGCTCGATTCCCCCGAGACGCGCCTCATTGCCGTCGGTGGCTTGTCGGGGAGCGGCAAGTCGACCCTGGCGCGGGCGCTGGCGCCTCTGCTCGGCCCGCCGCCGGGCGCCCTCGTGGTGCGCAGCGACGAAGCGCGCAAGCATCTCTTCGAGGTCGCGATGGAAGCCCCGCTGCCGCCCGAGGCCTACGCGCCCGAGGTGAGCGGCCGGGTCTATCGCTTTCTCCGCGAGCGGGCCCGCCGGGTGCTCGCGGCCGGCCGGGCGGTGATCGTCGACGCCGTCCACGACCGAGCCGAGTCGCGCGCAGGCCTTGCCGCTCTGGCCGCCGAGACGAAGGCGCCCTTCCTCGGTTTATGGCTGGAGGTGTGCCCGGAAACCCTCGCGCGGCGTATCGAGGTCAGACGAAACGATGCCTCCGACGCCACCGTCGAGGTAATGCGACGCCAGCACCGGCGGGCCGAGATCCCCGAGGACTGGCGCCGCCTCGACGGCGAGGGCGGCGCCGAGGCGGTGATCGCGCAGGCAAGGCGGGCGCTCGCCGGCCTGTCGGTTTAACTGGCAATCGAGCCGGCATCCGCCTTAAATGAGCGATATGGCGACATCGGATTCCAACAGACGGCGCGCGCTGGTGCTGACCGGCGCCAGCCGGGGCATCGGGCACGCCACGGTCAAGCGCTTCTCCAGCGCCGGGTGGCGGGTGATCACCTGCTCGCGCCAAGCCTTTCCCGAGGATTGCCCCTGGGAAGCCGGGCCGGAGGATCATGTGCGGATCGATCTGGCCGACGTCGCCGACACCGAGCGCGGCGTCGAGGAAATCCGCTCCCGCCTGGATGACGGCATGCTGAACGCATTGGTCAACAATGCCGGGATCTCGCCCAAGGGTCCCGACGGCGAGCGCCTGGACAGCCTCGGCACCGAGATCGATACCTGGCACCAGGTCTTCCAGGTCAATTTCCTCGCCCCGGTGATGCTGGCCCGAGGCCTCGCCGGCGAGCTCGAGGCGGGCCAGGGCTCGATCGTCAACGTCACCTCCATCGTCGGCAGCCGGGTGCATCCCTTCGCCGGCACCGCCTATGCGACCTCCAAGGCAGCGCTCGCCAGCCTGACGCGGGAGATGGCGGCCGACTTCGGCCCCCTCGGCATCCGCGTCAACGCCATCGCGCCGGGCGAGATCAAGACCGCGATCCTGGCGCCCGAGACCGAGGAGAAACTGGTGCCGAGCTTGCCCATGCGCCGCCTGGGCACGCCGGAGGAGGTGGCGAAGGTGATCTATTTTCTCTGCACGGAGCAGTCGAGCTACGTTACCGGCGCGGAACTCCACATCAACGGCGGCCAGCACGTTTGAGGCCGCGCGACGGCGGTGAATTCGTCGAGCTGCCCGGTGCGCTGGCCGGCTATGCCGCGGGCCCGGGACATCGAGCGGATGCACCTCCTGGTCGGGGACGGGAAGCCCCGAGTCCGCGCCGAAGGGGGGCGGCCCCGCCGCCGCCGACGTTGCAAGGCCGGTGGCGAGTTGATAGATCATGCCGCGCCCGCTCGTCACGGGCGGAGCCTCGACAACGGAGCAATGGCTAATTCATGAAGATCAACGGCAACGCCATTCGCCCCGGCAACGTCATCGAGCACAAGGGCGGGCTCTGGCGTGCGGTGAAGATCCAGCACACCCAGCCCGGCAAGGGCGGCGCCTATTTGCAGGTGGAGCTGCGCAACCTGCGCGACGGCAGCAAGCTCAACGAACGCTTCCGCGCCTCCCAGAACGTCGAGCGCGTGCGCCTCGACCAGAGGGAGCACCAGTATCTCTACGGCGATGGCGAGAGGTTTACCTTCATGGACACCGAGAGCTTCGAGCAGATCGAGCTCTCGGGCGAGACGTTGGGCGCTTCGACGGTCTTTCTGCGGGAGGGCATGTCGATCACCATCGAAAGCTTCGAGGGCGAGCCGATCGGCGTCGAGCTGCCGGACCAGGTGGCCTTGGAAGTGACGGAGACCGAGCCGGTCGTGAAGGGCCAGACGGCGGCCTCCTCCAATAAGCCCGCGGTGCTGGAGAACGGACTCCGGACCACCGTGCCGCCCTTCGTCAACCAGGGCGATCGGATCGTCGTCAGCACCCACGACGGGAGCTACGTCAAACGCGCCGAGGCTTGAATTTTCGACTCGAAAGTCCCCGAGGTCGGCCCTCTCCGGGCCCAACCACCCCGAGGGTACCATTGGAGGGCGCACATGGCGCGGCGAACGGCACTCATGAACGTCATGGTCAAGGCCGTGCATAAGGCGGCGCGTGGCCTGATCAGGGACTTCGGCGAGGTCGAGCAGCTCCAGGTCAGCCGCAAGGGGCCGGGGGATTTCGTCTCCATCGCCGACATGAAGGCGGAGAAGACGCTCAGCGAGGAACTGGCCCGGGCGCGGCCCGACTTCGGCTTCCTGATGGAGGAGAGCGGCGCGATCGTCGGTAAGGACCCCCATGTCCGCTGGATCATCGATCCGCTGGACGGCACGGCGAACTTTCTCCACGGCGTGCCGCACTTCGCCACCACGGTGGCCTTGGAGAACCGGGGCGAAATCGTCGCCGGCGTCACCTACAATCCGGTCGCCGACGAGATGTTTTGGGCCGAGCGGGGCGCCGGCGCCTATCTGAACGACCGCCGGCTCCGGGTCTCCAGCCGCGGCCAACTGTCCGACGCCCTGGTCGCCACCGGCATCGCCCATGGTCACGGCGACGATTACGACGCCTTCCTGGGCGAGGTGCGCGCAATCATGCCCGAGGTCGCGAGTCTGCGGCGCTATGGCGCCGCCGCGCTCGACCTCGCCTATGTCGCGGCTGGCCGCTTCGACGTCTATTGGCAGCGCGGCCTCGGCGCTTGGGATGTCGCCGCCGGGATCCTGCTGGTCAGGGAGGCCGGCGGCTTCGTGACCGATCTCGCGGGCGGCGCGGACATGCTGAGCGACGGCGCGGTGGTGGCCGGCAACGAGGCGCTCCAACCCCGCGTGCTGGAAATCGTGCGCCGCGCCCGGGGTGGTTGAGCGGAGCGGCCGTCGACGAGGGACGATGCAAACCCGTGGCGAAATCGATCGAGGCCCCTGATCGCGAACGCCGGCCGGTGGGCGAGCTCCGCCGCCTGCTACCCTTCGTTCGACCCTATCTCAAGGTGGTCGCGGGCGCCGTCGCCTCGCTGATCGTCGCCGCCGGCTCGGTGTTGATGATCGGCCAGGCGATCCGCCGGGTGGTCGATCACGGTTTCAGCGACCAGCCCGACTTCATCGACCAGTATTTCCTGGCCCTCTTGGTCGTCGTCGTGATCTTGGCGGCGGCGACCTTCGGGCGCTTCTATCTCGTCACCTGGCTCGGCGAGCGATTGATCGCCGACATCCGCCGCGCGGTCTACGACCATGTGCTGTCGCTCTCGCCCGCCTTCTTCGAGACCATGCGGGTCGGCGAACTGCTGTCGCGCCTCACCGCCGACGCGACCCTGATCCAGTCGGTGATCGGCTCCACCGCCTCGGTGGCGATGCGCAACGTGTTGCTGTTCCTGGGCGGCAGCGTGCTCCTGGTCGTCTCCAGCGCCAAACTCACCGGCCTCGTCTTCATGATGCTGCCCATCGTGGTGCTGCCCCTGGTGCTGATCGGCCGGCGCGTTCGCCGGCTTTCGCGCGAGACCCAGGACCGGGTGGCCGACGTCGCCGCGCATGCCGAGGAGACGATGCGCGCGGTCGAGGTGGTACAGGCCTTCGGCCACGAGGAGCACGACCGCCGGCGCTTCTCCGAGATGACCGAGACTGCCTTCACCACCGCCGTTAGGCGCATCCGGGCGCGAGCCTGGCTCACCGCGCTGGTGATGCTGTTGGTCTTCGGCGCCGTCGACCTGGTGGTCTGGATCGGCGCCACCGACGTCATCGGCGGCGAGATGAGCGGCGGTGAGCTCGCCGCCTTCGTCTTCTACGCCATCGTCGTGGCGGGTGCGCTCGGCTCCTTGTCGGAGGTCTACGGCGAGCTGCAGCGTGCCGCCGGCGCGGCCGAGCGGCTGTCGCAACTCCTCACCATCGAGCCGGAGATCGTGGCGCCCGCGCGGCCTGTCGCGCTCCCCGAGCCGGCCCGGGGCGCGCTGGAGATCGACGGCGTCGGCTTCCACTACGCCAGCCGCCCGGACGCGCCGGCGCTCCACGACGTCAGCATTGAGGTGGCGGCGGGCGAGACGGTGGCCTTGGTCGGCCCCTCCGGCGCCGGCAAGAGCACGCTCTTCGCGCTGCTGCTGCGCTTCTACGATCCGACCCGGGGACAGGTGCGGCTGGACGGCGTCGACATCGCAAGAGCCGATCCCAGCGCGGTGCGCGACCGCCTGGGGCTGGTCCCGCAATTGCCGGTGATCTTCGCCGCCAGCGCCCTGGAGAACATCCGCTATGGCCGGCCGGAGGCGAGCGAGGCGGAGGTTCGCCGGGCGGCCGAGGCGGCGCACGCGCTCGAATTCCTGGAGGCGATGCCCGACGGCCTCGCGAGCCATCTGGGTGAGCGGGGCGCCCGGCTGTCGGGCGGAGAGCGCCAGCGCATCGCCATCGCCCGCGCGATTCTGCGCGATCCCGCCGTGCTCCTGCTGGACGAGGCGACCAGCGCGCTCGATGCCGAGAGCGAGCGAATGGTGCAGCTCGCGCTCGAGCGGCTGATGGCGGAACGCACGACCCTGGTGATCGCCCACCGCCTGGCGACGGTGCAGAAGGCCGACCGCATCGTCGTCCTCGACCAGGGCCGGGTGCTCGACATCGGCCGGCATGGCGAGCTGGTGGCCCGGGGCGGCTTGTATGCCCGGCTCGCGCGGCTGCAGTTCGACGCGGCCGGGGAGGCGAAGCCGAGGGGCCTTTTCACGATTAACGAATGAGAGGGCGAGGCTCCCTACAGCTTCAAGCCCACCACGCCTCGGATATCGGCGCCCACCATCGTGGCCTCGCGCAGGTTGGCGCCGGTCAGATCGGCGTCGGTCAGCACCGCGTCGGTGAGGTCGGCGTCGCGAAAGACGGCGCCTTTGGCCGAGACCTCCTTCAGGATCGCGCCTCGGAGATTGGCGCCGGAGAGGTCGGCGCCGTCCAGCAGCACGCGGACGAGGCTCGAGGGCCAGTCGAGGTTGCCGCGCGCATTGATCTGCATCGGCGAGAGGTTGGCGCCGACCAGATCGGCCTCGCCGAGGTTGGCGTTATCCAGCTTAATGCCGCGGAGATCCGAGTTGCGAAGCTGCGCCCCCACCAGCAGCGTGCCGCCCGCGTCCGTCATGGTAAGCCGCCCACCGGTGAGGTCGACGCCGGCCATGCTCGCCCGCTCGAGCTTGGCGGCCGAGAGATCCACCCCGGCGAGATCGACGCCGGTGAGGTCGACCTCCGAGTTACGGTAGGAATGCGCATTGCTGCGCACCCCCCGCGCAGATCCGGACGTGGTCGTTGAACCATCCGGCTCCTACCTCGGGTGCTTGACGGCAAACCGCTGGTCCGGCCATGGGTGGCGGATGGAGGCGCGTGGCCACAGGATTTCGGTCATGCGCTCCAGTCGCTTCCAACTAAATCGGGCTCGCTGGGACCGGCGGCGTAGCGCCCGCATCCACCGGCGTTGCAGCCTGCGGAGGAACGCACGGATGAACCGGCCTGACCCTGGGACGGCAAAGTAGTTGAGCCAGCCATTGCAGACTCGCCCCAGCCACCTACCAACTTCCCAGATGTCGTGGTGCCAGCGCTTGCGGAGCACCTCGTCGATGCGCGCCAGGGTCCTGTTGACCCGTTTGGCGACCGGTTTGCGACCAAGCCGAAAGCGTCCTCTCAGGGTCGTCGTGCAATAGTGCGTGAGGCCCAGAAAGTCGAAAGTCTCCGGCTTGCCCACCCCGCGCTGGCGCCGGTTCAAATCCGCGAACCGGCCAAACTCCACGAGGCGGGTCTTGTCCTGGTGGAGGCTGAGACCGAACCGGGCCAGCCTCTCCCGAACGTCGCGGAGGTACCGCTCCGCATCCCGCTTGTGTTGGAACCCGACAACGATATCGTCAGCGTAACGGACGATGATCGCTTCGCCATCCGGGACGTTCGGGCGCCATTTCTTGTGGAACCACAAGTCGAGCACGTAATGCAGGAACACGTTCGCCAAGACGGGGGAGACTATTGCCCCCTGCGGCGTGCCCATACCCGTATCTGCCCATGACCCACTCTCTATGACGCCGGCGTTCAGCCATTTCCAGACGGATGACCCGCCTGTCTCCGATGCGGTGCTCTATCAGACGGATGACCCGCCTGTCTCCGATGCGGTGCTCTAGGAACGTGATCAACCAATCCCGCGGGATCGTGTCGAAGTACGCCCGGAGGTCTGCATCGACTATCCAGCTGACCTTGCGCCGTTTTATCCCGAAGGCCAGGGCATCGAGCGCATCGTGCGCCCCCCGCCCCGGTCGGAACCCGTAGCTGAAGCCAAGAAACACCACCTCGTAGATCGGTGTCAGGATCACATCCACAACCGCCTTCTGGACGACCTTGTCCTCCAGCGCCGCGATCCCGAGCGGTCGTGTCCCCCCGTCCGGCTTGGGTATCTCTACCCGCCGAACCGGCGGCGCCCGGTACGCTCCCCCTCTGTGCAGGCGCCGGTGCAGGTCGAGCAGGCGCTCATCCAGACCCTCGCCGTACATGTCCCACGTAACGCCGTCGACACCGGCTGCTGCGTCCTTCTTCAATGCGAAGTAGGCCGCACCGAGCGCGTCCGGCGTAATGTGGTGGAAGAGCGCAGTGAGACGTTCCTTCGGGTTTCTCTCTGCAGCTTTCCGTATCCGGGCCGCCGCCTGTGGCACGCTTGGTCGCAGACCGGGAGAACTCGGCGCTGGCCGGTCGTCTCATCGAAGAGACCTGCCACCCGACACTGGGTTCGGCGCGTGCTTTGGCAATCCGGATTCCCCTTGGTTGAGGCCCTTTCCTCCGGCGACTCCGCAGAAGCTCGCGCTCCCTTGTTCGCCGCCCTCACAGGTCGTACGGCCTCATCCGACTTCTTCAAACCGTTCATCATAGGCTTCGGTTTTCTCCATTCCCTACGCGGCCCCTTTACGACAACCGGGGCAGTTTGAAGACCTCCCAGGGTCCCAACAGAAGGCGTGCGAACGTGCATGGGTTCTCTGACACCGCGGGGCTCGCCGACATCTCACCAAAACGACGCCTGCGATATTGCCTTCGACCGATCTGAAAGCCTCGGCACCCCGGACCATCGCTTTTACGGTGCTCAATAGCCCTGCCCATCCATGCCGCTACCGACGCTTCGCCTGCCCCCTCACGGGAGCCAACGCACGGCTCGCGGAGAAACGTGGTTCGGTTACTCCTTCGTTCCGGGGGACTTGCACCCCCTACCTTCTGCCAGTTCGCCTGGCGCACCAGACCCGCCTGCACGCCGCTATGGCCGAGCGATTGAACCCATTCGAAATGGTCGCGGAGCGTCTGCTGGACCGGCTTTTCCAACTGATCGATCGATCGCGGCAGCACGGTGTTGTCGAGCTGCGCGCTGCCCAGCGCGTCGGTGCTGAACAGCGCGGCCGTCAGGTCGGCGCCGTCGAGATCGGTGCCGGTGAGATTGGCGCCATTCAGGTTGGCGCCGTTCAAGGCGCAGTTGGCGAGCACCGCGCCGGAGAGATCGGCGCCGGCGAAATTAGCACCCCGGAGATCGGAACTGGAGAAGTCGGTGCCGATCAGCCGGGCGCCCCGGAAGTTGGCGTTGGAGAGATCGGTGCCGGTGACGAAAACGCCGGAGAGCCGGGCCGAGGCGAAGTTGCTGTTGGAGAGATTGGCGCCGGTGAGCTCGGTGACGCCCCGGGTTTGTGGTTTCAGGTTGCCTTCGTCGTCGGGGCGCATCAGGGAGCCGTTGCGAATGTCGGCGCTTTCCAGCGTCGCGCCCTCCAGGTTCGCGTTCCTGAGGTTGACGCCCCTGAGATCGGCCCTGGAGAGATCGGCGAAGCGCAGATCGGCACCTTGCAGGTTGGTGGTGAAGAAATCCACGCCCACCAGCTTGCACTTGGCGAAGTAGGCGTGGCTGAAGGTGCAGCCGCTGAGGACCGCCCAGGAGAGATCGCGGCGGGAAAAGTTCAGTTTCGAGCCGTCGTGCTGGCGCAATATCAGGCGCTGGCCGCGGGGCTGGCCGCGCAGGTACTTGGCGTGCAGGCCGAACTGGCGCTGCAGGTTTTCTTGATCGAGCCGCTGGGTCATGGCCTGGACCTCCGGGCGCCAACTCCGCCCATAGCCCCGAGTTTCGCTGCCTCTGGTAAAGAAATCGAAAACCCCGCGAAGCGGCGCGGGGCTTGCCCTCGGTGCCCGGCCCGCTATGGTCCAGGGTGACGGCTCACTGCGAGGAGACGTGGACATGCCCGGCGTGCTCGACGGTATCAGGGTGTTGGATTTCGGCCGCTACATCGCCGGCCCCTATTGCGCGACGCTTCTGGGCGACATGGGCGCCGAGGTGATCCGGATCGAGAAGACCCGGGGCAGCGAGGACCGTTATCTGCTGCCGGTCGCCGAGGGCGGCGAGGGCGCCATTTTCCTGGCGATGAACCGCAACAAGCGCGGCATGACCTTGAATCCGATGCGCCCGGAGGGACGCGAGATCGTCAAAAAGCTGGTGGCCACCGCCGACGTCGTGGTCGCCAATCTGCCGTACGAGAGCTTGATCGCCATGGGAATCGATTACGACAGCCTGAAGGCGATCAAGCAGGACATCATCCTCACCACCGTCTCCGCCTTCGGCTCGGAAGGGCCGTATGCCACGCGGGTCGGCTTCGACGGCATCGCGCAAGCGATGTGCGGCTCGGTCTATCTCGGCGGCACTCCGGGCCAGCCGGTGAAGTCGGAGGCGCCCTGGGTCGACTTCGGCACCGCCTCGCTGTCCGCCTTCGGGACCATGAACGCCCTGCTGGAACGCCACAGAAGCGGCAAGGGCCAAATGGTCGAGGGCGCGCTGCTCAAGACCGCGCTCGCCTTCCACAACGCCATGATCGCCGAGCAGGCGATGGTGGGGAAGAACCGCCAGGCGATCGGCAACAGGGGCTACAACGGCGGTCCGTCCGACATCTACCGGACCAAGGACGGCTGGATCATCGTCCAGACCATCGGCCAGCCGCTGTTCGAGCGCTGGGCCGAGCTGATGGGGGAGGATAGCTGGCTCACCGATCCGCGCTTTGCCAACGACGATTCTCGTGGCGACCACGGCGAGATCATCTCCGAGCGGATGGGCGTGTGGTGCGCCGAGCGGAGCAATGCGGAAGCCCTGGCGGCGCTGGAGGAGGCGCGGCTTCCGGGCGGCCCGGTGAATAGCCCGAGCCAAGCGCTGGAGGACCCCCACGTCCAGGCCACGGGCTTCCTGCAGGAGGTCGAATTTCCCGGCACCTCGCGGCCGGCGCCGCTGGCCCAGACCCCGGTCAAGCTCTCTGAGACGCCGGGCGAGATCCGCCACCGGGCCCCGCTGCTGGGCGAGCACACCGATGAAATACTGCAAACCCTCGGCTACGGCGCCGAGGAGATTGCCGGCCTACGAGAGGCCCGCGTGATCTGATATCATTGCCCATGGGATTCGAGACGGGAGAACCCGCGAGATGGCCGAGACGACGTTCGATGATCATGTGAGGGAGCCGGCCGAGGATTGGAAGCCGGCGACGCCGCTCGTGCCCGCGCCCATCTGCGTCTGGCCGCCGAGGCCCAGGGCGTTGCTCCGGTACTTCTTCGGCTTTCCGGGCTATTTCCTACCCTGGAACGCCCTTTATTACGCCCTGGCCTTCGCCACGTGGTTTATCCTGATGCCGCCCCTGGAGACGATGAAGACCTTCGGGCTCGACTGGATCGCGCATCTCCTGGCGCTCAACGTCGGCCTCATGTTCCTGGTCTGCGGCGCGTGGCATTTCAGGTTCTATATTCGCCGCGCCCAGGGCGACCGTTTCATGATGAACAAGGAGGTGCCCTTGGCCCAGCATCGGCGCTTCCTGTTCGGCAGGCAGATCTGGGACAACATGTTCTGGAGCGTCGTCAGCGGCTGCGGCATCCTCACCGCCTACGAGGTGGTGACGTTCTGGGCCATGGCCAACGGCTACATTCCCTACCTGAGTTGGGAAGCCCATCCCGTCGTCTTCGTGCTGATCTTCTGCCTGCTGCCGATCTATCGCGACGTGCACTTCTATTTCATCCACCGCCTGCTGCACTACCGCTTTCTTTATCGGACCGCCCACTATCTCCACCACAAGAACGTGGACACCGGGCCCTGGAGCGGGAATTCGATGCACCCGGTAGAGCATATGATCTTCTATACCGCCTTACTGCTCCATTGGGTCGTGGCCACGCATCCCGTACACTTGGTCTTCCACGTGCAGCACCTGATTCTATCGCCGGCGCTCGGGCACCTGGGGTTCGACGAGATGGAACTCGCGAACGGCAAGAGGATGTCGTTGGGGCAGCGTTATTTCCATGCGCTCCATCACAAGCACTTCGAGTGCAATTACGGCGGCGACGGCACCATCCCGTTGGACAGGTGGTTCGGCACCTGGCACGACGGCACGCCCGAATCCGAGGCGCGGATCACGGAACGCCTCCAGCGGGCGAACGGCGGCGCCTGAGGCGCGTGGACGCGGGAGGCCGGCAAGCGAGCGAACGCGATAGCGGTCGTCGCGGCCGGTCCCGTCCTCAGCCGGCGCCGTGGCGGGTCTTCTTCATGTCCGGGCGGAGGTGGCTCTCGTCGTAGCCGTTGAACAGCGTGCCCAGCAGACCCCGGTCAAGATCGGAAGTACCGAACAGGCAGTCGCTGATCGGGAAGGTCAGGTTCATGTTCCGGTCCATCATGATGCCCATGTTATGATGGGCGGCGTGATGGCGGCGGATGGTGTTGACGAAGGGCGTATTGCGGACCACCCAGTTGTCGTCCACGTGGCAACAAAAGTGCATGAACTCGTATATCAGGTAAACGCTGGTCGTCGTACACATCACCAGCCAGCCGACGTTGGCGGTGGTGAGCAGGCCGACCACCAGCGCGCCCGGGATCGACATCAGGACGAAGATGCAGAGCGCATAGGGCGGAAACACCGTGACCCGCCAGTCGTGATGGCCGGCGAAGCGCATCTCGTTATCGGTGAAGAACTGGTGGTGCATCAGGGTGTGGCGGGTGTAGATCGCCCGCAGCCCGGGATTCTTCTGCGGCCGGTGCATCACATGGCGGTGCAGGAGCCATTCGAAGACGTTGCACGCCAGGAAGACGACCGGGATCGTCAGCCATTCCCACCAGGCGACGCCGCCGATGTTGGTGATGTAGATATACATCGCCATCGCGCCGATCGCGTAGATCACGGCGACGTGGAGATAGCCGTTGTACCAGGTGGCGATCCGCTGGCGGTAGATCGCGCGATAGTCGCGCTGGCGCGCCGACATCGGCGAGGTGGCGAACTCCAGCGGGTCGACCCCCGGGGCCGTGGTGGTGTCCATCGTCGCGTTCATGGTGCTCTCTCCGCCGATCTTCCGGCCGTCGTCCTTGGATTGCCGCCGGCCGGGGGATCATGCCAAAATTCGGACCGCATTCCCAGCGCCAATCCGATCCGTCGGACGTAATCCAGGGCGAGGGGGGAGAGAAACCATGCCCTCGAACATCAAAATCGCGCTTTCGGTGATCCTCGTGGTGGTCGGCGCCGTCATCGGCTACTGGCAGGGCGGAATCGGGCAATCGGTGAACCAGTGGCTGGCGCCGGCCTTGGGTTTGTTCATGGTTTTCGCCATTTGGCTGTTCCCCGAGGCCGGCAACAACAAGGGCGGCCAGCGCAGCGAGGCGCCACCCCGAGAGGGCGCCGAGGACTGAGCATGGCGAGGCATGATCCAGGAGGTCCTTCGCGTGTCCTATATTCTCTATGGATGCCCTCGATCGGGGTCGTGCATCGTGGAACTCGCGCTCGCCGAGATCGGCGCGCGCTACGAGGTTCGAGACGTCGACATCGGCTCGAACCAACAACGTGACGCGGCCTATGCCGCGCGCAATCCGCAACGAAAGATTCCCGCCCTGGTCATGGCCAACGGGGAGACGTTGACGGAATCGGTGGCGATCCTCCTGACCCTCGACCAGCACCATCGCGAGGCGAAGCTCATGGCGCCGCCGCGCTCGCGCGAACACGCGCAGGCGCTACGCTGGCTCATGTTCATCGCGACCGAGATCTACCCGATCGTCGAGATCAACGATTATCCCGAGCGCTTCGCACCGGAGCCGGCCGAGGGCGCCGGTTCGGTGCGGGAGATCGCCCGCCGGATCTGGCGCGAACGCTGGGGAATCGTCGAAGACCATATCTCCGGCGACCCCTACCTGCTCGATCGCGGCTTCTGCCTGAGCGATCTCTACATCGCCGTCGTCAGCCGGTGGGCGCAACAGGACGACTGGCGCCCGGCCCACATCCCCAAGGTCGAGCGCCTCACGGCGGCGGTCGCCGAACGACCCGCCTGCGCCGCCGTATGGGCGCGGCATTTCTCCTGAGGCGCGGTCCGCCGGCCGGCCTCGATCCGGACTCGGCCGCTACTTCAGCGCGGTGACGACGATCTCGACCCTGGTCTCGCCGTCGAGCTCGACCCCGACGCAGGCCCGGATCGGCGGGTTCTCGGGGTCGATCCAGGCGCCCCAGACCTCGTTCATCCGGGGCCGAAGCGATAATTCGGAGACGTAGATCGTGGCGCTCAGCAGTTTCGATTTGTCGGTGCCGGCCTCGGCCAGCAGGCCGTCGATCTTGCCCAGCACGTTCGCCGTCTGCGCCTCGATGGTGCCCGACTTGTCGTCGGCGGTGAGGCCCTGGAGATAGACGGTATCGCCGGTCTCGACGATCCGGCTCATCATCGGGCCGACGTGGTGACGCTTGATGGTCATTACGGTTTCCTCGTTCCTTCAGGCTGCGGGTGCATTGGCCGCCGTCGCGGCGCGGGCCTTGGCCAGCGCCTCCTCGCCACTCGTCAGGTTGGCATATTTCTGTCCCATGTCGAACAGGTTGGCCTTGTGCGGCGGAATCGCGCGGTCGCCGCAGCAGTCCTCGGCGACGATGGTGCGGTAGGCGAACACAGGCGGCTCGCCTCAGCGCTTGCGTTGTCTCGGAGGTGCCACGCCTTCGAGTTCGCCTTGGCGCCAGGCGGCGATGAAGCCGGCGCAGAACGCGTCGCGGCCCCGCAACACGTCCTCCGCCAGCGCATAGGTTGACGAGGCACGCTCGAGCGACGGCAATTCGGCGATTCGGCTCGCCACCGGATCGACGATACCGCTGTCGGCACCGGCCTCGATCGCCATGATCAGGAACATGTTGTTGATGATCTTGCGCGCCGGGATGCCGAAGGAAACGTTGCTCATGCCCCCGGTGATGTGGAGTTCCGGGCCAAATTCGGCGCGCAGCCGGCGGATCGCCTCCAGGCTGTGCTCGCCGAAGGCGCCGTCGACCGAGATCGGGAAGATCAGCGGGTCGACGTGGATCTCCCCAAGCGCGAAGCCGCGCGCTCGGGCCGCGTCGATCATGATGCCGGCGTTCTCCAGCCGATCGTCCGGGCCCGCCGGCATGCCCTTCTCGCCGGCGGCCGTGACGATGACCGAGGCGCCGCTTTCTCGCGCGAGGTCGAGCGCCGCCATTCGCTCCCGCGAGGCGGAATTCAGCAGCGGGGGCGCGCGGCTCCCATCACAGGCGGCGAGGCCGCTCTCCAAGACCTCGATATTGGAGGAATCGATCGATAACGCGAGCCCGGTCATGCCCTCGATCGCGCCCACCAGCCAGGCTATCGCCGCCTTCTGCTCGTCCAACTTGACCGAGATCTCATCGACGTTGAGGTCGAGATAGCGCGCGCCGGCCGCCTCTTGCAGTGCCACCAGACGGGCGATGTAGTCGAGACCCGTTCCATCCCCGGCCATCGCCGCCTCGATGGCTATCTTGACGTGCTTGACCCGACCCTCGGAGAAATCCTGGGTGTCGTGATAGCGGGCGGGGATCGGCAGCGCGCGGCCTTCGGGCGCCGTGGCGTCGAACAGGATCGCTTCGCCACCCTCGCCGCGGGCGATCCGAGGCCCCTTGCGCAGCAGCACCCGCGTGGTGTGAACGTTCTCGCCGATGATGATGAAGTCGGCCACTTGGCGAGCGTCCATCGCGTTACTCCCCCCCTGGCTTCGCGCCTTGCCGAGCGCTCGCGCCCGTCCCGTCCAGGACCGCCGGCATCGGCTTGAACTGGCAGCCGTCGACGAAGATCTCGAAGAAATCGTCGGTCGTCTCCAATTCGACGTGCTCGATTCGGCGGACCAGCGCTTCCAGGCGCGCTCGCTTGGTGCGCGACAGCAGGACTTCCCGCGCGCCCTGCAGCGCCGCGTTGCCGATCCGCTCGACCCGTTCCGGCGCCACCGGGGCCAGCAGGCCGATGCGGATCGCGTTCTCGACGTCGATATAGTTGGCGAAGCCACCGGCGAGATAGACCCGCTCGAGCGCGCCCGGATCGATGCCCAGCGCGCGCAGCAGGATGAACTGGCCGCAGTAGTTCGCCGCCTTGGCCTGGCCCAGATTGCCGATGTCCTGTTTCGAAAGGGTGATGGCGAGGTCGGGGAAAAGGGCGATCTCGCCGAGCTTGCGATCGGCGGTGAAGACCCCCTTCTCGGTCATCAGCCCGCCCCGGCGAAGCTCGGCCAGCGCGTCCACGAGGGCCGAGCCGCAAAGGCCGACCGGCGTCGCGTCGCCGATGACGCTGCATTGCTCGACGCGCCCCCGGCAATCGAGGCTGAGCCGCTCCACCGCGCCATCCGCCGCCGCCATCCCGTAGCTGACGAGGCCGCCCTCGAAGGCCGGCCCGGCCGGGCAGGAGGCGGCGATCAGATGGCCGCCTCGCCCGATCACGACCTCGGTGTTGGTGCCGATGTCGATCAGCATCCGCGCACCGCCGTCGTCGATCTCGAGCGCGAAGTCGAGGGCGGCGAGGTCGGCCGCCGCGTCGGCCCCGACATGGCTCGCCACCAGCGGCAGGCCGTAGACCTTGGTCCGTCGGCCGGCCACCAGGCCCAGCTCCCGGGTCTCGGCCAGCAGGCTCGTCCGCTCTCGCCGGCCCGCCAGATAGGCGAGCTCGATCCGCGACTTGTAGGGCTTCTGGCCGATCGGCTGCACGTCGACGCCGAACAGGATGTCCCGCATGGTCGAGTTGCCGGCCACCGTGATCTCGTAGATTTCCCGGCGATGGAAGCCGTGCTCGCGGGCGAGCCCCTGGATCGTCTGGTTGAGGACGCCGACCACGGCCTTGCGTAGCGCCCCCTGGCCGACCTCGGCTTCGTAGCTGATGCGGCCCATGATGTCGCTGCCGCCGAAGGTTTGCGGATTCTCGAAGGCGCGGGTGGCGAGCGTGCGGCCGGTTTCGAGGTCCACCAGTTCCAAGGCCACGGTGGTCGTGCCGAGGTCGACCGCGAGGCCGAAAATGTGACCGCGATAGCGGTCGACCACGTCAGCGTCATAGAGCACCTCGTCGCCCTGCCGCGTGGCGACGGGATCGAGGCGGAGCTCCGGCTTGACGCGGGTTTCGGTGAGGATCCTGGACGCCCGCCTGAGCGGCTCGAAGTCGATCTCTCCCTCTTGGCCCTCGATGACGCTTTGGCAGGCCAGGCGATAATCGCCGCGTAGGAAGGCTTCCGCTTCCGTCCTCTCCCCGAGCGCCGCCATGCCGTCCCGCACCTCGACCACGCATTCGTGACACCGGCCGGTGCGGCCGCAGGAACTCGCCACCGTGAAGCCGAGCTCGTCGGCGCGGTCGAAGAGGGTGCGCCCGGCGGCCGGCGGTTGACCGGTTCTCGCCGCCGCCATCACTCCAACCGCCATGAATGACGAGGCCCCGTGCCGCCCCGCTCCCCCGGCCAACGAGTTATTCGTCGCCACGCGTTCGCGTGGCATGGCCCGGCCGGCCCGCTCCCCCGCCCAACCACCCAAGCGGGCCGGCCGGGCCATGCGGCGCGCCGGGCCGATCCCGACTCGCCGCCGGGGCCTCCCGCTCCTGGGTGGTTGGGCGGGGGAGCGGGAGGCCCCGGCGGGCCGCACGAGCGGCCATCGACAAAGAGGGCCGGGGGAGCGGGGCGGTCGGGACTTAGGCCCATTGGCATCAATCGGTGTCGTCGGCGCCGCGTTCGGCACGGGCCCGGCGACGCGCCTCGGCGCGCTCCTTGTTGCGGGCGATCCGCTTTTTGGCGCGCTCCCAGGCCAGCGGATCGCTCTCCCAGGCGTCGCGGTAGTCGAAGCCGCCCTGGTGGCCGCAAACGATGCCGGCCGCCGTCTCCGGCTGCTGGTTGCGGCAGCGAAATTCGGCGGTGCAGATGTCGTGGCGGTCGCGGTAGGGGCAGCGCTCGCGGCTGAGCTCGCTCGCTTGGCCCGCGATGTCGGCGAAGATCTTGCTCATCCGCTCGATGCGCCGCTGGTAGTCCGCCTTATCGATCTTGGCCATGGGCGGCGCTCAGCCCTCGGCGCCGATCAGCGATTTGGCCAGCGCGACGCAGTCGAGCGCGTCCTTGCCATAGCCGTCGGCGCCCATGTCGTCGGCGAACTCCTGGGTCACCGGCGCGCCACCGACCATGATCTGCACCTCGTCGCGCAGCCCGGCGTCGATGATCGCCTCGATGGTCCGGCCCATATTCGGCATCGTCGTGGTCAGCAGCGCCGACATGCCCAGAATTGGCGCGCCATGCTCCTCGATGGCGTCGATGAACTCGTCCGCCGAGGTATCGACGCCGAGGTCGACCACCTCGAAACCGGAGCCCTGGAGCATCATGATGCAGAGGTTCTTGCCGATGTCGTGCAGGTCGCCCTTGACCGTGCCCATGATCACGGTGGCGAGCGGATCGATGCCGGAGGAAGACAGGATCGGCCGGATATGCGCCATGCCGGCCTTCATCGCCCGGGCGCAGGCCAGCACCTCCGGCACGAAGATGAAGCTCTCGCGGAACTTGATGCCGACGATGCCCATGCCGGCGATCAGCCCGTCGTCCATGATCTCCAGCGCTTCCGTTCCGGCCGCGAGCTGGGCCGTGGTCAGGCTGTCGGAGGCGTGGTGGTCGCCCTCGATGACGGCGACCGCGATTTCCTGCATCTCGGGGCGAGTGGCCGCGAAGAGGTCGATGAAACGCGCGATTTCCTCGGGGCGCTCCAGAAACTCCTCGATCTCGTCACGGATGATTTCGTTTTGAATGTCGCCGAGTTCGGCCATGCCCGCCCGTCCCGATACCTACTCTATTAGAAGTGCCGCGATTAATGCCTGGTGCCGCCGCCGTCGTGCCACTCGCGCACCGTCGCCGAGATTTCCAGCAGATTCTCGAGCGGCGTCTGCAGCGGGATGGCGCACTCCGGCCCGATCAGCCCCACGCCCGCCTCCAGGTTGGCCAGGACCTCGGCCCGGACTTCCTCCGGCCCCCGCGCGAACAGCGTCTCGGGATTGTTGAGATTGCCCACCAGCGCGATGCGGTCGCGGCAGATCGCCATCGATTCGCCCGGCTTGTTCTTCGAATCGTAGTGGAAGGCGGCCATCCCGGTCTGGGCGATGAAGTCCATGCGATCGACCGTGCGGCCACAGATGTGCAAGATCAGGGGAAGCGGAATGCGCTGGACCATCTCCTTGTGGAGTTCCAGCAGGAAGCGCTCGTAATAGGCGCCGGAGACCAGATCGCCGGTGGCGTGGTCGGGCAGCGTCAGCGCATCGGCGCCGGCCTCCAGCTGGGCGATCCCGAATTGCACGGTGATCTCCTTCATCCGGTCGAGGCAGAGCTTGGTGCGCCCCGGATCGTCCAGGCTCATCAGCAAGAAGGGCTCGACCCCGAAGCAGTGATAGCCGAGCGTCCAGGGTCCCATGGTCTTGCCGATGATCGCCACCTCGTCGCCGAACTCGCGCTTCAGGATACCGATTGCCTGCAACACGCAGGCCATCTCGCGGTGGGTCAGAAAGTCGTTGGGCACGCGGACGTCGTCGGGGCCTTGCCAGATCGGCTCGTTCATCCTGACGGTCGGCCAGTTGTCCTTCTGCTCCCACTGCATCTTGCAGCCCAGCGCGGAGGATTCCTGGATGATCGAGAACACCGGCATGATGGTGTCGAAGCCGAGTTCGGTATGGCCGGTGGCGGCGAGGCGCGCCATCAGCTCCGGCTCCTGGTTGGCCTTCGGGAAGGGCGCCTCGACCAGGTCCATCAGCTCCACCGTCGCCACCGAGGTGGGATTGCAGAGCGGGGTGCGATCGACCGGCTCGCGCCGAAGCGCGGCCAGGACCCGTTCGCGGCTGGTCATCGAGGTGGGCGCGGCGTCACTCATGATTTGGGTTCCTTCGGAAGGAGTCATGTCTCGGGCTCAGAACGAGCCGGGGCCCGCCTGGGCACTGGGTGCGGCGAGGATGCCACGGGCCAGCATCGCCTCCTGCTCCCGCATCGCGGCGCGCACGTTCAGCGCGCGCGGCAGCAGCAAGGCGACCAGCGCGTCATGCGCCGCGCCGCAGGGGAAAGCGACTTGGCCCTCCTGCTCGGCGACGTCGTCCAGCTCCGCGAGGCGTTTCAGGCCGCCTGCGATGGCGCGAATTCGCATCTCCTTGCGATCGGACTCGCCCGCCGCCACGACCTGGTAGCGGCCCTGGCCCAAGCCGGTCACGGTGACGTCGAGCGCGAACTTCTTGTCCTCGACGCGGGCCTCGGGCGCCCTGGCGTCGCCGGCGAACTCGAGCTTGGCGGCCTCGAGAAAGATGCGCTTGACCGCCGTGCGATGGCCCTCGCCGCAGGCAAAGCGGAGCGCGCCGGCCTCGCCCTCCAGGCGTTCCATGCCGCCGAGCCTCGCCATGGCGCCGACCAGCTCGTCGAGACGACCGGCGGTGCCCGCGACACGGGCGTAGCTGTGCGCGAGATAGCCGACACCCCCGGCCTCGCTCGTCCGCTCGTAGAGGCCGATCGAGATGTCGTGGAAGTGGGGATCCATCGAGACCAGTTCGATCCGCCGCCCCAGTAGCCGTACTTCGCCCATGTCGCTCGCATCCAGGCCGCGCCCCGCGCGGGTGCCACGGCCGGCACTATACCGCCCGAGGCCGCCCCGCCGCCAGCCTCCCGGGCGGGCGGCGAAGCGGTAGGGAGTGGCGCCGGGGCCGTTGCCGGCCCCATAGGGAGGATAGCCGTAGCGCTCCACCACGTTGCCGGCGCGGTGGAGAGACGGTCGCCGTTCTACTGGATGAAGGCCAGGTGCTCGCCGAGCGAGGGCCTGTGCACGAAGCGGCGCGGCAGGCCGCCAGCGCCGTCGTATGCGGCGACCCCGTTGGGGTTGGGACGACCGTGCCATCATGAGATGAAGGGCGGGACGTGCCTCTCGATATCTTTGGGAACACGTTGAATTCGGGTGCGGAGGAGACGCGGAAAATGGTAACTGTCCCCATTTTTTCGAAGCCATTGCGGAAGATGTTCCTGAGATTGGCCGGCTTCGATAGAATGCTGCCATGTCCGAGGGAACTCAACGCAGATTGGCGGCCATCGTGGCTGCGGATGTCGTCGGCTACTCCCGTCTTATGGGCATCGACGAAGCAGGCACGCTCGAGGCTTTGCGGGCGCGCCGGGCCGGTGTCATCGACCCAAGGCTCGCGGAGCGCGGTGGTCGTATCGTCAAGACGACGGGGGACGGTCTGCTGGTCGAGTTCCCGAGCGTTGTCGCCGCCGTGGAATGCGCCGTCGAAATTCAGCATGGCATGCGGGCCGCCAACACGGATGTTTCCACCGACAAGCAGATCATTCTCCGCATCGGCGTCAATCTTGGCGACGTGATTATCGAGGACGATGATATCTTCGGCGATGGCGTGAATATTGCCGCCCGGCTAGAACAGCTGGCATCGCCCGGAGGCGTATGCCTCTCTCAGTCCGCCTACGAGCAAGTACGGGACAAGCTTCCTCACACCTTTGTCGATCTCGGCGAACAGGCCTTCAAGAACATTGCCCGGCCGATTCGGACCTATCAATACGGACCTGACGGCGCGGCCGAGTTGGCGGAACCGAAGCGGCGAGGCCTGACCTTGTACCGATGGCGCGCGATCGCCGCCGCTCTCGGTCTGCTCGCCGGCATCGCCGGCCTGGGCATCTGGCTCGGACTGTCGACGTCGACCGACACCGATGGCGCGTTGCCACCGACACTCGGCAAGCCGCAATTATCGATCGCGGTCTTGCCGTTCGCCAATCTGAGCGGTGATCGGGACCAGGACTATTTCGCCGACGCGGTGACCGAGGATCTGACCGTCGACCTGTCGCGGATCGCCGGAAGCTTCGTGATTTCGCGGTCGACCGCCGCGACCTATCGCGGCCGGGAGATCGATCCCAGACAGGTGGCGCGTGAGCTCGGCGTTCGGTACTTGCTCGAAGGCACGGTGCGGCGGGGGCAGCGCGATATTCGGGTGAGTGTTCAATTGACCGACGGCGAGAACGGTCAACAGGTGTGGTCGGAGCGCTACGAGAGGACCGCCGGCGACATGTACACCTTTCAGAACGAGGTCACCGGGCGCGTCGCCCGGGCACTCAACCTCGAGCTGAAGGAGGCCATGAGCCGCCAGGCCGCCCGCGGCCGGGCCGAGAATCTCGACGCCAAGGACCTTGCGCTCCGGGCCTGGGCGGAACTCTGGACGAAGCCGCAAAATCCGGAGACGAACCGGGCGGCGCTGGACTACGCCGATCGCGCCCTGCAGCTCGATCCCGAGAACGCCGAGGCGCTCGGCGTCACCGCCTATGCCTATGCGCGGGCCGCGACATACGGCTGGGACATGCCCCGCGACGAGGCGGTCCAGAAGGGCATCGCGGCCGGCGAGAAATCGGTCGCTCTCGATCCGAGAAACGCCGACGCGGTCTACGCCCTGGGATTTCTCTACTACCGCATGGGCGATACGCGGAAATCCCTGGAGATGATGCGTCAATGCATTGCGCTCAATCGCAATCATGCGCCGGCCTATTTCTTTTCCGGCGTCGCCCTCATCCGGCTTGGCAAACCGCGCGAGGCGATTCAGTCGGTCGAGCGCGCGTTCGCGTTGAGCCCGCGCGACCCGCTGCGCTCGGTCTGGTACGGCACGATCGGACGGGCGCAAGTCGCCATTGGGGAAGATGCGCAAGCGGTTGAAACCGCCCAGAAAGGCATAGCCGCGAATCCCAAGCACCCGCACAACTACGCCGTTCTTGCCAGCGCTTATACATATCTCGGTAATTCGAAAAAGGCCAAGGCGGCGTTGGAAAAGTTCAAGGAGTTGCGACCCGGCATCAGCTTGGGTCGGTACAGCGATCAGATCGCATCCAGCGATCCCGTCGCGCTTCAGACCTACCAGCGGTACCTGGACGGCCTCGGGGATGTCCCGGGCTCTGTTGAAAAGCTGAAGTAGGCGTCGTCCGCCTGGAGCCGCTAGGCTCTGGGTGCTGATTCCATCAAGGAGAACGACGCCATGACCAAGACTACACGCAACGACCGTTCCTCGGAACCATCCTGTCGGCTCTTGCCATCGATGCCGGAGGCCTTCGACGATCTGCGCATGAGCGTCGATCGCTTCTGCCTTTTGGCGGGCCTCGAGTCTTTGAACGAGATGATGTCGGCGGACGCGGAAGCCTTGTGCGGTTCGCGCCACGCCCGCTCGGGCGAGCGCAAGGGCCATCGATGGGGCACGACCCGGAGCGAGATCGCCTACCACGGCGGCAAAGTGAAGGTCGAGCGCCCTCGGGTGCGGGACTTCGCGGGTCGGGAGATGAGCCTGCCGAGTTGGGAGCTGCTGTCGGAACCCGAACTCTTGCAAGCCTGGGCGATGAATCTGATGGTGATCAACGTCTCGACCCGCAAGTATGCCCGCGCGGTGCGCCTGCCGGACGATGCGGGCGGCGATCTGCCGGCGGCATCGGGTGACGCAACCTCGAAGTCGGCGGTCTCGCGCCGTTTCGTGGCGTTGACGCGAAGCAAGCTGAAGGCCTGGCTGGCGAGCCCGCTCGACGATCTCGATCTCGTGGTGCTCCAGATCGACGGGCTCCATGTCGGCGATCACCTGATGGTGGCGGCGATCGGCATCGACACCGGCGGCGCGAAGCACGTGCTGGGCCTGGCCGAGGGCGCGACGGAGAACGCGGCCACGGTGCAAGCCATGCTCGACAACCTGATCGAGCGCGGTCTCGATCCCGAACGGCCTCGGCTCTACACCGTCGACGGCGCCAAGGCGCTCTCGAAGGCGATCCGGCGGACCTTCGGGCGGGCGGCGGCCCTCCAGCGCTGCCAGGTGCACAAGGGGCGCAACATCACGGACCGGCTGGACGAGAGCCTCCATGCCGGCGTCAGGAAGGTCTTGCGGCAGGCCTGGCAGCAGGACGACGCGGCCAAGGCCGAACGGCTCTTGCGCAACCTCGCCCGCCGTCTGGAGCATGACGCACCCGGCGTCTCGGGCTCGATCCTGGAGGGCCTGGACGAGATCCTGACCGTGATCCGGCTCGGCCTCCCGCCGCAACTTCGACACTCGCTGGCTTGCACCAACGCCATCGAGAACGCGATCGGCACCGTCCGGACGGTGCAGCGGAACGTCAAGCGCTGGCGCAACGCCGAGATGGCGCTGCGTTGGACCGCCGCCGGCCTCTTGGAGGCGCAAAAGACCTTCCGCCGCCTCAAGGCCTACCGCCAGCTCCCCGTCCTTGACGCCGCCCTGCGGGAGGCGGTGAGAAAGGCCGGAGCAAAGTCCGTCATTGAAGACATCGAGGTGGCCGCGTAGCCTCTCGATCAGACGATGCCTATCTCGCACTTTTCAACATTGGGCGGGACATCGCCAAGGCCTCCGCAAAGCGGGCTTAGGCGACTGACCGCTTCCTCCAAATCCGCAGCCTCAAAACCTGACATCCGCGGTCGGCTGCAATCTGCGGGATGACCGGTTTGGGTCAAAGAACGAAACCGCTTTCAGCGGTAGTTCGTGGTGCCGGGCGGTGAGGTCGGTGGCGTAACGGATGGGTCGATCCTGTGTTGAGGTTTGGAGTTCCGAAGCTCACGCAACACGGGAGCAGACCCATGACCGATAGTGACAAGACCATCAGCCCGCTGCGCCAGCGCATGATCGACGACATGGTGCTTCGCGGCTTCAGTGCCAACACGCAGCGCGGCTACATCAGTGCGGTGGCCGGCTTTTCCGACTTTCTCGCACGCTCTCCGGATCGGGCGGAGGCGGAGGATCTCAGGCGCTATCAAGTGCATATGCGCAAAGCAGGCGCATCGGCGACGACGATGAACGCGGCGGTCTCGGCATTGCGGTTCTTCTTCGGCGTCACGCTCGGCCGAGGCGACGCCGAGATCGGCATGACGACGGTGGCAATGCCGCGCAAGCTGCCGGTGATCCTGAGCGTCGAGGAAATGGCGCGGCTTCTCGATGCCGCCCCCGGTCCCAAATACAAGGCGGCCTTTTCGCTGGCCTATGGCGCCGGCCTGCGCGCTTCGGAGGTGGTCCATCTCAAGGTCCCGGACATCGACAGCAACCGCAAGACGCTTCGCATCGAGCAAGGTAAGGGCCGCCGAGATCGCTACGCCATGCTCTCGGATCGCGCCGTCGAGCAGCTCAGGGTCTGGTGGTTGCTTGGCCGCGCCCGCGGCGTGATGCTGCCCGGCGGTTGGCTGTTTCCAGGCCAGAACCCGGTCAACCCGTTGACCACCCGCCAGCTCCGTCGCGCCCTCGATGGCGCCAAGGCGGGGGCGGGGATCGAGAAGCGGATCTCGCTTCACACGCTGCGCCACTGCTTCGCCACCCATCTCCTCGAACAGGGCGTCGACATCCGCGTGATCCAGGTTCTACTGGGGCACAAGAAGCTGGAGACCACGGCTCACTACACCCAGGTCGCCAGCACCACCTTGCGGCGCGCCAAGAGCCCACTGGACCTGCTCGAGCCGCCGACGCCCAAGACCAAGCGCAAGCCGCCGAAGTGAGCCGGCGGCCTCGGTGCCGCGTCCCGCGCTCGAGGTCCAGGACATCTTCCGCGACCACGGGCCCGGCTTCCGTCGGGCCCGGGCCGGTCGTCTGAGCCTCGGCCAACTGAAGGTCATGTCGGCGATCGAGTGTTGCCGCACCGCCGCGCTCGGCGGTCATGTCGCGGCCTGCGAGGACTGCGGGCAGAACCACATCGCCTACAATTCCTGTCGCAACCGCCATTGTCCCAAATGCCAAGGCCAGGTCGCGCGCGAATGGCTGGCGGCGCGAGAGGCCGAACTGCTCTCCGTCCCCTACTACCATCTCGTCTTCACCCTGCCAGCGGCGATCGCCGACATCGCCTATCAGAACAAGTCGGTGATCTACGATATCCTGTTCAAGGCGAGCGCCGAGACCATGCTCACCATCGCCGCCGATCCCAAGCATCTCGGCGCCAAGATCGGCATCACCGCCGTGCTCCACACCTGGGGCTCGGCCATGACCCACCATCCCCACATCCACATGATCGTGCCGGGTGGCGGAATCTCACCTGACGGTAGCAGTTGGATCTCTTGCCGGCCCGGCTTCTTCCTGCCCGTCCGCGTGCTCTCGCGCCTCTTCCGCCGCCTCTTCATCGAGAAGCTCCTCGCCGCCCACGAGGCAGGGCGCCTGAAGTTCTTCACCGACCACACCAGCCTCGCCGAGCCGGCGGCCTTCCGTGTCTTCCTCGCACCGATGCGCAAACAAGAATGGGTCGTCTACGCCAAGCCGCCCTTCGGCGGACCAGAGGCCGTGCTCGCCTATCTCTCCCGCTACACCCACCGTGTCGCCATCTCGAACAGCCGCCTGGTCAGCTGCGACAGCCAAGGCGTCATCTTCAAGTACAAGGACTACCGGCGCAAAGGACGCGAGCGCTACAAGACCTTGCCCCTGGCCGTGCCCGAGTTCATCCGCCGCTTCCTCCTCCATGTCCTGCCCTCGGGCTTTCACCGCATCCGCCATTACGGCCTCTTCGCCAACGGCGGTCGCACCCGCAACATCTCCCTTGCCCGCGAACTGCTTGTCAATCGGCGTTGAACATTGACCCCCTATCGGCGTGCAATGTTGACCCCTTTGGGGATGCACGGCGGAGGTCGTACAGGTAGTCCATAGGAGGGGCCCGCGCGCGGGCCGACGCGCCCACCACGCGGCTGGCGGCGGACCGCGCGTGGGAGGTTCCTGTGGGCCCACCTGGGCGACCGGGCGGCAGGTGGATCGGTTGCCTTTAGGACCGATTCTTGAAGCGCCAGGAGTCGTTTCCGGTCTCGATGATCTCGCAGTGGTGCGTCAGACGATCGAGGAGCGCGGTGGTCATCTTGGCGTCGCCGAAGACGGACGGCCATTCGCCGAAGGTCAGGTTGGTGGTGACGATGATCGAGGTGCGCTCGTAGAGCCGGCTGACGAGGTGGAACAGCAGCTGGCCTCCGGTTTGGGCGAAGGGCAGGTAGCCGAGCTCGTCGAGGATGACGAGGTCGCGCCGGGCCAGCTGATCGGCGAGCCGGCCCTGGCGGCCGGCGCGGGCTTCGGCCTCGAGCCGGTTGACCAGGTCGACGACGTTGAAGAAGCGGCCCCGGGCGCCATCGCGGATGCAGGCCCGCGCGATGGCGACGGCGAGATGGCTCTTGCCGGTGCCGGTGCCGCCGATCAGCACGGCGTTGCGCTGGTTGGCCAGGAAGCCGCCGACCGCCAACTCGCGGACCAGCGGCTCGTTGACCGGGGTGTCGGTGAAGTCGAAGTCGGCCAGCTCCTTGGCCAGCGGCAGCTTGGCGCCACTCATCTGGTACTTGATGGATCGCGCCTGCTTGTCGGCGATCTCGGCCTTCAACAGCTCGCCGATGATTCGCTGCATCGGATGCTGGCGCTTGAGGCCGTCGGCGAGCACCTCGTCGAACGCGTCGCGCATGCCGGCGAGCTTGAGTGCGGCCATCATCTCCAGGACCTCATGGCGCTCCATGGCCGACCCCCCTCAAGCGGTCGTAGCGGGTGCAATCGGCCACCGGCTCAAAGCGAAGACGCAGGTTCGCGGGCGTCGGGATCGGCGCCGTCTCGGACGGCTGGCGCCGACGATTGAGGATGTTGAGCACGACGTCGGCGCTGCACACGCCGCCAGCGAGCGCCTCGGCACAGGCGGCCTCCACCGCCGCCAGCCCATCCGCCAGCACGGCGGTGAGGATCTCGACCATCTGCCTGTCGCCGTCGTCGTGGCCGGCGAGCCGGACGCGCACGCGACCCAGGGCGCCGGGCAGCGCCCAGTCCTTGAACGGCGCGCCGTTACGAAGCGCACCGGGCTTCCTCGCCAGCACGGGCACGTAGTGCCACGGGTCATAGACGGTCTGGTCGCGGCCGAAGCGCCGGGCATGCTCGGCGACGATCTCGCCGTCCTGGCGGATGACGATGCGATCGGCGTAGGCATGGACCTCGACCGGACGGCTAGCGGTGGTTCCAGGGTGCGCTTATATGGTGCTCTTTTTGAGCGGTCGGTGGCGGTTGGCTGACGGGATGCTTTTGGGCTTGGCTGATTTTGTTTCGCGCTGTGGCTATTCAGTCGAGGGGCCGGTCATCGATCTGGAGCGGTTCGCCGGCGCGGTCGCGCATGAGCATGTCGTTCCAGTCCAGGCCGTCGAGGGCAGGGCGCAGGCGGACGACCCTGCTGTCGTTTCGGATGAGCCGTGCCGCGGCGTCATCGCCCTGGCGGGTGGCGTCGTAGGCGCAGAAGATCCGGCCGGGGTTCCAGGCCTCGATCCATTCGGGGAGGCTTGCGGTGGCGCCGCCGGTTGAGACCACGGCGCATCCCTTGCGCCCGGCCGGGACGAGGTGGAGGGAGAGGACCGACAGGGCGTCGATTGCGTTCTTGGCGAGGATGACGGAGTTCGGCCAGTCGGGTTCCCACGACATCCAGAAGCCGCCGCGCGCGGCGGCGCCGGTCGGCGCGAGGCGGCGTGGCGCCGCGGCAGGGACGATCTCGGCGCCGAGAGCCTCGCCGGCCGCGTTTCGGCGGACGAACACGGCGTTGCCGTGGCGGTCGGCGTAGAGCAAGCCGAGGTCGCGGCACAGGGCGACGAGCACATCCGCGAGGCCGCGCTGCTCGACGAGGTAGCTCTGGATGGCGGGCCAGTGGCGGTCCGGGCACGGCGGCTTCGGGTGGCGATCGGCCGGGAACCGGTCACGGCACGGCAGTTCCGAGAAGAAGCCGAGGGCCTCGGGCACGGTGCACCGGCAGGCATGGATTACCAGGTCGATCGCTCCGCCCCCGCCCTCGCCGCGCAGATGTTCGTAGAACATAAAGCCGTTGATGCTGACGACGGATCCGGGACGCCTCCAGCGCGCGGCATCGGTGGGATCGCGGCGGTAGCCGAGGCGGCGGACGACGTCTTCGAGGGGATAGCCTCGCAGGGCCTCGGCCCGCACCCGCCGGTCCCAGAGGCGGGGACCATCCATGGCTACGCCGGCGGCGGTTCCCCGCGGTCCTGCGCGCCGGCCTTGCCGGCTCGCCGCCGGCGGCGCTCGGCGCTGCGCTGCTTCTGGCGTTCCTCGGCCTCCTTGCGGCGCCAGGACTCGGCGTCGATGGCGATGATCTCGGCGTTGTGGACGAGGCGGTCGACCAGGGCGACGAGGCAGGCGGCGTTGGGGAAGGCCTCACCCCACTCGGCGAAGGGCCGGTTGGTGGTGATTATGGTGGAGTTCTGCTGGCTGCGGCTGGAGACGATGTTGAACAGCAGATCGGCATGGCGGTTGCTGTAGGACAGGTATCCGACCTCGTCGATCACCAGCAGGTGCTGGCGGGCGTAGAAGCGCAGCCTGCGCTGAAGCAGGGTGTCGCTGTCGAGGGCGGCGAGCTCGCCGAGCATGCTGGCCGCGGTGGCGAAGCGCACGGTGTGGCCCTCGAGGACGGCGCGGTGGGCGATATTGGCGGCGATGGTCGACTTGCCGACGCCGTTTGGGCCGACCAGGACGACGTTGGCGGCCTCGTTGAGGAACTCGAGGCTCATGAGATCCTCGACGGCCATGCGGTCGCAGCGGCGCGGCCATGCCCAGTCGAAGTCGGCGAGCGGCTTGAACTGTCCGAGGCGGGCGTCGCCGAGGCGGCGCTTGAGGCTGCGGCTTCGCCGTTCCTCCTCTTCCCAGGCGACCAGCGCAGCGGGCCAGTCATGCCCGGCGACCTCGCCCCAGTGGGCGGCGAGGCCGTGCAGGCCGAGCGCCCGGGCACGGCCCATGAGGGTATCGTTCATTGCTCGCTGTCCTCCTCGGGTTCGCCGGCCAGCCCGTCGTATCCGACGAGGTCGTGATCGCGGACAGTGATGTCGCGCACTCTCGGATCGCCGGGCAGTTCGACGGGGATGGGCGGGGGTTGGTGCCGCAGCTCGCGCCGCCGGGTCAGGCTCAGGCGCACGGCGTTGGGATGGGGAACGTCCCGCTTCAGGGCCTCGTCGATGGCCGCCTCGAGCTCGGCGGCGCCGTAGGCGTCGAGGAGGCGCAACAGGGCGGCGACGGTGGCGCCTATATAGCCGCCGCGCTGGGCGGCCTCGGCGAGCAGGCGCTCGCTGTTGGGCGCGGCCTGGACCAGCCGGTCCTGGCCGCGAAGGCGGCGGGCATGGCTCTTGCGCCTGACCAGCTCGGCGATGTGCTCGGGGTTCTCGATGCGGGCCGCCTTGTCGAAGCTGCGCGGATGGCTGGCGATGACGTCCACACCGTCGAGGATGCGCACCTCGTCGAGCGTCGCGACCACGACGAGGGTGCGCCGCACATGGGTGTGCGGCACGCTGTAATCGTTGAGATCGAAGCGGGCGTAGGGGGTCTTGCCGATGGCGACCTCGACCCGGTCGTGGTCGGGGAAGGGATCGCCGGGCAGCGCGATGAGAGAGCCGCGTTCCCGCTCGAAGGCCTCGCGCACGGTGATCGAGCGGTCTTCGGGCCAGGGGCGGTCGGCGGCGATGCCGTGGCACCAGGCCAGGGCCTGGGCGTTGAGATCGTCGATATCGCGCCACCGGCGGGCGGCGAAGAAGCTGGTCCGGACATAGCGAATCGCCCGCTCCACGCGCCCCTTCTCGTTGCCGCGCGCGACCGCGACGGGCTTGGGCAGGAAGTGGTAGTGGCCGGCGAGGTCGAGGATCCGGGGATTGAACCGGATGGCGGCGCCGCGGCGCTCCAGCACGACGCTCTTCAGGTTGTCGTACCAGAGCTCGCGGGGCACGCCCTGCCACGCCTCGAAGGCTTCGACATGGCCGCGCAGGAAGTTGCTCATCCCGGCGTCGAGGTAGAAGCGCAGGAAGATCCGCCGCGAGTAGCTGAGAACCATCACGAAGCCCATCAGGCGGCGCTCCGCGCGGCCGATCGTCACCTTGCCGAAGTGTCCCCAGTCGACCTGGGCCTGCTCGCCGGGAAGGGTCTTGAGGCGCAGATAGGCCTCGGCCACGGGCCTGGGCCTGAAGTGGCTGAGCAGATGACGGAAGTGGTCGCCGCCGCCCGGATAGCCGCGTTCGCGCACCATCTGGTAGAGCCGGCTGGCGGGCAGCGTCGGCCAGGATGCCAGCGTCTCGGCGATGAACGGCACGTATGGATCGATCATCGACGGCCTGGGCGACCTCGCGTCCCGGGGCTCGCCGGCCGCGGTGAGGAGGCGCTCGACGGTGTAGCGATGCACGCCGAGCTGGCGTGTGATCGTGCCGACCGTCCACTTCTCGACGTGATACAGGCGCAGGATCTCCGCGCGGGTCTCCTTGTCGATGGTCATCTCACCCCCTTTCCCGTCGGGCGCAGCCCCGGATAGACCGCCTGCCCGCAGAACCGGCCGCAGCGATCGCAGCGGAAGACCCTGGCGGGCCGCTCGTGCCCGAAGGGCCGTGTTCCGGGACGCCCTGCCGGCGTCCGCGCCACAACAGGACGCCGCCGCGCGGCGGTCAAAGGGTGATGCGTCACTTCCTGCCCGCGGCGCCGATTCACCGGCGTCCGGCGCCGCCGGCGTTCGCGATAGCGCCGCTGGCGCTCAGCATGCTTGTGACGGCCCCGCCGGCTGTTCTGGTAGCGCTGCCCGGCATGGCGCTGCGATCGCCGGCGCACCCGATCGCTGCAGCTCCGTGAACAGTAGATGTTGCCGTGGTCGCAGTGCCGGCAGAGAACCACCTGTTGATGGCACGAGGCGCAGTTGAACAGGCGGGCGGTGTTCTTCATCGCGCAGCCGATGAGAACGGGGTGGACCCACGCCCAAACCCGCACGATACTGCGCATATGGGTCGTGCCTTGCATGGCTCGGGGGGTGCGGTGCCGGTCGTTGCCAGCAAGCAAACGGGGCCGGCGCCGCATCGTTCTCAGCGGCCCGAGTGTACTCCCGCGGCTCCCCTTGTCAGGTCCGCGGAACCGCCGCCGCCAGCCAGCCAAAACAGGAATCGAGACGCCCGCCCGCGGTGGATAAGCAGCCCGCCGCCGCCAGACTCTTGGCGGTCGCTGCGGCGGGCTACTTACCCACCGCTGCGCCGAGCCAACTCCCGCCTGCAAACCACGCAGCTACAGCGCCACGATGCCCGATGTCGCTGAAATCACCATCTAAGCGCGGTTTTTCATCGCCACCGACACAGGTCTTCGACACCGACGCCGGGACCGCGTGGAAGCCGTCGAACGGCCCGCGATAGCCGACCAGGGACGGACGCTCGTCCTCGAACACCTGCCAGACAGTCCTGTCCTTGAACACCGGGTGGGGATGACGCCGGCCACACATCTGCACGAAGCGCCGGTTGAACGCGCGCTCCTTGCCGATGAGGACGGTCTGCACCGCCGTCTTCATGTTGTCGTAGATGCCTCGCCGGCAGGCACCCTGGAACAGCCGGAATGCCCGGTCGTGGGCGTCGAACACCATCTCCTGGCTCTCGCGCGGATAAGCGCGGACGAAGAACATTCGGCTGTGGCACAGCCGGACGTGCGCGACCTTGACCTTGGTCGTCACCCCCGCCAGCACCACGTACTCGTGGCTCCAGTCGAACTGATAGGCCTCGCCCGGCGAGAACACCAACGGCACATAGGTCTGCGCCGTCGATGCCGAACGGCGCCACCGCCACGCCTTGGCGTAGCGCCGCACCGCGTCGTAGCCGCCGCCATAGCCCAGACCCTCGAGGGCTTCGGAGATCCGTAGCAGCGTCAGCCGCTCCCGCTTCGACTTGGTCTCGTTGGCCTCCAGCATCCGCTCCAGCTCGGCCGTCCACGGCCCCAGCTTCGGCATCGGCTGGACCCGCCGGTCGTAGGTGAACGCCGTCGCCTGCGAACAGATCACCTTGCGCACCGTGTTGCCCGAGACCTTCACGTCCCGCACGATCTCCTTGATCGGCTTCCCCTTGACGAAATACTCCCGCCGGATCCGCGCTATCGTCTCCACGACCAACATCCCCCACCACCTCGTCCGCCCAAAAACGAGGTGACTTGGACTAGCCAGGCTCAGGGGGTCAAATTTGGACGCCGATCACCCCTCAACAGGGGTCAACTTTGCACGCCGTTCCACACCCCTGGTGAACCCGAGCCCGCCAGAGGCGAAGAAACAGTATTTCGGGGACGGTTCCGCCGAGGGATAACCGAAGGAACGAGGGGGTGTGTGGCGGTTCGGCCGGGCGATCGAGTCGGCGGCTTGACAGGTGGCGAGCCGATACGGCTAATGCGGGCGAAGCTCGGGGACCGTCGGGGCGGCGGCGAGACAGGCTCGAATGCACGACGGAAACACCTCTCGCGACGAGGTCCGGATGGGCTCGGAGCGAAGCTTCGCCATCGTCTTCGCCGTGGTCTTCGCGATTGTGGGCGGCTGGCCGCTGCTCGAGGGCGCGAGCCCGCGCTGGCGATCGCGCTGGCATTCCTCGGCCTCGGCTTCCTGGCGCCCAAGGCGCTCGGGCCGCTCAACCGGGTCTGGTTCGCGTTCGGCCGCCTGCTGCACCGGATCGTGAGCCCGCTCGTGCTCGGAATCCTGTTCTTCTCGACCCTGACGCCGACCGCGTGGGCGATGCGCGCGCTCGGCAAGGATCCGCTGCGCCTGGCGCGCAAGGGCCCGGGCGAGAGCTACTGGGTGCCCCGCGACGGCGAGGGCCAGGGGCCCGGCTCCTTCAAGAACCAATTCTAGGCGGAGTGCCGTGCGCATTCTCGGCATCTCGGCCTTCTATCACGACAGCGCGGCGGCGCTGATCGAGGACGGCGTCATCCTCGCCGCGGCCCAAGAAGAGCGCTTCAGCCGCAAAAAGCACGACGCCGGCTATCCCCGGGGCGCGATCGACTATTGCCTGGGCGAGGCCGGCTGTGGAATCGACGAGGTCGACCATGTGGTGTTCTACGACAAGCCGTTCCTCAAGTTCGAGCGCCTGCTCGAGACCTATGTCGCCTTCGCCCCCAGGGGGTTTCGGTCCTTCCGCATGGCGCTGCCGCTCTGGGTCAAGGAGAAGCTGTTTCAGCGCAGCCTGTTGGAGAAGGAGCTGGACCGCCACGCGGGCGGCTTCCGGGACCGCGACAAGCTGCTGTTCTCGGAACATCACCTGAGCCATGCGGCCAGCGCCTTCTATCCCTCGCCCTTCGAGGAGGCGGTGGTGCTGACGCTCGATGGCGTCGGCGAGTGGGCGACGACGACGGTCGCGGTGGGGCGCGGCAGGGAGCTCGAGATCCTCAGGGAGTTGCACTTCCCCCACTCCCTCGGCCTCTTGTACTCCGCCTTCACCTATTACACCGGCTTCAAGGTCAATTCGGGCGAATACAAGGTGATGGGGCTCGCGCCTTACGGCGAGCCGACCTACAGGAACGCGATCCTGGACAATATCGTCGACTTGCGCGCTGACGGCTCGTTTCATCTGGAGCAGTCCTATTTCGACTACTGCACCGGCTTGGCGATGACCAACGACAAGTTCGCCGGCCTGTTCGGGCAACCGGTGCGCCGGGCCGAGGGCGATCTCCTGACCTAATTCCACATGGACATGGCGGCCTCGATCCAGGCGGTGGTGGAGGAGGTGGTGCTGCACCTGACCCGGGCGCTGGCGGAAGAGTTCCAGATCCCGAACCTCTGCATGGCGGGCGGCGTGGCGCTCAACTGCGTGGCCAACGGCAAGATCCTGCGCGACGGCGCCTTCTCCGAATTGTGGGTGCAGCCGGCGGCGGGCGATGCGGGCGGCGCCGTGGGCGCGGCGCTGGGCGCCTGGCATATCGAGCTGGAAAAGCCGCGCAAGTTGAACGGCACCGGCGATGCGATGCGGGGCGCCTACCTCGGCCCGAGCTACGACGAGGCGGAGATCGCCCGGCGCCTGGCGGCCGTGGGCGCCCGCTTCGAGACCCTGGACGAAGCGGGCATGATCGCGGCCACGGCCGACGCGCTGGCCGAGGAGCAGGCGGTCGGCTGGTTCCAGGGCCGGATGGAGTTCGGACCGCGCGCGCTCGGCGCCCGCTCGATCCTGGGCGATCCGCGCTCGCCCACGATGCAGAAGACGCTCAATCTCAAGGTCAAGTTCCGCGAGAGCTTCCGCCCCTTCGCGCCCTCGGTGACGCGCGAGCGGGTCGCCGAATGGTTCGAGCTCGATTATCACAGCCCCTACATGCTGCTGGTGGCCGACGTCAGGCAAGAGATCCGCCGCGAGATGACTGAGGACGAGCGGGCGCTCTTCGGCATCGACAAGCTGAACGTGCCGCGCTCCTCCATCCCAGCGGTGACCCATGTCGACTATTCGGCCCGCGTCCAGACCGTGCACCCGGAGACCAACCCGCGCTACCACGCGCTGCTGGAGGCCTTCCAGGCGCGGACCGGCTGTCCGGTGCTGGTCAACACTTCTTTCAACGTGCGGGGCGAGCCCATCGTCTGCACGCCGGAGGACGCCTTCCGCTGCTTCATGGGCACCGAGATCGAGCTGCTGGTGGTCGGCAACCACCTGCTTCGGAAGCAAGACCAGGACCCGGCGCTGGCGGAGGACTATAGAGACAAATATGAGCTCGATTGAGCCGCGAAGGGTCCCCGGCGCTCAGCTTCCGAAGAGCTTTCGCAGCAAGGCGGTGGTGCGTTTGGCGGGGTCGCGCCGGATCGCCGCCTCCTCCACCGCGACGTAGTGGAAGATGCCGTCGAGGCCGCGCTTCAGGACGTGCTCGACCAGGTCGGCCTTGACGTTCGGCACGAAGGGCAAGCTCTTATATTGGCTCATGATTTTGTCGTAGCGCCGGATCGCGCCGACGTCCGACAGGCTGTCGGAGACGACCGGGCGCATCTCCCGGGCGAGCGGGGCCGACATCCGGCCCTTGAAGTATTGCGTCGCGGCGTCGTCCGGGCCGTCATATATCTTCCTGGCGTCGTCCAGCGTCATCGAGGTGATGGCGTCGCCGAAGATCCGCCTGGCCTTGGGCGTCGCCACCTCCGCCGCCCGGTTGAGACGCACTTCCAGGTCGTCCAGCGTGCCGGCCATGCCCAATGGTTTCAACACCTTGCGCACCTTGCGCATGGATTTCGGCAAGGCGATGTGGATCGCCGGGTCGGCGTTGAAGCCGTCGGTCCTGGCGAGGTTGCCGACCACCCGGCCGGTGGCGACGCGGAGCGCCTGCTTCAGCCCCCGGGTGATCTCGTCGAGGCCGAGGCCGCCGCCGCCACCCCCGCCGAGGTTGCGGAGCGCCGTCTCGCCCTTCTTCAGCCAGCTCTGCGCGCCGGCACCGGGCGCCAGCAGAAGGGCGAGGCCCGCCCATAACATCGTCCGTCGTCGCATCCGCGCGCTCCCCGCTTTCCACCGCCCCACGATTACCTTGCTTTCGCCGCGCCGGCGAGCGCGTGCGAAGGCCCGGGCGAGGATATCAAATGCGCTCGAAATATGAATGCACCGGAGCGAAAATGACGACGGCGATCGGCAAAAGCCTCCGCGCCTGGCTGGCGGCGAGCGATCGCTTGGCCTTGGCGCGCGCGGGACTGGACCTAAATTTCGAGCTGGCGGCGCTCGCCAAGCGGCTCGACGGCAAACGGGCGACGCTGTTTCCCGCACCCGCCGCAGTCGGCCTTCTATATCCGGCCGAAGGCCATCGAGGAGCTGGTGGACTATTCCATCGGCCGGGTGCTGGATCTACTCGGAGTCGACCCCGGCCCCGTGGTCCGCTGGGGGATCGATTTGCCGAGGGAGTCGAAGCGCTGAGGCTCAGGGGGCAATTCCCGTGCCGCCGCGAAGCCGGGTGAACCACGCTCGCCATTCCGGGGGGCGGTTCGTGGCTCACGACAGCCTAGGCGATGCCTCTACACGAGGCGCGGAGGGGACTTGAAAATAGCCGCTGTTTCCGTATTCCCGCCGGGTGGGTTCGTTTTCAAAGGAAGTGAAAAATTGGCGGGCGAACAGAGTTGCTGGGCAGCTATTTCTTCTTTTCCCTTTTCTTTTTTCGTTTTTCCTTTGGATTGAGCTGAGCTTTTTTCTGTTGCTCCCTCTTGCCTTTGTCTTTTTTTCCCTTATCAGCCATAACTGTTCGTCCTCGTTTGAAAGCGAATTGTGCCGTACCGTGGCGGCGCAACGCTGTTTAACCGATCTTTCCCAGGTGAGCATGGTGATTCGAGCGATTGTAGCCGACCCGGACCCCTGGAGAAAGCGATAACTGTTTCAGGTGGCCCGGGGCGGCTCGGGGCGGCTTCGAGCGGCCGGGCGGCCGCCAACCCACCCTGAGGAATTCGTCAAGGCAAGGCCTTCGTGTGGACGGTGCGATGAACCGACCACATCTTGCCCCCTATCGCCGCCCGGCCTGCGTGGCGGGTGCCCGGCTTGGGGCGTCGGAGGCCGGGGACCGTCGCTCGAGGCGGGCTCGGGTTCACCAGGGGAAAGGCTCGGGGCGTGGATTGCGTTTCGGGTCGGGGGAGAGGAGAAAGGCACGGCGAAATGGTGGAACTCGAAGCCCACCACACCAGGCCATGGCGTCTCACGTCGGCACGGCCCCATGACGTCACGTAAATGGTAGACTGTCCGCCGAAACCCCCGAAACACCGTTCGATGACGCCGGTGCGGCATTGGGGCAATTGCGGAGATTATACCGGCCACGTCTCGAGCCGATAGGCGCTGTCCCAGAACATCCACTCGAGCTGGGAAGCACGACGGAAGACGTGCATCATGTCGTCGAGGACCGTCGGTGCGCTCGATGCCGCCATTCCGTCCGCGGTTGCGATGACCTCGCGTACGCCCTCACCAAAATGTGTCGATCCAAAGCCGGTAAGGATTTGACGGCCCGCAAGCGGGTCTCCGTATGTGTCGATCCAAAGCCGGTAAGGATTTGACGGCGTAGCCTCGGCACGGACGAATTTCCCGACCTCCCAGTAGATCCAGAAGCAAGGAAGGACAGCTGCGACCGTCACCTCGATCGAGCTCCGGTGCGCCGTCGCAAGCAAGAAGTTGGTGTAGGTAAAGCAAGTAGATGCCATCTCGGCGCGAGCGACCACGTCAGCGGTGATTGCGAACTCGCGGAAGAACGTCTCATGGAGGGTGCGTTCCACGATCAGCGCATTCCGCGCGGACTCGTCGAACCGCATCATGGTGTCCGGGTCCGGGGCGCCGGCCGCGACCAACGAGAGCACGCGCGAGAACTCGGTGAGGTAGAGTGCGTCCTGGACCATATAGAATTGGAAGCGCTCCTTACTCAGCACGCCCGCGGCAAGCTCGCGGATGAACGGATGCTCGAGGATCGCGGCGTAGATTGGGGTGATCTCCCCCCAGGCTTTTTCGGAAAATTTCATCGATACTCTCTTCGCGAAAACTGGGGACAGGAAAACCGGGGACATGGCGTAATTGAGTTAGGTCACCCTCCCACCAACCACGAAATCGGCCCAGGTTCGATATCCGTTGGGCCGCTTCAAGAAGGAGGATGACCCCTGCGCAAAGTCTATGCCGGCTTGGACGTTTCCGACAAGCAGAGCCACATTTGCCTGATGGACGGAACCGGAGCGCTGCTCTGGCGCGGGCGGTGCGCAAGTGATCCGGACGTGATCGCCAAGACGCTGGCCAAACACACGGCGAAGCTGTAAGCGATGCTGGCCCGGGCGGTGCTGGAGACCGGACCGCTGTCCGCCTTTCTGTTCCATAAATCCGCGAGAGCGTGATCTGGCGGTGGTCTGCGTCCGCGCGCGCCATGTCGAGGGAACCCGGCGCAGGCCAGCCTCGCGGGACGGGCGCGGCCAGCCGGCGGCGGCGTCAACTCCCGGCGTTGACCGCTTTCCAGTACCGATCGACGTGATTCCACATGACCTCGTCATGGCGCCGCTCCACGCAATAGCGCACCGAAACACCGCCGCGCTCGACGGCCCGGTCGCGCCAGCAGGCCATGTAATCGCGAGCCGCCCTTGCGATACGATCAGGCGAGGCTGTTTGAAAGCCGCGCTCGAGGGCCTGGCGCCACAAGTCTTCGCGGGCGCCGTGACCGATCCCGTTGGTCCCCGGCAAGGCGTTGGCCAGCCGGTTCAGCACGCGCACCGATTCGAGCTCGCGGGGACCGCGATCGACGATCCGCATCCCGAGCGCACGCAACGGGCCGGTGGCGAGCCGCTGGTCCTGCTCGCGCCCCGGGGTGTCGTCGCCGGCGGCGGCAATCGGCATGAGCGTTACGCCGGCGCCGATTTCGATCGCCGCGCGCCGTGCGTTCAGCTTCGTGAGTGCGGCTTCGGACAGCTCGATCGTTACCGCCGCATGGCCATGGCGGGGGGTCGCGATGCGGACATGCGGCGCGGCGGGCAGACGCCGGAGCCTGCCGTCGACACCCGTCAGGACGAGATAGAGTTCGCCCCCGCCGGCAACCTCGTAGGGGGCTTCGGCTCGCGGCAAATCGCGTTCCTGCTGCAGGCAGTAAGTCGAAAATTCAGCCCGGCAGAGCCCGTTGGCGCAAACCAATGGTGTCGCCTCATCGGTCTCGAGCAGCGCCAACGATTGGGTTGCGGCGCGGGCGCCTCCAAACGGTGCGAGCGTGAGCGCTAAGACCAATGCAAACAAGCGAACCGACGGGAATTTCATTTCGATCTTCCTCCAACCCGACATTTCCCGGACGACCGCCGTTCTGGGCGCTCAGAGTAGCCATTCGGGCTCTCGATGGCAATTCCGAGGTCGCTGTGGCGTGGGCCGAGCGCCGGCTGGGCAACTGTGGGTCTGCTTGCCGAAATCGTCCAATCCGGCATAGACTTCGTGCATGGATCATCCTCATTCTTGAAGCGGCCCAATGGATTTCAAGCCTGGGCCGACTTCGTGTCAGCAGGTGGGTGACCCTACTCGATTACGACATGTCTCCGGAAAACCCCGATCCCCGGAAAACCCGAGGGGGCATCCGTGAAGCAACTTTCACGCAAGCGCCGCGAAGGGAGGGTGGCACTCTGGCCGTCCCGGCTCGGCCGGGCCGTTTTCGCCCTGGCCGGCATTGCCGCCCTGGCCGTCTGGGCATGGACGCTCGACCCCGTGCCCCCGGCCCTCTCGGGCGAGCCGGCCGTCGGCGGGGAATCGACCTTCGAGGCCGGCTTTTTCCGACCCGCCCCCGAGCCGACCGGCGACGTCCGCTTTATCGGCCCGAGGCGGTCGGTGGCAAGGTTCCAGGCGGCCTCGGCGGTGGCCGTGGCGCCGGCTTCTGGGGGAGAGGCGCGGGCGGTGGTCCCCGTTTCGATCGAACTCGTGCTCGCCGTCGATAGCTCGCTGAGCGTCGACGATCGTGAATTCCAGCTGCAAATGGCCGGAATAGCCGGGGCCTTTCGGGAGCCCGAGATTATCGATCTCATCGGCCAGCAGAACGGCGTGGCCGTAACCCTTTTCCAATGGAGCGAGAAGATCGACACCCAGCGCATGATTCCCTGGCACCTGCTCAGCGATGCGCCCAGCATCTTGTCGTTCGCCGCCAAGGTGGCGAACGTCGAGCGCGATCCGGCCCGCCAAATGACCAGCATTGGAAGCGCGATCGACTTCGGCGTTCGCCTCATCGCCGAGAACGCCTACGACGGCCGGCGCTTGAAGATCGACATATCGGGCGACGGCCGGGAGAATGTCGCTCCGCTGCTTTTCCAGGCGCGGCGGCGGGCAGCCGCGCTCGGGATAGAGATCAACGGCCTGCCGATCCTCGAGGATACCTATGGCCTCGACATCTATTACCGCGTGAACGTCATATCGGGACCGGGCGCGTTCGTGGAAATCGCGGAGGATTACGACGATTTCACCCGCGCCTTCTTGCGCAAGCTGCGGCGCGAGGTCACGCCCTCGATCAGCCGAAACCAGTCCCCGCCGCGCTATCGCGCCCTCTCGAGCGCTCGATAATTCGGCGACGGTCGTGGCGTGGCGTGCCCCCTATCCTGATCCCGATCGAGGGATCAACAGGCCGGGATTTCGCCCGAAGCGAAGTGGCCGACCAAGACGACCTGGAACCAGTGCCGCCAGTCTTCCGGCGAACTCAGGGGCGCGAGGTCGATGGCGTCGTCGCGAATGAGCGCGCGGCGGACCAACGCCAGTGGCGCCAAGGCCTCGCCCCGCCTGGTCAGGTGAAGCCTCGGCTCGCCATCCTCGAGCGTTATCTCCGCCGTCCATGGACGCGAGTCGCGTTGCCAGGCGAAGGACCAGCGTTCCTCGCCCGCACCCTCGAGGCGGGTCGCTTCGCCAAGCAGCGAGATGTCTAAAAAGTTCGCCTTGCTACCCGCCAGCAGGATCGTGAAGATACCGACCGCGTAGAGCCGGGGGCCGTCCCGCCAGAGCCAGAGCTGGCGCACGTCGGCCGCCGCCTTGTTGCATTCGAGGCCTGCGAAGGCGCCGTGATAGACCAGTTTCCCGGGCGCGGGCGAGGCCGCGATCGGCGCTTGCGATTTGGTGAAAATCGTCTCCCCTCGGTTCATCGTGACCGCTACCCGCTCCGGCGATTGCCGCCGGATGCGGAAGTCGACGGGTGCCGCGGTGCGCTGGCGAAGCCGGACATCCCAGGCCTCGCCGCCACCCTCTGGTACCGCCTTTAGGCGTTCGCCGTTCGGGCCGTAGTGGCCACTCGGTCTGGCCGCAGTTGTAGAAAATCCAGGCCTCGCCCACGGGATTGACGATCAGGCGGGTAAAATACCCCGACGCCGAGGCTTGATAGTGGCCCGCCGGAAAGGGCGTCGGGCGGGCATCGAAAAGGCGGAAATAGTCGGCATAATCGTCGAAGCTGCGGAACTTGGCCTCGAAGAGCAGCTTGTTTCGCTCCTCGAAGTTCGCCATCAGATCGGCGGAATCCTGGGTGATTTGGATCCAGACATAGATCATGCCGCCGCCGAGCAAGGCCAACACCACCAGAACGACGATGCCCAGCCGGCGATACGCACTCATGAGCAAAACCAGCACCGCGCCGCCATAGAGCAGCAGCAGGACGACCACGAGGAGCAGGATATCGAGGCGGATATTCGCGCCGACGACGAACGTCATCCAGAGTTCGTAGAGCAGGGCGGCGAGGCCGGCGGCGGCGATGGCGAACAACCAGGCACGCCGCCATCCGGAAAGGCGGAACGCCGGCCAGAGAAACAGCGGCCATACCAAGAGCAGCGCGTAATAAAGCAGGGGGATGATCATCGCGTCCGGGCTGAAATTTCGCAGACAGTAGACAGTATAGCGTTTCCTTGACGCTCTCATCCCTTCCCGTAAGATGGAAACATGGCCCGCTCGGCACGCGTCGTGGCGCCGGGGTTGCCGCATCGCCTGACAAGGAATACGGGGACCATTTTCGAGGCGTCACTGGATCGTGCTCGAGGGTGGTGGGATTTCGCCTCGACAGGGAAGGCGATGGCTTGGGGGGTGCCCTGCCTGGGACGGGCGTCCCCTGGTTTGTGCGCGCTTCCCTGGGCGCTGGCCGAGAGGATCGAGGAAGGGAGGCCCGCGATGGCACGGATCGCGATTGGCGGCTTCATGCACGAGACCAACTGCTTCGTGCCCGAGCGAACCGATTTCGAGCAGTTCGCCAGGCCGGCCGATAGGCCGGGAATTCTGCGCGGCCAGGAGATCATCGAGACGCTCGGCCCCTCCGGCGGCGCCACCGCGGGCTTCCTCGCCGGCATCGACGACACTCACGAGCTGAGCCCGCTGCTGTGGGCCGGCGCTACGGCCGGCGGCACCGTTACCGCCGAGGCCTACGAGCGGATCGCGGCCGAGCTCTCGGCGCGCCTGGCCGAGCAGCTGCCGGTGAACGGCGTCTATCTCGATCTGCACGGCGCCATGGTGGCTTCGAATCACCAGGACGGCGAGGGCGAGCTGCTGGCCCGGGTCCGGGCCATCGTCGGTGAGGCGACGCCGATCGTCATCTCTCTCGACTACCACGCAAACGTCACCCGGCGGATGGTCGCCATGGCCGATGCCATCCTGCCCTACCGGACCTATCCCCATGTCGATCAGCGCGCCGCCGGCGAGCGGGCGGCGGCGGCCATGGCGCGGCTCGTGCTCGAAGGCCGCACCGACGGGCGGGCCTTGCGCAAGCTGCCCTTTCTGCTGCCGCTCAATTTCCAGTGCACGCTGGTCGAGCCCTCCAGGGGAATCGTCGAGGCGGCGGCCGCAGGCGCCACCGGCGAGGTCGTCTCGCTCGCCTACCTGGCCGGCTTTCCGCCCTCCGACCTGGCGGAGTGCGGCCCCGCCACCGTCGCCCATGCCCACGGCCAAGCGGCGGCCGACGCGGCGGCGGACGAACTCGCCCAGCTGGTTGGCCTGAAGGAGGCCGAATTCGCCGAGCCGTTGCTATCGCCGGACGAGGCGGTGGCGGAGGCGATGCGTCTCGCCGTCGGCGCGACGCGCCCGGTCGTCGTTGCCGACACGCAGGACAACCCCGGCTGTGGTGGCAGCGGCGATAGCGTGGAGATGCTCGCGGCGCTGCTTCGAGGCGGGGCCGAGGACTCGATTTTCGGCCTGGTTTGCGATGCGGCTGCCGCCCGGGCCGCGCACCAGGCCGGCGCCGGGGCCGAGCTCGACCTGGCGCTGGGGGGCCGCGCCGAGATCGCCGGCGTCGCACCCTTCGAGGGCCGCTTCCGGGTCGAGGCTCTGGCCGACGGGCGCTTTATCGCGCCGGGACCGGTGGCCCAGGGTCGCCACTATGACGTCGGACCCTCGGCGGTGCTCTCGATCGGTGGCGTCGAGGTGGCGGTCAGCAGCCGACGGGCCCAGGTTCACGATCGCGCCATGTTCCGCTATCTGGGTATCGAGCCGGAGCGCGCTTCGATCGTCGTGCTGAAGAGCACTTGCCACTTTCGGGCCGACTTCGAGCCGATCGCGGCGGCGGTGCTGGTGGCGATCGCGCCCGGCGGCTATGTCGCCAACCCGGCGGCCCATCCCTATCGAAAGCTGCGCTCCGGCGTGCGCCTCTACCCGCTCGGCCCGGCGCACCCAGGGTGAGCGTGGGCGACCTCGTCGAGCGTGAAAACGTCCCTCTGGCCTTCGCCTCGATAACCCTTTTCCCGGTTTGGTCGGCCAAATCCACCCTCGGCCCGCGCATCGCCCTGGCGTCGGGCGAGGCTCGACAGCATTATGTAATCCTCGACGTGCCGTGATGCTCGCCCGTCTCGGGGGGGGGGCGGGCGAGATCGCGGGGAGGGAAAAGTACCGTGAGTTGGCAATTCAGCGAGGCGCAAATCGCGCTCCAGGATCGCTGCCGGGAGCTGGCGGCGGAATTCGCCACCCGCTCGGCCGAGCACGACCGTGACGCCAGTCACCCAGCTGAGAACTACGCCATCCTCCGCGAGGAAGGTTTCCACGCCCTGAACGTGCCCGAGAGGTGGGGCGGGCGGGGCATCGACTTTCTCGGCCACACGCTCGCCTTCGAGGCCTTGGGCGCGGGCTGTCCCTCCACCGCGCTCGCCTACAACATGCACGCCTCGATGGTCGGGCCGCTGCTGGAAAGCGACGAAGTGGGCGAGGACGCCAAGCGGCTGATTGCCGGCCTGGTGGTGGACGAGAAGGCGCTCATCGCCGGCAACTTTTCCGAGGCCAGCAGCACCTCGCTGATCGGCGAGCGCCATATCGCGACGCGGGCCCGGCGCATCGAGGGCGGCTGGGAGGTCACGGGCCGAAAGATGTTCGCTTCCATGCTGGAGGCGGCCGACCATTGCGCGGTGATGACCTATCCCGAGGACGCAAAGGAACGCTGGGCCGGCCTGCTGCTGTTGATCCCGCGCACCCTCGAGGGCCGTAGCGTGGACGCCAACTGGGACACCCTCGGCATGCGCGCGACGCGGAGCGATTCCCTGATTTTGGAGAACTGCCGGGTAGCGGAGAGTCGGACGCTGTGGCGCGGCGAGGACATCCGGCCGTTCCGCCAGAAGCACGCCAACTGGCTCTGGGGCTCCTACACCGCGGTCTATCTGGGGGTGGCCCAGGCCGCCTACGACGAGGTCCGCCGGGTGGTGAAGGACCGCCGCCCGCCGGGCTATGCGCAGTCGCTGGCCTATCATCCCGACGTCCGGCGCCGGGTGGCGGAGATGAGCGCCGAGCTGGAGGCGGCCCGCCTGGCGACCTACCACGCCGCCTCGATGCGCGACCGAGAGGGCCCGACGGCGGCGGTGACGGCGGCGTTGTTCCGGGCCAAATACCTCGTCGGCGAGGCGGTGAGCCGGATCACGCGCTCGGCGCTGACGCTGGGCGGCGCACACGCGATCTTCAAGGGCAGCCGCCTGGAGCTGCTGTTCCGCGACGGGGCGATTGGCCCGATCATGGCGCCGCCGGCGGATTTCAGCCTCCACAACGTGGCGCTCTACGAGCTCGACCTCGACGAGGACCACATCGTCCCTCCGCTGAAGCGGGAATAGCCTGCCGCCGATGCCCGAGACCCCTCCCCTCCCGCCCGAGCATTTCCAGCGCCAGGACGAGAGCGCGGACGAGGACTTCTACACAATGGCCCGCCACGTGGCCCACATCGACGAGGGCGCCCGGGCGGCGCTCGCCGGCTGTTTTGCCCGAACGCTGCCCGAGGAAGGCGAGATCCTCGATTTGATGTCGAGCCGCTATTCGCATCTGCCCACCGATGCGCCGCCGCGCGCCGTGGTCGGTCTCGGCCTCAACGGCGAGGAAATGGCGGCCAACGAGCAATTGAGCGAGCACGTCGTGCACAACCTCAACACGACGCCCCGCCTGCCCTTCGCCGATGCCCGCTTCGCCGCCTGCCTGCTGAGCGTCTCGGCGCAGTATCTGACCCGCCCGGTGGAGGTGTTCGCCGACGTCGCCCGGGTCCTCGGCCCGGGGGCGCCGTTCCTGATCTCGATATCCAACCGGATGTTTCCGACCAAGGCGGTGCGGATCTGGCAGGCGCTGGGCGAGCTGGATCGCGGCCGGCTGGTCGCGCGCTACCTCGATCGCGCCGAGGCTTTCGAGGCCATCGGCACCGACACCCTGGTCGAGGGCACACTCGGCGTCACCGACCCGCTCATTCTCGTCCACGCCCGCCGCCGCTCGCCCGCCTGACGCCGCGCCGCGCGAGTGGCCTCGGCGCCATAGGGCGGCAAATGGGCCATATGTCCGGTTTCACCGATCCACTTCCGGTTCACCCCCAAGACTCTCCGTAACATTAGCGGGCGCCAACCGGAGAATATTGAGCCACTTTAGACACTCGCAAGCTTACGGAGTTTGGCTGGGGTGAACCAAGGCAGGCGACGGGCTCGGGGGACGCCGATTGACGGTCGAAGTGATGATACGTTGCTGGGGCCTGCGGGCATCGTCGGACTGGCGGGATGGGCCTGAATGACATGAAATTTGATATTTACGGCAGATACCGAATAGAGGTAATTCGCAAAGCTGGGTCTTGGGTCGTTTATCGATCGGATAACGGCAAGCGACGCCCGGAGTTCGGCATCGTCATACCCTCTTCGATGTCGGCAGAGGAAATCCCGACGTACTTGGACGATCTTCTTCACGAGCTTGCACATCCGGGCGCAACAATACGGCGCATTGATTGACGCAGATAAAGGGGTAACTGCGCATACATTAGCTAAGGGGAATGTCACGTTAGTGGCTAAGAATCACCGAATCTGCCACCTCGGCCCGACGGGGAGTCTCCCCCCGAAAGCCGACGTTGGCGGCCGAATGTCGGCTTCTCTATCGCGTCCTCGGTCAAGCCCTTTCTGGTTACGTCATGCCATATTCCTTCTTCACGTCGTTCCGCACTGGCGGATGTTGCCGCACGGGGCTCTTGCTTCTCTTCGAGGTTGGCGCGTGACCACCTCATGATGGGATAAGAGGATGAGGCGGTTCAATCTTTCGCGCGTCCTTGCCGCCGGTCAGCGGCAGGGTCTACCGACATTACGAACTCACCCCACCCGTCGTTCCCGTGAGGACATCTCTCTGCCTAAGCAGAACTCGTTGATCTCCTTGTCAGTACAGTCGAAGGTTCAATCCGCCTTGACGGCGTCAGCAGGGCCGTTGCTCCAGCGGAACTCGGTGCCGTCGACCCACATGCGGTGCAGAACTACGGCCAGGCGCCTCGCGACGGCGACGATGGCACGGCGCATGCCACGTCGCTGGGCCACTCGCATGCCCCACGCCTTCAGCCAGGACCATTTCCGGCCGTGGGCGAGGAGGGACTGCGCGGCCTCGTACAGCATCGTGCGGAGCATGCTGTCGCCGCACTTGGACACGCGACCATCATAGTCGATCTCGCCGGACTGGAAGCGCTTCGGCGTCAGGCCGACATGCGCGCCGACCGCCCTGGAGTGAACGAAGCGCTGCGGCTGATCAATGGTAGCCCGGTAGGTCAGCGCGACGACCACGCCGACGCCGGGTGCCGTCATGAGCCGTCGGCAGACCGGGTCATGGCGGACCGTGTCGAGCACCATTTTGTGGAGGACCGCGAATTGCTGGCGCATCACTCGCCGGACGGTGAGCAGCGGTTCCACAATAGCGGCCAGCTTCGGAAAGTCTTCGACCAGCTCGCGGATCCGCGCCTCGTACCCGCGGGTGCTGACCATGCCCACCTTGAGACCGAAGTTGCGCAGCGTCCCGCGTAGATCGTTCTCGACGTCGAGCAGTTTTCTCTGGAGCAGCTTGCGGCTGGTCAGCAGCATCCGCTGCTCCTGGGCAACCAGGGTCTTCACATGCACCGGCTTGAACAGCCCGACCCGCATCATCTGGGCGATGCCGCGCGCATCGTTGCGGTCGCTCTTGTTGATCTGCTGCCCCTTGAGCAGTGCTTTCATGTGCCGAGTCTCGACGCAGACAACCGGCAGCCCGGCGGCGGCAAGACCGTTGACCAGCCATTGCGAGAGCGGACCGGCTTCGATCCCGATCCGGCCATAGGCCACGCCGATCGAGGTCAGCAGCGTGACGATGTCGTCCGGCTCGGTCGGTACTTTCCGCTCCAACACCACCTCGCCAACCTCGTCGACGACGCATACCGCCGTCTCCTTCACCGAAACATCCAGACCTACGAAATGTGCCATCGTCATCGCTCCTTCCTCGATGTTCGAGGTCAGGGCGACCCCGATTGAACGATCATGCGTGAAGGGGCTGCCATCATCCTGATATCATCAGCCACAGCCGCCGCGATATACCATCTTTCGCTCGGATCACGTCCGGTGTACCCCCAGGTCCGGACGATCCATGAGACCATTCAAGCGGCAGCCCCTGTTAAGCGTTGTCGGACACCTGCCGAGGCGCAGGGGTTGCATCCGGCGGACTGGATCGGCAGGTGTCGGACAACGCTCAAGGGAGGAAACCGCGGGCAGGACTAGGCTCGGCGGTGCGGCACGCTCGGTCTATGGGGATTTGCGAGCGGCGGGCCAGCTTTCTCGGGTGGCCGGCGCTGCTGGATGGCTCGGATCTGATTGGCGACGACACCGGCAGGGTGGTTTGATGGCGACTTCGGGTCGATGCCGGCGGGTCTCGCAGGTGGTTCCCTGCGCGCTCGATGGTGTTGCGGCGAGCGGGATCGTGGCCGCGGGTGAGCGGCGGCAATAGCGTTATTCGAAGCGGTGTCGGTCATGCTGCCGTGGCCCTGGCCAGGGGCCGTGCACGGGGCGGGGCGCGTGGTTGGGCGCCGGCCTCGAAGCGCTCGATGACGATCATACGGCCGCCGCACTGCGGGCAGGGCTCTGAGAGGGACGGCGGTTCGGTATCATCGTCACTCGCGGCATCGTCGGCCTCACTCTCCGGTGCCGGCATGGCAAGCAGTTCGCGGGCAAGGGAGATGTTGCGGGTGCGACCGCCGTTGGCGAAGAGGCCGTAATGGCGGATGCGGTGAAAGCCCGAGGGCAGGACATGGAGGAGGAAGCGGCGGATGAACTCGGGCACGGCCAGGGGCAAGGTCTTGTAGCGCTCGCGTCCTTTGCGCCGGTAGTCCTTGTACTTGAAGATGACGCCTTGGCTGTCGCAGCTGACCAGGCGGCTGTTCGAGATGGCGACACGGTGGGTGTAGCGGGAGAGATAGGCGAGCACGGCCTCTGGTCCGCCGAAGGGCGGCTTGGCGTAGACGACCCATTCTTGTTGGCTCAATTCGTGAATTGTATGCGTCACCTTGTTACGGCGGCGGCGAGGCAGGCCTCGATCATTGGCGCCGGGGGCGAGGCCGGTTATTGGAACGCAGCTCAGGTAGTTGTCCAGATAGCGGGTTTGGCGATGCGCGGCGGGGACGCAGGAAGTCCTTCAGACCGGCTGTGGTGGCTGTTCACCCTGCACATGCAGGCCGCCACCGAACCCGCCCCCATCGAGCGGTTGGTGCTTCGTGGCTCACCCTTGCGCGGCGGCGCACGGTGGGTAGTTCGCGCCGCCGTCGGAGACCAGCAGGGCGTCCTTCGCGGCCACCGGGTCGAGGGCAGCCGTGAGCGCCGCCGCATCGACCCTGGGCAGCACCGCGCTGACGGGCGTTCCGCTCCGGTCCGCCGCCATGAGAACCGGTACCTGCTCGCGCGAACGGGCCGCGCTTCTTCGCCTTGCCGCGCTTGCCGCCGTGCCGGCGCGCCCCAGCCCGCGCGCGTCCCTTCCGGCTCGCCCGGTGAGCGACGTAGGTCTCGTCCGCTTCCAGCGATCCCCTTGAGCACCTCCGAATCGCTCCGCGCCGCCGCCAGAAACCGGTGACGCCAGCGGAACTGCCGTGCTCACCGCCACGTCGCAGCGCGCCGCCGAGGCCTTCACCGTCTCCCCCTTCGCCAGCGACGCCCCGAACGACAGCCAGCGTTCCTTGTGGTGCAAGCCCGACAGCGGCGTACCGCTCAGCGCGGTTGAAGGTCCTGCGGCAGCGAGACTTGCACTGGTAGCGCCGCAGACCCCGCGCCATACCGCGCGAAGTTTTCCGCCCCTTCGCTCGCGGCAGCGCGGACACCGCGCCGGGCCTCGTCCACACCAACGCTCGATCGCGGAACTTCGATGCCTCTGCCCTCGCTCCGGCCCGACAGCACCGCGAGCGCCTCGCGCCGCTGCGCGCGCGTCAGCCCGCGCGCCTGCCGAAAGCTGACACCTGGTTGCGTGACCCTTGCCGTCCATAACCCAACCTCCTGACGTTCCAGGCACTCTATCACTAATGCATACAATTCACGAATTGAGCCTTCTTGTTTGCGCATCGGTGCGAGGAAGACACGGAAGGCCGCCGGCTCGGCGAGGCTGGTGTGGTCGGTGAAGAACTTCAGGCGCCCTGCCTCGTGGGCGGCGAGGAGCTTCTCGATGAAGAGGCGGCGGAAGAGGCGCGAGAGCACGCGGACGGGCAGGAAGAAGCCGGGCCGGCAAGAGATCCAACTGCTACCGTCAGGTGAGATTCCGCCACCCGGCACGATCATGTGGATGTGGGGATGGTGGGTCATGGCCGAGCCCCAGGTGTGGAGCACGGCGGTGATGCCGATCTTGGCGCCGAGATGCTTGGGATCGGCGGCGATGGTGAGCATGGTCTCGGCGCTCGCCTTGAACAGGATATCGTAGATCACCGACTTGTTCTGATAGGCGATGTCGGCGATCGCCGCTGGCAGGGTGAAGACGAGATGGTAGTAGGGGACGGAGAGCAGTTCGGCCTCTCGCGCCGCCAGCCATTCGCGCGCGACCTGGCCTTGGCATTTGGGACAATGGCGGTTGCGACAGGAATTGTAGGCGATGTGGTTCTGCCCGCAGTCCTCGCAGGCCGCGACATGACCGCCGAGCGCGGCGGTGCGGCAACACTCGATCGCCGACATGACCTTCAGTTGGCCGAGGCTCAGACGACCGGCCCGGGCCCGACGGAAGCCGGGCCCGTGGTCGCGGAAGATGTCCTGGACCTCGAGCGCGGGACGCGGCACCGAGGCCGCCGGCTCACTTCGGCGGCTTGCGCTTGGTCTTGGGCGTCGGCGGCTCGAGCAGGTCCAGTGGGCTCTTGGCGCGCCGCAAGGTGGTGCTGGCGACCTGGGTGTAGTGAGCCGTGGTCTCCAGCTTCTTGTGCCCCAGTAGAACCTGGATCACGCGGATGTCGACGCCCTGTTCGAGGAGATGGGTGGCGAAGCAGTGGCGCAGCGTGTGAAGCGAGATCCGCTTCTCGATCCCCGCCCCCGCCTTGGCGCCATCGAGGGCGCGACGGAGCTGGCGGGTGGTCAACGGGTTGACCGGGTTCTGGCCTGGAAACAGCCAACCGCCGGGCAGCATCACGCCGCGGGCGCGGCCAAGCAACCACCAGACCCTGAGCTGCTCGACGGCGCGATCCGAGAGCATGGCGTAGCGATCTCGGCGGCCCTTACCTTGCTCGATGCGAAGCGTCTTGCGGTTGCTGTCGATGTCCGGGACCTTGAGATGGACCACCTCCGAAGCGCGCAGGCCGGCGCCATAGGCCAGCGAAAAGGCCGCCTTGTATTTGGGACCGGGGGCGGCATCGAGAAGCCGCGCCATTTCCTCGACGCTCAGGATCACCGGCAGCTTGCGCGGCATTGCCACCGTCGTCATGCCGATCTCGGCGTCGCCTCGGCCGAGCGTGACGCCGAAGAAGAACCGCAATGCCGAGACCGCCGCGTTCATCGTCGTCGCCGATGCGCCTGCTTTGCGCATATGCACTTGATAGCGCCTGAGATCCTCCGCCTCCGCCCGATCCGGAGAGCGTGCGAGAAAGTCGGAAAAGCCGGCCACCGCACTGATGTAGCCGCGCTGCGTGTTGGCACTGAAGCCGCGAAGCACCATGTCGTCGATCATGCGCTGGCGCAGCGGGCTGATGGTCTTGTCACTATCGGTCATGGGTCTGCTCCCGTGTTGCGTGAGCTTCGGAACTCCAAACCTCAACACAGGATCGACCCATCCGTTACGCCACCGACCTCACCGCCCGGCACCACGAACTACCGCTGAAAGCGGTTTCGTTCTTGATCCCAACCGGTCATTGGCTCCTAAATGACGCCGTGTTTTTTCAATTCGGCAAGCGCGGCCGGGTCCAGGTCGAGCAACCGGCCGTAGACTTCCTCGTTGTGATGGCCAAGCCTTGCCCCACCCTCGAGCCGCGGTAACGATCCAGCGGAGAAGGTCACGGGGAAACCCGCGACAATGCCGCGCTCCACGGGCTCCTCCGATCCCTGACGGTACATCGGTTTCAGGGTGCCGCGGTCGCGGAAGTGCTCGTCCGCCATGACCTCGGGCAGAGTCCGGACTCGGGCGACGGGGATAGCGGCGCTCTCCAGCAGCGCAATCCCTTCTTCGCAACCGAGCCTGCCGAGACGATCCTGAATCTCCCGCCGCAATTCCCCGACATGCGCCTCCCGGTCTTCGACCGTCGCGTATCGAGGATTCTCCAGCAATTCACCCGCGCCAAGCGCTTCGCATAACTTTTGCCAGCGCGGCAGGTTCCCGACCGTAATGATCACATCGCCATCCGTGAGGCGATAGAGCCCGGTGACGCCGTTGCGGCTGTCGTTGCCGGCTCGGACCGGCAAGCCTTGGTGGAGGATGTGCTCCATCGGTTCCATGAACATCAACGTGGCCAGCGTATCGATCATCGAGGCGTCGAGATATTGGCCTTCTCCGGTTTTCTCCTTGTGGCGCAGGGCGCCGAGAATCGAATAGGCGGCGTAAAGCGGCGTCACCAGATCGCCGAGGAAGATGCCGATCCGTGTCGGCGGTCCGTCGGGAGCGCCGTTCATATCCATGATGCCGGACATCGCCTGGACCTGATGGTCGTGGGCTGGCAGGTCCTTGTAGGGACCGGTCTGGCCGTAGCCGGCAATGGAACAGTAGACGATGCCCGGATTGACCTCGGCGACGTCCGCGTAACCGAGTCCGAGGCGCGTCATCGAGCTCGGCGACAGGTTCTCGATCACGACGTCGGCCTCCTTTACCAGCTCCAGAAACATGCCCGCCCCCTCCGGGTCCTTCAGATTCAAGGTGACGCTCTTCACGCCTTCCGAGCGCTTGAGAAAGCGGATCGAGAGATCCTCTTCAGTTTCTCGCTCCGCGCTTATGCCCATGGGGCCCGCATAGGGTCCGATATTGCGAATCGGATCGCCGATTCCCGGCAGCTCGATCTTGATGACTTCGGCCCCGAAGCGCGCGAGCGTCATGCCAAGGAAGGGGCCGGCGAGGAATACGGTGACGGAGAGAACGCGGATGTCGCCTAGGGGTTTCATGAAGTGTCCTTTGCGTGGGGCCGTTCTCGTTCAGCCGGCGACAAGGTTGCGAAGACCAACGGCGCCACCAGGGCCCTACCCGGCAGTCGCATAATCGTCATTCGGCGTGTTCGAAACGTCCCACAGTACACGCACCTTCGACGATCGTCATTCTGTCGCCTTATCCACTCGAAACCGTATCGGAAGATGGATTTTGCCATCCTTTTGTGGGTTTTGAGGCGGATCGGCTCGGCCTCGTGGAGCCGCGCGTGTTCGATGGAACGGCGGTGATTTCGGTCCCTAGGTCTCCACGGGAACGGCATTGTGAAGGGCTAAACAGTTCGCCCGGAACCTTTTCGGCTGGCGTCGGCTCTTCGCGAAACAGCTCCCTCGACGAACGCGTGTTGGCGATCTTGATGTTGGATCGGATGCGGATGTGAAAGGGGATGGCTTTTCCTGCAACCATGCCAGCCAGGCGTCGCCGCGTCCCGGTCGGCCAGGAGGCTGGCGATCTTGTCGACCCCGAAGAGCCGGAGGACGTCGAGGATCGTCCGCTCCTTGGTAGGAATGCCGCCGTCGAGCACCCGTTCGCGGTTGAGATGCCGATCATCAAGATGTTGACGTCGCGGCGACCCAGCCGCCAGTGGTCCGGTCCATGGTCGCCGCCAGCCCCGCCTGCCCCATCATCGCGACCAGGAACTCGGCGAGGGATCGGCGCTTGCAAAAACCGTTGCAGGCGCCGATCTGGATCGCTGGCAGGCCAAGTGAGAGAGGTTCACCGTCCGGGCGACGAACACGCCGAAGACCAAGACGCAAAGGCTCTCCAGACGGCTCTTGCGAAAGGCGAAGCCGCATCGTAGCGTCTCACGCAGGGCGTTGATCGGGTTGTCTCGCATGATTTCCCTCTTGACTCGTCGTGGAGTGAATCGGGAATTCTACAACCTTTTCAACGTCCTACGTAAATGCCGTCGTGTACCATGCGATTTTCCCTATCTCCCGGGAACCATTGTGAAGGGCTAAACACCCCGGAACCTCGGCTTCCTCTTCTCGACGAAGGCCAGGCGGGCTTCCTTGGCGTCATCCGAACTCTGTAGGATGCCGCCGGCGTTCGAGGTCAGCACCATGGTGGTCTCGAGCGTGCTGTCGAGGGCGGCGCGCATGATCCGCTTACTGGTCCACTGTACCAGCGGCGGCTGGGCGATGATCCGCTCGCAGAGTTCCCGCGTCGTCGTCTCGAGCTCGTGCGAAGAGACCAGGTGGTTGAGCAGGCCCCACTCGTAGGCGCGCTCTGCCGTCAACGAGCCGGTATAGGCAAATTCCAGCGCCCGGCCGAGCCCGACCATCTTCGGCAGATAGTAGGAGCCGCCGTTCTCGATGATCTGACCCACCTGCTGGTAACCGATGAAACGGGTGTTCTCGCAGCCGATGCGGATGTCGCAATGCAGCGCCATGTCCATGCCGGAGCCGACGGCGGCGCCGTTGATCATGGCGATGGTGGGTTTGCGGATGACGGAGATGTCGCGGTGCAGCTTAGTGAAGCCGTGATAGAAGTGCTGGCGCGTCACGTCCGGCCCTTCGTGGTCGCCGCGAGCACCCTCCACATTGGGGCCGATCTCGTCCACCGATAGTCGGCTCTTGAGGTCGGCGCCGGAACAGAAGCCGCGGCCGACGCCGGTGAGCACGATCACCCTGACGTCGGGATCGTCGTCCCCCGCCCGCATGTACTCGCCGACCTTGGCGACCGTGCCCAGCGCCTCCGCCGTGCCGTAAAGCGCATTCATCTTCTCCGGCCGGTTGAACTTGATCCAGAGGATGCCGCTTTCCTCCTTTTCGTACAGCAGATAGTCGACCAGCTGTGGTCCCATATCGATTCTCCTCGGTGCAAGTCTCCAGGGAACAAAGATTAGGGCGGGGCGACAGCACTGTCATGGCGTCGCCCGGGCGCCGTCTACCCGCTTGAAGGGCACGTCGCTCCGCCCGCGGGGCCCTCCGCTGGACGACGTGGCCAAGCTCTCCAACCCTCAGGGCTCCCTTTTTGCGCCGCCAAACTGGCCCAATTTTGCGCCGCCGTTGACATAGACGCCCTCCTCCTCGAGGAGCTTGCGCAAGACATCGAGCTCCTGACTGTATCGCTCGTGTGCTCGAGCGCATCGTTCCACCGATTCCACTGGGAAGACGCGAACGAAGAGCATGGTGACGTCTGACCAAAATTCCGCCACGCGTGACCTTTCGTTCTCTTCGATGCTCTCCTCCGCTGCGGAATACAAAGCATCGCAGGCCTCGATTTTTGCCGTTTCGGCTGCATTGAACGGCTCGACGAGATCGCGGTCCAGATCTTCTGCTGCCATAACGATCGGATCCGCCTGCCAGAAGAGCCGGCCATCTTCCTCGAGCAGCGTCTTGACATTCGTTCCGCAGCCCGCAAGGAGCAGGAACAAGGCCACGGCGAGCGATCTGTAAGTATCGGTCGGCATTGTCAATTCGGGAAATCGGCGAGAGTCTGTGCCGGCTCAGTTCGACGTGAATTGACGATCCACCTAGGCTTCGTAGCCATCCTGGAGGTCGTTAGCCGCGGTGGCGGTGACGAGAAGGTCGCTGGCCGGGACGGCGGGAGGCAAAGCGCCCGCCGTCTTGGAACTCGATCGGCGCTTGGTGGAAAGCGGTATCCGACGGCGGCGTCAGGACGCCTTAGCGGTATAAGTTTGCGTGCGCAGGCGAAGCGCCTGTAGCAAGCCGTCCATGCCATGGTTCCGGATGACCGTCGTGAACTCCGCCCTCTGCGTCGCGGCCATGCTAACACCCTCGACCGCGACGTCGATGATTTTATACTGCCGGTCGATCACCCTGACGCGCCAGTCGGCCTCGATCGGCGCCCCGATCGCGCGCTCGATTTGGGTCCTGACGATGATGTGTTGCCGGCCCGTAGGGTGTGCCCCCGTGACGGTGAACGTCCCACCGGTAGAGCCTCCGAGCCGGCGAGAGTAGGTCTTCAGCAGGAACTCGCGGAACAGCGCGAGGTAGTCGCTGCGCTGTTCGGCGCTGGCCCGGCGCCAATGCCGGCCCAGCACGAAACGGCCGATGAAGGGGACGTCGAAGCGCTGTGCCAAGAGCCCGCGGAAGGTCGCCTCGCGCCGCTCCAAGCCGCGGCTGTTGGCGCGCAGGGCGGTGATCGCCTGATCGCCCAGCGAAGCGATGAACCGAGCGGCACCCTGGACCTGCTCAGGCGGCGCCTCGGCGGCGACATTGCCGAAGGACAGCATGAAGACGGCGGCGGCGGTAACGATTGTGCGACGTGACGGCATGATCATTTCCACGGTCCTCTCGGGCTAGCCTTCCCCGGGCCTCGTCATTACATCTGGTGCTGGAGGTGCGGATCGAAAGAGATGGCCATCACTCGATAGGCTGAATGGACGGCGAAGCTCCGGCTGGGGTCCAGATCACCTTTTCATCGATCGGCCGAGGTTGGGCGTAGTTGCATTGCTTTCGTAGGCAGACAATACAGTTAATGATATTATCTAGATGAGAATAATACAATTTACACGATGAAATGCTCGAGCGCGAGGATTATCATTACGTACCCTCTCCTGCTATATTAGCAATACTACGATCCGGATTATGTCAGCAAGTTGACGTAAGAAGGGTCATTTCAAGGTCTTGTCCACGATATCGAGTTCAAGACTGAGGTCGCGGCGTTCGCGCTCTACGAGGGCGGCGGCATCCTACTGCTCATCGCATGGCAGATGGCAATCGCGCTGCCGTGGTGTCTCTGCCGGACAGAGACCTCGAGAAAATGTCGAGTAAATCGGGGCCGTTACTTGTGAGCGAACACCTTTACGCTTGCGGCATAGTCGTTGACATCGACATCCGAGAGTCGCAGGGCTGCCGTGGTCGATACGCCCTTTGCTTCCGTGTCCGGACCGCCACAACATGAGATCGCCGCCTCACCGGCCTTTTCGCTCTCTTTGTAGACGTTGAGATCCGACCGGGTGTCGATGATCTGGACCGCTGCGAAGCCGGCCTCACCAAGAAGCCTTTCGTAGTCCTCGATCTGCAACGCGCCGGCAACGCAGCCCGTATAGGCGGCGACGCTTTCGGCAAGCTCGGATGGCAACGTCTTCTTGAGTGCCATATCGCTGATCGCCAGCCGCCCGCTCGGCTTCAAGATGCGGTATATTTCCTTGAAGGCATCCAACTTGTCCGGAACCAGGACCAGGACGCAGTTGCTGACCACGCAGTCCACACTTTCGTCGGCAAGCGGCATGTCTTCGATTTCGGCGAGATGAAACGCGACGTTCTCGAGGCCCATTTTCTCGGCGTTGCGCCGCGCCAGTCGGATCATTTCTTCGGTCATGTCGATGCCGATGGCCTTGCCCGTCGGCCCTACCTTCCGCGCCGCCAGGAAGACGTCGAGCCCGCCACCGCTGCCGAGATCGACGACAATTTCCCCCTCGCGAAGGCTCGCCATGGCAGTTGGATTGCCGCAGCTCACGCCCATATTCGCTTCCGCCGGAATGCTCTCGAGTTCGGCTTCGGAATACCCGAACGCCTTGGCGACAGATCGGGTTTTTTCATCGAGGCTGCTGCGGCCGCTCTTGGCAATTTCCGAGTAGCGTTCGCTGACTGCCGTCTTGATGTCTTCGTTAATCATCTTTGAATACTCTGCCTCAACCCACCCTTTCAGACGGAACTCCTGAGATCGCTCTCCCAGTTGCCGGCGATCTTAGCACAACGGGCCTTCGCCAATTAGAGCCGCGTCATCGCGGGCCGTAGCCGACGTCTGAGGGATGACGTCTATGTCAGGGCTTTGAGCGCGCCGGCGATCGCCTTTTGTTGACGCTGGGAGGCGGCGGGCATCGGTGCCCGGGGCGCGCCGCCCTTCAGCCCCTGGAGCGTCAAGGCGCACTTGGTCGCCGCCGGCAGATTGTTGGAGCCCGGCGCCATGTCGGCGTGCATGGCGTTCCAGAGCTTGAGCAGTCGGCCATGCAGGCGGAGCGCGCTTCCGTACTCGCCCGCCCGCACCGCGTCCCAGAGCCGGACGCAGGCGTGCGGCGCCGCGGTCAGGATTGCGGTGATGGCGCCATGCGCGCCCAGGGTGAAGGAGGGATACATGAGGGCGTCGACGGCGCTGAAGATGCGGCACCCGCGCGGCGCCGACTGCATCAGATCGGCGAACAGCTTGAGGTCGCCGGCGCTCTGCTTGACCCCGACGACGCCCGGCACGCGGCGCATGATGCGGACCAGCAGTTCGGGCGAGAGATAGCTCCAGGGCACCACGTTGTAAATCAGGACTGGCGCCGAGACCGCCTTGGCGACGGTCCGGAAATGCGCCTCCATATGGCCGTCGTCGGGCCGGAAGAGGTAGTGGACCGGGGTGATCTGCAAGGCCGCCGCGCCCGCCGCCTCGGCCGCTCGCCCGCGCGCGATCGCATCGCGCGTCGAATTGACGATGATGCCGGCGATGACCGGCACGGAATCGCCCGCTACCTCCACCGCGATCTCGACCAGCCTCGGCACCTCCTCGGCGTCGAGCGCATGGCCCTCGCCGGTGCTGCCGCCGACCGCCACGCCGTGGACGCCGGCGCCGAGCATGAACTTCACCTGGGCGCGAAAGGCCCGCTCGTCGATCGCGCCCCTGGCGGTGAAGGGCGTGGTGATCGGCGGGATAATGCCGCCGAGATCGGCGGTCGCGAAACGAGATTTTCTGGCCATGCTCGAAGTCCCCCCGGCGCATCACGAGTTGCTCTCGCGCCTTGGTTCTATCGCTGGTCGGGCGCGCGGGCAACTGCTGGCGGCACCGCGCGATTGCCACTAGATTCGATCGAGGGCACAGGACGTGGGAGAGCGGCGATGAGGGGCGGTCCGGTCGAACATGAGGTCATGGGCGCGGTCTGGCCGGCGGCGAGCCCGGGGGACGCCGCCGTGCTCTACGGTCATGTGGAGTTGACGCCGAGCGGCGCCTTCGAGGCGAGGAGCCTGCAGACCTTTCACCTGACCTATACGGCGGGGCGTTACGGGCTCGACGATAGCGGCGCGATCCGCGTCGTCTTCCGGGTTTTCGGCGATTGGGGCGCTCTTCAGAGCGAGGATCGAAGCGCGGCGAACTACGTCACGGTCTCGGCCAGCAGCGGCAATCCGCTCAGCCTCGAATACCGCACCCGGGGCGGGCAGCGGCCCTTCTTCAAATGCCTCGAGGTCGCGGTGCGCGGCGGCTTCATCGGCGAGGGCGAGCGGATCACCATCGTCTTCGGCGATACCTCCGGCGGTGGCCCCGGCATGCAGTTGCAGACCTTCGTCGAGAGCGGCTTCGAGTTCAAGGTGCTGGCGGACGTCTGCGCCACCGGCCATTTCGTGCCGATTCCCGACACCCCCTCGATCTCCATCGTGCCCGGACCGCCGCACCTCTGGCGCGCCGTGTTGCCGACGCTTCGCCGCCCGGGCGAGCGCTTCCACTTCGGCCTGTTGGCGGAAGACAAGTGGGGCAATCCGACGCCCCAGGCCCAGGGCCGCTTCCGCCTGGAGGCGAGCCTGCCGGTCGCCGGTCTCGGGGAGTGGGTCGAGCACGGACCGGGACGGCGCGCGACCACCATCGAGGACTTGTCGGTGGCGGAACCGGGACGGTTGACCATTCGGGTGCTGGACGAGGCCGGCGCCCTGGTGGCCGAGAGCAACCCGCTGTTGATCCGCGACGGCCGGGTGTCGGGATATTGGGCCGACCTGCATGGCCAGAGTGGTGAATCGATCGGCATCAACACGGCTTTCGAATACTACAGCTTCGCCCGCGAGGCCGCGTTCCTGGACGCTTGCAGCCATCAGGCCAACGATTTCCAAATCAACAACGCCTTCTGGCGCCAACTGAACGCGTTGTCGCTCGAGTTCCACGAGGACGGTCGTTTCGTCACCTTCCCCGGCTACGAGTGGTCCGGCAACACCGGCGTCGGCGGCGATCGCAACGTCTATTTCCGAACCGAGGGCCGGGCGATCCATCGCTCCTCCCATGCCCTGCTGCCGGATCGCGCCGACATCGAGACCGATGCACCGACGGCTTCGGCCCTCTTCGAGGCGCTGGCCGAGGAAGACGCGGTGGTCTACGCCCATGTCGGCGGCCGCTACGCCGACGTCAGCTATGCCCACGACGGCCGGCTCGAGACCGCGATGGAAATCCACTCCGCCTGGGGCACCTTCGAGTGGCTGATCGAGGACTGCTTCGAGCTCGGCCACCGGGTCGGCGTGGTCTGCAACAGCGACGGCCACAAGGGCCGGCCGGGCGCCAGCTATCCGGGCGCGGCGACCTTCGGGGCCTATGGCGGGCTCACCTGTTTTCTCGCCGAGCGGCTGGACCGCGATAGCCTCTTCGAGGCGCTGCGCCGGCGCCATCACTACGGCACCACCGGCAACCGCCTGCATCTGGACGTCCGCGCCGAATTCGCCGAGGGCGGACGGCTCCACGAACGCGATCCGAAGCTCTACCAGGACGCCGGCCGGATGGTGGCGGAGGCGATGATGGGCGACATCGTCCAGAGCGCAGGCGCGGTGAAGTTGAAGATCGCCGCCGCCGCCGCCACGGCGATTCTGCGGATCGACGTGCTGAACGGCCACCGGCCGGTCGAGACGCTGCGCGGCCATGGGCCCAGCGACCTCGGCCAGCGGATCTGGAGCGGCGCCGAGTATCGCGGCCGGGGCCGCCAGACCACCTGGCGCGGCAGCGCCCGCTTCCACGACTGCCGCATCCTCGCCATGGCGAAGATCAACGCCTGGAACCACGAACGCCGGCTCGAAGTCGACGGCCACGACCTGGTGACGTGGGAGGCGATCACCACCGGCAATTTCGGCGGCTTCGACGTCTGGCTGGAGGAAGGCCCGGCGGCGCGGCTGCAACTCGCCACCAACCACGTCTCCAGCGAGATGGCGCTGGCCGAGATCGGCCACGATGATCTGATTCTCGGCGCCGGTGGGCTGCGCCGCGAGCTGCGGATCTCTCGCCTGCCGGAGAGCTTGACCAGCCGCGAGCTCAGCGCCGAGGTCGAGGTGCCGCTCGAGGCCTCGGGCGACAATCCGCTATGGGTCCGGGTCACCACCGAGGATGGCTTCCAGGCCTGGAGCAGCCCGATCTACGTCTTCCGCTGAGAGCTCGAAAAAATCCGAAGCAGACGGCGGCGCGGAGATGGACCTCTTGCCGGGCACCGTCTCGCCGGCCGCGATCCACCGGAATCGCTGGTCGCCATCGTCGCAAGGCCCAGTATATAGTTTCACCTCCTCTTAACCCGGGATAACGCCTGGCAAGGATCGGCGCCATGGACCGTCCACCGCTCCCTCCCTTCACGGCGAAAAGCGCGGCGGAAAAAGTGCGTCTCGCCGAGGACGGCTGGAATACCCGCGATCCCGAACGGGTTGCACAGGCCTATACGCTCGACAGCCGTTGGCGGAACCGCAACGAGTTCCCGCGGGGACGCGACGAAATCGAGGCGTTTTTGACTCGCAAATGGGCGCGCGAGCAGGACTACCGCCTGATCTAAAGAGCTCTGGGCCTTCCTCGACAACCGCATCGCCGTACGTTTTGCCTATGAGTGGCACGACGATGGTGGCCTTTGGTTTCGATCCTACGGGAACGAGAACTGGGAATTTGACGAGCACGGTCTCATGCGCTTGCGCCTGGCAAGCATCAACGACCTGCCGATTGCCGAGAGCGAACGCAAATTCCACTGGCCGCTCGGCCGACGGCCGGACGACCATCCGAGCCTCAGCGACCTGGGGCTATAATCCCGACCGCCATAGGCGTCGACTTCCCGGCCGGCCCGCTCCTCCGACGGGCCGCGCGAGCGGCCATCGACAAAGAACGGCGGGGGAGCGGGAGAGGCCTCCTATTCCGCCGCCCGCAGGCCCTGGCCGAGGTCGAAGCCGTAGCTTCGCTCGAGGCCGAGATCGCGGGCGATTTCGAGGCCCTGCTCCAGCTCCGCGCCCTGGTAGGCGGTGAGCGGCTTCCTGAGCGGCCCCGCCGGCAGGCCCACCGCCGCCATCAGCGACTTGATCGGCACCGGATTGACCGCCGAATAGGCGTAATGGAGCATCTCCAGGTTGTGCAGCCAGGCCTCGCGGAAGGCGATCGTGTCCGCGTGGCTCTCCCAGGGCTTGGAGATCACCGCCATCTCGCGCGGGATGATGTTGCCGGTCATGTTGGCGGTGCCGTGGCCGCCCAAGGCCATCGTCGCCACCACCAGTCCGAGGTTGGGCGAGCAGCAGCACATCAGGCTCAGGTCCGGCGCGGCGGCGGCGATCGCGGCCACCTGGGCGACGCGCGCGGTCGATTCCTTCAGCACCAGGACGTTCGGATGCGCGGCGATCCGGAGCACGTCGGGCGCCGTCAGGTCGGTCGTCACCCGGGGCGGATTGTTGTAGATGCCGAGCGGGATGGCCGAGGCCTCGGCCACTTCGAGGAAGAAGCGGACGATGTCGGCATTGGGGGCGCAAATATAGGGCGGCGCCGCGATCACCGCGCCATCGGCGCCCTCGCCGGCCGCTTGCGCGACATAAGCAATCGTCGCCTCGGTCGTGGGACCGGTGCAGCCGTACCACATCTCCATGCCGTCTCGGCGGAATTTCAGGGTCTCGCGCACCACGGCGTGGCGCTCGTCGGCCGTCAGCATCGAGACCTCGCCGCTCGAGCCCATGATCAGCACGGCGCTGGTGTGGTTCTCCGCGTGGAAATCCAGCAGGACGCGGAAGCCCTCGAAATCCAGGCTGTAGTCCTGGTTGAAGGGCGTGATCAGGGCCACGAAGGACCCGGTCAGACGGCGTTTGGACATGGTTTCGACTCCTGGCGGTTCGCTACGGCCCAACCACCCGAGGCCATCTTTCATCACGTGGTAGGGCGGACACCGGAATTATCCCATCTGGTTGGGCGGGGGAGCGGGCCGGCCGGGCCATGCCACCCGGGCGCGTGGCGACGAACAACCCGTTGGCCGGGCGATTGGGACGGCCGGGACATATGTCCGCTGCTCTCACTCCGCCGCCTGGTCGACCGGCATGTCGAAGGACCCCGCCCGCGTGCCGCCGTGACGTGCGATCCAATCGGCGACGGCGGCCTCAAGGCTCGCCTCGCTCACCGTCTCGCCGGCTTCATTCATCCGGGCGCGGATGTCGGACAGCAGATTATGGCGCAGGGACGCCGGCATTTTCATCGCCGCGCGCGCGAGCTCGGCGCGAATGGCCGGGGGCCAGACGCGGTCGTGTTCCTCGCGTTCGGGGCCGAATTCGAACGCCGCCGGGGCGGCTCGCTCGGCGCGCATCTCGCCTCGCCGTGCCTCCGTGGCCTCGGCGTCGATGCCGTCGCCGCCGAAGACGACTCCGTAATCCCGCGCCGCCTTGTCGCGCGACAACAGGCCGGAACAAACATCCCGCCAAATCCGATCCAGCTCGCGATCAAGCGGGTCGCCATAGCCGCCGCCGGCTGGCGTGATCATTCGCAGAACGTCGCGATGGCCGAGCGTGATCACCTTGATCTTGCCGATATTCTCTTCGCCGGGGCCGTCCGGATTGAGCCAGGCACTGCCACAAGTGCCTGGATGGCCTCCCTTCGTGCCCCAGGGCCGCAAGACATAGCGGTCGAGCCCGCGCACGGTGAAGGTCACCTCGACATCGGTATTCTCGACATCGATGACGACGGCCGCGCCGCCGCGGTGATAGCCGGCGGCGATCGTGTCTTCCATGAGGCGGAACTGGCGCACGATCAGAGGCGTTTCGACCTCGACGCTCTCGGTCGGGGTCGATCGCAGGAATCCGAACGGCCCATCCACGCCATCGACTCCATCGCCATTGCAGCGCGCGCCCGAGCCGCCGATCATCGGCTGCACCACGGCGGCACGGCTGAGTCCGCTCGCCGGCTCCTTGAACGCGCAGAGCATGATGCCGCCCTGGCCCGCCCCGGCGGTCACCGGCCCGCCGTCCAGGGCTTGATTGAGGCAACCGAGCACCGCGTCGTAAATCCGCATCACCGTGACCCAACGATTGCCCATCGCGGCCGGGAAGTTGCAATTCATGATCGAACCCCGGGCCGCGATGGTGCGCATGGGGCGCACGACGCCGCCATTGGTCGGGATATCCGGCGACATCGTGAGAACGTAATTGATTATCGCCAGAGCCAGGAAGGGGTGGGGACCCTCGCCGGTAATGAAGTTCAGCGCGGCTGGAATCTGCGGGTCGCTGCCGGTGAAATCGAGCAGGATTTCGTCTCCCTCGACGACCAACCGGGCATTGATGAATATCGTGCCGCTCGGGTCCCAGACGCCTTCGAGGTAGTCGGAGAAGCGGTACTCGCCGTCGGGAATCGCCTCCAGGACACGCCGCACCTTCAGCTCCGCATAGTCCATCGTATCGCGGATGCCGGCTTCGACTTCGCCGACGCCGTGCTTGTCGCAAAGTTCGTGCAGATGTCGTTCCATGGTCTTGAGCGCGGCGATCATGGCCTGAAGGTCGCCCCAGTTTTGATCCGGGATGCGGCAATTGTCCCACAATACGTCGAGCAGCTCCTGGTTCAGCTCATCGCCTCGGAAGAGGTGGGCGGCGCGCAGGCGGATGCCTTCCTGGAACACATCGGAGCTGGTCGGTGAAATGCTGCCGGGCACGGCGCCGCCAATATCGGATGAATGGATAAAGGCCCAGGCAAAGGCGATGATGCGTCCATCGTGAAAGATCGGCCGCAGCAGATGGACATCCATCGTATGGGTGCACATGCCGTCGCTGCCGAAGGGGTCGTTGCAGATCACGACGTCGCCCGGGGCGAAATTCTCCAACCCGATCGCCTCGATGCCGCCCTTCAGCGACAATCCGATGAAGGCTGTCACTCCGGACATATAGGGATAGGCGAAAAATTCACCCTCCGGCGTCGCCAGTGCCACCTGGTAGTCCTGTGTCATCTTGACGAAGGTGGTATGGGCCGTGCGGTAGGCGATCTGCGAGGCCTCCTCGACGATGGCCGCGAAGCGGTTCGTCATCACTTCGGTGCGAACGGGGTCCATGTCAGCCCTCCCTCGACAGCGTGAGATCGCCGAATTTACCGGTCTCGGCCGAATAGCTCGCGGGTACCAGTATCGTCGCGTCACCTTGCTCGATGATGGCCGGCCCGTCAATTTGATGCCCGGGCCCCAGCGCATCGCGGCGGTAGACAGGCACATCGTCGTGCCAGACGCCCAGCAGCCGCAGGCGCCGATTTTCCAGCCAAGCACCCTCGACGCCGGTGCTCGAGGCCTCGAGCGGCGCGGGTTCGGGCTTGGTCATACGGCTTACCACTCTGATTCGAAGCTGCTGAAATTCGATCGGCGCTCCAGGATCGGCATGATTGTAAAGCTGTAGATGCTCGGCGTGAAAGGCGTCGGCGATAGCGGCCATGTCGGCGCGGGCGACGAGCGCCGGGTCAAGCGTCACATCGACCTGGAAGGATTGCCCCAGATAACGCATCTCCGCATAAGAGTAGACGTCCGTACCCGATAGCCAGCGGGGGTCCGCCTGAGCCGTCAGCCACGCCCGCGCCTCGCCCGCGAGTTCTTCGAAGATGTCGCGCAACAGCGGGCCGTCCAGCGCCAGCCCATGTACCGTGCGAACCGCGTCATGCATCAAATCCGACACCAGCCCGCCGAAGGCGCAGAACACCGATGGCGTGCGCGGCACCAAGACCCGCTCGATGCCGATTTCCTCCGCCAACAGCGGGCCATGCACCGCGCCGGCGCCGCCATAGAGCACCAGCGTCAGCTCGCGCGGACTGACGCCGAGCCGGGCGAGGAAGGGCAGCACCCGGGTCAGCATGTTGGAGGTGCCGACGGTAATGCAGCTTTCCGCCGCGCTCACCACATCGACGCCCATCGACTCCGCGATCGGCGCCATGGCTTGCTCGGCCAAATCGCGCCGCAGCACCATCCGGCCGGCGAGGAAATAGTCCGGATTGATGTAGCCGCAGACAAGATAGGCATCCGTCAAAGTCGGCGCCCCGCCGCCTTGGCCGTAACAGGCCGGACCTGGCCGGGCACCAGCGCTTTGGGGGCCGACTTTGAGCACGGGACCGTCCATCCGGGCGATGGAGCCACCGCCGGCGCCGATCGCTTCGATCGCGGTCACCGGCATCATCAAGGGAAACCCGCCCACTTCGGCTTGGGCCGATACCTGAACTTGCCCGCCGCGAATGAGCGACATATCCGTGCTCGTGCCGCCCATGTCCATGGTCAGGAGATCCGGCATCTCCAGCAAGTCGCCGACGAACTGCGCCGCCTGGACGCCGGCCGCCGGCCCCGAAAGAAGCGTGTGCACGGGGTGACGATAGGCAACCTCGCACGCCATGACGCCGCCGTTCGACTTGGTGATGAACAGCCGGGCACCCGGTAGTTTTTTCGCCAAGTAGGTTTCGATCTCGCCGATATAGGCCGCGATTATCTTTTTCACATAGCCGTTGAGCACCGCGACGACACAGCGTTCATATTCGTTCTGCTGCGGCCAAATTTCGCTGGAGAGGGTCACGGCGAGGCCGTTGCCCTGGGCCGCGACGACGTCGCGCGCGGCGATCTCGTGCGCCGGGTTGCGGTAGCTGTGCAGAAAGCAGATGGCGAGTGCCTCGGCCCCAGCCGCGCTGGCCTGGGCGGTGGCGCGGGCGACCTCGTCCGACGGCAGCGCCCGCTCGACCGCGCCGTCGGACAGCAGGCGCTCGTCGATCTCGAAGACATGTTCACGCGCCACCAGCGGCGTCGTTCGGCGGTTGAACATGTCGATCGGCTTGTCGAGCCGAAGCCGCTGGATATTCAACAGGTCGCCGAACCCCTTGGTGACGAAAAGCGCCATGGGCGGACCCGAGCGTTCGATCACCGCGTTGGTGGAAACGGTCGTGCCGTGGACCAGGAGGATTTCCTCGTCGGGCGCGATTTTCGCGGTTTCGACGATCTCGTCCAGGCCGGTCCGTACGGCGTCGGCGAAGGTCGGCGGCGTGGACGGCACTTTGAAGCTCGTGATGTTGGTGTAGCCTTCCGCCGAATCGCGCCAGACCGCGAAGTCGGTGAAGGTGCCGCCGATATCGATGCCGATTCTGATCATCCCATTCCCATCCCTTCCACCGCGCGGCGGCGGCGCCCCTCGTCGCCCTGCGCGGCGGCGATCGTGAATGTCGTGGCGATACTCTGGCACGCCGCGCGCGGGGCTATCTTGGCACATTCGGCGCAAAATTCCGAATATTCAAGGCAGCCGTCGAACGGCGGTGTCGGTGTAATCAGGCTCGAGCCGGCAAGGCACGAAACGTAGCGTCCGTGGACGAGAAATCCATTCCGTTATTTCAAGAGGTCACGTAATTGCCCAGGTATCTGAGTGTTTCTCGGGCCAAACGGAGGCGTGGTATCAGCCTTTCAGCAAGCGGTTGAGCTTCCTCGCCGGGTCCGCCACCTGGGCTGGCGTGACGGCGAGGCCACGCGCGATCAGGCGCTGGCCCACGGCCACGTCGCGACCCTGGTTGAAGGCGGCGACGCCGATCAGGCGGCCGGCGCGGAAATAGAACAGCGCGTGGGGACCCGCCGCCTCGCCGCGACGGACGATCTCGTCGGCTCTTGTGAAGTCGCCGGCGAGCTGCATGTTGAGATCGAACTGATCCGACCAGAACCAGGGCACGAGCGCATATTCGACAGCCTCGCCGCACATCGCGCGGGCCGCGTGCTTCGCCTGTTCCTGGGCGTTGTGCCAGCTTTCGAGCCGGACGGTGGCGCCGAAGTAGGGGTTGGGATGGCGCGTCGCGTCGCCGGCGGCGTAAACCTCGGGCAAGCTGGTGCGCCCCGAAGCGTCGACGACGATGCCGTCATTCACCTCGGCGCCGGCCGCCGCCGCCAGCTCGACGTTGGGCAAGATGCCGATGGCGACGACCACGACGTCGGCGGCCAGGCGTTCGCCGTCGGCCAGCGCCACCGCCGCCACCCGCCCCTCGGCGCCGTCGAGCGCCTCGACCCGGGTGGCGGTGCGTATGTCGACCCCGTGCTCGCGGTGCAGGCCGGCCAGGAATTCGCCCACTTCGCGAGGCGCGCCGCGCGCCACCAGATGCGCCTCCAGCTCGACCACGGTGACCTCGAGGCCGAGGCTCCGCGCGCTCGCCGCGATCTCCAGGCCCAGATAGCCGCCCCCCACCACGACCAGCCGGCGCGCGCGGGCGAGCTCGGCCCGCAGCGCCACCATATCGCCGAGCGTCCTCAGGTAGTGCACGCCCGCGAGCTCCGCGCCCGCGAACGGCGCCAGGCGAACCCGGGCACCGGTGGTCAGCAGCAGCTTGTCGTAGCCGAGGCGTTCGCCCGCCATGGTGGTGATCGCCCGGGCCTCGGCGTCGATCGTCGCGACCGGCTCGCCCAGGCGCAGCTCTATCGCCTTCTCGGCGTAGAATTCGGGCCCGAGAATTCGGGCCGAGGCGTCAACGGCGGCCCCGGTCAGCAGCTTCTTCGATAACGGCGGGCGTTCGTAGGGTTGCTCCGCCTCGTCGCCGAAGAGGTGGATGCGGCCCTGGAAGCCGGCGCCTCGCATCGCCTCGACGGCGCGCCCGCCGGCCTGGCCGGCGCCGACCACGACGAAGCTGGCCTCGGCGTTCATGGCAATCCCGCCTCAAAGCTCCAGCGGTGGCGACACGCCCTCGGGCAGGTCCAGCTCGAAGACGTTCAAGGTCATCGCCACCAGGCCGTAATAGCCCATGATGGCGACCAGCTCGACCACGCCGTGTTCGCCGAAGCGTTTCACCGCCTCGGCGTAGGTCGCCTCGTCGATCCGATGGCTGGCGTAAAATTCGCTGGCGAAGCGATAGACCAGCGCCTCGTCGGGGTGGCTGAATTCCGGCGTCCGGCGTGTGCGGATCGCCTCGATGATCGCCTCGGCGAGGCCGGCCTCGAGGGCGATCGGGGCATGCGCGTACCACTCGTACTGCGCCGTCCAGTGCCGCGCCGTGACCAGGATCGCGAGTTCCGAGAGCCGGGGTGCGAGGGAGGTGTCGAAGCGGCAGAACGCGCCCAGTTTCTGCGCCCGGTCGGCGAGCGCCGGGCTGCGGAGCCAGGGCTGGAACGGCCCCCGGACGGGGCCGCGCGGCCCGGTGGCGATCTCGTCGGCGATCCGGCCCTGCTCCTCGGTCATCTCTTCGCGAGTCAGTATCTCGATCCTGGCCATGCGCTGCTCCCGTGGTGGCGACCCGGCGACAGATGTACCCCAGCCCGGCCGGGGCGCAAAGGCCGGCGCTCTCTGGGCCGGCGGAGCATGATGGTCGGCGCCGGAACGGCCAGGTCGGCCCTCGCCCGGTTCACGACCGTCGTCGATAGGTCTCCGCGTCCCCTTTCCATGGCTCGGCATGTCTCGGCGCCTTGATGGATTGGACTTGCTGTCTCTGCTAGGCTCGGCCCGCTTGGCGTCGGATGGGGAACATGGCCGACCAGGGCGAACAACGCAGACCAGGGCGAACAACGCAGACCAGGGCGAACAACGCAGACTTGCCGCGATCTTTGCCGCCGACATGGTCGGGTATTCCCGGCTCATGGAGGCCGACGAGCGCGGCACCATCGCGCGGCAGAAGGCGCATCGGGCCGAGCTGATCGACCCCATGATCGCGAAACACCATGGCCGCATCGTCAAGCTCATGGGCGACGGCATGCTGGTGGAGTTCGCCAGCGTCGTCGACGCCGTCGAATGTGGCGTGGCGCTCCAGCGGGCGATGGCGGAACGCGAAGCCGAGGTGCCGGACGATCGTCGCATCCAGTACCGCGTCGGCGTCAACCTCGGCGATATCGTCATCGAGGACGAGGACATATTCGGCGACGGGCGATCCGGTTTATGTGCCCTATTGCCACTGCGAATCCTGCAGACGTACCTCCGGTGCTCCGGCGGTGCTGTTCATAATGTTCGAGAAAGACCAGGTCCGCTTCGCCGAGGGCGAAAGGAAGATCTACGAATCATCGCCTGGCGTCGGACGAGCGTTCTGCGCTGACTGTGGCACTTCTCTGACCTACGAAGGCGAGTGGGGCGGAAAGATCATCGTCGAGTTTCATGTTGGCACGCTCGACCGACCGGAGAATGTCTTGCCGGACCGTCATGTGTTCTACAGTGAGAAGCTGAGATGGTTCGATGTCGCTGACGAGCTGCCACGCTACCATGCGTCCAGTGCCGGCGCCACGCCGGTTCAGTTCGGTCCCTGAAGCATCAATGTTAGCGAGGGACGGGGCCTGTTAGGATCTGAGGGTCGTGTCGGGTGATCAACACGACCTTCCAGGAACCGGCGTGCTTCACGAGATTGTAGGACGTCGAGAAGTGCATGGTGCGCTCACCGTCGGCATTCTCCGGTGACCATTCGACGTCGATCATCGCAAAGCTGGAGCCGATCCGACGTTCGCCGTGCAAACGTGCTTTGAAGTATACGCAACCATTAGCTTTGTAGGCTGCAAGTCCCGCTTGCATGAACTCCTTGATCCGGTCCTCCGTATCGAGGAGCACCAAGTTGTCGCCCAGGCAGAAGGTGCACGGAGTGTTGATAAAAGCGCCGACCTTGTCTGGATCGTAGGTCTCGTAGGATCGCGCGTAATCGAGGATGAAATCTTCAAGCTGCGTCATCAACGCCTCCCTGGTCCAGTTGATCCGAATGATCCTACAGTGTCCCTGGACGGACGCGACACCCGGCCTGTCGGAGTCTGGAGTTGGCTATACCACGACTCGGCGCCCGGGGCTCGGTTCGTCTGCTTTCACCAGCTACGGACATTCCCCCTCGTTGCTGTGTCTGAAGATATTCCCGCTCCGGTAGGTGCTCACAAACGGTGGTCTACGCGACGTGACAAAAACCCATTCGAAACAACTGGTTATCCACAGGTGTTCCGAGCGAGGTATACTCCATCAGAGAGTGACCGAGTTTCGGCTTTCCGGCTGATTCCGGTCATGGGTGGTCTGCACATGGTTCGTCGTGGTTTGACCTACCCCGGAAGTTAGCTTGGCTCCGAGCCAGCCTTTACTTTCTTGCCGACACAAGATTTATACTATCAGGCACAACCACATCAGAGCCGTCCGTAAATTTTGAAAGGTCTCTAACGACTGTCTCCACGAATGCAGATTGTGCACCTTCAGAAAGTGCTTCGACCGCGCCAGAAACAGGCATTCCTCGGAGGTGCGCCAGAATGAATTGGTCGATCTCGGGCAAACGCACCTCCATTTCAATAGGCGTGATGCTCACTTGCCTAAAGCCTGTTTCATTAAACATCGACTGGAGCGCATTGGCATCGGGCACTTCGCGAGAGGCTAAATATCTCTGTGACGTATCCTGATCAATGTGCTGCGAGAGTGCACCGCCCAACGCATCGTTATAGGGACTGGCTCCGCGCCAAACGCTAAAGTACGTCCGACCGCCACCTCGTAGAACGCGATACGTTTCTCGCAGAGCTTTCCTTTGATCTGGAAAAAACTGTAAACCTTGTTGGCACAAGACAACATCAAAACTGTCGTCGGGAAACTCGATTTCAATCGCGCTGTTCTGTACCCAGGAGATATTGTCACTGCCGGAAACTCCCAATGATCTAGCGACTTCTAGCATTCCTTTGTTCAAATCTAGACCCGTAACGTGACCTGCCGGACCAAGTTTTTTCGCCGCAGCACGCGTAACCACACCTGTCCCGCAACCGATGTCCAATACTCTCTCATCGCGCTGAATTTCTGCCGCCTCGATAAGACTGGGAGCCCATGGTCCCAAAATATATCGAGCTGAAATCTTCTCGTATTGCTCTGCGGCGTTACCACTAAGATGCCATAGGTTGGCGTCTGACATTGAACTCCTCCCTGCCGAGAACCCTTAACGACAAACCATCTCGCAATCTACAGACGATGGACCAGTTCCAAATTTCCGCTTATAGCTATACCACGACTCGACGCTGGCGGCCATGGATCGTCTGCTTTCACCAGCTCCGGACATCTCCCCTCACCGGACCGAGGCAAGATGTTCCCGCCTCGGTAGGTTCACAGAAACGGTGGTCTACGTGACGTCACAAAACCCCCTTCAAAACAACGGGTTATGCACAAGCGCGCCAGACGGCATATTCTCCCGCCACGAGTGACGGAGTTTCGGCCTTGCCTATCCGGTTATCACCCACACCCACTATATGTAGTGTGTCTCCTTGGACTGCAGGCAAGGGCCGGCGCAGGCGCATTGAGGAGGCGATCCGGCTAATTCTTGATTGTTCTGAAAACCGAACCGGAGCGTCACGTACTTAACATCGGGGGACGGAACGGTGGCGACCAAGGGAAAAACGAAGAAACCCACGGCCAGACGGGAAGCTGCTGATGAAACGACATCGTCTGAGCGATTGACGGCACTAGTCGAAGAAAGCGACGCGCTGGCACGAATCGTTGCGAAGAACCCGTCCGCGCCTGTTAGTCTCCTGCGCGTTTTGAGTCGCAGCGAAGACGAAGCGACACGCAAGAACGTGATCCTCAATCCGTTTACTTCATATGACGTATTGAGCGAACTTGAAAACCAGTTCACAGAGCTATTTGTGAATAATCCGGCACTCGAATCCTACAATTCAATGAAGCTCTGATTTCCTGGAATATTCCATCGGTGTCGTTCACCTCCGATTTCAGATAAATTTCAATGAAGTGACGGTCCTTTATGCAACGTGGCGTTTTGCCAAATCCGACTCAATGATTAGGATTTCCACCACGCTAAAGTGTCGCCTAAAAGCCGCTACAATGCCGTCCGAGTCCCTGCTCGGCATCGCCGGAGATATCTCCGCTTCGACCTGCACCGAGCTTTACTCAGGAAAATGGGTGCACACTACATATAGTGGGTGTGGGTGATAACCGGATAGGCAAGGTTTCGGCTTTCAGGTGACTCCGGTCATGGGGCCCAACAGCGCGACTTCCGAGAAGAGTCGTTCCCCGGCAACTCCCTCCTTCGGATTTTCAAAGGACACCAATTCGGCATTTGTGGATTGTGCAGCATCGCGAAACCTTTTTCGCGCCTCCCCGTAGGTGGATGAGAAGTACCGTGTCGCGTTCTCTTGGCTCATTTTCGTCTCCCTAGAAGCCGTCGAGGAAGATGACGGCGCCGATGCCCGCGAACATCGAGCCCATCGACGCCGGCCCCTATCTAGAAACCTCGAGCACCAAACGATCTCGCGATGCCGCGATCAACTCCTCACGCGAGCCGGCAATTCGAATGTATTTGCCGTCACGCCAGCGCTCTAAGAGGTCCGAATAATGCGGCGAAAGGAGGTTTCCGGACTGGCCCATGGGTATGATGAAGCGGCTGTCGTCGAAGCTCGCCAAGTCGTAGATTGCCCGAAAGCTGGAGCCAGCCATTTGCTTGAACGAGTTGCCCGGCCGGGCGCGCGGCGTATTGCCGCGGTTGACCGTATGATCACCGCCATCCGACTCGATCGAGAGATCGGCGAACCATCGAACGATGGGAACACGCGTGAGTACGCGATGTGTGAAGGTCGCGCGATGTAAATCACCCCAGCGCCAATCATCGATGTCCCCGCCGAGCTCGGCGGTAATTTCATCAAGGGCCCGTTGAAGAGCAATCTCGAGCAGGTTGCCGCAGGTTTCCCGTTCAGAAGACGCAATATCGTCGCACCACTGTGGATTGTCGGTCAGCGTGGCCTCGACCAAGCCGAGCCCGGGATATTCTTGCAACTTTAGATAACCATCGACCAGTCCGAAGCCAATCTCGTCATCGATCAGCGCCACGATAAATTGCCGCAACCATGCCGTGTAGATGAGCGGCTCCGCTCGATCACGCAGCATCGAAAAGTCCCAATCGGAGAGCAGCTTGATGGCTTGCCGAGAGCGCGCCTCGCGCGGCTCGAAGCTCAACATCAGCGGCAGCAAGCGCTCGGCCGCCGGCGATCGAACGTCGTCCTGCACCGCTGCCATGTCGTCGACTCCCGGCGCCTTCATGGCGTCCAGCAACTCGAGGATGCGATTGGCGCGATGGGGCGGCGGCCAGTCCTTGGTAACGAGGTAAGGATAGTCTTCGGGCACGCTTCGATTGTTGGCATTGACGAAATGGCCCGAAGGCGGATTGAGAACTCGCGGCAATGCGTGCGGCGGAATGAATCCTTATCAGTCGTGGGTGCCGTCCTTGCCGGGAACGGGAAAACGGCCATCGCCGGATCTGCGCAACGGAAGGCGGCCCGCGACGATGAAGCCGATGTGTCCATCCCTCGACGCGAACATGAGATTCTGTTGAGGCGTGTGAAACCGAGCGGCAGCCGCAAGAAAATCAGTCCAGTCTCCGGCACGGTTAATAGCGTATAACGCCTCGACCGTAGAATCGTCCTCACGTAACGCCGCTGAAGCCAAGGCGATCACAGTGCCTTTCTTGGCTATTTTCGCCGCATCCTCCGATACGCCCGATATGACCGGGCCGTGGTATGTTTCGCGGACCCTCAAGCGGACTGGCTCGCCATCCTCGACCGGGATCGTCTCCTCCCGGATATCGAAGTCGCGTGGGCCGGTCGACGACAAATAGGCATCGGCGTTTCCCGGGTCGATCGTCTCGACGAATAGGTCCTCGTTGTCTCCGTAGCCATTGGTGATGCCCCAGGCGATGCGGTTGTTGTGGCCCAATATCGTGAGGGGCGCACCCGGCAGCGTAACACCAGTGACACTCAGATCGGGCGTCTCGATGCGAACCAGATACCACAGAATTGGCACACCGAATGCGAGGTGAGGATCGTTTGCCAAGAGCGGCTTACCTGTACTTGTCCGGGTGCCATGAAGTACCCAAGCGTTGGATGCGCCACCGGACACCTCGTCGGTGGGTATCGATGCAAGGAGGCTCTCGGACAGCCGCGCGGCACGACGGGCGCTTTCGATCGTCGATGGGTTGGCGCCGTTCGAACCGGGCCATAACTGGTCTAGCCGTTCGCGCGGGAGGCCCTTAGCGACCAGCACATTGAGTATCTGGGCCCGAAGCGCTTCCGTGCGCCAGTTTTTCCCCAACCGAATCGCCATGAGGCGGCCCCAAACCAGAGAGTCCGCTGGCCGCCATGGTTCCGGCTCAACGCCAAGGAGCAGAAATTCCAAGGGAAGCGCACCGCTGCGGGCACGCAGCCAAGCATTCACGCCCGCCGCATAGGCGTCGTACGCCTCCCGCACTTCAGGCGACAGCTGCTCGTAGTTCGCTTCGGCGAGCCGGTAGAGGCCCAGAGTGCGGAAGAAGCGGTCGAATTTGAGCGTGGGCTCCCCCAGGACCTCGGCCAGCCTGCCCGCACCGAGACGGCGCGTGAACTCCATTAGCCAGAGCCGGTCCTGGGCATGCACGAAGCCGAGCGCGAAATAGGCGTCCTCGGCGCTCTCGGCGAAGACGTGTGGCACCCCGTTGGCGTCGCGAAAGATCTCGACGGGTTTGCTCAACCCGGTCAGCGTGATCGATCCGCTGGTCCGCGACAACGAGCCACGCAAGTAAATGAACGCGCCCACCCCGATCGCCGACAGCACGACGATCAGGGATGCGATACCCATGGCGATCTTGCGTATCATCGTTCTCATCCTTTCCTAGACCGGCGTATCGAACAACGGTTATCCGGGGACGACTGTCCCCGGAGATCCGGCCCCGCCGCTCAGGAGAGCGCCTCGACGGCGAGACGGCTGGATGGCGTGGCGCGGAAGTGGCGCATCGCCTCGAGCAGGGCCCGGCCGAAGCTGGTCTGCTGGTAGGGGATGGCGTGTTCGCGGCAGAAGGCCCAGGTGATGGCGCGGGCCCGGCGCAGCCGCGCCGCCGGAATTCCCGGAAACAGGTGGTGCTCGATGTGGTTGTTGACGCCGCCGAGCAGGATGTCGCTCCAGCGCGAGGGATCGAGATTGCGGGTCGAGGCGGTGATTCGGGCCATCATCGGCAGATGGCCCTGGGTTCTGGCCTCGCACATGCCCGCGTGGTTCAAGATCAGCACGGTGCCGACATAGGGGCCGACGATGAGCGTGATCAGGCCATAATTGATGGCCGTGTCGAGCAGGCCGATGAAGGGCAGCGGCAGGACCAGCCAAAATAGCCCGTGCAGCGCCATCAGAACCTGATCGAGGCGGGTCTCGCGCGGGTTGGCGAGGACGTAGCGCAGGCTCTCCAGCTTGAAGGTCAGGCCGCGCAAACATGTCGTGGCGACGAGGAAGAGCACGCCGTTGCGGGCCACCAGCCGCTTGAACCAGGCGATCTCGTGCGGATTGACGGCGAGGGCATCTCGGCCACGCCCACCGGCGCCCCGCTGCAAGGTCAGGTGATAGACCTTGTGGAGGTATCGGAAATAGCTGCTGCTCAAGGCCGAAACGAAGCTCATGAGAAACTGTTCGAGGCCATGGCTCACCAGCCGGTTGCCCGTGATCCCGCCGTCGCCGGCATCGTGCGCCAGGAAGCCGGCCTGCACGGTGGCGAAGGCGAGCAACACGAGGAGCGCGATGCGTGCCGCCGGTTCGGGGTCGGCCAATAGTCCGAGGGTGCCGATGGCGCCGGCCGCCCCCACCAGGGCGATCCAGACGGCATAGCTCCAGGGCGCCGGGCGGAAGCAGCCGGCCCGCTCCAGTCGGCCGCGAAGCTCGCCCAATAGGGCGCGGTCCCGCTGCCTTGCCGTGCCGGTCGCGGCGCTCGCCGCCGTCGAGATTGCTTTGTCTTCGATGGGTCCCGTCATGTCGTCCTCCGTCTGTCGGTGGCGATGAAAAACCGCGCTTAGATGGTGATTTCAGCGACATCGGGCATCGTGGCGCTGTAGCTGCGTGGTTTGCAGGCGGGAGTTGGCTCGGCGCAGCGGTGGGTAAGTAGCCCGCCGCGGCGACCGCCAAGAGTCTGGCGGCGGCGGGCTGCTTATCCACCGCGGGCGGGCGTCTCGATTCCTGTTTTGGCTGGCTGGCGGCGGCGGTTCCGCGGACCTGACAAGGGGAGCCGCGGGAGTACACTCGGGCCGCTGAGAACGATGCGGCGCCGGCCCCGTTTGCTTGCTGGCAACGACCGGCACCGCACCCCCCGAGCCATGCAAGGCACGACCCATATGCGCAGTATCGTGCGGGTTTGGGCGTGGGTCCACCCCGTTCTCATCGGCTGCGCGATGAAGAACACCGCCCGCCTGTTCAACTGCGCCTCGTGCCATCAACAGGTGGTTCTCTGCCGGCACTGCGACCACGGCAACATCTACTGTTCACGGAGCTGCAGCGATCGGGTGCGCCGGCGATCGCAGCGCCATGCCGGGCAGCGCTACCAGAACAGCCGGCGGGGCCGTCACAAGCATGCTGAGCGCCAGCGGCGCTATCGCGAACGCCGGCGGCGCCGGACGCCGGTGAATCGGCGCCGCGGGCAGGAAGTGACGCATCACCCTTTGACCGCCGCGCGGCGGCGTCCTGTTGTGGCGCGGACGCCGGCAGGGCGTCCCGGAACACGGCCCTTCGGGCACGAGCGGCCCGCCAGGGTCTTCCGCTGCGATCGCTGCGGCCGGTTCTGCGGGCAGGCGGTCTATCCGGGGCTGCGCCCGACGGGAAAGGGGGTGAGATGACCATCGACAAGGAGACCCGCGCGGAGATCCTGCGCCTGTATCACGTCGAGAAGTGGACGGTCGGCACGATCACACGCCAGCTCGGCGTGCATCGCTACACCGTCGAGCGCCTCCTCACCGCGGCCGGCGAGCCCCGGGACGCGAGGTCGCCCAGGCCGTCGATGATCGATCCATACGTGCCGTTCATCGCCGAGACGCTGGCATCCTGGCCGACGCTGCCCGCCAGCCGGCTCTACCAGATGGTGCGCGAACGCGGCTATCCGGGCGGCGGCGACCACTTCCGTCATCTGCTCAGCCACTTCAGGCCCAGGCCCGTGGCCGAGGCCTATCTGCGCCTCAAGACCCTTCCCGGCGAGCAGGCCCAGGTCGACTGGGGACACTTCGGCAAGGTGACGATCGGCCGCGCGGAGCGCCGCCTGATGGGCTTCGTGATGGTTCTCAGCTACTCGCGGCGGATCTTCCTGCGCTTCTACCTCGACGCCGGGATGAGCAACTTCCTGCGCGGCCATGTCGAAGCCTTCGAGGCGTGGCAGGGCGTGCCCCGCGAGCTCTGGTACGACAACCTGAAGAGCGTCGTGCTGGAGCGCCGCGGCGCCGCCATCCGGTTCAATCCCCGGATCCTCGACCTCGCCGGCCACTACCACTTCCTGCCCAAGCCCGTCGCGGTCGCGCGCGGCAACGAGAAGGGGCGCGTGGAGCGGGCGATTCGCTATGTCCGGACCAGCTTCTTCGCCGCCCGCCGGTGGCGCGATATCGACGATCTCAACGCCCAGGCCCTGGCCTGGTGCCACGGCATCGCCGCCGACCGCCCCTGGCCCGAAGACCGCTCGATCACCGTGCGCGAGGCCTTCGAGCGGGAACGCGGCTCTCTCATCGCGCTGCCCGGCGATCCCTTCCCCGACCACGACCGGGTCGAGGTCGCCATCGGCAAGACCCCCTACGCCCGCTTCGATCTCAACGATTACAGCGTGCCGCACACCCATGTGCGGCGCACCCTCGTCGTGGTCGCGACGCTCGACGAGGTGCGCATCCTCGACGGTGTGGACGTCATCGCCAGCCATCCGCGCAGCTTCGACAAGGCGGCCCGCATCGAGAACCCCGAGCACATCGCCGAGCTGGTCAGGCGCAAGAGCCATGCCCGCCGCCTTCGCGGCCAGGACCGGCTGGTCCAGGCCGCGCCCAACAGCGAGCGCCTGCTCGCCGAGGCCGCCCAGCGCGGCGGCTATATAGGCGCCACCGTCGCCGCCCTGTTGCGCCTCCTCGACGCCTACGGCGCCGCCGAGCTCGAGGCGGCCATCGACGAGGCCCTGAAGCGGGACGTTCCCCATCCCAACGCCGTGCGCCTGAGCCTGACCCGGCGGCGCGAGCTGCGGCACCAACCCCCGCCCATCCCCGTCGAACTGCCCGGCGATCCGAGAGTGCGCGACATCACTGTCCGCGATCACGACCTCGTCGGATACGACGGGCTGGCCGGCGAACCCGAGGAGGACAGCGAGCAATGAACGATACCCTCATGGGCCGTGCCCGGGCGCTCGGCCTGCACGGCCTCGCCGCCCACTGGGGCGAGGTCGCCGGGCATGACTGGCCCGCTGCGCTGGTCGCCTGGGAAGAGGAGGAACGGCGAAGCCGCAGCCTCAAGCGCCGCCTCGGCGACGCCCGCCTCGGACAGTTCAAGCCGCTCGCCGACTTCGACTGGGCATGGCCGCGCCGCTGCGACCGCATGGCCGTCGAGGATCTCATGAGCCTCGAGTTCCTCAACGAGGCCGCCAACGTCGTCCTGGTCGGCCCAAACGGCGTCGGCAAGTCGACCATCGCCGCCAATATCGCCCACCGCGCCGTCCTCGAGGGCCACACCGTGCGCTTCGCCACCGCGGCCAGCATGCTCGGCGAGCTCGCCGCCCTCGACAGCGACACCCTGCTTCAGCGCAGGCTGCGCTTCTACGCCCGCCAGCACCTGCTGGTGATCGACGAGGTCGGATACCTGTCCTACAGCAACCGCCATGCCGATCTGCTGTTCAACATCGTCTCCAGCCGCAGCCAGCAGAACTCCACCATAATCACCACCAACCGGCCCTTCGCCGAGTGGGGTGAGGCCTTCCCCAACGCCGCCTGCCTCGTCGCCCTGGTCGACCGCCTCGTCCACAACGCCGAGATCATCGCCATCGACGCCGAGTCCTGGCGCCGCAAGGAGGCCGAGGAACGCCAGAAGCAGCGCAGCGCCGAGCGCCGCCGGCGGCGAGCCGGCAAGGCCGGCGCGCAGGACCGCGGGGAACCGCCGCCGGCGTAGCCATGGATGGTCCCCGCCTCTGGGACCGGCGGGTGCGGGCCGAGGCCCTGCGAGGCTATCCCCTCGAAGACGTCGTCCGCCGCCTCGGCTACCGCCGCGATCCCACCGATGCCGCGCGCTGGAGGCGTCCCGGATCCGTCGTCAGCATCAACGGCTTTATGTTCTACGAACATCTGCGCGGCGGGGGCGGAGCGATCGACCTGGTAATCCATGCCTGCCGGTGCACCGTGCCCGAGGCCCTCGGCTTCTTCTCGGAACTGCCGTGCCGTGACCGGTTCCCGGCCGATCGCCACCCGAAGCCGCCGTGCCCGGACCGCCACTGGCCCGCCATCCAGAGCTACCTCGTCGAGCAGCGCGGCCTCGCGGATGTGCTCGTCGCCCTGTGCCGCGACCTCGGCTTGCTCTACGCCGACCGCCACGGCAACGCCGTGTTCGTCCGCCGAAACGCGGCCGGCGAGGCTCTCGGCGCCGAGATCGTCCCTGCCGCGGCGCCACGCCGCCTCGCGCCGACCGGCGCCGCCGCGCGCGGCGGCTTCTGGATGTCGTGGGAACCCGACTGGCCGAACTCCGTCATCCTCGCCAAGAACGCAATCGACGCCCTGTCGGTCCTCTCCCTCCACCTCGTCCCGGCCGGGCGCAAGGGATGCGCCGTGGTCTCAACCGGCGGCGCCACCGCAAGCCTCCCCGAATGGATCGAGGCCTGGAACCCCGGCCGGATCTTCTGCGCCTACGACGCCACCCGCCAGGGCGATGACGCCGCGGCACGGCTCATCCGAAACGACAGCAGGGTCGTCCGCCTGCGCCCTGCCCTCGACGGCCTGGACTGGAACGACATGCTCATGCGCGACCGCGCCGGCGAACCGCTCCAGATCGATGACCGGCCCCTCGACTGAATAGCCACAGCGCGAAACAAAATCAGCCAAGCCCAAAAGCATCCCGTCAGCCAACCGCCACCGACCGCTCAAAAAGAGCACCATATAAGCGCACCCTGGAACCACCGCTAACATCCGTCGGGTTGATTGCAGGAATGTTCGACGCGCTAGTCGCCGTCGTCCTCGCCGGTGGTGTCGGCCGGCGACGCCAGCCACCAGCCCCAGCGAATGCTGGCCAGGCAGAAAATCACGACGAAGGCGAGCAGCGAGAGCTCGAGCCATCCGAGCGGCGCAATTCCGAGGACATCGAAAACATCGGTTTCGTGGGCCATTGCCTTGCCTCCGCTGAACTTGCCGACCGCCGGCGGGCTACGGTGCCCGTCGTGTCGGCGCGCTTAAAAGAGTCCGAAACCGCCCGGACCATCGAATCCGCCTTCGCTACCGGACGTCGCCGTCTCGCCGGTGGAAATCTCGCCACCATGGCATTGGCTTTCCTGGTCGAGCGCCTCGTTGCGAAAACGGCGTGCGACGATTTCACCTGTCGCCGTATCGGCCCGCGACGTCCACCAGATCTCGGCCAGGTAGATCGCGACCGCCACGACCAGCAAGGCCGGGCCCAAATGCGCCCGGAGCGTCAAAACCGCGACTTCGACGAATTGTGCTTCGACGGTCATGGCCTCGACCTTTCCCTTGTTTGACATAATTAACCATTGGTCATTTATATACAGAGAAATAACCAATGGTCAATAGTTTTTTTGACATATGGTCAGATGACCTTTCGAGTTAGGCTTGGGGCATGGGTCGGCGTTCGGATCACAGCCGCGAGGAGCTCCATGCCCTGGCGCTGGAGGCGGCGGAGGCGATCGTCGAGGCCGATGGGCTCGCTGCCCTGACGGTGCGCAAGGTGGCGGGCCGGATCGGCTATTCGCACGGCACGCTCTATAACCTCTTCATCGATCTCGACGATCTGATCGTCCATCTGAGCGGCCGGACGCTCGATGCGCTCTACGCGGCGCTCCGGCCAATCCCGCTCGACGGCGGCCCGGAGGCGGCGTTGCACCGCCTGGCCGAGGGCTATATCGCCTTCACCCGCCGGCACGCCGCCCGCTGGTCGTTGCTGTTCGAGCATCACCTGCCCGAGGGGCGCGAGCTTCCCGAGTGGCATGGCGAGAAGAGAAATCGCCTGCTGAGCCTGCTGGAGGGCGCGCTCGCTCCGCTCTTTCCCGAGGGCCGGGAGGGGGAGCGCGAACATTCCGCCCGGGTCTTCTGGTCGGCGCTGCACGGCATCTGCTCGCTGGAGGCCGGCCGCAAGCTCGACCCCCGCGAATCCGTCGAGGCCCTGACCCACACGCTGATCGCGATCTACGTCCGAGGCCTCGCCGCCGCCGCGCGGGAGGGAAGGTACGAGTGAGGTCGCGACCGATCGCGATGTCTCGACCCGCCCCGGCGCCACGAATTGCGTTATGATCCACGCCTCGACGATGCCCGGAGGCCCGACATGCCACAGCTTTCGATGCGCAGTCCGGTGGGCGATCTGACGGTGAGCGAGGCCGACGGCCATATCGTCGCGCTCGACTGGGGTTGGGGCCGCGACCAGACGGAAACGCCGTTGCTCGCCCGCGCGCGCGATCTGTTGGAGGCCTATTTCGACGGCGACGGGCCGGACTTCGAGCTTCCCTTCCGGCCCGCCGGCAGCGCGTTCCAGCAGGCGGTCTGGCGGGCGATGCGAGAGATCCCGCACGGCGCGACGGAGAGCTATGGTGCGCTCGCCCAGCGCATCGGCGGCTTCGCGCGGGCCGTCGGCACCGCCTGCGGGGCCAATCCGATCCCGATCCTGATCCCCTGCCACCGGGTGGTGGCGGCCAGCGGTCTCGGCGGCTATTCGGGCGACGGCGGGCTCGATACCAAGGTGGCGCTGCTGCGCCTCGAGGGCGCGCTGCTGTAGGGGCTGACTCGAAATTTACCCAGTCCGGCCCGCTGCCCCGCGAGTCTTTGTCGCCACGCCTTCGGCATGGCATGGCCCGGCCCGCCCGCTCCCCCGCGCGAGCGGCGATCGTCGAAGACTGTGGCCACCCGCGCCCGCGTGACAAGGCCGGCGCCCAGGGGCTACAGTCGCTGGCGGGGGAGCGTCTCCGGGGTGGGACGCGCGCGAGGGGAGGCACACCATGGCGGGACGCGACATCACCATCAACGGCGCCGACGGCGATTTCACCGGCTATCTGGCGACGCCCGAAGGCGGCTCGGGTGCCGGCGTGGTGGTCATTCAGGAGATCTTCGGCGTCAACCAGGTGATGCGCGACATCACCGACCAGTTCGCCGCCGCCGGCTATATCGCGCTTTCGCCCGACTTGTTCTGGCGCCAGGAGCCGGGCATCCAGATCACCGACCAAACGGAAGCGGAGTGGAAGCGTGCCTTCGAGCTCTATCAGGGCTTCTCCGTCGACAAGGGGATCGAGGATATCGGGGCGACGATGACGGCGCTGCGCGCGCAGCCCGGCTGCAGCGGCAAGATCGGCGCGACCGGCTATTGCCTCGGCGGGCTGCTGGCCTACCTCACCGGCTGCCGCACCGATGCCGCCGCCTCGGTCGGCTATTACGGCGTCGGCATCCAGGACCATCTGGAGGAAGCGGCAAACCTCACAGGCGTGGTGATGCTGCACGTCGCCGTCAAGGACCAGTTCGTGCCGCCCGAGGCGCAGGCCCAGATCGGCGAGGGGCTGGCCGGCAACGCCAAGGTCTCGATCCACACTTACGCCGAGCAGGACCACGCCTTCTGCCGCAGGGGCGGCGAACATTACGACCAGGCGGCGGCCGACCTCGCCAACCGCCGCACGCTCGACCTCTTCCAGGCCCACCTCGGCTGATCGGGGGGGGCTGAAGGACGGCGCGGAACGCGCCCACGAGGGCGCCGGATATAACCCACGGGGAGCAGCGATACATGAAGGTCAAGGCATTTCGATTCCACAAGTCCGGTCCCGCCTCGGTGCTCAAATGGGAGAACGTGGAGCTCGGCAGACCGAAGGCGGGCGAGGCCCGGGTTCGCCATACCGCGATCGGCCTCAACTACATCGACACCTATCATCGCTCCGGCCTCTATCCCTTGGAAATGCCGAGCCCCATCGGGCTCGAGGCGGCCGGCGTGGTCGAGGCCGTGGGGCGCGGCGTCGGCCATGTGAAGCCGGGCGACCGGGTGGCCTATTCGGGCGGCCCGCTCGGCGCCTATTCCGAGGCCCGCAACATGCCGGCCGCCAAGTTGCTGAAGCTGCCGGCCAAGATCACCGACCAAGAGGCCGCGGCGATGATGCTGAAGGGCATGACGGTCGAATACCTGCTCAGCCGGACCTATCCGGTGAAGCGGGGCGAGACCATCCTGATCCACGCGGCGGCGGGCGGCGTGGGCCTGATCGCCGGGCAGTGGGCCAAGGCGCTCGGCGCCACGGTCATCGGCACCGCGGGCGGGCCGGCCAAATGCAAGCTCGCCAAGGCGCACGGCTACGACCATGTGATCGACTACACCAAGCAGGACTTCACCAAGGCGGTCCGCCGGGTCACCAAAGACGCGGGCGTGCCGGTGGTCTACGACGCGGTCGGCAAGTCGACCTGGGAGGGTTCCCTCGATTGCCTGGCGCCGCGCGGCATGATGGTCTCCTTCGGCAACGCCTCGGGCGCGGTCGAGACGATGGCGCCGGCCATGCTGGGAGCCAAGGGCTCGCTCTACCTGACCCGGCCCTCGCTGATGGCCTACACGGCGAGCCGGGCGGACCTGGAACTCTCCGCCCGGCGGCTCTTCGCCATGGTGACCAGCGGCAAGGTTCGAATCGAGGTCAACCAGACCTATCGCCTGAAGGACGCCGCCAAGGCCCACCGCGATCTGCAAGGCCGCAAGACCACCGGCTCGACGGTCTTCATCCCGTAACGAGTTCCCTGTTGAAAAGCCGTTCGCGTCACGGCCCGAGCCGTGCCGTCGCTTTGCCGAATGACGGCCCTCTGGCGGCGCGCCACACCCGCGCGCGCCAAATGAATGCGCCCGGACGTCATTCGAAAGGACTTTGAATGCCCACCCGCCGCGCGCGACGGGCTCGGATTCAGCTCTTGGTTTCCGTCGCCGCCGGGGCCGGTGTCTGGGTCTGGGGCTTGCCCTGGTCCTGCACCACCGTCTGGTCCTTGGACGCCGATTTGGCCCCACAGCCGCCGCCGCCGGCGGCCATTGCCCCGCTGGAAGCCATGAACAGGCCCACGACGGCGAGCACGATCGCCTTGCGCATCGGAGTCTCCTTGCTTGCGTCAGGGCGGCATTCGCCCTGGCCGGAACAAAGGTAAGGCGGGTCCGAGGTGGGGTCAACCATGATCTCGCACCGTCTCGATGACGATTTCAGGTTTCGCCGCCCGCTTCGGCCAACACGTCGCGGTAAATTCCCGTCGCCTCAGCGCCGAAGGTGGCGAAGGTGATGCGCTCGACGTTTCGCTTCGCCGCTAGGTGCGACAGGGCCGACCGCACGGCGATCCTCGTCGCCGGCGCCAGCGGGTAGCCATAGACGCCGGTGCTAATCGCGGGAAAGGCGATAGAGCGGACCTCCGCCGCTTCGGCGAGCGCCAGGCTGTTGCGGTAGCAGGCGGCGAGCAGCTCCGCCTCGCCCGCGCCGCCGCCGCGCCAGAGGGGCCCGACGGTATGGATGACGTGGCGCGCCGCCAGGCGGTAGCCCCGAGTGATTCGGGCCTCGCCCGTCGGGCAGCCGCCGAGGTCGCGGCACTCGGCCAGCAGCGAGGGCCCCGCCGCGCGATGGATCGCGCCGTCGACGCCACCGCCACCGAGCAACGATTCGTTGGCCGCGTTGACGATGGCGTCCACCTCCAGCTTGGTGATGTCGCCCTCGACGATGTCGATTCCGCCGCTCATCCGCGCTCCCTCGACGGCGCTCGGGGCGCGTGCCCGCGCCGCTCCAGCCACAACCATAACAATAAGCCCGGCAGCGCGGCGATGGTGGTCGCGACGAAGAAGGTCGTCCAGTCGGCATGATCGGCCATCCAGCCACCGCCGGCCGAGAGCGTGGTTCGCGCGAAGGCCATGAACGACGACAGCAGCGCGTACTGCGTTGCCGTATAGCGGAAATTGCAGAGCGCCGAGAGATAGGCGACGAACGCGGCCGTGCCCATGCCGCCGGCCAGATTTTCGACGCCGATGGTCACCGTCAGCATGGCGAGGTCGTGGCCCACCACGGCCTGCACCGCGAACAACAGGTTGGAAAGCATCTGAGCCACGCCGCAGACCAGCAGGCTCCACATGATGCCGCGCCGGACCACCATGATGCCGCCGAGGAAGACGCCGAGCAGCGTCGCGACCAGGCCGAAGAGTTTCGAGATGTTGGCGATCTCCACCTTGGAGAAGCCAATCTCAATATAGAAGGGGTTGGCCATCACGCCGGCCAGGCTGTCGCCGAACTTGTAGAGGGCGACGAAGAGCAGGATCGCCACCCAGTCGCGCCGCCCCATGAAGTCGACAAAGGGCGCTACCACCGCCTCGCGCAGCCATTCCTCGAGGCCGCTCTCGCGCGGGCCCGCCGCCGCCTCGCCCACCGCCGCGTCGCTCGTCGGCTCCGGGTTCGCCAGCACCGTGGCGACGCCGACCAGCATCAGGGCGGCCATCACCCCATAGACGGCCGACCAGGGGATCGCCTCGGCCAGGTAGAGGCCGCCGGCGCCGGCGGCCAGCAGCCCTAAGCGATAGCCGCCGACGATCATCGCCGCGCCGGCGCCGTACTGCCGCTCCTCCAGGATCTCCACCCGGTAGGCATCGATGACGATGTCCTGGCTGGCCGAGGCGAAGCTGACGAAAAGCGCCCAGACCGCGATTCTCCCCGGATCGACGGCGGGATCGCCCTGGCCGAGCCCGACGACGCCGATCATCAACATCGCCTGGGTCACCAGTGCCCAGCCGCGCCGCCTGCCGAAACGGCGGGTGAGCCAGGGGAGCCGCACCCGGTCCATCAACGGCGCCCAGAGGAACTTCGTCGCATAGGGCAGGCCGACCAGCGCGAAGAGGCCGATCGCCGTCTTGGTCACGCCGGCCTCGGCGAGCCAGACGGAAAGCGTGGAGAACGTGAGCAGCAGCGGCAGGCCGCTGGAGAAACCGAGGAAGAGGATGGCGAATAGGCGGCGATCGAGATAGACCGCGCTCGCCGCGCGCCAGCCGACCACGCCGCCGCTCAAGGCCTCGCCCGCCGCGCCGCCATCGCTCGCGCTTCGCCGCTCACCATCGATCCCGCCCGAAATCCATCCCCCCGGACCCGAACGACGTCGTGGACGGCGAAAGCCGACGGGCGATGGTCACAATCAACTTTGCCGGTGGCCCCGCAAACCCCGTGCCGAGTCACGTCTTGTCGAAGTCGCCTTGCTCCTCCGGCATCGGCTCCGGCGCCTCGCGCGGCACGGAACCGCTCGGGTTCTTGCGGCGAATGATGATGTCGCCGTTCGCCATGATTTCCGGCAGTTCGTACTGCGGGATCGAGGCGACCAGCAGCGACAGCGCGGCGACGATCGTGCGCGCCGCATCGCGGGCGAGACGCTCGACCTCCGCCCCTGGATCTTCCGCCACGGCCGGCGGCGCCAGCAGGCCCGCCGACAGCCCCACCGCGGCCGCCAGCGCGGCGGCCCGAAGTCTCTTGTTCATCTCCATCCTCGCTCGTCGAGGCCTCCACGCTTCACTATGTCGCCTTCTCAGGCCCGCTTTCAAGTTTCCCAGGCTCGCCACCCCCGCTGGCGGGTGCTAGCTTCGCGTCGGAAACCATCGGGAGGACAATGTGGGCGCGAACATTCCGACGCACGAGATCGAGGGAAGCGGCGGGCAAACGCTGATCTTCCTGCACGGCATCGGCGGCAATCGGGGGAGCTTCGAGGCCTCTCTCGCGCACTTCGCCCCTCGGTGGCGGGCGGTCGCCTGGGACATGCCGGGCTACGGCGGCTCGCCCCTCGGGGACGAGATGACCTGGGCCGGCCTGGCCGACGCGCTGGTCCGATTGATGGATCACCTCGGCGTCGAGCGCTCAGGCATCGTCGGCCATTCGATGGGCGGCATGGTGGCGCAGGAGCTGGCGATCCGCCGACCCGAGAGGGTCTCGGCGCTGGTGTTGTCGGCGACCTCCGCCCGATTCGGCAGCGCCGACGGAAGCTTTCAGGAAAACTTCCTAGCGGCCCGCCTGGCGCCGCTCGAGCGCGGCCTGACGCCGGCCGATATTGCGCCCCAAACCATGCCGGCCATGTTCGCCGACTCTTCCGAAGAGGCGGCGATTCTCCGCGCCGTCGAGGCGATGGCCACGATCCCGGCGGCGACCTACCGGGCCGCGCTCCAATGCCTCGTCAGCTTCGACCGGCGCGACGACCTCGGCCGGATCACCGCACCGACCCTGCTGCTCTCCGGCGCCAAGGACGAGGTGGCGCCGGCCAAGGGCATGGCACGGATGGCGCAGCGGATCCCCAATTCGCGCCATCACTCGATTCCCGGCGTCGGCCACCTGGCCAATCTGGAACGGCCCGATCTCTTCAACCGCTCGATCGCCGAATTTTTGGCGGAGGTCGAGGCGCAGGCCGCCGCATGACCACCCGCCTCTATAGCCACGGCGCCTGTCTCGACCACGATACCGGACCGGGACACCCGGAACGGGTCGATCGCCTGCGGGCGGTGCTGGCGGCCCTCGAGGGGGACGAATTCGGCGAGCTCGATCGGGCTGAGGCGCCCGAGGCGAGCCGCGAACAGCTCGCGCGCGGCCACGCCCAGGCCTATGTCGAGCAGATCTTCGAATTGGCGCCGAGCGAGGAATCGCTCCGGCTCGATCCCGACACGGTCATGTCGCCGGGCTCGCTCGAGGCGACGCGACGCGCGGCGGGCGCCGTGGTCGCCGCCGTCGACGCGGTGATCGGGGCTGAGATCGACAACGCCTTTTGCGCCACCCGCCCGCCGGGCCACCACGCCGAGCCGGCGCGCTCGATGGGCTTCTGCATCTTCAACAGCATCGTCGTCGGCGCGCTGCATGCCCGCGCCGCGCACGGGCTCGAGCGAATCGCCGTGATCGATTTCGACGTCCATCACGGCAACGGCACCGAGGCGGCGTTCCGCGAGGACGCGAACCTGGTCTACCTCTCGACCCATCAATCGCCGCTCTATCCGGGAACGGGGCCGGCCTCGATGCGGGGTGTCGGCAATATCTTCAACGCGCCGCTGGCGCCGGGCAGCGGCTCCGACGCGTTTCGCGCCGTCTTTCGTGAATGGCTGCTGCCGGCGCTCGATGCGTTCGGGCCGGAATTGGTGCTGATTTCCGCCGGGTTCGACGCCCACCTGCGCGACCCCTTGGCGCAATTGGCGCTGGTCGAGGACGACTATGCCTGGATCACGGGCGAACTCGGGCAAATCGCCGCGCGGCACGCGGCGGGCCGCATCGTCTCGACCCTCGAGGGCGGCTACGATCTGGAGGCGCTGGCGGCGAGCGCGGCGGCCCATGTCGGCGCCTTGATGGCGTGAGCGCCGCCTTGCCGGCGCCCCGATCGAAGCTTTAGACTCCGTTGTCGTCGGCGCGAGCCGGACAGGCGGGAGAAATCGACATGACGGCCGAGGGCGGCGAGGCCGAGGAGGCTGAGCGCGAGGGTGTCGAGGCGCTCGGCTTCGAGGTCGCGATGCGTGAGTTGGAGGAGATCGTCCGCCGCCTGGAGAGCGGTGAGGTCGAGCTCGAGGAGTCGATCGCCATGTATGGACGCGGCGCCCTGTTGAAGCAGCATTGCGATGCCAAGCTCAGGGCCGCCGCCGAAAAGGTGGAGCGTTTGGTGGTGGGATCGGACGGCGAGGTTCAGGCGACCGAATCGGCCGATGTCGAGTAGAGGCGGGTCGGGTGCGTTTCGAGGATGCCCTTCAAGCGACGGCTAAAGCGGTCGAGGCGGAACTCGATCGCATCTTGCCGAAGGCCGGCGACGGGCCCGAGGGCGAGCTCGGCGAGGCCATGCGTTACGCCACGCTCGGCGGCGGCAAGCGCCTGCGTCCTTTCCTGGTCATCGCCGGCGCGGATATCTTCGACGCGCCAAAGCGCAACGCGGTCCGGGTCGCCGCCGCGGTCGAGCTGGTGCACTGCTACAGCCTGGTGCATGACGACCTGCCGTGCATGGACGACGACGTGCTGCGCCGGGGCCTGCCCACGGTGCACGTCAAGTACGACGAAGCGACGGCCGTGCTGGTGGGTGACGCGCTGCTCTCCCTCGCCTTCGACGTGTTGGGCGACGAGACGACCGCGTCCGAAGCCACCGCCCGCGTGGCGTTGGTGACGGGGCTCGCGCGCGCGAGCGGTGCCTCGGGCATGGTCGGCGGGCAGAAGATCGACCTCTGGGCCGAGAACGAGCGGCTGGACGAAACCCAGATCATCCGCCTTCAACGGTTGAAGACCGGCGCCATGATCGCCTTCGCGGGCGAGGCCGGCGCCATCCTCGCGCGGGCCGAGCCGGCGGCGCGCCAGGCGCTCCGCATGTACGCGCACGATCTCGGCCTCGCATTTCAGATCGCCGACGACATCCTCGACGTCACCGGCGCGACGGAAGAACTCGGCAAGACCGCGGGCAAGGACGTCGCTCGGGGCAAGGCCACCTTCGTCACCCTGCTCGGCTTGGAGGCTGCGCGGGAGCGGGCTCGGATGCTTTCCGACCAAGCTATTGCGCACCTTGAATTATTTGGCGAAAGAGCGGATGCTCTGCGCGCTCTGGCCGATTTCGTGGTCACGCGGCGTTCTTGAGTCGCGGCGCCGCGTACTGGCGCGTGGAAAAAACAAATTGGGTGACGAAGTGACCGACAGCAAGACCCCGCTTCTCGATCAGGTGGTGTTTCCGAGCGATCTTCGCAAACTCCACCCCAAGGATCTCCGCCAGCTCGCCGACGAGCTTCGCTATGAGACCATCGACGCGGTCTCGATTACCGGCGGCCATCTCGGCGCCGGGCTCGGCGTCGTCGAGCTGACGGTGGCGTTGCACCACGTCTTCGAGACGCCGAAGGACGTGTTGATCTGGGACGTCGGCCACCAGGCCTATCCGCACAAGATCCTGACCGGTCGGCGCGATCGGATCCGCACCTTGCGCCAGGGCGACGGCCTCTCCGGTTTCACCAAGCGGGCGGAGAGCGAATACGACGCCTTTGGCGCGGCGCACAGCTCGACCTCGATTTCCGCCGCCCTCGGGTACGCGGTCGCGCGCGATCTTTCCGGCGAGGAGCACAACGTCATCGCCGTCATCGGCGACAGCGCGATGAGCGCGGGCATGGCCTACGAGGCGCTGAACAATGCCGGTTCGCGGAACACGCGGCTGATCGTGATCTTGAACGACAACGACATGTCGATCGCGCCGGCGGTGGGCGCGATGAGTGCTTATCTCTCGCGGCTGATCTCCTCGCGCTCGTATCTGAAGCTTCGCGACGTCGCCCGCCAGCTCGCCCGCCATATGCCGGGCAAGGTGGAGCGGACGGCCAAGCGGGCGGAGGAATACGCCCGCGGCTTGATCACCGGCGGCACGATGTTCGAGGAGCTCGGCTTCTACTACGTCGGGCCGATCGACGGACACAACATCGATCATCTGTTGCCGGTGCTGCGCAACGTGCGTGATACGCCGACCGCCGGGCCGGTGCTGATCCACGTGGTGACCCGCAAGGGCGCCGGCTACCCCCCGGCGGAGGAATCGACGGAAAAGTATCACGGCGTTTCCAAATTCGACGTCATCACCGGTACCCAGGCCAAGTCGACACCGAACGCGCCGGCCTACACCAAGGTCTTCGCCCAGGCGCTGATCGCCGAGGCGGAGAAGGACGACCGCATCTGCGCCCTCACCGCCGCCATGCCGTCGGGCACGGGCCTCAATTTGTTCGCCGAGCGCTTTCCCGATCGCGGCTTCGACGTCGGCATCGCCGAGCAGCACGGCGTGACCTTCGCCGCCGGCCTCGCGGCGGCGGGCTACAAACCCTTCGCCGCGATCTATTCGACCTTCCTGCAGCGCGGCTACGATCAGGTCGTGCACGACGTGGCGATCCAGGGCTTGCCGGTGCGCTTCGCGATCGACCGGGCCGGCCTGGTGGGCGCCGACGGACCGACTCATGCGGGCTCCTTCGACATTACCTATTTGGCGACCCTGCCGGGCTTCGTCGTCATGGCGGCGGCGGACGAGGTGGAGCTGGCGCGCATGGTGGCGACCGCGGTCACCATCGACGACCGGCCCTCGGCCTTCCGCTATCCCCGCGGCGAGGGCATCGGCATCGAGATGCCGGAGACACCGGAGCCGCTCGAGATCGGCAAGGGCCGGGTGCTGCGTGAAGGTTCGACCGTGGCGATCCTGTCCTTCGGCGCCCGGCTCGAGCAAGTGAAAATCGCCGCCGACGAGCTGGCGGCCAAGGGGCTCTCCACCACGGTCGCGGATGCCCGTTTCTGCAAGCCGCTCGACCACGAACTGGTGCATCGCCTGGCGACGACGCACGAAGTACTGATCACCATCGAGGAAGGCTCGATCGGCGGTTTCGCCGCGCATGTCTTCGACTATCTCTCCCATGCCGGGCTGCTGGAGAACGGGCTCAAGGTCAGGCCGATGCACTTTCCCGACATCTTCATCGACCATGACAAGCCGGAGAAGATGTACGACGTCGCCGGCCTGAACGCGCCGCACATCGTCCAGACGGCGGTCGCCGCGCTCGACGGCGCGCAGGCGGTGGAGGCGCCGCGCCTCGCCTGATTCGGCGAATGTCCCGGGCGGCGCCGTGGGCAAGCGTCGGCTCGACGAGATCCTGGTCGCACGCGGCTTGACGGAGAGCCGAAGCCGCGCCCAGGCCCTGATCATGGCCGGCTTGGTCTATTCCGGCGATCGCCGTCTCGATAAGGCCGGTCACTTGATCGCCGACGACACAGCCCTCCAGGTCCGGGGCCGCGAGCATCCCTGGGTCGGCCGGGGCGGCATGAAACTCGCGCATGCCTTCGAATCCTTCCCGATCTCGGCCGAGGGCCGGGTGGCGCTCGATGTCGGCGCCTCGACCGGCGGCTTCACCGACGTGCTGTTGTCGAAGGGGGCCGCCCGGGTTCATGCGATCGATGTCGGTCACGGTCAGCTCTCCTGGAAGCTGCGCAACGACGACCGCGTCGTCGTGCACGAGCGGATCAACGCCCGCCACCTCGGGGCCGAGACGATCGGCGAGCCGCTCGACATCGTCGTCTGCGACGCCAGTTTCATCGGGCTCAGGACGATCCTGCCGGCGCCGCTGGCACTGACCCGTCCCAGCGCCTGGCTGGTGGCGTTGATCAAGCCGCAATTCGAGGTCGGTCGCAGCCGTGTCAGCAAGGGTGGCGTGGTGCGCGACCCGGCGCTCCACGACGAGGTCACGGCGACCATCCGCGATTGGCTCGACGCCTTGCCGGGCTGGCGGGTATTGGGCTTGGTGCCGAGCCCGATTGCGGGGCCGGCGGGCAATCGGGAATTCCTCGTCGCCGCCGCGCGTGACGATGGGTGAACCGGAAGTCGACATCACCGCCGTCGGCGCCCGGAGCGACGGCGTCGGCGATTACGCCGGTACGCGGGTCTATGTCGCCGGCGCGCTGCCGGGCGAGCGCCATCGGCTCCGGCTCGCCGCGCGTGATCGCCACGGGATCCGAGGTCACACGAGGGAACTTCTGCTCGCTTCGCCCGAGCGCCGCGCGCCGCCTTGCCCGCATTTCGGCGTCTGCGGCGGCTGCAGCCTGCAGCAGTGGCAAGACGCGCCGTACCTCGCCTGGAAGCGGGAACGGATCGTCGAGGCCTTGGCCCGCGTGGGGCTCGGTGATGCGAGGGTCCGGGCGGCCCGATCGGTGCCGCCCGAAAGCCGCCGCCGCGCCCGCTTCACGGCGTACCGTCGGGGCGGTCGGGTCGTCGTCGGCTTTCACGAGCGGTTGAGAAAGCGCGTCACGCCGATCGGTGAATGCCCCGTGCTGCGGCCCGAGCTGGCGCGCCTGCCGGGCTTTCTGACGCCTCTCATGCGCGAGCTATTGGCGAGCGGCGCGGAAGTCGAGATCACCGCGACGGCCGGTGATCGGGGGGTCGACCTCTGGATCGGCGACGATTCCCCGCTCGATCCGGACCTGCTTGCCCGCCTCGCCGAATTCGCCCGGGCAGCGGACCTGGCGCGGCTCTCCTGGGGACGGGATCGGCCCGAGACACTGGTGGAGCGCCGCCGCCCGATCGTGCGCATCGGCGGGGTCGAGGTGGCCACGCCGGCCCACGCCTTCCTCCAGGCCACGGGCGAATCGGAAGCGTGGATGATCCAGCTAGCCACGGCCCACCTTGCGGGCGCCCGGCGGATCGCCGACCTCTTCGCCGGGCTCGGCATGTTGAGCCTGCCGCTCGCGGCGCACGCGCAAGTGACGGCGATCGACCAAGACGGGGAGATGCTGGCGGCGTTGGTGGCCGCCGCGCGGGGCAGTGATCGTTCGAGCCGGCTCTCGGTCGAGGCGCGCGATCTGATGCGCCGCCCGCTGGCGCCGGCGGAGCTCGCCGGGTTCGAGGCCGTCGTCTTCGATCCGCCCCGCGCCGGCGCCCGCGCGCAATCGGCGGCGCTCGCGGCCTCGACGGTGCCGCGCATCGTCGCGCTTTCCTGCAATCCGGCGACCTTCGCCCGCGATGCCCGCTTGCTCGTCGACGGCGGCTACCGGCTGCAAGAGGTGACGCCCATCGACCAGTTCCTCTGGTCGGCGCATGTGGAGCTCGCCGGGTTCGAGGCCGTCGTCTTCGATCCGCCCCGCGCCGGCGCCCGCGCGCAATCGGCGGCGCTCGCGGCCTCGACGGTGCCGCGCATCGTCGCGCTTTCCTGCAATCCGGCGACCTTCGCCCGCGATGCCCGCTTGCTCGTCGACGGCGGCTACCGGCTGCAAGAGGTGACGCCCATCGACCAGTTCCTCTGGTCGGCGCATGTGGAGCTGGTGGCCTGCTTCCAGCGAGATTGACTATTCGTCGTCGAAGGCGCCCACCGCGTTCTCCGGCGGCGCCAGGATGCGCCGCGCCTCCAGGCAATCGGCGTCGATCTGGGCCTTCAACGCTTCGAGCCCGTCGAACTTCCTCTCGGGGCGAATATGCTCGACGAAGGCGACGCGCACGCGGCGACCGTAGAGATCGCCGGAATAGTCGAGGATATGCACCTCCAGGATCACGCCCGTGCCGTCGAAGGTCGGCCGGCGGCCGAGGTTGGCGGCGCCCGCGCGCCAGTCGTCCGAACCGTCCTCGCCGACGATCGAGACATGCACCGCATAAACACCGAGCGACGGTTTCAGGGCGTCGGCCGGGAGATGTAGGTTCAAAGTCGGAAAGCCGAGTTGGCGGCCACGTTGGTCGCCGCCGCGCACCCGGCCCTCGAGCTCCCACCAATGGCCCAGGAGCTCGGCGGCGCGGCGTACCCGCCCGCTCTCCAGGTTGACGCGGACGATGGTGGAGGAACAGACGTCGTCCTGGTGGGTGACGGGCTCCAGCACCGTCACCTCGAAGCCGTGTTGCTCGCCGGCCCGGCGCAGGAAGTCGGCATCGCCGCTCCGTCGGTGGCCGAAGACGAAATCGTAGCCGACGACCACGTGGCGGGCGGCCAAGCCGTCGATCAGGACGTCACGGACGAATTCCTCGGCCGTCTTGCCGTGAAGTGTTGCATTGAACCTGAGCGCGAAGAGCGCCTCGACGCCCGCCGCGCGCAGCCGACGCACGCGGGTACGGAAGGGTGTCAGGCGAAAGGGAGGGGTGTCCGGATTGAAGACGCGGCGTGGGTGGGGCTCGAAGGTCAGCACCACGAACGGCCGGCCCAGCGCCTCCGCCTTCCGGCGGCAGTCCGCGAGGAGCGCCTGATGGCCGCGGTGGACGCCGTCGAAGTTACCGATCGCGACCACCGCGCCGCGAAGGGCGGCCGGCGGGTTCCGGTAATCGCGCAGCAGACGCATCGAGGGAACGGGCCTAGGGTCGCTCGCGCGAAGGCACCACCAACAGCACCTCGCCGGTGACCACTCGCTCGCCCTCGAGCGCGCATTCCGTGCTCGACCGGCAGCGCCGCCGTTCGCGATCGACCTCCACTCCGCTGGCCTCGGCGGTGACCGTTTCGCCGGCGCGGACCGGCGCGGTGAAGCGGATGTCCTGGCTCATGTAATTGCCGCCCGGTCCCGGCGGCTTGGTGTCGGCCACGGTGGAGTTCAGGCTCGCCGTCACCATGGCCTGCGCGATACCACCGCCGAATTGCAAGCGTTCGCCGAATTCCCGGTTCAGGTATGGCGGGTCGAAGTTGCCGGAGGCGCTGGCGAGGAGCACGATGTCCGCCTCGGTCACGGTCCGAGCGTGGAAGGCCGACATGCCGGGCGCGAGATCCTCGAATTCGTGTCCGTGGATCTCCTCGTAGGCGTCGATCGGCGTCGCGTCGGCCGCGAGCGTTTGGGACATGCGTGACTTCCTTTCGGCGGGCGTCGGCGCGAGCGGCCGAATGTTGCGGCGCAATATATGACTCGGCGCGCGACCCCGCAACCGAGGGCTCGACGGGCGAGCGACCGCATTTAACGCTTTCTTAGGCGGGCCATGGGAATAATCCCGCCATCGACACGCGCCGCGGCGGAACAAACAACGGTTCCGTTCGGCGGCAACGACTTGGGGCAATGAAGCAAGAGGAACCGGACAATGGCGGTGGACCTCACTATGTCGATCCTGATCGTCGACGACTACAAGACGATGCTGCGGATCGTTCGCAACCTTTTGAAGCAGCTCGGCTTCGACAACGTCGACGAGGCGACGGACGGCTCGGAAGCCTTAGAGAAGCTGCGCCACCGAGGATACGGCTTGGTGATCTCCGATTGGAACATGGAGCCGATGACCGGCTATCAACTGTTGAAGGAGGTTCGCTCCGACGCCAAGCTGTCGGAGACGCCCTTCATCATGGTAACGGCGGAATCCAAGACCGAGAACGTAATCGCCGCCAAGAAAGCCGGCGTCAACAACTATATCGTCAAGCCCACAGTACACGACTCGTTCATGCTGGCTTTGGCCTGGGCACCTGGACTGGTGGTTTTCCGGGGACGAGGAAACGAATCAGCTCAATGGCTTGACGCCTGTCGATAGGATTGACGAGCTGTCGCCTTATCCACTCGAAACCGTATCGGAAGATGGATTTTGCCATCCTTTTGTGGGTTTTGAGGCGGATCGGCTCGGCCTCGTGGAGCCAATCGCCGACTTTGTGCGCCCAGCAGAAGGTGATGGAAAGGACGGCGGTGAGCTTGGAGATGCGCTCCGGGTCGGTCATGTGGGTGTCTTCGAGGTTGAAGCCACGGGTTTTCAAGGCGGCGAAGAGGGTCTCGATTTGCCAGCGCTGGGCGTAGATGGCCAAGGCCTCCTCGGGCGCGTCGTTGGTCACGACGATCAACAGTTCGCCGGTCTTGAGATGGAGCGCGGCGACGAAGACGGGCCTGGCCTTGGGTTTTCTGGCCTCCGAGAGGCGCCTGGCGTTGGAGAGGATGCGGCTTTCCCCGGGTTTGAGGTCGCGAAACAGCTCCCTCGCCTTGACCATGCGACCACGCGTGTTGGCGATCTTGATGTTGGATCGGATGCGGATGTGAAAGGGGATGGCCTTTTCCTGCAACCATGCCAGCCAGGCGTCGCCGATGAATTCCCGGTCGGCCAGGAGGCTGGCGATCTTGTCGACCCCGAAGAGCCGGAGGACGTGTTCGAGGATCGCGATCCGCTCCTTGGTATTGGAATTGCCCGCCTTGTCGAGCACCCGCCAGCACACGGGAATGGCGATGGCGCGGTTGACGATGCCGATCATCAAGATGTTGACGTCGCGGCGACCCAGCCGCCAGTTGGTCCGGTCCATGGTCAGCCGCCACGGCCCCGCCTGGAGCCCCATCATCGCGACCAGGAACTCGGCGAGGCGATCGTAATCGAAATCGACTTGCTCGAAAAACCGTTGCAGGCGCCGATAGTTGGAGCTGGATCGCGCGCGCCCCGGAAAGTGGCAGGCCAAGTGAGAGAGGTTCACCGTCCGGGCGACGAACACGCCGAAGACCAAGACGCAAAGGCTCTCCAGACGGCTCTTGCGAAAGGCGAAGCCGCATCGTAGCGTCTCACGCAGGGCGTTGATCGGGTTGTCTCGCATGATTTCCCTCTTGACTCGTCGTGGAGTGAATCGGGAATCCTACAACCTTTTCAACGTCCTACGTAAATGCCGTCGTGTACCATGCGTCAAGCCCTTCAACGCGGCCACGCTGAAAACCAAGATGTGCTCCGTGATCGGCGAATTTTGAGATCGGTTGATACCATGTCCTTACTTCAACGGTCAGGGCTGGAAACCAGCCAGATCAGCGCCAACATCGAGCAATTGGTCGACAAATTCCGGGCCGATCGCTCGCGGGATGTGTCGCTCGGCGACGTCGCCGCGGTGTCCGAGATGCTGATCAGCACGATGGAGCGTTACTTCGGCTCCATCAACACGGCGGTCTGTCGCGAGTTTCGCGCGATCATCGATCACATTGCGGACGCCCGCGAGGAGATCTCGCAACTCCGGCCGAACGAGTTGAAGAGCAAGAGGATTCCGGCGGCGGGGCGCGAGCTCGAGGCGATCGTTCAGTCGACCGAGGAGGCGACCGGCTCGATCATGGACGCCGCCGAGGAGATCATGAGCACCGACATGAGCACGCCCGAGGGCACGCGGAGTGTGAACGACGCCTGCATGCGGATCTTCGAGGCCTGCTCCTTCCAGGACATCACCGGCTAGCGCATTTCCAAGGTGGTCTCGACCTTCACCTTCATCGAGGACCGCCTCAACAAGCTGGAAAGGGCCTGGGGACCGAACATCGACGACCAGGATCACGATGCGGAGGACGAGCCCTGCGTCGACGACGATTCCCTGTTGCTGAACGGCCCGGCCTTGCGAGGCGAGGGCAACGACCAGGACGCGGTCGACGATCTGTTCGGCGCGGTCGTGCCGCTCGAAACGCCCAGGGTGGTCGCGGTCGAGGCAGCGCCGAGCGCGGCGGAGACCGCGCCAGCGGAGCCGGCACCGGCCGAGGAAACAAAGTCGAGCCCGCCCGCCACCACCGCCAACCAGGCTGATATCGACGCTCTTTTCGACTGAGAACCCGACTCGAAAGTCGCCGATGGTGACATTTCGTTCGGCCACCGAGCTTTTCTCCGACCCGACCGGTCCACCCGATCGCGTGTCGCCTTCATCGGCGATTCCCCCAACGATGCGCCGATATTCGCGCGCTTTCCCTCGAGCGTCGGCGTCGCCAACCTGCGCGATCACGCGAACCCACTCGATCCACCGCCGGCATTCGTCACCGATGCCGCGCGGGGCGCCGGATTGGTCGAATTCGCCGAGGCGCTGCCGACGGCACGTCGCCGGTAGTACCGCCCTGACTGGCGACTCCCCGCGCTCCCGTCGGCATGCTAGGTCTGGCCATCGCGCGAGCAAGGGAACTCGCAACCGCCGAGGAGGGGTGAAGGTGCCGGAGATATTGATCGAGTCGTCCGACGAGGCGACGCCCGTCTGGTCGGTTGCCGAGGACGCCCTCGAGGCTTGGTCGCGCACGCGTCCCGAGGAACAGCGAACCTGGCTCGCCACCACCGGCTTCAAGGCGGAGGCCGGCGAGATCCGCCTCGTTCCCGCCACCGACGGTAGCCTTGCGGGCGTTGCGCTGGGCCTCGGTTCGGCACCGGACCTCTGGTGCTTCGGTGGTCTCGCCAGGGGACTGCCGGGCGGCGTCTATCGTTTGTCCGGCCTGACCGACGACTTGGCGGCGCCCGCCGCGCTCGGCTGGGCGCTTGGCGGCTATGCCTTCGATCGCTACCGGACGGCGGACGACGAGGTGGCCCGCCTGGTCTGGCCGCCGTCGGTCGATGCCCCCCAAATCCGCCGCGTCGCCGCCGCGGTCGGCCTGGTTCGCGATCTCGTCAACACGCCGGCGGAGGACCTGGGGCCGGAGGAGTTGGCGCTGGCCGCCACCACGCTCGCCGCCGAGCACGGGGCCGAGACGACGGTGACGGTCGGCGAAGAGCTCTTGGCCGGGAACTTTCCGGCCATCCACGCGGTCGGGCGCGCCGCCGCCCGCGCGCCCCGGCTGGTCGATATCCACTGGGGCGATGCGGCCCGGCCGAAGCTGACACTGATCGGCAAGGGGGTCTGCTTCGATTCCGGCGGCCTCGACATCAAGCCGTCGAGCGGCATGCTGCGGATGAAGAAGGACATGGGGGGTGCCGCCAACGTGTTGGGCCTGGCCTCCTTGGTGATGGGCGCCGGTCTGGCGGTGCGCCTCAGGGTGTTGATCCCGGCGGTCGAGAACGCGATCGCCGGCAACGCCTTCCGTCCGGGCGACGTCATCGTTACCCGCAAGGGCCTTTCAGTCGAGATCGGCAACACCGACGCCGAGGGCCGCATCATCCTCTCGGACGCGCTGGCGCTGGCGGACGAGGAGGCGCCCGATCTGGTCATCGACATGGCGACTCTCACCGGCGCGGCCCGGGTCGCCCTCGGGCCCGAATTGCCGGCGATGTTCACCGCCGACGAGGCTCTGGCCGAGGCGACGCTCCGCCACTCTCGCCGCATCGTCGACCCACTCTGGCGCTTGCCGCTCCACCGACCCTACGCCGAGGGATTGAAGAGCCCGATCGCCGATCTCAACAACGTCAGCGACGGTCCGATGGCGGGCGCCGTCACCGCCGCCCTGTTCCTCGAGTCGTTTGTGGAGCGGAGCGCGACCTGGATGCATTTCGACATGTACGCCTGGAACGACAAGTCGCGGCCCGGCCGTCCGCGCGGCGGCGAAGCCCAAACCATACGCGCGCTCTTCGAGGTGATCGCAGAACGTTACGGTTGAAGGCCGGGCCCCACGGCTTGCCATTTCGCTCCGTATCCGGAACGATAAGCCTCTAGATTGAATTGGGAAGCCGACGATGGCCGTGGTGGCGGAAAGGGAGGCGCTGCTGGGGCTCTGGCACAGAGTCCTCAGGACTGCCGTCGCCGGACCCGGCCCGGACTTGACCTCACGCCAACTCGCCCTGTTGCTGACGGTCTATCTGGAGCCGCCACCGCACACCGTGCGGGCTCTCGCCCGGAGTCTCGGGATTTCCAAGCCGGCCGTGGTTCGCGCGATCGACGCACTGACCCGTCTCGACTTTGCCTGCCGCCGGGTGGACGACGCGGATCGGCGTAGCGTACTCGTGCACCGCACCGTCAAGGGCGCGGTCTTCTTAAGCGAGTTCGCCCAGACGATCGAGGGGGCGCGAAAGGAGGCGATGGGATGAGCGACGATTTCGATCCCCGGGTGACGCCGGTGCGCGACGATCTGGTCGCGCACCATTTGCGCGACCGCTATCCGAGACCGAAGCAAGCCCAGGGCGACCTCCGCCGCGTGATCCGGGGGCGCACAATGATCGCCTTCTCTCCCGGCGCGCACGCGCGACGGGAGAGCGAGCTCCTCTTCGGCGAAGGATTCATCGTCTACGACGAGCAAGACGGCTGGGCCTGGGGTCAGGCGACACGGGATTACTACGTCGGCTGGGTCGCGGCCGACGCGCTGGGGGCCGATATCGGCACGCCGAGCCATGAGGTGGTGGTCCCGGCGACCTATCTCTATCGCGCGCCGGATCTCAAGTCTCCGGCGCCGCTGCGTCTTTCGCTCGCCAGCCTGGTCGTCGGCGGCGGGGGCCGGCGGGACGGGGCGTTCGTCGAGGTCGGTGGCGGCGGCTGGATCTTCGCCGATCATCTGGCGCCGCGCGAGGCGAGCCAGGCGGACTACATCGCGACCGGCATGTCGCTCGTCGGCGTGCCCTATCTCTGGGGCGGTCGCGGCATCGACGGAATGGACTGTTCGGGCTTCCTGCAGATCGTCCTGCAGCGGGCCGGCCTCACGCCACCGCGCGACAGCGATCAGCAGGAGGCCGTCGTCGGCGCGATCCTGGACCATCCGGAAGATCTTTCGGTGCTCCGTCGGGGCGACTTGTTGTTCTTTCCGGGCCATGTCGGCATCGTGCTCGACGGTTGGCGCCTGTTGCACGCCAACGCGCACGACATGGCGGTCTCGGTGCAACGGCTGAGCGACGTCGTCGATCGTGCCCGGGCCGAGGGCGCGCCGGCGCGGGCGGCCCGGCGCATCTGGTCGGAAGTCGAGCGCCGAACGGCGCCCCGTCGGTAGTTGATCGGAAGAACAAGCCCCTCGGCGAAGCGACGGACTGTTACACGATCAACTCAGTAGCCGCGTTCGAGATCGAGGACGCCGCGCATCGGCTCTCCCGCCAGGTGGTCGCGCAAGTTGCGCGCGATCGAGCGGGCGCAGGACTTCGGCACCAGCTCGCCGGCGACGTGCGGCGTCATCACCACCTTGGGGTGGCGCCGATAAGGGTGGTCGGCGGGAAGCGGCTCGTCGTTGAAGACGTCCAGGAAGGCGCCCCGGAGCCGGCCCGAATCGAGCGCCGCCAGCAGATCTTCGTCGACCACGTGGCCGCCCCGGCCGAGATTCACCACCACCGCGTCCTCCGGCAGCGCGGCCAGCGTCTCAGCGCCGATGATGCCCCGGGTCGCGTCGGTCAGCGGCAGCACGCAAACCAGATAGCGGCAGAGCGGCAACATTGCCGTCAATCCCTCGGGCCCGTGATGGCAGGTGATGCCGGCGACCTCGCTCGGCGTCCGGCTCCAGCCGTGCACCTGGAAGCCGAGCACGCGGAATTTCTCCGCCACGTCCAGGCCGATGGCGCCCAGGCCCAGCACGCCGACATGGGTCTCCGGCGTGTAGATCGGCCAGCGCCGGTCCCATTTCTCGCTCGGCTGTTCGGCGATGTATTCCAGCATGTAGCGGTGAAAGTGCAGGACGCCCAGGATGGCGTATTCGCTCATCATGTCGCGCAGATTGTCGTCCAGCATGCGGACGATCGGCACATGCGTCGGCCGCTCCGCATCCTCCAGGATGTGATCGACACCGGCGGCGAGGGAAAAGGTCACGCGCAGGTTCGGTAGGCTCGCCAGCATGCCGGTGGGTGGCTTCCAGACCAGCGCGTAGTCGATCTCGGCCGGCTCGCCGATCTCCGGCGTCACCCGGATCTCCACCTCCGGCAGCTCGCGTTGCAATTCCGGCACCCAGAGGTCCACCGGATCATTGGGGGAGTGAAACAGCAGCACGGTCATGGTCGTCCTTCCCCTCGGGGCGCGGGCAGGCGATCACGCCTCGCCGAGCAGCGCCTCGCGGAAGCGAATCTTGTTGGCCACGGCGTCGAGCGAGCGGCGGAACTTCGGCGGCACGGCGGTCGAGACTTTGAGCAGGACGAAGGCGACGCCGTTGGGTTGCCGGAGCACACCGGAGGCCTCGTCGATCTCCGCATCGTCGCGGACGGTCCGGACCGTGGCGATGCCGGCGCCCGACGCCATGGCCGCGAGGTCGGTGCCCAGCGCCGTATGGCTCAACTGGTAGCCGGTCTCGCCATAGTGCCCGTTGTCGACGCAGACGATGGCGAGGTTCGCCGGGTTGCGCACCGCCACTGTCGCCAGCGAGCCGACGTTCATCAACAGCTCGCCATCGCCGGTGACCACCAGCACGCGCTTCTCCGGCCAAGCCAATGCGAGGCCCAGGCCCATCGCCACGGCGCCCCCCATGGCGCCGGCCAGGTAGAAGCAATTGGGCTTGCCGCGCGCGATGTTGGCGACATCCTTGGCCGGCCCGGCGAGTCCGGTGACGACGAGAAAATCGTCGAGATCGCCCAGCAACCGCGGTACCGCCTCGCCGCGATCGAGCGTGCCCACGTCTCGTGCTTCCCTCACTCGCCCGCTCCTAAAATGCCTTGGCGCCGATCAGGCGCTGCGAGAGCAGCACCATCGTCGCCTGGTCCGACTTGTAGGCCATGGTCGTCGCCGCGGTCATGCAAGGGATCACGTCCGCCGGCGTCTCCGCCTTCAGGCAGAGCACGCCGCAGGCCTCCAGCACCGGTTGCGTCGCCTGGCCCATCGGCATCTGCCAGGGATTGCCCTCGCCGAATTCGCCGCGCATGGAGACGATGCCGAGAAAGGGAAAGCGGCCGATCCGAGTCAGCGACAGCATGTTGATGCAGTTGCCGACACCGCTCGACTGCACCAGCAGGACCGAGCGGCGGCCGCCGAGATGCGCCCCGGCGGAGAGCGCAACGCCCTCCTCCTCGGTGGTCAGCACGATCGATTCGACGTCCGGATCGGCGCCGGAACGCGAGATCAGTACCTTGTGCCCCGCGTCGGGCACATGGGAAAAGATCGTCACCTCGTTGGCCTTGAGGTGGTCGTAGAGCTCATGCGCCCAGGGAGGGCCGTCTTCGGTTTCAGTCATGATCCTCCTCGCCCATCGACGGCGCGGCGGAGGGTAGCAGCCGTCGCCCCCCGCCGCCAGCGTGGCCGCTATCTGCGTCCGGAGGCCCATGCGCCACCACTCGGGTGAACCGGACATCGCCGGGGAAATTAGCAAGCCGGGCGACGCCATGGCGCGCCATTAACTTTACGAGGCGGCGAACTGCCTGTTGACCACCTGGACCGAGGGAGCGGGGCGGCTGGGACTTATGTCAGTTGGCATGGTACACGACGGCATTTACGTAGGACGTTGAAAAGGTTGTAGAATTCCCGATTCACTCCACGACGAGTCAAGAGGGAAATCATGCGAGACAACCCGATCAACGCCCTGCGTGAGACGCTACGATGCGGCTTCGCCTTTCGCAAGAGCCGTCTGGAGAGCCTTTGCGTCTTGGTCTTCGGCGTGTTCGTCGCCCGGACGGTGAACCTCTCTCACTTGGCCTGCCACTTTCCGGGGCGCGCGCGATCCAGCTCCAACTATCGGCGCCTGCAACGGTTTTTCGAGCAAGTCGATTTCGATTACGATCGCCTCGCCGAGTTCCTGGTCGCGATGATGGGGCTCCAGGCGGGGCCGTGGCGGCTGACCATGGACCGGACCAACTGGCGGCTGGGTCGCCGCGACGTCAACATCTTGATGATCGGCATCGTCAACCGCGCCATCGCCATTCCCGTGTGCTGGCGGGTGCTCGACAAGGCGGGCAATTCCAATACCAAGGAGCGGATCGCGATCCTCGAACACGTCCTCCGGCTCTTCGGGGTCGACAAGATCGCCAGCCTCCTGGCCGACCGGGAATTCATCGGCGACGCCTGGCTGGCATGGTTGCAGGAAAAGGCCATCCCCTTTCACATCCGCATCCGATCCAACATCAAGATCGCCAACACGCGTGGTCGCATGGTCAAGGCGAGGGAGCTGTTTCGCGACCTCAAACCCGGGGAAAGCCGCATCCTCTCCAACGCCAGGCGCCTCTCGGAGGCCAGAAAACCCAAGGCCAGGCCCGTCTTCGTCGCCGCGCTCCATCTCAAGACCGGCGAACTGTTGATCGTCGTGACCAACGACGCGCCCGAGGAGGCCTTGGCCATCTACGCCCAGCGCTGGCAAATCGAGACCCTCTTCGCCGCCTTGAAAACCCGTGGCTTCAACCTCGAAGACACCCACATGACCGACCCGGAGCGCATCTCCAAGCTCACCGCCGTCCTTTCCATCACCTTCTGCTGGGCGCACAAAGTCGGCGATTGGCTCCACGAGGCCGAGCCGATCCGCCTCAAAACCCACAAAAGGATGGCAAAATCCATCTTCCGATACGGTTTCGAGTGGATAAGGCGACAGCTCGTCAATCCTATCGACAGGCGTCAAGCCATTGAGCTGATTCGTTTCCTCGTCCCCGGAAAACCACCAGTCCAGGTGCCCAGGCCAAAGCCAGCATGAACGAGTCGTGTACTGTGGTCAGTTGGTATTATGCGCGCTGACGTCAGTTCGTCTGGGTGCGGAGGCGTTGCAGCAGGGAGGCGGCATCGTGCGACTGGCGTTCGTCCTCCGCCAACAGCAGATAGCGCTCGGCCGCCTGCATCGCCTCGTCCATCTCGCCGGAGCTGGCGGTGATCAGGGCGAGCTCGCGGTTCAGCAGCGGCACCAGCGGCGCCACCATCACCATTCGCCGCGCGATCTCGCCGGCGCGCTCGAGTTCGCGCGTTTGCAGGGCGCGGGAACGGAGGTTGTTGAGCAAGCGGAGGAGGACGCCCCGGTCCCCGGCCGGGGCCGAGTGTTGCGGCGTCAGTTCGGCCTCCTCGCCGCCGAAACGCTTGATCATGCGGCGGAGGTCGGCGATGCCCTGGGCCCGGCCGCCATCGAAGGGGTCGAGGATCTCGCGCCGCTCGCGCGCCTGGACGCGGATCAGGAAATGGGCCGGGAAATTGATCCCCTCGGCCGCCAGGCCGGCGCGCCGGGCGACGTCGATATAGAGAATGCCCAAGGCCACCGGCAGTCCCTTGCGCCGGTCGATCACCCGCATCAGGTTGGCGTTTTGCGGATCGTCGTAGGTCCGATCGTCGCCGCCGTAGCCGTGATCGGCGGCGAGCACGCTCGCCAGCACCTCGGGCCCATCGTCCTCGCCGCGCTTTCTCGCCACGTCCTCGGCGAACGCGTCCAGTCGGGCACGATAGTGGGCGAGCTCGACGCGCGGGCGATCCAGCGCCGCCAGCAGCAGCGCCGCCTCGCCCAGATCGATCGCCTCGTCCGGCCCCTCGCCGATGGCCCTGAGCGCGGCTTCGAGCTCCGCGCGCTCGATCATGTCCGCCGTCCGGGATCGTTCTTCAGGCGGACGTGGTTGACCACCTGTTCGACGCCGGGAATCGCGCGGGCATGTCGCGTGACCCGGTCGAGCTCCTTCTCGTCCTGGGCGATGCCGAGCAGGTAAACGATGCCGTTCACGGTCTCGACGGTGTAGTTGAGGTCGAGGATCTCGCCGTCGCGGAGCATGCGGGCGCGGAGTTGAGTCGTCACCCAACTGTCGTGGACGAAGTCGACCACGGAGGTTTCGTCCTGGACGATCAGCTCGTTTGCAAGCGTCTTCACGGTCTCGACCTGCCAGACGAGCCGCGCCGCTTCCAGCCGGTTCTCGGGGGTCGCCACGGTGCCCGTCAGCACCACGCGCGCCTCGACCGACTTCACGTCGACCCGCCGGAAGACCGCCTCGTCGTAATGCAATAGCGCGGCGTTGACCCGGAATTGGATTGCCTTGTCGTCGACCGCGTCGCCGATGGAGCGTTCCTGCGCGACGGCGACGCCTGCCGTGGCACCGGCACCGACCAACATGCTGGCGCAACCGGACTGTGTTGCCGCCAGCGCCAACAGGGCGGTGGCGACGAGAAGAGCGCGAAGGGAATCATCCATGTTTCGAAACACGAGAGCATCCACCCCAATCATCCCGGGCGAATCAGTCGCCGCGCGAAACCATTATAGGACTTGAGCCGCCCGGGAAAACAGTTTCGCCTCGGCGACTGTCGGCGGCTGTCGGCGACCATCAGGGCCGCCAGGCGTCGGCGAGGTGGCGCGGGAGGCGCCCGGGCCGGATCACCACGACGTCGAAACGCAGGCGTTTTCCCACCAGACGCCGTTCGCGCCCGAGGAAGGCTTCCGCCGCCCGCTCGATGCGTCGGCGCTGATGCGGGGTGACGGCCTCAAGCGCGTCCGCCAATCGGGCGCGCCGCTTGACCTCGACGAAGGCGAGGATCCGGCCACGCGCGGCGACCAGATCGATCTCGCCGACGGGCACGCGGAAGCCCCGCGCCAGGATGCGGTAGCCCTTGAGCCGCAGCCACCAAGCGGCCCAGCCCTCCGCCCGTCGCCCCTGCCGATAGGCGCGCCGGCGCCTCACCGCCGGCCCGCGAGTTCGAGCGCGCGAGCATAGATCGCGCGCCGGGGCCGGCCGGTGAGATGGGCCACGACGCTCGCCGCACCTCGGGTGCTCAGCTCCTCGAGTGCCGCGCGCAAGGCGGCGTCGAGGTCGCCGGTCTCGCCGGCCGCCGGCTCGGGCGGCGCGACGACGATCACGATCTCGCCCTTGGGTGGCTCCGCCGCCGCCGCCCGGGCGGCCAGCGTGGCGAGGTCGCCCCGCGTCACCTCCTCGAAGCGCTTGGTCAACTCCCGCCCGATCGCCGCCGGCCGGGGGCCGAACACCTCGGCCATGTCGGCGAGCGAGAGTGCCAGGCGGCGCGGCGATTCCAGCAAGATCAAGCTCGCCTCTATCCCGGAGAGCGTCGCCAGCATGCGCCGGCGGGCCGCCCGGCGCGGCGGGGGAAAGCCGGCGAACAGAAATCGGTCCGTCGGCAGGCCGGCGACGATCAACGCCGCGAGCGGCGCAGAGGCGCCCGGTACCGGCACGACGGCAATGCCGGCCTCGATCGCCGCGCCCACCAGCCGGTAACCGGGATCGGAAACGAGGGGGGTGCCGGCGTCGCTCACCAGCGCCACGATGTCGCCGTTTTTCAGGCGTTCGATCAGTTTCGGTCCCGCCGTGGTGGCGTTATGGTCGTGGTAGGCGTGGAGCGAGGCGCGGATATCGTGGATCGCCAGCAAGCGGGCGGTAACTCGGGTATCCTCGCAGGCGACCAGGTCGGCCGCCGCCAGCACGTCGAGGGCACGGAGCGTGACGTCGCGGGCGTTGCCGATGGGTGTGGCCACGAGGTACAGCCCGGGGGCGGGCCGGCCCGGCGCCGTCTCGCCGCCTTTGGAGCGAAGGGAAGGGGAGGGTGATCGAGGTGAGACATCTCCGGCGGAACCCGGCGCCGACGCGCGGGCCGAATCACGGCGCGACGTCCGGGCGCCGCCCTGTCGCTTGGCTGGCATCGCTGCTCCCGCTCATGGTGCTGTCGCTCGGCTGCGAGACCACCGTACCTCCGAAGCAAGCTGCCGCGCCACCGCCGCCGCCCGCCGCCGCCCAGCCGGCGGAGGCGGTGGAGGAGCACATGGCCGTCGCGCCGATTCCGAGCGGCGAGCAAGACGTCGAGACCTGGCGGGACGCCGACCGTCCGCCCGCCGAGCTGACGTCGGCGGACGAAGGGACCCGCCTGGGGCCGCCGCTGGTCGACGATCCGGTCAAGGTGGGACTGTTGCTGCCGCTTTCGGGCCGGGCCGCCGAGGTGGGCCAGGCGCTGCGCGACGCGGCGCTGTTGAAGCTGTTCGAATTGGGGACGGAGCGAATCGTGCTACTGCCGGCCGACACGCGCGGTACCGCCGAGGGTGCCGAGGCCGCCGCGCGGCGCGTGCTGGCGGAGGGCGCGACGCTGATCTTGGGACCGCTGTTCCGCGATGCCGTCGTCGCCGTCAAGGCGCCGGCGCGCGAGCGCGGCGTCAATGTCGTCGCCTTCTCGACCGATCGCCGGGTGGCGGAAGCCGATACCTTCCTCATGGGCTTTACGCCCGAGCAGCAGGTCGAACGCGTCGTTGCGCACGCGACCAGCCAGGGCCTCTGGCGCTTCGCCGCCCTGGTGCCCGACGGCGACTACGGCCGGGCGGTGGTTCGGGCACTCGAGGAATCGACGGCCCGCTTCGGCGCTCAGGTCCATGCGATCGAGTTCTATGGCGTGGATGGCAGCGGTGCCGATCAGGCGATCGAGCGTCTGGGCGGCCGGATCAACAGGGGCCGGGTCGTGCGCAAGAACGACCCACGCAAAATTCCCTTCGACGTCTTGCTGCTGCCGGAGGGCGGACAGGTGCTGCGGCAGGTGGCGCCCTTGCTGCCCTATTACGACCTCGGGCCGGGCGAGGTCCAGGTGATCGGCACCGGCCTCTGGGATGATCCGAGCCTGAGGCGGGAGCCGGCCTTAAAGGGCGGTTGGTTCGCCGCGCCGGCGCCGGAGGCCCGGCGGCGCTTCGTCGAGCGCTTCCAGGCGACCTACGGGCGCCGGCCACCCAGGATCGCCAGCCTCGCCTATGACGCGACAGCGCTGGCGGCCGTGCTCGGTGGCGGCGAGGGTCCGCCCCGCTTCGATGCCGAAACTCTCTCGGCGCCGAGCGGCTTCGCCGGCAACGACGGCATCTTCCGTTTCCGCGCCGATGGCATCGGCGAGCGCGGTCTCGCCGTCATCGAGATCACGCCCGAGGGTTTCCGGGTCGTCTCGGACGCGCCTGCGAGCTTTCAGAGTTTGAGTTACTGATTCACACGGCTTAGACCACATGTCCGTTTGAGGCGGGGGTGACCCGCCTCAAACGGACATGTGGTCTAAAAGGCGTCCTCATCGATGGCGTAGAGCAGCTCGGTCCCGCCGGTGACGGCCGGTAGTAGCGCCTCGGCGCGGGGCAGGAGCTGTTCGGCGAAGAATCGCGCGCTGGCGATGCGCGCGCCCAGGAACGCACCGTCCGCGTCCTCCGCCTCCAGACCCGCCTTGGCCGCGAGCACCCCCTTGGCCAGCAGATGCGCGCCCAGTGTCAGCCCCCACATTTCGAGATAGGGCGTGCACCCCGAGGCGGCGGCGTTCGGCGCCTGGGCCAATTGCGCGACCAGCCAGTCGCCCGCCCGCCCGAGGGCGGCGCGGCCTGAGTCCAAGGTTTCGGCCATGGTCTCGAAGCCGTCGAGCTCGCCGACACCGGCCGCCGTCGCCGCCATCGCCGCCATCAGGTCGGCCACCGGGCGGCCGCCGTCGAGGGTGAGCTTGCGCATCACCAGATCCATCGCCTGGATGCCGTTGGTGCCCTCGTAGATCGGCGCGATCCGGGCATCGCGGTAGTGCTGGGCGGCGCCGGTCTCCTCGACGAAGCCCATGCCGCCGTGGACCTGGATGTTGAGCGAGGTGACCTGGCAGCCGACGTCGCTCGACCAGGCCTTGGCGATTGGGGTCAGCACTTCCAGGCGGCCGCGCGCCGCTTCCCGCGCGGCCTCGTTCTCGGCCCGCCGCGCGCGGTCCACCGTCTCAGCCGTGACGTAGCATACCGCCCGCGTCGCCTCGACCAGGGCCTTCATGGTCATCAGCATGCGGCGCACGTCGGCATGCGCGATGATGGCGGAAGCACCCGGCTCAGCAGCGCCCAGCGCCCGGCCCTGACGTCGCAGCAGCGCATAGGCGAGGGCCTGCTGATAGGCCCGCTCGCCGATCCCCAGCCCCTGCACGCCGATCGCGAGGCGGGCCGTGTTCATCATCGTGAACATACAAGCCATGCCCTTGTTCTCCTCGCCCAGCATGAAACCGACGGCGCCGCCGTCGTCGCCGTAGCTCATGGTGCAGGTCGGGCTCGCGTGGATGCCGAGCTTGCGTTCCAGGCCGGTGGCGCGAAGGTCGTTGCGCCGGCCCGGAGCGCCGTTCTCGTCGGGCAGGTACTTGGGCACGATGAAGAGGGAGAGGCCGCGCGTCCCCGGCGGCGCGTCGGGCGTGCGAGCCAGAACCATGTGGACAATATTCTCCGCCAGCTCGTGGTCGCCGTAGGTGATGAAGATCTTCTGTCCGGTGATCCGCCAGGTGCCGTCACCGGCCGGCTCGGCCCGGCTGCGTAGTGCGCCGACGTCGGAGCCCGCTTGCGGCTCGGTCAAGTTCATCGTCCCCGACCATTCGCCCGAGTTCAGCTTCGGCAGGTAGAGCGCCTGCTGCTCGAGCGTGCCATGCGACTGCAGCGCCTCGATCGCCCCCTGGGTCAGCAGCGGCCCGACGGCGAAGCCCATGTTGGCGCCGTTCCAAAGCTCCATGGCGGCGACGCCGACGAGCCAGGGAAGTCCCATGCCGCCGTGTTCGGGCTCGGCCGTGGCGCCGTTCCAGCCGCCCTCGGCGAAGGCGCGATAAGCCGCGTCGAAGCCCTTGGGCGAGCGGACGACGCCGTTCTCCAGCACCGCGCCTTCCAGGTCGCCCGAGCGATTGAGCGGCGCCAGCACCTCGCCGGCGAGCCGCGCGCCCTGGCCCAACACTTGCGCGACCAGGTCCGCATCCGCCGTCTCTAGCCCAGCGAGCCTCGAGAGCCCGTCGAGATCGGCGATGTGGCGGAGCGTGAACATCATGTCCTTGAGCGGAGCGGCATAGTCGGTCATGGCAGGTATCCCCTCCGCTCGAATTGGCCGGGGCTCGCGCCCCGCATCGTTGGCCTAGATAAGGGCGTTTTCGTCCCGGCCGCAATGGCTCAATCGACGGTCGCCAAGGATTCCGTATGGCCGTCGACGGCGAGGATCTGGCCGTTGATCATGCGCGCCTGGGGCGAGGCGAGAAAGACCGCGGCGTCAGCGATGTCGCGGGCTTGGACGAAAGCTCGCATCGAGACCTGGCCGACATAGGCTCGGTGGAGCGCCTGGGCCTCGCCGCCCCGGGCTTCGGCCTCCCGGCGGATGACGTCGGCCATGCGCGGGCCGTCGACGCAGCCGGGGCAGATCGCGTTGACCCGGATGCCGGCGGGGCCGAGCTCCATCGCCAGCGACTTTGTGATGCCGATGACGCCCCATTTGGCGGCGGCATAGGGGGTGCGGAGCGGATAGCCGTGGGTGCCGGCGGTCGAGGAGATGTTGATGACGGCGCCGGCGCCGCGTGTCTTCATCGCCGGTACCGCGCGCCGCGTACAATTGAAGTTGCCGTGGATATTGCTCTCGAAGGTCTCCCGCCAGGCGGCGGGGTCCAGGCTTTCGATCGGGCCGGTGGGGCCGGAGGCGCCGGCGTTGTTGACCAGCACGTCGAGGCGCCCGCCGAAGCGGGCGAGCGCAGTCTCGAACAAGCGGTCCACCGCGCTTGCGTCGCCGACGTCGACGACCTCGGCCTCGACCCGTGGGTGGGAGGCGGCCACGTCACCGGCGGCGTCGGGATCGCGATCACAGGCGTGTATGGTGGCACCGGCTTCCAGGAAGGCCTCGACGATAGCGCGGCCGATGCCGGCTCCGCCGCCGGTAACGATGACGTTTTGGTCGCCCATGGCGGTCCTCCGAGGCGGTGGCGATGGGTTTACGACCCGATGGTGTTGCAAACCGGTTTCGAGTGCAATTTGATCGTCGGGGGCACGTGAATTGGCGCGCCTCGTCGCCGGATTTGCCGAGGCGATGCCATGGGGCCGCTGATCACCGCCATCGCGCTGAGCCTGGTCGGCATCTTCCTGCTCGATACCATGGGCGCGATCATCAAGCATCTCGGCCAGGCCTATCCGGCCCCCCAGCTCGCGATGCTGCGAAACCTCTTCGGCCTGGTGCCGGCGGCGGCCCTGCTGCTGCTTTCGCGTGAGTGGCATCGGGGGGGCCGCCGTCTCGGCTTTGCACAGTGGCGCTACGGTGTCTTTCGCGGTCTCGCCACCACCTTCGCGCAGTTCTGTTTCTACGTCTCGCTCAGCCATCTGGAGTTCGCCACCGCCTCGACACTGGTCTTCGCGACGCCCTTGTTCCTGACCGCGCTATCGTGGCCGGTGCTGGGGGAGCGGGTCGGCCCTTGGCGCTGGAGCGCGGTGGTGATCGGCTTCCTCGGCATCCTCGCCATCATGCGACCGGGGAGCGACATCTTCACCTATTACGCCCTGATGCCGCTCGGCGCGGCGGTGGGCTACGCGGCCTCGAGCATCGTCGTGCGCCGAATCGACACGGGCGTCCCGATCGCGACCCTCAACCTGCATACCCAGTTGAGCGCCTGCCTCGCCGCCTTGGCGTTGACGGCGGTGACCAGCGGCTTCGTCAAGGTCGCCGACGTGGGCGACTGGGCCTGGATCGTCGCCATGGGCGTCCTGGGCGGTGGTGGCGTGCTCTGCCTCACCACGGCCTATCGCCTGACTCGTCCGGCGAACGTGGCGCCGTTCGAATACTTCGGCATCGTCTTCGCCTTCATTCTCGGCTGGGTATTCTTCGCCGAAGCGCCCGTCGAGCGGTTGTTCCCCGGCGTCCTCGCCATCGTCGGCGCCGGCCTGTTGATCATCTGGCGCCAGCGCCGGTTGGATGAATGACCGGCTCGACTTGCGATGCGCCGGGCGGGGCGGCACATTGGCGTCGACGAGGCGAAACAGAGGTGGCGAGGATGACGCGACCCAGGGCGATCTTCTGGGGCGACGAGATCACCGTGCTGGCCAAGGGCGGGACCGAGTTCCAAATTCGCAACCAGTTGGGCGAGGTCTGCTCGGTCGGCCGCGTGGCGCATCTGGCGCGCTCCGATTGAGCGGCCAGGCCCTCCTGCTCTCGGGCGACGATCCGAGGGCAATTCCCGAGGCGGCGGCCCGGCTCGCCGCCGCCGGCCTGGTCGCCTTTCCGACCGAGACGGTCTATGGCCTCGGCGCCGACGCGACGTGCGCCACCGCCGTCGCAGGTGTGTTCGAGGCCAAGGCACGGCCAGGCTTCAATCCCCTGATCTGCCATCTGGCGACGACCGAGGCCGCCTTGGCGCTGGCCCGGCAGAGTTCGCTGGCCGAGCGGCTGGCGGCGCGATTCTGGCCCGGGCCGCTGACACTCGTGCTGCCGGGTGCCGCCGCGTGCCCCGTCGACCCGCTGGCCCGCGCCGGTCTCGACACCGTGGCGCTCCGGGTGCCGGCGCACCCGCTGGCGGCTGCGCTGCTCGCCGCCTTCGGCGGACCCGTGGTGGCGCCGAGCGCCAATCCTTCCGGCGCGCTCAGCCCGACCCGGGCGGCGCATGTCGTCGATGGCCTGGGCCATTCCGTCGACATGGTGATCGACGGCGGCCCGACGCCGCTGGGCATCGAGAGCACGGTCGTGGCGATCGCGGACGGTACCGTGACGCTGCTCCGCCCCGGCGCCGTCGCGCTTGAGGAGATCGAGGGCGAGATCGGACCCGTCCGGGTCCCCGGCGTCGATCCCGCCCGGCCCTGCGCGCCTGGACAGTTGGCGAGCCATTACGCACCCGCCCTGCCGCTCAGGCTGGCGGCGGTCGAGGTGGGGGCGGACGAGGCGCTGCTCGCCTTCGGACCGAGGCCGCCCGAGGGCGCGCGCCTGACCCTGAACCTCAGCCCGTCCGGCGACGTGCTCGAGGCGGCGGCCAACCTGTTCCACATGCTGCACGAGCTTGACCGCTCCGGCGCCCGGCGGATCGCCGCGATGGCGATCCCCGAGACGGGTCTCGGCCGGGCGATAAACGATCGCCTGCGCCGCGCCGCCCGGCCCCGGCCCTAGAGCAATATTCGAACGGATGGAACCGCTTCGGTTCAATCCGTTCGAATATTGCTCTATTCTTCAGGAAGATAGAGCAGCTTTATCCACCAGTTGGATCGCTGAAAGCGATTCCAATGGGCGGATGCTGCTCTAGGCTCGAGCCATTCAAATGACCAATGTCGGGTGATCAGGCGATGAACGCTCCCCTCGAACGGCCCGCCCGGGCCGCCGTTTCGCGCGAGGTGCTGGACCGAATTCGCGACGTGGTCGGCGACAAGGGCTGCCTCGACGATCCGGCGGAGATCGAGCCCTATTGCATCTCGTGGCGCGACAACTGGGTCGGGCGGACGGCGATGGTGGTACGCCCGGCGTCGAGCGAGGAACTGGCCGACGTGGTGCGGATCTGCGCCGAGACGCGGACCCCCATCGTGCCCCAGGGCGGCAACACCGGCCTCGCCGGTGGCAGCCAACCGCACGACGACGGCAGCGAGATCATCCTTTCCACCAGCCGGATGAATCGGATCCGCGAGGTCGATCTGGTGAACGACACCATGACGGTGGAGGCGGGGTGCGTGCTGGCCGACATCCAGCGGGCCGCCGACGAGGTCGACCGCTTGTTCCCCTTGAGCCTGAGCGCCGAGGGCTCCTGCCAGATCGGCGGCAATCTCTCGACCAACGCCGGCGGCGTTCAGGTGCTGCGCTACGGCAATACGCGAAACCTGGTGTTGGGCGTCGAGGTGGTGTTGGCCGACGGGCGGATCTGGAACGGCCTTCGGGGGCTGCGCAAGGACAACACGGGTTACGACCTGAAGCAGCTCTTCATCGGCTCCGAAGGCACCCTCGGCATCGTCACGGCCGCCGTGCTGTGCCTGTCGGCTAAGCCGAGCGACAGCGTCACCGCCTTCGCCGCCGTGCCCGATCCCGAGGCGGCAGTACGGCTTCTGGCACTCGCCCGCGCAGGCCTCGGAGAGCAGGTGACCTCGTTCGAGCTGATGGAGCGGATCTGCATCGACCTCGACATGGCGCACGTGCCGGGGATCGTCGATCCCCTGGCCGACCGGCACGACTGGTACGTGGTGGCGGAAATCGCCGGCCAAGGCGCGCCCGGCACGCTCATGGGCGCGGTCGAGGATTGGCTCGCCGAGGCGGCGGAGGCGGGCCTGGTGCTCGACGCCACGATCGCCGCCTCGCAGGCCCGGGCCGACGCGCTCTGGAAGCTTCGCGAGTCGATCTCGGAAGCCCAGAAACACTGCGGCGCCTCGATCAAGCACGACGTCGGTGTCCCGGTGAGCCGCATCGCGGAATTCATCCGCCGCTCCAACCAGGAACTGGCGGCGCGCTATCCGGGGATCCGAGGCGTCACCTTCGGTCACATCGGCGACGGCAACATCCATTTCAACCCGGTCCGCCCGCCGGATTGGTCGGACGCGGCCTTCGCCGCCGAGCGCGAGGAGGTGAACCGGATCGTGCACGATATCGTCGCCGAACTGGAGGGTTCGATCAGCGCCGAGCACGGCTTGGGTCGCCTCCGTCGCGACGAGGCGCGGATCTACAAGCCGGCAATCGAGATGGAGCTGATGGGGCGGATAAAGCGCGCGCTCGATCCCGACAACCTGCTGAACCCCGGCAAGGTCGTCCGAAGCGAGGTCAGAGACCCATGAGGACTCCCCGTATCGCAATCTGCGGCATCGCGCTCGAGAGCAACGCCTTCTCGCCGGTGACGACGAGTGCGGATTTTCGCGCCGCCATCCACATCGAGGGGCCTGAGCTGCTGGCCGAGGCACGCAAGCCCGTCTCGCCGATCTCGGCGGAGATGAGCGCCTTCGTGCAAGCCATGGACGCCACGGGCCCGTGGGAGCCCCTGCCGCTGCTGTTGGCGGCGAGCCCGCCCTGGGGCCCGGTGGAGGACGACTATCTGCAAGCCTGCTATCGGACCATCGCCGATGGGCTCGCCACCGCGGGCGAGGTCGACGGGGTCTATCTCGCCAACCACGGCGCCATGGTCTCGACCGCGACGCCGGATCCCGACGGCGAGATGATGGCGCGGATCCGCGAGGCCGCCGGCGCCGACGCGGCGATCATCGCCACCCTCGACCTACACGCCAATACCTCGGAGCGGATGGTCGAAGCGGCCGACGTGTTGATCGGCTATCTGACCAACCCGCATGTCGACATGCGCGAGCGCGGTGAGGAAGCGGCCTTCACAATGCGGCTGATGATGGCCGGCATGCGGCCCAAATCGGCCTTCATCCGCCTGCCGCTGACGCCGCCGAGCGTCACCTTGCTGACCGCCGAGGGGCCTTACGGCGACATGATCCAGTACGGCCAGCGCCGGGCGCGGGAGAGTGGGGGCGAGATCCTGAACGTGACGGTCTTGGGCGGCTTCGTGTTCTCTGACACGAGCCTGAACGGCGTCTCGATCATCGTCACCGCGCGGGAGGAGGAACGGGCAGCTCAGGTGCTGGCGCGCGAGATCGCCGAATTCGGCTGGAACATGCGGGAGCGTTTCCACCGCGAGCTCACCAGCATCGAGGATGCGGTGGCGCTGGCCGTGCGGACGGCGGGCGACGCCCGAGCCCCCGCTCTGATCTATTCCGATGCCGGCGACAATCCCGGTGGCGGCGGGGAGGGGCGGACCACCTGGTTGCTCCAGGCCCTGCACGCGGCGGAGGCGAAGGGGGTGCTCTACGGCTCGTTCTTCGATTCCGAACTGGCCGCCGAGGCGCACGAGCAAGGCGAGGGCGCGAGCTTCCGCGCCGTCTTCAATTCCTCGGGCGAGTCCACCTTCTCCAAGCGCTTCGAGGCCGAGGCGCGCGTCCTGAAGCTGACCGATGGCGATTTCGTCGGCCGTCTGGGCATTTACGCCGGGCGGCAAATGCGCCTCGGCCCCTCGGCGGCGCTGCAGCTGGGCGGTCCCGACGGCATCGTGGTGATCGTGATCGGCGCCCGCCACCAGACCGCCGATCCGCTGTTCTTCGAGAGTTTCGGCCTCGACATCGCCCTCGCCCGGGTGGTCTGCGTCAAATCTCGCGGCCACTTCCGTGCCGGCTTCGCCCCCTGGTTCGGGCCTGATCACGTGGTCGAGGTCGACACCGCCGGGCTCACCTCGCCGATCCTCGAGCGCTTCGATTGGAAGGGCTTGCCGCGCCCGGTCTATCCCTTGGACGAGGAGGCGCGCTGGACGCCACCCAATTGGTGAACCCGAAGTCGAGGAGCCGAAGCCCGTGTCCGATTTCCCCCGCGTCGTCCTGGCCCACGCGCCGACACCGCTCGAGCCGATGGCGAACCTCGGCCGCGTGCTCGGCCTCGCGAACCTGCATGTCAAACGCGACGACTGTACCGGACTCGCCATGGGCGGCAACAAGGCCCGCCAGCTCGAGTATTACTTCGGCGAGGCGGTGGCGGCGGGCGCCCACACGGTATTGATCACCGGCGCCGTGCAGTCCAACTTCCTGCGGATGACGGCGGCCGCCGCCGCCCACCTCGCCATGGCCTGTCACGTGCAATTGGAAGACCGGGTGAAGGACATGCCGCCTGGCTATCACGCCTCCGGCAACGTGCTGCTGGACCGGCTGCTGGGCGCCACCATCCACAGCTATCCCGAGGGCGAGGACGAGGCCGGCGCGGACGCGGCGCTGGAGACGCTGGCGGCCGACCTGCGAAGCCGCGGCCAGTCGCCCTACATCATCTATCTGAGCGCCAATCATCCGCCGATCGGTGCGCTGGGCTACCGGGACGCGGCGCTGGAAATGATGGACCAGGCGGCGGCAAGGGGCCTCCGGGTCGACACGGTGATCGTTCCCTCCGGCAGCGCCCTGACGCATGCCGGCGCGCTGGTGGGGCTTCGCGAGAGGAGCGCCGAGGTCGCCTGTGTCGGCATCTGCGTGCGTCGCGTCGCGCGGGAACAGCACCCTCGCGTGCTCGCTCGATGTCGCGAGCTCGCGGCCATGATCGGGCGCGAGGGGCTGATCGGCGAGGCCGACGTCCGGGTCGAGGACATGGCGCTGGGACTCGGCTACGGCAAGCCCGGGGAGGATGCGCTGGAGGCGATGCGGCTCTGTGCCCGGACCGAGGGGCTGCTGCTGGACCCGGTCTATTCGGGCAAGGCCCTCGCCGGCCTGATCGCGCTGGCGCGCTCCGGGGGAATCGCGCCCGACGAGACGGTGGTGTTCATCCACACCGGCGGCACGCCCGCGCTGTTCGGCTACGCGGGTCTGCTGAACCGGTCTCTCGACGCCGCCGGAGAGAGTTGACTGGATAACGAGGACGCTATCTCGACTTATAAAGTCGAGATAGCGTCCCGTGCGTCGGGAGGCCGGCGTTCTACTCTCCGCTCGACTCCGGCGGTATCGCCGCCGTCTGCTCGGCGATCACGCGATAGTGCTCGATCCGGCGATGCGCTGCGAAGTTGAAGATCGTCTCCTTGAGGTAGCGCCCGCGATCCAGGTCGACGAGCGCGCTCACAACCTCGTCCTCGAGGGTGCTGGCGAGGGCCACGATTTCCCCGGTCGGTGCCACGACGCAACTGCCGCCCATCATCTCGACCCCGCCCTCGAGCCCGGCCCTGGCCGTGCCGACGGCCCAGGTGCCGTTCTGGTAGCAACCCGCTTGCATCGACAGGTGATTGTGAAACATCCGCAGGTGCTCCGATTCCCGCGCCACGGCGTTTCCCACCGGCGTGTTGTAACCGAGCATGACCAACTCCACGTCGCCGAGCCCCATGACCCGCCAGGTCTCCGGCCAGCGACGGTCGTTGCAGAGGCACATGCCGAGATTGCCGCCCATCGCCCGCCAGACCGGAAAGCCTAGATCGCCGGGCTCGAAATAGCCCTTCTCCAGGTGTTGCCAGGGCCGCTCGGGCTCATACTCGGCATGGCCGGGCAAGTGCACCTTGCGATATTTCCCGACGATTCGCCCGCCGTCGTCGACCAGGACGGAACTATTGAAGCGCCGTTTGCGTCCGTCCGCGTCCCGGAACAGCTCGGCGTAGCCCAGATAGAAGCCGACGCCGAGGTCGGCCGCCGTCTCGAAGAGCGGTCGGGTCAGGTGCGAGGGAAGCTCGGTTTCATAATGGGAATCGAGCTCCGCCTCGTTCTCGATGTGCCAGCGCGGAAAGAACGTCGTGAGCGCCAGCTCGGGGAAGACCACCAGCCGGGCGCCGCGACCATGGGCCTCGCGCAGCATCTCGATCAGGCGCGCGACCACCGGTGGGCGCGGCTCGCCGCGTTCGACCGGTCCCATCTGGGCGGCGGCGACGTGGAGCGTTCTGGCCATGCGATCCGCCCGGGCGCTAGGCGCCGAGGTGGGTCTGGAAGAACGCCACCGTCCGTTGCCAGGAGAGCTTGGCGTCGGCCTTGTCGTAGCGTCCGCTGCTCGGATTGGCGAAGCCGTGGTCGGCCTCGTACCAGTGGGCCTCGAGCGACTTGCCGGCGCGCTTCATCGCCGCTTCGAAGCCGCCCACCATCGCCTTGTCGATCCACTTGTCGCGGGTCGCGAAATGGCCCAGTACCGGGCCTTTCAGGCTCTTGACCTCGTCGGCCGCGCGGGCGACGTTGCCGTAATAGACCACCGTCGCCCCGACCGGCGTCTTGATACCGGTCAGCAGCGACCAGCCACCACCGAAACACCAACCGACCGTGCCGACCTTGCCGGAGGAGCCCTTGTGAGCGCGGAGCCAGGCGACCCAGGAGACCAGCGTGTCGAGTGCCTCGGCGGCCTCGACGCTCTTCATGTAGCTCCGGGCATCGTCGCTGCTGGTGGCGACGCGGCCGTCATAGAGGTCGACGGCCAGCGCGTTATAGCCGAGGCCGGCAAACTCCCCCGCCACGGTCTTGATCTGATCGTTGAGGCCCCACCATTCATGCACCAGCAGCACCATCGGCGCTCGCGCCAAGCGGGTGCGGGCAAAGGTGCCCTTGACGGTTCTGCCGCCCGCCGTGGTGATTGCGACCTGGGGAAGGCTTTCGGCCACCGTCTTGGCGCGCACGGGGTTCGCCAATACCGCCGCCAGCGGCAAACCGAGCGCGCCCTTGACCACTTCCCTACGCGCAAGCATCGACATTCTCCTCCCCATGACTGCAAGAATTCCCAGTGTCGGCGGAAAGCTTACGCGTCGCCGCGAAGCTTGGCCAATCACGAGATTTGGGTCGCGTTGGCCCTTCTCCTCGGGCTGCTGACGGGGGTCGGCGAGGCGAGCGCGCGGCAGATATCGATCACGACGGCGCCGATCGATTTCGACGAGCTGACGGGCGGCGGTACCTCGATAGGCGAGCTGCGCTTCATCGCCGGCCTGGCGCTCACCTCGCGGGCCAATGACTTCGGTGGCTTCTCCGGCCTGCTGCTCAGCCAAGACGGCGACCGCCTGCTCGCCGTCGGCGATCGCGGGGTCTGGCTCCGGGCACGGCTCGAGCGCGATTCGAAGGGTCGAATCATCGCCTTGAGCGAGATCCGCCTGGACGCGATGCGGGGCCTGGACGGGCGCCCGGTGTCGGTCGCGCGCCGCACCCACGACGCCGAGGCGCTGGCCCGCGCCTCGAACGGCGAGATCCTCGTCGCCTTCGAGCGACGCAATCGCATCCTGCGCTATCCGGTGGGCGTCGACTTGGCGACGGCGCGACCGAAATCGCTCCCCTGGGACCGGCCCCTCGCGCGTCTCGGCGGCGCCGACGGGATCGAGGCGCTGGCGGTGCTGGGCAGTGGCGCGATCGTGGCCTTGGCGGAACATCTAAAGGGACCCGACGGCCACTTCATCGGCTGGCTCGCCGGGCCGGGTGGCGGATCACCGGAGGAACTGCGCTATGGCGCGACCGGGTCCTTCAAGCCGACGGGCATGGCGCGCCTCGACGACGACGAGCTGTTGGTGTTGGAACGGCGGTTCTCCATGATCGGCGGTTTCTCCAGCCGCGTCGTCCGGCTCAGCCCCGGCGCCGCCCGTCCGGGCGCGCTGCTGAGCGGCCGGGAAGTGGGGCGCTTGGAAGCGCCGGGCCTCACCGACAACTTCGAGGGCATCGCCGTCCGTGCGCGGGCTGACGGCGCCCACGACGTCTATCTCCTCTCGGACGACAACTTCACCATCCTGCAGCGGACGTTGCTGTTGCAGTTCGTGCTGTCGCGGTGACGGGTCGGCGCGGTGGCCGCGATGTCAGGCCTGGGCGGCGGCCCGGGCCTTCTCGAGCGTCCGCTTGATCCTGCGGGCGCGAATCGAGAGGTTGCCGTCGCGCGCGGCGAGGAGGAAATCGTCGAGCCCGCCGCGATGTTCCACCGAACGTAGCGCGTGGGTCGAGATCCTGAGGCGAATTGGGCGGCCCAGAAGCTCCGAATGCAGCGAGGCCGTCTGCAGGTTGGGCAGGAACCGACGCTTGGTCTTGATGTTGGAGTGGGAGACGTTGTTCCCCGACATCACGCCCTTGCCGGTGAGTTCGCAGCGCCGCGTCATGGCCTTATCCGTCCCGCCGTCGTAAACATCACCCTCGACCGGCGCTGGGCCAGCGAGCGGGTTCAATACGGGATCGCCTGGCGAGCGTCAAGGCGCGGGAAAGTTTAGGGTAGGGCAGCGGAAAGATGAACTTCGTCGATTTGCTGAAGACCTTCACCGCTGCGGTCGAGGCCGGGGACGGCGCAGCGCTGGCCGCCTGCTTCACCGAGGAGGGCGTCTACCACGACGTCTTCTACGGCGCCTTCGCCGGACGCGCGGCGATCGCCGAATTGCTGGAGAACCGCTTCCACCGCGACGGCGAGGACTTCCTCTGGGAGATGCTCGACCCGGTCGACGACGGCACCACCGGCTTCGCCCGTTGGCGCTTCAGCTATACCGCCCGGACCGAGGCGAGCCGAGGCCGACGAGTGGTGATGGAAGGCGTCGGGTATTTCCGCTTGGCCGACGGCAGAATCGAAAGTTATGAGGACTACGCCCGGGCGGGCGAGGTCCTGGTCCAGCTCGGCCTCGCGCCGGCGCACTGCCACCGAATCCTGGACAAATGGGCGACCCGGCAGAATGCCCGGCCCGAGCTTCGGGCACACCTGGAGGGACCCGAGAAATAGCCGTCCGCCGGCCCCTCAACGTCCCTTGAAGTCGGGCTTGCGCTTTTCGTTGAAGGCGCGCACGCCCTCGTGGCGATCCTCGGTCGCAATCAGGCGGTTGTAGGCCTCGATCTCGAGGAACATGCCGGTGCGGAGATCGGTGCGCAGGCCCAGCTCGATCGACTTCTTGGCCTGGCGGATCGAGAGCGGGGCGTTGGCGACGATCCGCCCGGCGGTCTCCATCACCGCATCCATCAGCTTCTCCGGCGCCACCACCCGGTTGACGAAGCCCCAGGCGAGCGCCTCGTCGGCCGAAAAGGGCCGGGCAGTGAAAATGATCTCCTTGGCCCGGCGCGGGCCGACGGCGCGCGGCAACGTCTGGGTGCCGGCGCCCCCCGGCATGATGCCGAGCGAGACCTCGGTCAGGGCGAATCGCGCGGTGCTGGCGGCATAGGCGAAGTCCATGCAGCCGACGATCTCCGCGCCCCCGCCGAAGGCGGCGCCATTCACCGCCGCGATCAGCGGAATCGGGCAATCGACGAGGAGCAGCATCACCCGCTCGAAAATCGCGTGCTGGGCTTGCCATTCCTCGTCGGTCATGCCGTCGCGTTGCTTGAGGTCGCCGCCGGCGCAGAAGATCCGCTCGCCTGCTCCGGTGACGATGACGCAACGATAGCGCCCTGGCGCCACCAGGATTGAATGGAACACGTCCTCCAGATCGATCCCCATCTGGGTATTCAGCGCGTTGGCCGAGCCCGGTCGGTTCAGCGTCACCAGCAACAGCCCCGCCTCCGGCTCCTCCAACAGCAGGGTTTCGTAGCTATCCTTCATGCCTCGACTCCTCCACAGCCTCCGGTGATGGCATTATTCCAACCGACGTAAGTCCCGACCGCCCCGATCCCCCGGCCGGGACGCTACAGCCCATGGATCAACGGCGCCAGAAGCGAAAAGGCGAGCCAGATCAGAAGCGCCAGCGGCGCGCCGACCTTGAGGAAATCGGCGAAGCGGTAGTGCCCTGGACCCATCACCAGGAGGTTGGTCTGATAGCCGATCGGCGTCGCGAAGGAACAGTTGGCAGCGAAGATCACCGCGTGCACGAAAGCGACCTCGGAGACACCGAGCTCGCGCGCCACGGCGATCGCGACCGGCGTGAACAACACCGCCGTCGCGTTGTTGGAGATCAGGTTTGTCGACACCGCCACCAGTAGGAAGAGAAGCGAGAGCGTCGTCGCCGGCCCCAGGCCCTGGGCTTGCGCCACCAGTTGATGGGCGAACCAGGCGGCCCCGCCGGTGGCGCCGAGCGCCGCGCCCATGGCCAGTGCCGCCGGCACCAGCAGCGCCACGCGTCGGTCGATGGCCCGGGCCGCTTGGCGGGGATCGAGGCAGCCGGTCGCCAGCATCGCCACCGCCCCCATCAGCGCGACGATCACCAGCGGCAGGGCTCCCGTGGTCGCCAGCGCGATCAGGGCGGCGAAGATAACGCTCGCGAGCGGCGCCTTGCGCCTGGCCGCGAGCTCCCGCGCCGACCATTCCAGCAGCACCACGTCGGCGTCGGCGCGGAGTTCCTGAACCCGCTCGCGCGGTCCCAACAGCAGCAGCACGTCGCCGATCTGGAGCCGGATCGCGTCCATGTTCGCCCGCAGCATGCGGGAGCGGCGCTGCACCCCCAGCACCAGGCAGCCGGTCCGGTAGTGAAACCCGATCTCCTCCAGGGCTCGCCCGACCATGCGGGAACTCGGCGCCACCATCGCCTCGACCAGAAATTGGTCGGTGGTGGTGATCTCGCCCTCGGGGGGCAGCAGGCTCGGCGTGTTGGCCAGCGCCTGGGCCAGGGTCTCCCGCGTCGCCGCCACCACCAGCACGTCGCCCGGCTGGATCGGCTCGTCGTCGAAGGGCGGCAGGATCACGTGGGTGCCGCGTTGAAAGAGGCGAACGGTCATGTCGGGGATCGCCGGAAAGCGCCCTGCCACCGCCCGCTCGCCGATCAGTCGGCTATTCTCGCGGACGGTGATTTGGGCGATGAAGTGGCGTCCTTCGCCGATATACTGGCGCGTCAGCGAGGCCCGATCGGGCAGCAGCTTGGGTGCCACCACCAACAGATAGACGATGCCGACGGCGGCCAACACCGAGCCCTCGAGGGCGAAATCGAAGAAGGCGATCGCCGGTCCGCCGTGCTCGGCCGAGGCGCCGGCCACCAGGAGGTTGGTGGAGGAGCCGATCAGCGTCGTCATGCCGCCGAGGATGGCGGCGAAGCTGAGCCCCATCATCCAGCGTGCCGCCGGCACGTCGGCGCGCTGGGCCAGCGCCGTCGCGACCGGGATGAAGATCACCACCACCGGGGTGTTGTTGATGAAGGCGGAGAGCACGGCCACGGCGAGGAACAGCGCCGCCGCCGTCGAAACCGGCCGGAGCCGAAAGCGTTCCACCAGCCGCGTCACCAAGCCCTCGATGACGCCGGTCCGAATCAATCCTTGGCCGACGACCATCAGCGCCAGGATGGTGATCAACGCCGGCGCCGCGAAGCCGGCGAGCAACGCCTTGGGACCCAGCCGATTGCCGCCCGCCCCGTCGGGCACGGGGCCGAAATGGAAGATCACCATCAGGGCCAGGATCGTCCCCGCCGAGGTCACCTCCATCGGCCAGCGCTCGACGGCATAGGCGACGACGGCGAGCCCGATCACGGCGAAGCTCGCCCACATCTGCCAAGTCGGCTCGATCAGCTCCATGCCCGAGCGGCCCCTCCCGTTTCGGAAGCGACTATATCAGCCGGGGGTTTCCGGGCGGGTGGATTTGGACCGGTTCAGTTGGTGTCGGCGAGCCGGGCTTCCAGCGCGTGGCGCTGGATCTTGCCGCTGGTGGAACGGGGAAAGTCGTCGAAGCCGATGAAGTGGACCTCCTTCGGCCGCTTGTAGCCGGCGAGGTTCTCGCCGCAGCGGCGCAGGATCGTCGCCTCGTCCAGGCTTTCCTCCTTGCGGGCGACGAAGGCGACCGGCACCTCGCCCCAGCGCGCGTCGGTCTTGCGCACCACCGCCACGTCGTCGATCCGGGGATCGGCCATGATCACCTGCTCGATCTCCGCCGGATAGATGTTCTCGCCGCCGGACTTGATCATATATTTGACCCGGTCGATGAAATCGAGCGTGCCGTCCGGATTGCGCCGCATCACGTCGCCCATGTGGAACCAGCCGCCGCGAAATTCATGGGCGTTGGTTTCGCCTGCGTTCCAATAGCCGCTGAAGAGCGTCGGCCCCTTGATCGCCACCTCGCCGGGCTGGCCGTCGGGCACGTCGTCGTCTTCCGCGTCGACCAGGCGGACCTCGCAGAAGGCGCTCTGCGGTTTGGCGAGGCTCGTCGGCGCGACGCCGATCGGCGTCAACGAGCGGGTGGCCGGTGGAATGCCGGTCTCGGTCGAGCCGAAGGAGTTGAAGTAGCCGGCGCCGAGCAACTCGGTGATTTCGGCCAGTTGATGGCGCGGCACCAGGTCGGCCATGGCGCCGATCATGTGGATGTGATCGAAACGCGCGCCGCTTCGCTTCACCTCGGCGATGAAGGGCTCGATCATTCCCGGGATCAATATCAGCCAATAGAGCGGCTCGGTCGTGGCGATGGCGATGATCTCGGCGGGCCGGTAGCCGTCGAGCACCACCACCTTGCCGCCCCGCATCAAGGTCGCGAGCGCATGGTCGGTCGAGGCCATGTGATAGAACGGCGCCCAGGCGAGGAAGGTATTGTCGGCGGGCACACGGAGTTCGGAGGCGTAGACCATGGCCCTGGCGACCATCGCCCGGTGGCTGATCATCGCCCCTTTCGGCAGGCCGGTGGTGCCGGAGGTATAGAGGATGACCAACCCGTCCTCGGGCTGGAGCGCGAGCGAGGGTGCGCGTTCGGGTGAGCGGGCCAGCAGCCGCTCATAGTCCTCGCCCAGCACCACGCGCTTCGCGGCGGGCACGTCGATGCGCTCGAGCGTGGCGAGAAACGCCGGCGCCAGGATGATCACTTTGGGCGCTACGAGATTCAGGCAATGGCTAAGTTCCCGGTCGGCCAGGCGCCAGTTCTGCGCCGCCGTAATGGCGCCGAGCCGGCCCGCCGCCAGCTCGACCTCGACATATTCCAGGCAGTTTCGCGTCAGCAAGGCGACGCGGTCGCCGCGCGCGATGCCCAGGCCGGCGAGCCCCTGGGCCAACCGGTCGACCCGGGCGTCGAGTTCTGCGTAAGTGAGCGAGCGCCGCCGGCCGAATTCGAGCGCGGGCCCGGAACAGCTCGCCGACCATGCCCATGCCCGCCGCCAGCACCTCCGCCCGGGGCGTATATTCGATTCCCATGCCCGCGCCTTCCTCGCCGCCCGGGCGCGGAGTTTGATGACAATCGAGAGGGCGCGCAAGGTTGATACCGGCCGCTACCGGCGGGGCCTACTTCCGCGTTGCCGAGGAAGGGAAAGCGACTAAGATCGGGACACCGATCACGCGCCGGCGATCGGGGCATCACCGCTCCCAACGCCGGCCGAAACCGAGAGGCCGCTTCGATGACCGCCAAGGACAACCGTGCCGGCGCGCCGGCGGGCAAGGATCGTCGCGACTTCTTGCAGGCGGCGACGATCGGTGCCGCGGCGGCGGGCGCCGCCTCCGCCTTCCCGGCCCCCGCGATCGCCAAGGGCCGCATGGAATGGGGCCTGGTGACGACCTGGCCCAAGCGCTTTCCGGGCTTCGGCGCCGGATCGGAGCTGCTGGCCGACATCATCACCAAGAGTTCCGACGGCCGGCTGGTGGTCAACGTCTACGGCGCCAACGAGCTGGTGCCGGCGCTGGACGCGCTGGACGCGGTCAACAGCGGCGTCATCGAGATGGGCCACGGCACCCCTTACTACTGGAAGGACAAGGTGCCGGCGAGCCAGTTCATCGCCTCCCAGCCCTTCGGCTTGACGGCCGAGGAGATGAATGCCTGGTTCCATTTCGGCGGCGGCCAGGCGCTGGCCGACGAGGTCTATCGGGAGCTCGGCTGCAAGTTCTTTCCCGCCGGCAACACCGGCATGCAGATGGGCGGCTGGTTCACCAAGCAGATGAAGGGCGCCCGCGCCTACCGGGGCCTGGCGATGCGCGTGCCCGGCCTCGGCGGCGCGGTGGTGAAGGCGGCCGGGGCCGAGGTCCTCGAATTGCCCGGCGACGAGATCTCGGCCGCGTTCGAATCCGGCCGGATCACGGCGGCGAGCTGGAGCGGGCCTTACGGCGATCTCGCCCTCGGCCTGCAGAAGCACGCCAAGTTCTGCTACTACCCCGGCTGGCATGAGCCGGCGACCTGCCTCGACAACTTCATCAACATCAAGGCCTGGGAGAAGCTGCCGGACGATCTGAAGGCGCTGGTCGAGGCGGCCAACGCCGCCGTCAACCAGATGGTCCTGAGCGAACTGACGGCGCGCAACCACGCCGCCTTGGCGACGCTGGTGGACAAGCACGGCGTGGCGGTGAAGAAGTTTCCCGATGCCCTGCTGAAACAGGTCGGCAAGCTCTCCGGCCAGGTGATGAACGAGCTCGCCTCCCGGGACAAGCTCAGCCGCAAGGTGCTGGACGCGATCCTCGCCTTCCGCCGCGACGCGGTATCGTGGACCAAGGTCTCGACCCGGGCTTTCCATGCCGCCCGTGCGCTGCCCTTCCCCTACGCCAAGCCGAGCAAGAAGTAGGGCCTTTTAAACCGAAATCTCGCGCCTCTTCAAGGTGTGCGTGCAGGCCATCCGAGGCCCATGGGGCGTCCCGGCGAAACGGTGGGAAGCGGTGACATCGATCTTCAGCTCGCCCAGATGGCTCGAGCGCAATTCCGGCATGCTCGGGCCCTCCCTCCAACCTGGCTTTCCGCCACGGCCGGACCGATAAAACACTGCCCGCCGCGCCGGCGATAGGATAGAATTCGATGGCTATTTCGAGGGTGGGGGAAGCCGGTGAAACGCGTGGCGATATTCGTCGCTGGCAGTGAGAGCGATCGCGATTGCCTGGTGGCCGCGCGCGCCTTGGCCGACTTGACGGGCGCCCATCTCGACGTCGTCTACCCTCATCTCGGTCGCACCACGTTGATGCTGGACGTGGCACCCCCGCATCCGCGCCACGTCGACGTCGGCGCCGTCGACCGGGATATCGCAAGGCGGACCTACAACGAAGTCTGCGGCGATGCGACGAACGCACGCTGGTTCGCTATCGAGGGAGCGATGGACGACGCCATCCGCGCGCTCGGGCTCGGCTACGACCTCACCATCATCGAGCGTCTGTCGGAGGAACGCGGCGCACAGGCCAAGGCGTTGAATACCGCGCTGTTCGAGATTGGCTCGCCCGTGCTGGTGACACCGCCCGAGGCGCCCGCCACTCTCGGCCGGGTGGCGGCGATGATCTGGAACGGCACTCGCCAGTCCGCGCGCGCGATGCGTTCGGCGATGCCGTTGCTGTGCGCGTGCGAACGGATTTGCCTGTTCACCAATTCCGAGCACCCGCAGGCCAATCCGGACGGCGCGGTGGAATATCTCGGCTATCACCAAATCCTGCCGGAGGTGATGTCCTACGAAGGATCCGGCCTGACCGCGCGTGGCCGCGGTCGGGCGATCATCCAGGCGGCGAAATCGGTCGAGGCCGATCTGATCGTGATGGGCGCCTTCGGCGACAACCATTTCGACGTGCTGATGGGCCTCGGCCGCACCACCCGCAAGCTCGCCACCGCCGCGCCGGTGCCGCTGCTGCTGCAGAGCTGACGCGTCGACCATACCGTCTGACAAAAGTCCTGGGCGGTTGGGAGCGGAGCGGGTGGTCCTGCCTGGCCGGGCTAGGCTCATATCAGGATGCCGCCCGGGCCGGGACCATGCTTCAGGAGGCGGCGGAGGCGGCGAAGCGCGCGCGCCAGCGAGGCGCGATCGGGGGCGTTCGCGTGGGAGATCCGCACCGCGCGGCGGGCCGGCGCCTCGGGCGAATCGACGGGCGGGCACGGGGCTGCGTGGTGCTCCGCGATCTGGGCGCCGGACTCGCTGAGATGAAGCGGCTCTACGTCGCGCCGGACGCGCGGGGACACGGCCTCGGGATCCGCCTGGCCGAGGCGAACGTCGCCCGTCCCAGGGTTCTCGGCTACCGGGCGATGCGGCTCGACGCGATTCCAGGCGAGCACGATCGGGGGATCGCCCTCTATCGCGCCATGGGCTTTCGCGAGATCCCGGCCTATTACGAGACGCCGATCACCGGCACGCTGTTCATGGAGTTCGTGCTCCGTCGCGGATAGGGAGTATCGGCGCGCCTCGCGGGTCGTCACGCCCAGGAGCCTTGCGCGCAAGAGCTCTTCGCCGAGCTCATGCGCAACACCCCCACGGCCACGCCGGAGGTCTGGACGGCGTTGCGGGGCGAGTACCGCGAGAAGCTCGGTCTGCTTCGACGTGACATCGATGTCGGCCTCGCGAAGCTGGCGCGGGGAGAATCAACCCCATGGGCTCGGGTCCATGGCGAATACGTCGATCACCACATTTCGGGCGCGAAGGCGCGCGAACAGAGGCTCGTGTTCGACCGTATGTGGAAGGCCGCCGATCGGCGGCGGTTCGACGTGGTGATGGCGTGGTCCATCGACCGGATCGGCCGAAGCACGAAGGACGTGGCAAACGTCATCGCCGACATGGAATCCCCGAGGGTGGAACGGGCCTCCCCACGGCCGGCGGTCGACACGTTTCCGGCGCTCCCTGGCTCCTCACCCTTCCGCCGAGACGGTCACCCTAACGCCCGGCCCGGGCACCTCCAGGTTGGCGCTGTCGTCCACCGCGCGGCAAAGGATCGCGTGCGCGCCCGGCGCCGCCGGCACCCAGGCGTAGGTCCAGGTCTCGCGCCCGTCCGCCGGATGCCAGGTGGCGCCGCCGTCGACCGACACCTCGATCCCGGCCACGCACCCGTCCCGATCCTCGGCCGTGCCGGCGATCCGTACCGGCCCTGGCGCCACTGTCGCGCCGTCGGCGGGTTCGGCGACGCGAGAGGTCGGCGGCGTTTGGTCGGTGGAGGCCTCGGCGCGCGTCAGGTCCGGGGCCAGCGTTTCCGGCTGCACGCCCATATCGGCGAACAGGTTGACGGTGGCCTGGCGGATGGCCGGGTCCGGGCCGTTCGGGTCGACGCCGACGCGGGTGGTGTTTTCATTCACCCGCTCCGGCGGGACGCCGGTTTCGGTGTCATGGTGCTCGTCCAGGCCCCAGGCCCATTGCACGGTGCCGGCCCCGAAGACCAGCGCGCCGCTCGCGTGCCGGTACATGGTCAGATGGTGGGTGGCGGTCCCGGAATCGAAGACCGAGCCGCAATCCTGCACGTATGGCACATTATCGATCGTGGTTTCCGACAGCCGGAAGAGGCCCGCCGGGCGGAACCCGTTGTCGATATCCTCGTCCCATTCATGGCCCAGCAGGCCCTTCGGCAGCACCGCGCGTTCCCCCGGCTTCAGATCCGCGACCCGAGTGTCGCGCCAGAAGCGCAGCCGCGCGTATTCCGCCGGGACGATCAGCGGGTCGTTGCGCCAGGCGTTGACGGTGAAGATCGTGCCGGTCAGCGCGTTTTCGGGTTGTGGGCCTTCCGGGTTGAAGGGGCGCGAATCGCGCCACGTGCCGGTCCACACGTCCGGGTCCGGGTCGATCTTGGCGTTGTCGTGCGTCTCCTTGTAGGTGACGAGCGTGCGATGGGGCTCGCGAGTGCCGTCGATGCTCGGCTCGAAGCGGGTTTTCCAGAACACCTCGTTACCGCTGAAGAAACCGAGATGGACGCCCGCGTCCCGCGCCGCCTCCACATGGGCGCGCTGTGGGCCGGACCAGTATTCGTCATGGCCGACCGACAGAAACAGGCGGTGGTTGCGGATCAGCTCGCCGCGCCGGTCGCTGTCCACGCCGGTGGTGTAGCTGACGTCGTAGCCGTTCGCCTCCAGGAAGCGGACGAAGGGGTATTCCGCGTTGAAGACCGTGTTGACCGCGCGGTAGTGGCGGGTTTCGATCGGGCGGTTGTAGCTGACCTTGTAGGCCCTGGGCGGCCCGCCGTGCTGGCGGGGGTGGTCCGGGTCCAGCCGTCCGTAGGTGCAGTGCCCGCCGTGGCGGTTGTAGGCCTGCCAGGTGGTATCGGCGGTCTGGAACAGGATGTCGGAGCGGCCGGCGTCGTCCCGGACGACGAAGTAGATATGGCTCGCCCGGGGTTCGCGCAGTGCGTTGCGCAGCTTGCCGTGGCCCAGCGCCCCGTAGGCGTGGGGCACGGGTTCGGGGGCCTCGGCCGGCGGCGCCGGCGCATGGTCGGCGCGCCAGCGGGGCGGGGCCGAGTCCTGGCGCACCAAGCGCGCGAAGTAGATGCCGGACGTGGCCTCCGCCGGCGCTTCCCAGGAGGCGGAAACCGCCCAGTTGCCGCAATCGTACAAATGCGTCTCCGGGTCGCGTAGGCCCTCCGGCTGGGCCTGCGGCAACGGCACGGACGGCAAGATGCTATCGACCAGCCGGGCGCCGAGCCCGCCGTAATAGCCCATGCGATAGATGTCGATCCGGTAGTCGGGGGAGTCGGTCTCGATCTTGAAGTGGATGGTCTCGCCCCGGTCGATGCCGATGTCATGGCCGAAGCCTTGGATGCTCGGGTCGCCCCAGCCGTTCACGTCCCACTCGGTGGAAGGCGCGCCGGGCAATCGGTACTCTTCGACGATGGCGTTGCCTGGCATGGGGGTCTCCTTTTTTTGCCGGGGATGAAGGGGGCGGCGCGCTGGGGCGGGGGTGTGCGAGCGAGGTCGGTCGGCATTCCCGCCGCAAACCCGTGCCGAGGGAATGCTCGCCGAGGGTCGAGCGGTGAGCCGTGGCCGAGGGCGGAGCACGGCCGGCGAGGATCATAGCGACCCTCGATGAACTCGAGGACCTCCCTCGGGGCTCGTTCTTGGTCATGGAAGCCGTGGCGGTCGACCGGTTCGCATTCGGCCGAGCCCATGGAGGGGCGGAAGCCGACCATGCGGTGGCTCTCTCCGAAGGCAATCAAGGTGTACCGCGAGGCCTGCCCCGGACGGGCTTCGGCATGGGCGGTGGCTTCCACCCGGTCGACTTCCCCTTGCGTGACGGACGGCCCTGGATGTGCGGGCCGGTCTCGGGGCGCCTTGCTGCTCGGGCGAATCGACGGGCGGGCACGGGGCTGCGTGGCACTCCGGGATCTGGGCGAGGGGACGGCGGAGATGAAGCGGCTCTACGTCGCGCCGGACGCGCGGGGACACGGCCTCGGGCTCCGGCTGGCGGAGGCCATCGTCGCCCGCGGGCGCGATCTTGGCTACCGGGCGATGCTACCGGGCGATGCGGCTCGACACGATTCCAGGCGAGCACGACCGGGCGATCGGCCTCTACCGTCGCATCGGGTTTCGCGAAATCGCCGCCTACGACGATACGCCGATCACCGACACGCTCTTCATGGAGCTCGTGCTCCGTCTCCGATCGTGAGCATTGGCAAACTTTGCCAATGCTCACGCCCGTGATATCGTGACGGCCAATCCACCGGGGACAGTCATGGCGACCACCACGATGAACATCTCCTTGCCTGATGAACTGAAGCGCTATGTGCAGCGGCGGGCTCGGGAAGGCAACTTCGGCAACCCGAGCGAGTTCATCCGGTCTCTCATCCGCGAGGAGCAACGACGCCACGCCCAGGAGCTTTGCGAGCAGGAGCTCTTCGCCAATTTCATGCGCAACAACCCCACGGCCACGCCGGAGGCCTGGACGGCGTTGCGCGCCGAGTACCGCGAAAAACTCGGCCTGCTTCGACGTGAAATCGACGTCGGCCTCGCGGAGCTGGCGCGGGGCGAAGGCCAGGTGTTCGACGAGGCTTTGATCGAGCGCGTAAAGAAGCGGGGGCGGGAGGCCCTGGGGGCGCGGAACACCGAATGATGAGCCCGGTGCGCTTATCGCCCCGGGCCGAAGCCGACATCGATGCGATCTGGCGATATATCGCCAATGACAGCCCCGCAAACGCGGACCGATTTCTCCCGAGGCTGCTCGACGCATGCCGAACGACGCTCGCAACCTTTCCGGAGAGTGGACGACGGCGCGACGAGCTGGCGAACGGCTTGCGGAGCTTTCCCGTCGGTAACTATGTGATCTATTACCGCGCCCTCGATGGTGGCGTGGAAGTCGTGCGGATCCTCCATGGCGCCTGCGATGTGCATTCCGTTTTCGACTGACCGTCTCGTCCCTCAGGCGCCGCGCGCGGCCGAGAGCAGTAGGTCGTCGACCACCCGCTCCAGATGCTTCACCGTGTTGCAGACCTTGGCCAGGTGGCAGTAGGGGACGTAGCGCGGCATCTCCGAATCGCCGATGCCCCAAAAGGCGTGCGGCTCCGGATTCAGCCAGATCACCCGCTTGGCGCGGCGATAGATCTTTTCCAACAGGTCCGGCCGGGGATCGGTGTAGTTGCTGCGCCCGTCGCCCAGGATGATCACCGTGGTGCGCCGGTCGACGGCAGCGAGAAAGCCCTGGTCGAAATCCTCCAGCATGCGGCCGTAGTCCGTCGGCCGGAAGCCGATGCGCTCCAGCACCTCCTCGATCGCCGCCGCCGCCTCGGCCTCGTCGAGGGTCTGGCTGACCTCGACGAGCGAATTGGAGAAGGCGAAGGCCCGGACCTCGGCCAGCACCTCGTTCAGGCTGTAAAGGAACAGCAGCAGGAAGCGCGCCGCCTGGCTGACCGAGCGGGAGACGTCGCAGATCGCCACCACCCGGGGCCGGTCTGTCCGCTTATGGCGCCAGACCAGATCGAAGAGAACGGCGTCGTGCCCGACGTTGCGGCGGATGGTACGGCGCACGTCGAGGCGGCCACGCCGGGCGCGCCGACGGCGCCGGGTGTGCTTCGCCGCCAGCCGCTTCGCGATCCGCCGGACCAGACGTTGCATACGGTCGAGGTCCCGCGTCTCCAGGCTGGAGAGCCGGGCCTCGGCCATGAACTCCTCGCGCAGCCGCTCCGAGGCGGGGCGCGCGTAGAGCTCGATCTGCCGCGCCACCAGCTCGCGCGCCTCGCCCAGGAGGTAGCTGCGTCCGGCCTCCAGCGCGTTCGCCCGGGCCAGATCCGGCTCACCGCGCCGGCGGCGCAGCTCCCAGATCATCCGCTCCAGCTCGCGCAGCCCCATCTCGTCCAGCACGCGCCGCGCCATGATGCCGCGCTGGCTGACGAAGCGGACCAGGCTGACGCCGACCTGGTTGGCGGCGCTCTCCATGGCCCGCGCAATTCCCTCGCCGTCGCCGGCGAGCAGCATGTCGGCGAGCGGCAAGGAGGCGAGCGGCGCCGCCTCGCCCGCCGCCTCGCCGCGCTCGCCCGCCGGGTCTCCGGAGGCTTGCTCCGCGAAGGCTTCCAGCGCCGCCTCGTCAACGCGCTCGCGGGCGAAGAAGCGCTCGAAGCAAGCCTCGAAGCGTTGCTTCTCGTCCTCGGTCTTTGCCATGGTGACGGCGAGCGCGTGCCGCAGCACCTCGCGATCAGTCGGGCCGACCAGCGCCGCCACCTCGTGCGCTTCCAGCCCCTCGCGGACCGAGACCGGCACTTCGCTCGCGCGGAGCGCCCGGATGAAGCGTTCAAGCGTTGGCCGCATGGCCGAGACGGCCCTCGCTCTCCCGCGCCGCCTTGCGCGTCAGCTCGACCAGCTTGCCCTCGGTCTGCTCGATGTCGACTTCGAACTTCAGCAGCACGTTCAAGGTATCGCGCACCAGCTCCACCTCCAGCTGGTCGGCGTTCAGCAGCATCAGCACGCGGGCCCAATCCAGCGTCTCGGCGAGCGAGGGCAGCTTCTTCAGATCGCCCTGGCGTAACGCCTGGATGAAGTGAACCAGCTGGCGGTTGAGCCGCTCGGGGATGTCGGGCAGGCGCTGGGCGACGATGCGTTCCTCGGTGCGGGCGTCGGGGAAGGGGATGAAGAGATGCAGGCAGCGCCGTTTCAGGGCGTCGCTCATCTCGCGGGTGTTGTTGGAGGTGAGGAAGACGACGGGCGGCGTGGTCGCGGCGATGGTGCCGATTTCGGGGATCGAGACCTGGTAGTCGGAGAGGATCTCCAACAGCAAGGCCTCGAACTCCTCGTCCGACTTGTCGATCTCGTCGATCAGCAGCACCGCGCCCTCGGGCTGGCGGAGCGCCTTCAGCAACGGGCGCGGCTCCAGGAAATCCTCGGAATAGAACACGTCGGCCTGCTCGTGCAGCCGCGCCACCGCCCCATCGAGGCCGCTGGTGCCGGCGATCACGTCGCCCAGCTTCTCCTTCAAGATCTGGGTGTAGAGCAGTTGCTTGCCGTATTTCCACTCGTAGAGCGCCTTGGCCTCGTCCAGGCCCTCGTAGCACTGCATGCGTATCAGCGGCAGCTCGAGCCAGCGCGCCGTGGTCAGCGCCAGTTCCGTCTTGCCGACGCCGGCCGGCCCTTCCACCAGCATCGGCTTTTGCAGTTGCGCGGCGATGAAGACGGCGGTGGCGATCCGGCGCGAGGCGATGTAATCGGCGCCGGCCAGGCCCTCCTGGATCGCCTCGACGCTGGCGAGCTTGGCCTTGCGTTGCTCGGACATGGGTGGCAATCCTCGGGGAAATGGCGGCGGCGGGGGAGCTCGGCAGATCGGGCGACGCGGCCGGAAACGGGGATGCTATAGCGCGCGGGCGCCCGCTTGGCCACGAAAATCCGGCAAGCCATCGTTACGTGGCGTAGGCGGCGGGCGGGGGCGAGGCGAGCGCGGAGCGTCACGCTTCGATCGCGATGACAGCGCCATCCGGGCCCCGATGTCCGTTGTCGGGGGTAGTCCGCGCGTCGCGCCGAGGTGGCCGGGACGGAAAGGTGTAGCCATATGCGGTTTTTCTCGGGCCGATTCATACTATCGGGACCGTATCGCACGAAACCGCGTGGAAACGAATTTTGCGCCTGCTAGATTGATCTTTGGCACATATTTGCTTTGGAGGCAGTGGTGAGCGATCAAGTTTCCACGTCCGAGCTTCGCGCAACCTGGGAATCGGCCGCGTCGGGTTGGGCAAAGTGGGAAGAAGCGTTTTCGAGAAACTTGGTCGATGTGACGGGGGCCATGCTCGACTTGGCCGGCGTGGCGTCGGGGATGCATGTTCTCGATCTTGCGTGCGGTGCCGGTAGTCAGACGCTTCAAGCGGCCAAACGCGTCGGTGAAAGCGGTCGCGTGGTTGCCTGCGATATCTCCGGTGAAATGCTGAAACACGTGCGTGAGAACGCTGAACGGGCCGGCTTGAACAATGTCGAAACACTCCGCAGCGCTGCTGAAGAATTTACCGGCGCAGAGCTGCCATTTGATGCTTCGATCAGCCGATTGGGTCTCATGCTCTTCGCCTCACCGCAGAACGCGCTGTCGGCTGTTCAACGTGTGCTGAAGCCCGAGGCGCGATTTGCGGCATTGGTGTTCACGACGCCGAACAAGAATCCCTTCTTTGCTCAATCCATGGCGATCCTTCTGCGACATGGCGGCAAGCAACCTCCCCAGCCCGGGCAACCTGGGTTATTTGCCCTGGGCGGCCCGGGCGTGCTGGAAGGACTATTGAGCGATAGCGGTTTTGTCGACATCAAGATGGCGACGGTGCTGGCGCCACTTCGCCTGTCTTCGGCCGACGACGCGCTGGCGATGATGCAACAGGCCGCTGGTGCCTATCGTGCGGTCGTCGCGGACTTGAGCGATGATGCAAAGGCTGATGCATGGGCAGAAGTCAGAGACTGTCTTGGACAGTTTCAAGATGAAACAGGTTTCGAAACTGAGCTTGAGTTCATCATCGGATCTGGCGCGACGCCGGCCTAGCGCCAGCGGCCAAACTTCTGCTTAGGGTCTTGGGTGTGTGGAAACCATTCGGTGGGTCATTCAGGCGCACGATCAGTTCATGAGTCGGACCCGATTTCCTTGGACACAGAATTGGTTTAATCGAAGTGTCCAAGGAGGACCGGAACATGACCGACAATTTTGAGAACAAAGTTGCTGTTGATGGGCCTGTGGTAAACGAGGGCGAGCTTGGCTCGTCCACGTTTTCCCCGGGCCAGGTTTCGCCGGCAGGCCCGCTGGGACTTGGCCAGCGGTGGACGGTGACGCGCAAGCGTGAGGTTGCCCTGCGGCTTTTGCGTGGCGAGCCGGTGGAACTTTTGTCGCGGCAGTTGGGCGTGGAGATTTTCCGGCTCGAGCAGTGGCGTGAGAAGGCGATCGCCGGGATCGATGCCTCGCTCAAGGAACGCAAGGGCGATCCGGTAAAGGCGGAACTGGACATCGCCATGAAGCGGATCGGGGAGTTGATCATGCAGGTGGAACTGCTGGAGGCCAAGACGGAGACGTCCGGCCCTTTGGGGCGGCGGAGGTCGCGGCGATGAGTGCCGCCACCTCTCCCGGCACGGGTTTGGCCTACGGCCTCCAGCGGGTCTGTGCGGCCTGGGGTTTTGCCCGTTCCTCGTTCTACGCCATGAAATCCCGGCAGCAGGCCACCGCTGAGCGCCCACCAGCAAAGCGCCGGGGACCGAAGCCCTCGATCTCGGACGAGGCTCTGCTGGTGGCCATCGAGGCCGACCTGGAGGCATCCCCCTGGGAGGGCGAGGGACACCGCAAGGTCTGGGCTCGGCTTCGGGTCTGTCGTGGCATCCGTGTTTCCCGCAAGCGGGTGCTCCGGGTGATGCGCGAGAACAACCTGCTCTCGCCCCATCGCTGCCGCCGCCGTGGCGGAAATCCCCATGTCGGTGAGATCATCACCCATGCCCCCAACCTCATGTGGGGCACGGACGGCGTTCGGGTGTTCACGGTGGACGACGGCTGGGGCTGGATATTCACCGCCATCGAGCATTGGAACGCCGAGTGCGTCGGCTGGCATGTGTGCAAGCGAGGCGACCGCTTCGCCGCCCTTCAGCCGATCTCCATGGGGCTTGCGAGGCTGTATGCCTCGACCTCCGCCGGTGCGGCGCGGGGGCTGGCCTTGCGGATGGATCACGGCTCCCAGTATCTGTCGGACCACTTCACCAACCAGATCAAGTTCTGGGGCATCCAGCCGTCCTACGCCTTCGTCGAACAGCCCCAGACCAACGGCGTCGCCGAGAGGTTCAATCGCACGCTCAAGGAACAGATCATCCATGGCCGCATCTACCGCAACATCGCGGAGCTGCGGAACGCCGTCCGCGGGTTCGTCGAACAGTACAATGCCCAGTGGATCGTGGAGAAGAACGGCTACCTGAGCCCCGCTCAAGCTCGTCAGGCGTGGCACACCGCGATGTCACTCAGGCCCGCCGCATGAGACAAACTTGTGTCCAAGGAACCGGGTGCGATACAGCACGATCAGTTCAATCCCAACCCCATTCTCGCATGAAAGATTCGCGACGGCCGCAATTCGGATTCTTTAGTTGCGTATGATCGTCGGTTTCCAGTGTTTTCACACAGCCAGGGTCATAAATCACCGGTAAGAACTTACTAATATAATGTCCGAAGCCGGGTGTGGTTCGGGCATGAATCCAGGTACCCTCGTGCTACCGCAAATACGATCGCGAACAACCAGCGAAAGCAGTCGACGGCTGTCGAGGCCGCCGATATCGGCGTCTCGCCCGGCTTCCGCTGGGCGAACTCCGATCGCCGCGGCGCTTCACTCCGCCGCCGCGCGGCTCTCGGGCGTCGGTTCCTTGATCGAGGCGCGCCAGTGGATGCGGTCTTGCTCCGGGGGATAGTCGCCGGCCGCCTTGTGCACCATGCAGCGGTTGTCCCAGATCACGATGTCGCCGACCCGCCACGCATGGCTATATTCGCCCTCCGGCTGGATCATCCTCGCGCTGAGTTCCTCGATCACGTCGTCGCTCTGCCGCTGCTCGAGGCCAACGATGTGGAGGATCTTGCCGGGATCGAAATACAGCGACTTTCGTCCGGTTTCCGAGTGAACCCGGATGATCGGGTGGAACGCCGGCGGCCGGTCGCGGTCCTCCTCGTTCAGCAGCGACTTCGAGCCCTCGCGGCCGCCGTAGGTGAAGGCGCCGTCGCGTCCCTCCAGGAGCTGCCTCAGGCGGTCCGGCAGGGCGTCATGGGCCAGGTACATGTTGGCGAAGTGCGTATTGCCGCCGCTGCTCGGCACCGCAAGCGCGTAGAGCTGCGTGGCCTTGAACGGCACCTCGTCATAGGCGCCATCGGTGTGCCAGCCCGCGGCGCCGCGTCGGTAGATCGCTTCGTTCAGCGTGCCGTCGGGAGCGAATTTGTCGGTGCCCAGCAAGGTGATCTCCGGATGGTCGGGATGCCGGGTGGACTTGGAGGGATGCGGGACGACGCGGCCGAAGCGCCGGCTGTAGCGAAGAAAATCCTCGATCTCGAGCTGTTGATCGCGCACCACGACGACGCCGTATTTCAGCCAGGCCTGGTAGATCGGCGCGAAGCTTTCCTCGTCGAGTCGCTTCACGTCGACGTCAGTGATCTCGCCGCCGGTGTGCAGGCCCAGGGGCCGGATTTGCGGCATTGGATAGCGCTCCTCTACCCGACACTCCCCAGGTAGGATGGGTTCAGAGCATCAGCGTAGCCATCTGGGCGTTTGGTGGCAATTTGGCGCCTGATGCCTCGCTCGACCGCACATGGTGATCGGGCGCCGGCCAGGCCATGAAAATCGGGCGCGCCACGCCACCGCTTCAGAGCGCCACCCAGCGGTCCTCGGCGGCGGAGCGGAGCAGCGCCTCGATCACCGCCATGTTGTCGCGCGCCGTCTCCAGCGGCCAGTGGGGCACGTCTTCGCCCCGGACCAGTCGGCCGAAACGCTCCGCCATCAGCGCATAGTGGTTGGCCGGCGGGATTTCGATCACCTCGGTCGGCTCGATCGAAGGGTAGGGGCCCTGGCCGATCAAGATTCGGCAGACGTGGTCGGGCGGCTGGACGTAGGGCGCCTCGAGCGCCATCCAGCCCGCCTCGCCGAAGATGTGCAGCCGCTCATAACGCTGTACCTGGGTGGCGCAGAAGAGAGTGGCGAGGCCGTTCGGAAACTCCAGGATCATCGCCGCCAGACGGTCGGTGGCGAACGCCGGGTCGTGTTCCAGCGCCGCCATCACCCGCCTCGGCTCCGCGCCGAACACCAGTCTGGCCATGGCGATGAGGTAGCTGCCGATGTCGCGCAAGCCCCCGCCACCGCTTCTGGGATCGTTGCGAATGTCGTCCGCATCGCGGTTCATGTAGGTGAAGCAGGCCTGCAGGGCGCGGGGCGCGCCGATCCGGCCCTCGGCCAGCAGGCGCCGGGTCTCGTGCCATTGCGGGTGGTCGCGGCACATGAAAGCCTCCTCGATCACGACGCCGGTGGCGTCGCGGACGCGGATCATCTCCTCGGCCTCGGCGACGGTGATGGTGAGCGGCTTTTCGCACAGCACGTGCTTGCCCGCCTCGGCGGCGCGCCGGGTCCATTTCAGATGCAGGTGGTTCGGCAGCGGGATGTAGACCGCCTCGACTCGGCCGTCCGCCAGCAGCGCCTCGTAGGAGGCGTGGTGGCGCGGAATGCCGTGCGCCGCGGCGAAGGCGCGGGCGCGCTCGCCGTCTCGGCTCGCAACCGCGACGATCTCGCAATGGGGGTTCCCGTGCATCGCCGGAATCATGCGTTCGCGGGCGATCATCGCGGTCGAAATGATACCCCAGCGGACCGGTCGCATGGCGCCCCTTTCCTCGGCTCGCGGCCTCAGAAGCGGAAGTAGCCGCCGTCGATGATGAAGGTGTCGCCCGAATGATAGGCGCTGGCGTCCGACATCAGATAGACCGCGATGCCGGCGAAGTCGTCTCCTCGGCCCCAGCGCCGCGCGGGGATGCGCGGCATCACGGCGGCCGAGAACTTGTCCCAGGCGAAGGTTCGCTCGGTCATCGAGGTCTCGATCCAGCCGGGCAGGATCACGTTGGCGGTCACGCCATGGCGCGCGAGCTCAACCGCCAGCGCATAGACCATCGCCACCATCGCCCCCTTGGTCGCGGCGTAGTGCTGGCCCCGGGCCTGGCCGGAAATCGCAGCCAAACTGGCGGTGCCGACCAAGCGGCCGCCGTCGCCGCGTTCCACCATGTGCCGGCTGGCGGCGCGGAAGGTGAAGAAGGTGCCGTCCAGGTTGACGCCAAGCACCCGGCGCCAGTCGTCGGTCGCCATCTCGTGGAAGGCCGGCGCGCGCCCGGTGCTGATGCCGGCCCGGCCGCTGACACCTGCGTTGGCGAAGCAGCCGTCGACCCGGCCGAAGCGCGCAAGCGTCTCGGCGAAGCGGGCCTCGACCTGGGCCTCGTCCGAAACGTCGCAACGAAGCGCCGCGACCTTGGTGCCGTGCGCCGCCAAGGCCGCCTCGGCGGCGGCGTTCTTCTCCGCGTTGGTGCCCCAGACGCAGACGTCGCCGCCGGCCCGCGCGATCGCCTCGGCCATGGCCAGGCCGATGCCGCCGTTGCCGCCGGTGATCAAGGCCACCTTCCCCGTCAGATCGAACGCCGCACGAGCCATCGCCCTCCCCCCTCGCGAACCGTGACCTCGAATGAATGGCCGTTCAGCCGCCCTCGGCCGGTTGCCAGCGCCTGGCGGCCGCGTCGTCGCTCTCCCGCCCCTTGAGCCAGCGCGCGTCGCCACCGCTCGCCTCCAGTTTCCAGAAGGGCGCCTTGGTTTTCAGCCAGTCGACCAGGAACATGCAGGCCTCGAACGCGGCCTGGCGGTGGGCGGCGCTGGCGGCGCAGAGGACGATCCGCTCGCCCGGCTCCAGCCGGCCGTGGCGATGGATGATCAGGACGTCGTCGAGCGCCCAGCGCGTCTTGGCCTCCTCGGCGATTCGGCCCAACTCGCGCTCGGTCATGCCGGGGTAGTGCTCGAGCGTCATGGCCGAGACCGCGCTGCCCTCGGCGCTGTCGCGGACCAGGCCGACGAAGGAGGCGAGGCCACCGACCCCATGCCGGCCGCGGGTCATCGCCGCCAGTTCGAGACCGACGTCGAAGTCCGCTTCCTGGACCCGAATGATCACCTCAACCCCCCGTCACCGGGGGAAAGAAGGCGACTTCGCCGGCACCCCGGACGCTGTCGGCGAATTGCGCATGGTCCTGGTCGACGGCGCAGCGGATCACGCGCGGGTCGCCCAGCGCCTCCGCGTGGCCGCCCGAGCGCCGCTTCAGCCATTCGACGAGATCGGCCACCGTCTCCACCTCGTCGGGCGGCGTCACCGTTTCCTCGGCGGCGCCGACCCGTTCCCGAAGCCAGGCGAAATAGAGCACTTTCAACGCATCACCTCCGCGAAGGGCAGGAAATCGACCATCGCACCCTTGCGGAGGTGGGTCACCTCCTCGGAGATTTCCACCAGCCCGTCGGAGCCGACGAGGGAGGAAATGATGCCGGAGCCTTGGCGGGCGAACTTGGCCGCGCGCGGCGCGCCGTCCTCGCCCCGGGTCAGGTGGGCGCGAACCCATTCCCGGCGGTCGGCCTTCTTGCGGTGCTCGAAATCGATGGCGACGCGGAACATCACCGGCGCCAGATCGGCAACGCCGGCGAGCTTCAGGATCAACGGGCGGGCGAAGCGCAGGAAACAGACCATCGCCGCGACCGGATTGCCGGGAAGGCCGACGAAGGCAGCCCCGGCGAGGGTGCCCAACGCCAGCGGCCGACCCGGCTTGATAGCGATGCGCCAGAAGTGGAGCGCGCCCGAGGCCTCGACGGCGGCGCGGACATGGTCCTCCTCGCCGGTCGAAATCCCGCCCGAGGTGATCAGCACGTCGAGCCCCGCCGCCGCCTCGGCGAGGCGTCGGGTGAGCAACACCCGGTCGTCGGCGAGGATACCCAGATCCTCGACCTCGACCGGCAGTTGCGCCGCCAGCGCCATCACCATGTGTCGGTTGGCGTCGTAAACCGCGCCCGCCGGCAGCGCCGTTCCCGGCTCCCGGATCTCGTCGCCGGTCGAGAAGACGCCGACGCGGAGCCGGCGGTGAACCGGCAGCCGGTCCCGACCGATCGCCGCCGCCAGGGCGATTTCCTGCGGGCGCAGACGGCGGCCGTGTTCGAGCGCGATGGCGTCCCGCTCGACGTCCTCGCCGGTGAGGCGCCGATTGGCCCCCGGCTTCAGACCCGCCGGCACGATCACGGCCTCGCCTTCCCGCCGCACGTCCTCCTGCATCACCACGGTGTCGGCGCCGTTCGGCAACACCGCGCCGGTGAAGACGCGGACGGCGGTGCCCGGATCGAGCCGGCCGGTGACGGGATGGCCGGCGGCGGCGCGCCCAGCGAGCCGGAGCCGCGTCTCGCCGTCTGCCGCCAGGTCGGCGAAGCGGAGCGCGTAGCCGTCGACCGCGACGTTGTCGTGTGGCGGCGAGGCGACGGCGGCCGCCACGTCCGCCGCCAGAACCCGGCCGAGCGACTGGCCGAGCGATACCGTCTCCACCTCGGCCACCGCCTCGACCCGCGATTCGAGGATCTCCAGGGCCTCGGCGAGGGGCATCAGCTTGCCGCCGAAGGCGAAGCAATCGTCGCTGAGCTGGGTCATGCCACCCGGCTTTCGGGCCAGTAGCGGGCGAGCACGAAGTCGGCGATCGCGTCCACATCGTCGAGCGCGAGGCACGGCACGGCGAGCCCGGGGACGGCCGCGTCCGAAACCACCGCGACGACCGAGACATCGTCCCGCGCCAGCAGCGGTTCGCCGAGGGCCGGGCGATGCACCTCCAGCTTGTCGTGGTCGCCGTGCTTGAAGCCTTCGACCAGGGCGAGATCGACCGGCGCGAGGCGCTCCAGCAGCTCCTCCAAGGTCGGCTCCGGCGCGTTCCCGTGTTCGCGCATGAGCGCCATGCGCCGAGCCGAGGAGACCAGCACCTCGGCCGCGCCGGCCTCGCGGTGACGGTGGGAATCCTTGCCCGGCTGGTCGATATCGAAGTCGTGATGGGCGTGCTTCACGGTGGAGACGACCAGTCCCCGCGCGGCCAACGCCGGCAGCAGGCGGACCACCAGCGTGGTCTTGCCGGCGCCGCTCCAACCGGCGATGCCGAGCACCTTCACGACACCCGCCTCGTGCGTTCGGACGCGGCGCGAGTCTCGGACGGCTTTTCCGACGTCTCGGCGGTCATGTGCGCGAGTCCCGCCTTCAGATAGTCGTAGCCGGTATGGATCGTCACGATGGCCGCGACCCACAGACCGATGACGCCGATCGACATCACCGGCAGGACCTCCCAACCGGCGTCACCGACGATCAGGAAGCCGATCGCCACCATCTGCACCATGGTCTTCCACTTGGCGAGGCGGCTGACCGGCACCCTGACGCTGATCTCGGCCAGAAACTCGCGCAGTCCCGAGACCATGATCTCGCGGCAGAGGATGACCAGCGCCGGCAGGATCGTGAGGCCGCGGATCTGATCGACGTAGACCAGCATCATCAGCGTGGCGGCGACCAGCAGCTTGTCGGCGACCGGGTCGAGGAAGCGGCCGAGGCCGCTCACTTCGTCGCGAGCCCGCGCCATATAACCGTCGAGCCAATCGGTCAACGCGGCGGCGACGAAGATCGCCAGCACGATCCAGTTGGCCAGCGGCGGCTCGAGCAGAAAGGCGCCGAGCATCGTCGGAATCGCCACAATTCGCGACAGCGTCAGCAGGTTTGGCAGGCTGGTGATCATGATCCGGCCGATATCGAGTCGATGAAATATAACATCGCGCGGTCCGCGCGACACGCGCTAAACCGCCGAGGGGCGTGAGGCTGCGTGGCGCTACGCATCGGGGTGAAAAAAATCGTAAATCCGCCGTGCCACCGTGCCGCTCACGCCGGCTACCGTCTCCAGGTCCGAGAGCGCCGCCGCCGCCACCGCGCGGGAGGAACCGAAATGGTTCAACAGCGCCCGCTTGCGCCGGGGCCCGACGCCGGCGATCTCGTCCAGCGCCGAGCGTACCATGGCCTTGCCGCGCCGCGCCCGGTGGGTGCCGATGGCGAAGCGGTGGGCCTCGTCGCGGAGCCGCTGCAGATAGTAGAGCACCGGGCTGCGCTCCCGCGGCAGGATGGGCGCGCGGTCGGCCAGGTAGATCCGCTCCCGCCCGGCGTTCCGCTCCTCGCCCTTGGCGATCGCGGCGAGCGGGATCTCCTCGAGGCCGAGGTCGGCCATGGTCTCGCGCGCGGCGGCGAGATGGCCGGGGCCGCCGTCGATCAGCACCAGATCCGGCCGCTCGCCCGAGATCCGGCGCGATTCCGTCGCCTCGCCGTCGTCGTCCTCGCCACTCTCCGCCTTCAACAGGTGCGAAAAGCGCCGCGTCAGCACCTGGCGCATCATCGCGTAGTCGTCGCCCGGCGTCAGGCCTGAGCCCTTGATCGTGAACTTGCGGTACGACGATTTGAGGAAGCCCTCCGGTCCGGCCACGACCATGCCGCCGACGGCGGCGCGTCCCTGGGTGTGGCTGTTGTCGTAAATCTCGATCCGGCTCGGCGTCGCCTCCAATCCCAGCAGTTCGCTCAGCCCCTCCAGCACCCGGCGCTGCGAGGCGCTTTCCGAGAGCCGGCGGGCCAGCGCCTCCTGGGCGTTGGCCCGGGCGCTCGACACCAGTTCGCGCTTGGCGCCGCGCTGCGGTGGGTGCACCCGGACGCGCCGCCCCGCCCGGACCGAGAGCGCCTCGGCCAAGAGCTCCCTTCCCTCGATCTCGCGATCGATCAGAACTTCCCTCGGGGGCGGCTTGTCCTCGTAGAACTGCCCGAGAAAGGCCTGCAGGACCTCCTCGGGTTCCTGCTCGCGACCATGACTCGGGAAATAGGCCCGGTTGCCCCAGTTCTGGCCGGAGCGGAAGAAGAACACCTGGATGCAGGTCTGCCCGCCCTCGGCGGCGACGGCGATCACGTCCGCCTCGTCGACGGTGGCGACGTTGATCCCCTGGTGCGACTGGATGTGCGCCAAGGCTCGAAGGCGATCGCGCAAGCCCGCCGCCCGTTCGAACGCCAACGCCTCGCTCGCCGCCGCCATGCGTTCCGAGAGCGCCCGCTGCACCTCTTGGCTGCGTCCGGCGAGGAAATCCCGGGTCTCGCTCACCAGGCGGTCGTATTCCTCCCGGCCGACGCGGCCGACGCAGGGGCCGACGCAACGTTTGATCTGATACTGCAGGCAGGGCCGGGTGCGGTTCTCGAAGGTGCTGTCGCTGCAGGAGCGGAGCGGGAACGCCTTCTGCAAGGTGTTGAGGGTCCGATTGACGGCGCCGGCCGAGGCGAAGGGACCGAAATATTCCCCCGCCCGCTTGCGGGCGCCGCGATGCTTGGTGATGCGGGCCCAGTCGTGATCGCCGGTGATCAGGATATAGGGAAACGACTTGTCGTCCCGGAGCAGGATGTTGTAGCGCGGCCGGAGCCGCTTGATGAGGTTCGATTCGAGCAGCAGCGCCTCGACCTCGGTGTGGGTGGTGATCACCTCGAGGGCGCGGGTCAGGCTGATCATCTTCAGGCTGCGGGTCGAGAGTCCGCCCGGATTGGCATAGCTGGCGAGGCGGCGTTTGAGGCTCTTGGCCTTGCCGACGTAGAGCACGTCGCCCGCGTCGTCGAGCATGCGGTAAACGCCGGGCGCGCCGGTCATGGTGCGCAGCGCCTCGCGGATCGTCGCCCGTCCCTGGTCGAGCGCGGCCATGGCGCCACCGACGGCGGCGGCCGGAGGCGCGGCGTCGCCCGGCAGACCGCCGGGGGCCGTCTCGGGTTTGTCCGCCTTTGTCATGGCGCTCATTTTGGCCTCCTGCGGCCCGCCGTCAACGGGCGCCCGCCGGCTATCCACGTCGGTTGTGGAAAACTCTCTGGGTAAGTCCGCCGCCGGAGAGCGCGGAACGCAGTTTTCCGCCGATTTCTTCTCCTTGCCCAATCCTTGGGCATTTCGCCAACGCTTTGTTTTTTAATCGATTTTTCGATCCGATCGATCCCACGTCGGCGGAGATTGGTTAACCATCGGCAATCGTTAAGAATTCGTGAACACGAGCCGGCGCCTGTGTACAGAATTCGAGTTGGCAAGCGCCGATCGGTCAGTCTAGGGCAAGTGTAGGGACCGACAACGAGGTGGTGACTATGTAGGGCGGCGGCGAATCCTTTTCGCAATCCAAGTCGAGCCGCGTCGCCGACTTGACATTACATGGTCGGCGACGGGACGCGGTTCGGCCCCCGCGCGGCAAGCCGCCCCGGGGCCGCACTTTCGCCGTTTCGAGAATGTGGGGAAGTACGCGTGAAGCGAAGCGAAGAACTTCTTCCCAAGGGACAATCCTTGCCTATCCGGTTAACGCCCATGACCGCTACATGTAGGGTGCCGCCACTCTCCCGAGTAAAGCTCGGCATAGGTTGGAGCAGAGGTGTCGCCCGCGATGCCGAGCAATGAGCGGAAGGCGTTGAACGGGTACCCGAGTTCCAGCGACTTTTCCCCGATGATGCGGCCTGCGCCGCCTACCTGGAGAAAGCCCGCTGGGGAGACGGCTTTGCCTGCCCGCACTGCGGCACGGCGGGGGAGCCGTGCCACTTTGAAAACCGCCCTGGCGTCCTGCGCTGCCGCAAGTGCCGCCAGAACACCGGGCTGACGGTGGGAACAGTGATGGAGCGTAGCCACACTCCGCTGAACGTCTGGTTCTGGGCCGCTTATCTGGTCGCCAGTCAGACGCCCGGCATGTCCGCCGTGCAGTTTCAGCGGCAACTTGGTCTTTCGCGCTACGAGACGGCCTTTCAAATTCTCCACAAGCTCCGCTCGGGCATGGTGCGGCCCAACCAAGACAGGATCGGTGGACAGCCCAAGAACCATGTTGAGGTGGACGAAACCTGGGTTGGCGGGCGAACGCGTGGGGAAGGCCGTGGTGTTCACCACAAGGTTCTCGTCTCCTGTGCCATCGAGGTGCGTCATCGAAAGCCGGGCACCAAGCTCGACAACCGGAAAGACGGACGCTATGCCGGACGCGTTCGGCTCGCCGTCGTGCTCGACCGTAGCGCCGAGTCGCTCTGTGGGTTCGTCGAGAGCACCGTCGCGCCGGGATCGCTGATCGTTACTGACGATTGGAGCGGCTATGCTGGCCTCGGTAAGCGCGGCTATGAGCACTTCGCTGTTGCCGAGTGTGGTGATCCAGAGGTTGCCGAGCAATACCTGCCGATCATCCATCTGGTTTTCGCCAACCTGAAGACGTGGCTGATCGGTATCCACCACGGCGTTAGCCACCAGCACCTACAAGCCTACCTCAACGAGTTCACCTTCCGCTTCAACAGGCGGTTCTACCCGTTCAACGCCTTCCGCTCATTGCTCGGCATCGCGGGCGACACCTCTGCTCCAACCTATGCCGAGCTTTACTCGGGAGAGTGGCGGCACCCTACATGTAGCGGTCATGGGCGTTAACCGGATAGGCAAGGGACAATCAAAGGCCGGTCCCGGACGCCACCGCGGAGAGGCCGGTGAAGAGCGCCGCGATGTAGCCCACATAGGCGAGCGACAGCACCGCGCCGGCGAGCCTGTTGAGCGACCGCCCGGAGCACACGAGCAGCAGCAAGAACACGGCGGCGCCGAGCATCAGCCAGAGATCGAAGCCGAGAAAGGCGGCCGGCACCGGCACCGGGTGGACGATCGCGGTCACCCCCATGATCCCCAGGATGTTGAACAGGTTCGAGCCGACGACGTTGCCGATGGCGACGTCCGCGTGGTGGCGCAGCGCGGCGACGATGGAGGTCGCCAACTCCGGCAGCGAGGTGCCGATGGCCAGCAGGGTCAAGCCGATCACCGCCTGCGAGATGCCCGCCGCGAGCGCGATTTCCATTGCGCCGTCGACCAGCCAGCGGGCACCCAACACCAGCCCGACGAGGCCGCCGCCGACGAAGCCGATGGCGCGCCAGAGATGCCCGGGGCGGCCGCTCAGCTCGTCGAGTTCGTCGGCCATGCCCGCCTCGCCGGCGGACCCGCCGCGCCGCGCCATGTGGTAGGAGTAGCCGAGAAAACAAGCGAGCCCGGCGACCATGATCACGCCCTGAACGGTGCCGATCTCGCCCTGCCAGGCGAAGACGATGAAGAGAACGCTCGCCAGCACCATGAGCAGGGTATCGCGGCGTACCGGTCCGCCGTCGGTGACGAAGGGATAGATCGCGGCCGGTAGCCCCAGCACCAGCAGCACGTTGGCGATGTTGGAGCCGACCACGTTGCCGATCGCCAGCTCCGGCGCGCCGCTCAACGCCGCGTCGACGCAGACCACCAGTTCCGGGGCCGAAGTGCCGAGGGCCACGATGGTGACGCCGATCACCAGGGGCGAGACGTTCCAGCACCGCGCCAGGGAAACCGCGCCCCGCACCAGGACGTCGCCGCCGAGCAGCAACAGGACCAGTCCGCCGGCCACCATGAGATACGTCATCGGCCGCTCATCCCGGGTGTTGCGGCATTCGAAGCCCCGCTCGCGCCGCCGCGCGCCGCCGACGTCACCCCTATATTGGGATGGTTCATGCTCGCAACAACTCGCCGGGCGGACGCGAAGGGTTTCCGGCCGTCGGCGAGCCGGTGTTACAGGCTTTCGCGGGGGGCGTCCATGCGCGGGCTCGGAGTCCGACTCGAAAGTCTCCGAAACCGGCAAAAGTCGCCGATGGCGAGCTTTCGCTCGGAGCCTCAGGCCTCGGGCGGGCCCTTGAGCTCCACCGTGTTGCCCTCCGGGTCCCGGAGATAGATCGAGGGGCCGTCTCCCAGTGCGCCGAAGCGGGTGACCGCTGCGTCGCTGTCGACGCCATGGGCGGCCAGGTGGGCGCGGATCGCCTCGGCATCGAACGGGATCACTTGGAGGCAGAGGTGGTCCATGTTGCGGCCTTCGCGGCCGGGGGCGGCGCCGCCCTTGCGGCCGAGCTCGCCGTCGACCGGCACCAGATCGATCATCGCGGCGCCGGCGCGGAGGTGATAGAGCCCGATATCGGGGCGCAGCCGTTCCTCCGTACAGCCCACGACCTCGCAATAGAAGCGGATCATGGCGTCGATGTCGCGGACCCTGAGGACCACGTGATCGAGGCCCCTAAGTCCGATCGGATGTTCACTCATCGCGTCCTCCCTGGAAACCTTGCGAACCGTCAGCGCTTGCCTCGGAGCGCCCGGGTGCCGGGCTTGCCGGCCGAGGAGCGGCCCCGGGGCACGCGGGCGGCATCCAGCATTTCCGGCGTCAGCACCTGGGGTGTGGCCTCGCGGGGGCCGTCGCTCGCCGGCTCGCGCCGCCGGCTCCGGCCGCGGCCGCGCCCTCTCCGGCCCTTGCGCGCCTCGCCCGGCCTGAGTTCGCGGCCGAAGTCGATGTCGCCCTCGAGCTGGGCCAGCTCCATTTGCTCCAGCCGCTTGATCTCGTCGCGCAGCCGCGCCGCCTCCTCGAACTCCAGCTCCGCCGCCGCCTCCCGCATGCGCTTCTCCAGGTCGCGGATATAGGCGCGCAGGTTGTGGCCGACGAGCTGCGTCGCCTCGCCGTCGCCGGTGTCCACGGTGACATGGTCCTGCTCGTAGACGCTGCTCAGGACGTCGGAGATAGTCTTGCGCACCGATTCCGGCGTGATCCCGTTGGCCTCGTTGTAGCGTTGCTGCTTGACCCGCCGCCGCTCGGTCTCGGCCAGCGCCCGGGTCAGGCTGTTGGTCATGGTGTCGGCGTAGAGGATGACCCGCCCCTCGATGTTGCGGGCGGCCCGGCCGATGGTCTGGATCAGCGAGGTCTCGGAGCGTAGAAAGCCCTCCTTGTCGGCGTCCAGGATGGCGACCAGCGCGCATTCGGGGATGTCCAGCCCCTCCCGCAAGAGGTTGATGCCGACCAGGATGTCGAACACCCCCAGCCTGAGGTCGCGCATGATCTCGACCCGCTCCAAGGTCTCGATGTCGGAGTGCAGGTAGCGCACCTTGAGCCCCGCCTCGTGCAGGTATTCGGTCAGGTCCTCCGCCATCCGCTTGGTGAGCGTGGTGACCAGCACCCGGTGGCCGCGTCGCGTGGTCTCGTGGCATTCGGCGATCAGGTCGTCGACCTGAAGTTCGACCGGGCGGACGATGCAGACCGGATCGATCAGGCCGGTCGGGCGGATCAACTGCTCGATGAAGACGCCGCCGGTGCGCTCCAGCTCCCAGCCGCCGGGGGTGGCCGAGACGAAGACGGTTTCGGGCCGCATGGTCTCCCACTCGGCGAACTTGAGCGGCCGGTTGTCGATGCAGGAGGGCAGTCGGAAGCCGAACTCCGAGAGCGTCCACTTGCGGCGGAAATCGCCCCGGAACATGCCGCCGATCTGCGGCACGGTGACGTGGCTCTCGTCGACCATCAGCAGCGCGTTCTCCGGCAGGTATTCGAACAGCGTCGGCGGCGGGTCGCCCGGATTGCGGCCGGTGAGGTAGCGCGAATAGTTCTCGATTCCAGGGCAGGAGCCGGTCGCCTCCATCATCTCCAGGTCCAGCATGGTGCGCTGTTCCAAGCGCTCCGCCTCCAACAGGAGGCCGCCGTCGCGGAAGCGCGCGAGCTGTTCCCCCAACTCCACCTTGATCCGCTTGGCGGCCTGGCGCAGCGTCGGCTTCGGGGTGACGTAATGGCTGTTGGGAAAGACCCGGACCCGCTCCAATTCGTCGGTGCGATGGCCGGTCAGCGGATCAAACTCCAGGATGCTCTCAACCTCGTCGCCGAACAGCTCGATCCGCCAGGCCCTGTCCTCCAGATGCGCCGGCCAGATCTCGACCACGTCGCCGCGGACCCGGAAGGCGCCCCGGGCGAAGCCGGCGTCGTTGCGGCGGTACTGCAGCTCGACGAAGCGGCGCAGCAGGTCCTGCCGCTCGCATCGCCGGCCGCGCGCGACGTCGAAGGTCATCTGGCTGTAGGTCTCGACCGAGCCGATGCCGTAGATGCACGAGACCGAGGCGACGATGACCACGTCGTCCCGCTCCAACAGCGCCCGCGTCGCCGAGTGGCGCATGCGGTCGATCTGCTCGTTGATGGAGGCCTCCTTCTCGACATAGGTGTCGGTGCGCGGGACGTAGGCCTCAGGCTGGTAGTAATCGTAGTAGGAGACGAAATATTCGACCGCGTTCTCCGGAAAGAAGCTCTTCATCTCGCCGTAGAGCTGGGCCGCCAGCGTCTTGTTGGGGGCGAGGATCAGGGTCGGCCGGCGGATCCGCTCGATCACGTGCGCCATGGTGAAGGTCTTGCCGGAGCCGGTGACCCCGAGCAGGACCTGGTCGCGCTCCTCGCGGGCGAGACCGGCAAGAAGTTCCTCGATCGCCTGCGGCTGATCGCCCTGGGGGGTGAAATCCGAGACCAGGCGGAAGGGCCGGCCGCCCTCGTCCTTCTCCGCTCGCTCGGGGCGGAGCGGTATCCAGCGGGTCTGTTCCGCCTCGGCGAGGGCGTGATCGAAGCGGCGCTGATTCTCGGCGAGGGAGGTGTGTGCCATGGTGTTCGAAATATAGGACGGCCACCCCGCCCGCGCCATGGCGCGCGGAGGATCGGCGGAACTCGGTGTCGCGGGGCGGCCGGGACTTATGTCGCGTGGCATCAGATGCGGTAGCGGCGTTCGGCCTTGGGCGGGACAACGTGGCAGCGCAGCAGTTCGCCGGCGCGGCGCTGGACGGCGTTCTCGCAGGCGACGAAGGCACGGTCCCGGGCCTGTGGGTCGCCCGCTCGGGCGAGCCGATGCGAGCCCGGTCCGATCGCCAGCGTCAGTGCCGTCCAGGCGATCAACGCCAACCCCATCACCAGCAGGAAGAGCCGCCGGTCGCTCGCCACCAGGGCCCGGCCCCGGGCGCGGCTGGCGAGGATGTGCGGGTCGCGGCGCGTCGGATCGATCATGAGTTTCCTCCCCTGCTCGAAGGCGTGATTGTGGCTGGGACTGTGGCCGAACCGTGACCGGCGGAAGGCGATTTCAAGGCCCGCGAACCTGGCGGGCCGGCCAAGACCACGAAGCGCTCCTCGCCGCCCGGCCTGAGCGCGTCGAACGGCCAGCAGGTGGAAAGTATCAGCCAGGCGCCGTCGGGTATGGCCTCCGGCAACGACAGTTCCGGGCGCGGCAAGACCTGGCTCTCGCGGACCTGGAAGCGATGGCGCCGGCCGTCGGCGGTGGTGAGCGTGATCTCGGTGCCCGCCGCCAGATCCCGGAGCACCCGGAAGTGGGTGTCGCGATGGCCGGCGAGGACGCTGAAGCCGGGCGCACCCGGCGGCGGCGTGCCGGCGACGTGGGAGGGCCCGAAAGCCAGGCTCTGCCCGCCCGCGTCGGCGAGAACGATCGACCGCTCGCCCCCGACCTCGAGGGCCGCGACCGGCCACGTGTCGGCCCAGGGCCAGGGGCGGGCCCGGACCTCGCCGGCCAGCGTGCGCCGCCAGGCCTGCTCCAGCAGAACCTGCGCCAGCGCCGCCTTCACCGATCCAGGCGTCGAGCGCCAGCTGCCAGGCGCCCCCGAGCGCCAGCAGGGCCAGCGTCGCCGCCGCCAGCGCCCGCTTCAATCGCGCGCCCATCGCCCCCACCCCGCCGCCAGCAACAGCGCCGACAGCACCAGCAGCGCGCCCAGCACCCGGTGCCATTCCACCGCCGTGGCGGTCCGGGGCAGCGCCACCGCGCGCAGGGGCGCCGCCGGGCTGACCAGTGGCGGGGCCATGGGCGGCGGCCGCGTCGTGGCGAGCCGCGCCAGCGCTTGTCGCCGGCCCGGAGCGACGCTGGGGAGCATCGCCTGCTGGCGGAGCGCCGCGGGAGCGCCGGCGCCGCTACCGAAGACCTTGTCGTAAACCCAGCCGGCCGGCAGGTTCAGCGGGACTTCGGCGCTGGCCAACGGCGCGTCCGACGGGCGGCTCGGCGTGGTCTCGACGGCGACGAGCGCGGTGTGGCGGGTGACCAGTTCGTGCTCCAGGGCGAGGGCGACGATCTCCTGGCGCAGGCGCTCGGCGTCCTCGCCGTCGAGCCGCCGGCTCTCCAGCCCGGCGATCTTCTCCCGCGCCCAGAGCTTGGCGATGCCGCTCCCCGGAATCGCCCGGTGCAGGCTTTCCGTCGCCTCCCAGATCTCGCTGTCGAGCCGGCCGAGGACGCGGACCGAGGCCGAGGCGGGATCGATCCGGGCGAGGAAGACGACCGGTTCTACGACGTAGAGATCGGGGATCGGCGCCGGCCAGACCTCGGCCGGCTCCGGCCCGTCGAAGCGGGCCTCGAGGTCGGTCAGCACCGGCATCGAGAGCTTGGCCAGCAGCTCGGCCATCCGGCCCTCGATCTGGGCCGCGTCGCCGATGTGGGTGAAGCTGCCGCGCCCGGCCCGCGCCGCCTCCGCCATGAAATGGCTGTTGGGCGCCGAGCCGATGGCGACGGTGAACAGCCGTGAAGCGCCGAGCCGGTTCCGGATCAGGCAAAACAGCCCGGCTTCGTCGCCGACCGCGCCGTCGGTGACGAAGACCACCTGTCGCAGCGCGTCGCCCCCGGAATCGCCCGAGGAGCCGGCGGCATCGAGCGCCCTGCGCAGCGCCGGCGCCATATTGGTGCCGCCGCCGGCCTCCAGCCCCTCGACATAGGCGCGGGCTTCGTCAAGGCGCCGGCGCGTCACGTTCCGGGGCGCCGGGTAGAGCGCCGAGGTGTCGCTCGCGAAGCGGATGATGTTGAAGCGGTCGCCCGGACCCAGCTCGTCGAGCGCGCGCAGCAGCGCCGCCTTGGCCTGGCGGATCGAGGCGCCCGCCATCGAGCCCGAGGTGTCGACGACGTGGATGACCTCGCGCGGGCGGCTCCGCTCCGAGAGCTCGGCGGCGCGCGGGGGGGGCCAGCATCACCATCAGGTAGTTGCTGCTCGCGCCGCGCTCCAGGAACATCGCCGCCCGGGCCTCCTGGACCGCCAGGCGCCAGGTGAGCTCGAAGTCGCGGTCGGCCGGCACCGGGCCTTCTGCCAGTTCCAGGCGGACGGCGTGATTGGGGCCCTCGCGCCGGGTGATCGGGTGATGATGGCTCCGCAACTCGGCCAGCGGCAGGCCGGGATCGAGGCGCACGGTGAGCGTCAGCGGATTGGCCGGGCCATGTTCCGGCGCCAACACCGGTGCCGTGATCGCCTGGGCGTCGGGAAACGCCTCCCCCGTCCAATCCTCCTCGCCGCCGTCATCATCGAGGCTGAGCGCGCGCGCCACCGCGCGAGCCACCGCCCCTGGGGGCGCCACGTAGCGAGGCCCCACCACCATGGGGAAGCGCAGGCGAAACTCGCCCGAGCGGAACGCCACGCGTTGCTGATATTCGATGTCGATCAGCACCGATTCGCCGGGACCGATGTTGGCGACGGCGGTGGTGAAGATGTTGGGCCGCTCGGAACTCAGCAGCGCCGCCTTGCGGCCGGCCGCCTTGGCCTCGGCGTAAATCCGCTCCGCCGCGCGCCGCTCCTCGATCCGGCCCTCGACCAGACGCCGGCCGATCACCATGCGCAGGCGATCGACGGCCGCGCGCTCCGGTAGCGGGAAGAGGTAGATGCCTTCCAGCCAACCGTCCGTCGGATTGTAAAAAAGCTGGCGGACCCGGACCCGCGCGATCACCCCGGTGACGCGGATCGCGACGTCGGTGGCCACCTCCGGCGCCGCCAGGAAGCGGTCCGGCGCCTCGCCCCGGAACATCAGGCCGGCACCCCGCACCTGCTCCAGCCGCAGCGGGGCGGGCGTCGCCCGCTCGGCCCCGAAGGCGAGGCCGGCGAATAGGCTGGCCACCACGGCGACGGTAATGCCGGCGATGGTCATGATCCCTACCGCTTGGGCGAGGTCGAGCAGTATCGCCGCGCGGGCGAGGCGGCTGGCGCGACGGGGATGTGCGGGCGCGCGCGCGGCACGGGCGGGGGTGGTGGGCATCGGTGGCTCCCTTCGTCTGCGGTCGTCGGGAGCCATGACAGCAAGCGGGTGAGGCGAGAGCGCGACCGCGCCGAGGCGAAACCGGTATCCTTTCGTGGCGGAAAAGAGGCAGGTTCCCGAGCCTCACCCGAGGCGGAAGCGGGCGAGGTAGCCGGGGGGCGGAATCGCGGAATCGAGCCGGAGATCGGGCCCCGGCGCGCCGGCCACGGTGCGCAGCGGCAGCACGCCGCGGGGCGCCCTCGCGCCCGGCGTCGTTTCTGCTATCATCGCGCGCCAACGACTTGGCGCAGGGAGGAACGCTTCATGGACGTGCACATCGTCGACGCCGACATCGACACCCTTGCGCCGGCGGAGGCGGAGCGCGCGCTTCGAGTGCAACTGGCGGCGGCCTATCGACTGGTCGACTATTTCGGCTGGACGGAGCTGATCTACGGCCACCTGACCGTGCGCGTGCCGGGGCCGGAGATCCACTTCCTGATCAATCCCTTCGGCCTCAACTACGACGAGGTCACGGCCTCCAACCTGGTGAAGATCGACCTCGACGGCACAATCGTCGACGATAGCGGCTATCCGGTGAATCGGGCCGGCTTCGTCATTCACTCCGCCGTCCACATGGCAAACGCCCAGAAGCACAAATGCGTGCTGCACACCCACACCCGGACCGGCATGGCGATCTGCGCCATCGAGGAGGGGCTCAGGCCGGTGAGCATGTTCGCCACCGCGTTCTACGACGCCATCGGCTTCCACGACTACGAGGGTCCGAGCCTGGACACCGACGAGCGCGAGCGCATCCGCGCCAACCTCGGCGACAACAACGTGCTGATCCTGCGCAACCACGGCCTGCTGGTCACCGGGACCACGATCCCCGAGGCCTTCCTCCGGCTCTATCGGCTGGAGCGCGCCTGCCAGATCCAGCTCGACGCCGCCGCCGCCGGGACCTTGAACGAGCTGTCGGAGAACGCCGCCATCGCCAGCCGGGAGGCGATGAACGACAGCAATACGGTCGGCGGGCCGGTGATGGGCCGGCTCGAGTTCCAGGCGCTGATGCGCAAGCTCGACAAGATCGATCCCTCCTATCGCGACTGAAGCCCCGGGCGTCGAGGGCGCCGATCGGCGCGCCGGACACACGCCCTGGGTGCTGCTGGGCGTCCTGCTGGTCGACCTCGTCGGCTTGGCGATGCTCTACCCGATTTTGCCGTTCCTGGCGCAATCGCTGGGGGCCGACGCCCGGGGCATCACCCTGCTGATCGCCACCCATAGCGCGGCGCAACTATTCGCGGCTCCGCTGTGGGGCCGGGTGAGCGACCGGATCGGGCGCCGCCGGGCCTTCCTCCTCGTGGTCCTGGGGGTCGCCGCCGGGCATCTCTGGTTCGGGCTGGCGAACTCGCTGCTGGGCCTCTTCCTGGCCCGCGCCTTCACCGGCGCCATGGCCGGCAACGTCGCCGTGGCCCAGGCCTATATCGCCGACGTGACACCGGTGGAGGCGCGCTCGGGCGGGCTCGCCAAGATCGGTGCCGCCTTCGGCGTCGCCTTCGTGCTGGGCCCGGCGGTCGGCGGCCTGGTGGCGGGCGCGGCCGAGACTCGGGCTGATTTTCTCCTCCCCTGCCTCGCCGCCGCCGGGCTCTCGCTGCTGGCTTGGCTCGGGGCGCTGATCTTCCTCGCCGAGCCGCGCCGGCACGAGGCGGCAGGCGCGCTTCCCCCGGTGGCCGAGGTGCTGCGGCTCCTGGCCCGGCCGAGGATCCTCGGGCTGATCGGGCTGCTGGCGCTGATGACGCTGGTGTTCAGCCAGACCCTCTCGATCTATCCCCTGGTGCTGCAGGCGGGCTTCGGCTGGGGTCCGCGCGAGGTCGGCTGGGCGATCGCCTATATCGGCCTGCTGGCGGCGATCATCCAGGGCGGCCTGATCGGCCCGGCGACGCGGCGCTGGGGCGACTGGCCGGTGCTGTTGGTGGGCGCGCTGGCGCTCGTTCTCGGGCTCGCCGGAATCGATCTGGTCGAGGGCGTCGCCGGCTATCTCTGGCAGGCGGGGCTGGTGTCGATCGGGCTCTCGGTCGGCTCGCCGATCCTGACCGGCCGGATCTCCCGCGCGACGCCGGCCGAGGCCCAGGGCGCCAGCCTCGGCGCCGTCGGCTCCGGCGCCGGTCTCGGGCGGATCCTGGGCCCGCCGCTCTCCGGCCTCGCCTTCGTCGAATGGGGACCGAGCGCGCCGTTCTATCTCGCCGCGGCGTTGGTGGTGCCGATCGTCGCGGTGGCCGCCCGACAGGTCTGGAGGCGGGCGTGAAACTCGCCTCGGCGTGGCTGCTCGCCGGCCTCCTCGCCGGCCGCCTCGCCACCCCTTGGCCAGCGCTCGGCCACGAGCACGCGATCGCCATGCACGGCGAGCCCCGCCTCGGCCCCGACTACGCCCACTTCGCCCATGTCGATCCGGCGGCGCCGAGGGGTGGCCGGCTGGTGCTCTCGCGCCTCGGCGGCTTCGACAGCCTGAACCCCTATATCGTCCGGGGCCGCCCAGTGGCGGGCCTGGGGCTGACGCAGATGAGCCTGCTCGCGCGCAGCGCCGACGAGCCCTTCACCCTTTACACCCTGTTGGCCGATTCCGTGGTCGTGGCCGAGGATCGCGGCTGGGTGGCATTCCGCCTTCGCCGGGGTGCCCGCTTTCACGACGGCCGCGAGGTCACCCTCGATGATGTCGAATTCTCCCTCCGCCTGCTGGCGCGGCGCGGCCGGCCCAATCACCGGCGCTATTACGGCGAGGTGGCGGAGGTGCAACGCCCGGGACCCAGGACGGTCCGCCTGGTCTTCCGCTCGGCGGAGAATCAGGAATTGGCCTTGATCATGGGGCTGATGCCGGTCCTCAGCCGGACCGACCTCGAGGATCGCGACTTCGATCGGGTCTCGCTGCGTCCGTTGCAAGGCCTCGGGCCCTACGAAATCGGCGAGGTCGAGGCGAGGCGAGGGGTCGAATACCACCGCATCCCCGGGCATTGGAGCGAGGGCCTGCCGGCCCGGCGCGGCCGCTACAACTTCGACACCGTCGCTTACGAATACTTCCGCGACGAGGATGGCCGACGGCAAGCCTTCCTCGCCGGACGCACCGACCTGCGTTGGGAAGGCGATCCCCGGGCCTGGGCGATCGCCTACAGGAGCGCCGAGGCGCGCGGCATGCGGCGGCTGGAGCTGCGCCACGGCCGCCCCGCCGGCATGTGGGCGCTGGCCTTCAACGCCCGCCGCCCGCCCCTCGACGATGCCGCGCTGCGGCGCGCGTTGGGCGAGGCTTTCGATTTTCCCTGGATCAACCGGACCTATTTCGCTGGCGCGCATCGCCGGACCGACAGCTATTTCGCCAATTCGGAGCTGGCCGCCAGCGGGCCGCCGTCCGCCGGCGAACGGGCCCTGCTCGAGCCTCATGTCGCGGCGCTTTCGCCGGCGCTCTTCGAGGGCGCCTATCGGCCGCCCGGCAGGCGCGAGGGCGAAGATGGGCGGGTGGCGCTCAGGCGCGCCGACCGGGCGCTCCGCGAGGCCGGCTGGGTGGTTCGCGATCTAAAGCGCGTCGGCGCGCGGGACGCACACCCCCTGGCTCTGGAGATCCTGCTCTCGCGGCGCTCCGACGAGCGCTTGGCCCTGGCCTATGCGGCGCGTCTCGAGCGGCTCGGCGTCGCGGTCGCGGTTCGCACGGCGGACTCGGCCGAATACCAGGAGAGAATCGCGCGCTTCGACTACGACGCGATCCTCTATCGCTGGGGCCAGTCCCTCTCGCCGGGGACGGAGCAGGCCTTCTATTGGGGAGCCGAGGCGGCGGACCAGCCCGGCAGCCGCAACTATCCGGGCGTCCGCGATCCCGTGGTCGACGCGCTGATCGGCCGGATCACCGGCGCCCGGAGCCGGGCCGAACTCCTCGACGCGACCCGCGCGCTGGATCGCGTGCTCTTGTGGGGCGAGCACGTGCTGCCGCTCTACTATTCGCCGGTCGACCGGATCGCCCATTGGCCCCGCTTCGGCCGGCCGCCGCGCCCGCCGCTCTATGGCGCGAGCCCCGTGGCGACATGGTGGACGAGCGAGGCCGGCTAATGAACGCCCGGGCCCGCCGCGCCTCCAAACGTCATCTATTCATACCAACCGACGGAAGTCTTGACCGCCCCGCCCGCGTCCGGAAAGCAGCTAAACGCATCGTTGGGAATCGCCCGTTGGGGCGGCTGGTATGGCGGGGGCCCTGCTTGCCCCGCGCCGTCGGCTCGGGTCACACTCCGCGCCGTCGATCCAAGGCGCGGGGAGGAACTTCGTGGACGGCCAATTCGAGCTGACGGCGGAGCAGGTGCTGCTGCGCGATACCATTCGGGCGCTGGCCCGCGACAAGGTGGCGCCCCGGGCGGCGGCGATCGATAGGGACGCGGCCTATCCCCAGGACATGTTCGACCTGCAGCGCGAACAAGGGCTCTTCGCGCTGCCCTTCCCGGAAGAGCACGGCGGCACCGACAGCATTCTCGCCGCCTGCCTCGCCATCGAGGAGCTGAACCGGGTCTGCTACAACACCGCCTATCTGCTGGTGGTGCAGTGGTCGACCTTGGGCGCCATCCTGCACGGCGGCGACGCGGGCCAGAAGGCGCGGCTGCTGCCGGGGCTGGTCTCGGGCGAACTCCGTGCCTCGATCTCGGTGACCGAGCCGGGCGCCGGTTCCGATGTCGCCGGCATCACCACCCGGGCCGACGCGGTCGAGGGTGGCTATCGGCTCACCGGCGCCAAGATCTTCTGCACCAACGCCACCGTCGCCGACGTCTTCATCGTCGCCGCCAAGACCGACCGAAGCGCGCGCCATGGCGGCATCACCGCCTTTCTGCTCGACCGCGAGACGCCCGGCTTCGAGATCGGCCGGGAGGAAGACAAGCTCGGCGCCCGGGGCGTGCCGAGCTGCGAGTTGCGTTTCGACGGCGCCTTCGTGCCCCTCGAGAATCGCCTCGGCGAGGAAGGCGCCGGCTTCCGCACCATCATGGAGGCCTTCAACAAGGCCCGCCCGATCATGGGCGCGCGCGGCGTCGGCCTGGCGCAAGGCGCGCTCGATCTCGCCGTCGATTACGTCCGCGAGCGCGAGGCCTTCGGCCGCCCGATCGCCGACTTCCAGGGCGTGCGCTGGATGTTGGCGGACATGGGAATGGGCGTGGCGGCGGCCCGCCAGATGGTGTACGCCACGGCGGCGATGGTGGATCGCGGCGTCGGTGGCCGGGAACTGGCGCCGCACGCGGCGATGGCCAAATGCTTCGCCACCGACGTCGCCATGCGCGTGGCGACCGACGCGGTGCAGCTCTGGGGCAGCCAGGGAGTGAGCCGCGATAATCCCGTCGAACGCTATTTCCGCGACGCCAAGGTGTTGCAGATCATCGAGGGCACCAACCAGATCCAGCGCAACATCATCGGCCGGCACCTGGTGGAGACCACGCCGGTGCCGCCCCGGGGCTAGGGCATCGTCCGCTCACGCGCCGTCGGTCGTCGGATGCTCCGGCGCCTCGGTGGCGGCAACCTCGTCGGTGGCGGCAACCTCGTCCTCCGGCCCGGCGGCCTCCGCCTCCAGCCCAGCCTCACCCGCTTTATCGGCCTTCGCCTGGGCTTTCGCCGCCTTCTTGGCGGCCTTGCGTCGTTCGCGCTCTTGGCGTTCGAATCTGTAGTTGGGTTTGCGTGCCATTCGTTCCTTCGGGGTTCGAGGATGATCGGCGACCGGCGGCGCCGGGGACAATACCGTCCTCGGCGCCGCCGGCCGGCCCGATCGAATCACGGCCTTGCGCCGTGTTCCACCATTTCACGGGCCGGGTCGGTATCGCAACGCCTTTCGTGCAGAAATTTCGCCCCGCCGGCCGGCCCGCGCGCCCCGCCGAACCGGTCTCGGGCCCGGCGAGATCGCGGATCGTGCTTTGCCCGTGGAAAGGCGAACATCGCCATCACATCCCCGCCTCTCTTCCCTGGGCGTGGCGGTAGTGGTGCCAGAGGAGGCGGGCCGCGATGGCGCGCCAGGGACGCCAGGCCTCGGCCAGCCGGGCCAATTCTCGCGCGTCGGGGCGGACCGGCAGCCGCTTCACCTGCTGCGCCGCCGCCATCAAGGCGACGTCCGCCGCCGGAAAGACATCGGCGCGCTGCAACACCGCCAAGAGATAGATCTCCGCCGTCCAGCGGCCGATGCCCTTCACGCGCGTTAACGCGCGAATCGCCGCCTCGTCGTCCAGCGCCGCCAGGGCATCGAAATCGAGCCCGCCGCTCGCCACCGCCTCGGCCAAGGCCCGGGCATAACGCGCCTTCGCCCCGCTGAGCCCGTAACTCCGCAAATTCTCGATATCGCGGGCCAGGACCACGTCTGCGGTCACCCGGCCGAGCCCCGCTTCCAGCCGGCCCCAGATCGCCCGACCCGAGGCCAGCGAGAGCTGCTGCTGGGTGATGATTCCCAACAGCGTCGAAAAGCCCGGCGGGCGCAGGCGGGTCGGCGGCACGCCATGGGCTTCGCGGATCGCGCCCAAGTCGGGGTCGATCTCGCCGAGCGCGCGGACGCCGGCCAAGAGACGGCGGCGAGCGCGCGCCTCGGCCCGGCGTCCGGCCTCCCCCTCAGCCGTCGTCATCGGAACTGAGCGGTGGCGGCGATGGGCGCCGACCCTCCAACGCGTCCAGTACTCGTGCGAGCAGCGCCGCGCTCGCCTTCTGATAGGCCGGCACGTCCATCGCCCGCCAGTCGTAGAAGCCGGTGCCGGTCTTGATGCCGAGGCGGCCCTCGCGGTGCTTCGCCTGCACCACCTCGTTGGGCTCGGCGCGCAAGTGGAGATGCGGCACGATCGCCGCCTGGGCCAGCGCGTGGGTATCGAGGCCGGAGAGATCCTTCTGCTCGATCAGGCCGGTGACCGACATCCGGGGGCCCAACAGGTGACGCGCCGCGCGGTCGACATCGGCGGCGCTGCAGATGCCCGCCGAGATCAGATGATAGGCCTCGTGCAGCAGGGCGTGCTGCAGGCGGTTGATCAACAGGCCCGGCACCGGATTCTGCAGCACCACGGTCATCTTGCCGCTGGCCCGGACCAGCGCGTCGGCCCGCGCGAGCACTGCCGGCGCCGTCGCCTCGATCCGCGCCACCTCCACCATCGGCGCCCAGTCGGCCGGCTGGAAGTAGTGGATGGCGAGGAATTTTTCCGGGTGGCGCAAATCGCGCGCCAGCTCCGGCAGCGAGAGGCCGGACGTGTTGGAGGCGAGGATCGCCGCGCCGCCGTAAGCCGCCTCGAGGCGAGAATAGAACTCCCGCTTCAGCGCCTCCACCTCGGGCAGCGATTCGATGATCAACTCCGGCGCCTCCGCCGGCGGCTCGCCCACCACCTCGACGCCCTCGCCGATCTCGGCCACGCCGGCCGGATCCCGGCTCAACACCGCCGTTCGATGTCCCGTCCGGGCGAAGGAAAGCGCGATGCCCCGGCCCATCACCCCGCTTCCCGCCACCAGGATCTGGTAGGGTTCCGTCATGCCTCGCGCCTCCTCGTGATCGACATTTCGCTGCCATGAAAGCACGACGGATGCTATGATCGTCACCCGCTTCGCGCCAAGTCCGAACGGCCTGCTGCATCTGGGCCATGCCCACGCGGCGCTCTTTGCCGCGCGGGCGGCCGAGGGCGGGCGCTTCCTGCTCAGGATCGAGGACATCGACGAGGGCCGCGCCAGGCCTGAGTTCGAGGCGGCGATTGTGGGGGATCTCGCCTGGCTCGGGCTCGATTGGGTTACCCCGGTGCGCCGCCAATCGGAGCATATCGGCGACTACCGTGCCGCACTCGACCGGCTGGAGGCGGCGGGGCTGATCTACCCCTGCTTCTGCACCCGGCGCGAGATCCGCGAGGAGATCGCCCGAAGCCCCACGGCACCGCACGGGCCGGAGGGGCCACTCTATCCCGGAACCTGCCTGGGGCTCTCCCGGCAGGCGCGGGCCCGGCGCTTGGCCGAGGGACGGAGCTTCGCGCTCCGCCTCGATATGGCGCGGGCAAGGGCGAGGGCGGGCGGGCCGCTCGCCTGGCACGATCGGGGCCGAGGCCGCCGGGAGGCGCGGCCGGAGCGGCTGGGCGACGTCGTCCTCGCCCGCAAGGACAGCCCCACGAGCTACCATCTGGCCGTCGTGGTCGACGATCACCTGCAGGGCGTCGATTTGGTGACCCGGGGCGAGGATCTCTTGGACGCGACGGACGTCCACCGGCTGCTGCAGGCGCTGTTGGATCTGGACCTGCCCGAATATCACCATCACGGCCTGATCGTCGACGAGGACGGGCGGCGCTTGGCCAAGCGGCATGCCTCCCGCACCCTCCGCCACCTGCGCGAGGCGGGCGAGAGCCCCGCCACCGTCCGCTGCCTGGCGGGCTTTCCTGATTCCTAGATTATTCGCGCCCCGGGAAGCGCCCGTTCAGCAAGGTCGGATGCCGGCGGCGACCGCCTCGGCCGCCTGGCCGTGCCGAGGACACGGCCTGGCCCAAGGACGGGGCCCCGTTCGTGTTCGGTCCGACCACGTCTGTTCTTCCCCCGACTTCGCCCGTGATATTAGAAGGCCCCAGAAGGAAAAGGGGTCATTCTACTTTATCGATCGCTGCGGCGGGCCTCGTCGTGGTTCGTGTCGCCAGCGCTAGCGGAGGCGGAAAAGTAGAATGACCCCTTTCTCGCAGCAGGATGTCGCCGGTGGTCATGGCGTCCCCTCCGCGGATCGTTGCGTGACCGGGTCGCGTAGCACGATCCGAGGGAAAAGGGGTCATTCTACTTTATCGGTCGCCGCGGCGCGCCTCGTCGTGGTTCGTGTCGCCAGCGCCAGCGGAGGCGAAAAAGTAGAATGACCGCTTTTTCGCCTCCGCTGGCTACAGCGCGCCGCTCGAGACACCGCTTGAGGCATGGGGGCGGGCGTGCGACCATCCCTCTTCCAATCGGCCCGGCAGGCTCCGCAACGGGAGGATCCCTCATGGTCGTCGCGTCCCTCGAATCGTCCGCGCCCTTCACCATCGCCAAGCGCCATCCCGCAATCGGCGCCGAAGTCCGAGGCCTCGATCTTCGCCAGCCCCTCGATACCGCGACGGTCGAGGCGCTGAAGGCCGTCTGGGCCGAGAACCTGGTCCTGGTGTTTCCCGAGCAGGACTTGAGCGAGGCGGAGCAGGTCGCCTTCAGTCGCAACTTCGGCGAGCTGGCGATCCATCAGGATGCCGAGAAGATTTCGACCAAGGTGCCGGAGATCCTGCGTATCGCCAACGTCGACGAGGACGGCAACATTCTGGAGGTCGATCACGAACTCAGGCGCTATTTCGCGACCCTGACGGCGCTCTGGCATACCGACGGCTCCTACAAGGCGATGCCGAGCCTGGGCTCCATCCTGCACGGCCGCGAGGTCCCGCCCGAGGGCGGCGAGACCTGGTTCGCCAACATGTTCGCCGCCTACGAGGCCCTGCCCGACGATATGAAGCGGACGATCGACGGCCGCCACATGGTGCACAATCACGAGTTCACCCGCGTGCTCTGCCCCGGACTGACGCCGACGACGGAGAAACAGAAACGCGATCTGCCGCCGGTGACCCACCCCCTGGTTCGGACCCACCCGGACGGCCGCAAGTCCCTCTACGTCACCGAGAACGTCGCCTACTACGTCGGTGGCATGGCGCTGGAGGAAGGTCGGGCGTACCACGGGCAGCTGATGGAGCATGCCATCCGGGACGACTTCGTCTACCGCCACAAGTGGGAGAAGGGCGACGTCGTGATGTGGGACAACCGGGCGACCATGCACCGGGTGACGGATTACGACGCGCGGCGCCACCGCCGGGTGATGCAGCGGACGGAGCTGCTGGGCACCGATATCGTGCACTGAGCGCGGTCGAGGTCGGTGTCGATCGCGATCAGTCCTCCTGGCGCAGGTGGTCGCGCTGGGTGCGGCCGCGATATTCGCTCCGATAGAGACCCCGGCGTTGCAACTCCGGCACCACTTGGTCGACGAACTCCTCGATCGCGCCCGGGCAGTAGATCGGCGAGAGCATGAAGCCGTCGCCGCCGGCGGTCTCCATGAAGGCCTCGAGTTGATCGGCGACGCTCTCGGGCGTGCCGACGAACTGCGGCAGGCCGACGCTCTGGCCATGGCGCATCGCGACTTCCCGCGCCGTCATCGAGGCGCCATTGGGCTTGAGATAGCGGGTCCTGAGCCGTTGCAGCTCCGGTTCCTCCCGCTCCGCCATCAGGGCGTCCTCGGGGAGAGCCGATAGATCGAAGTCGAGATGCGCCGAGAGGATCGCCATGGCGCCCTCGTGCGGCACCAACGCGTTGTGAAAGGCTTGCTTCTCCCGTGCCTCCTCCTCGCTCGTCCCGATGATCGGCTGCGCGCCGAACAGAATGCGACATTCCTCCGGTGCCCGCCCATAATCCGCCATGCGTCGCTTGATGTCGGCGAAATATGCCGCCGCGTCCTCCGCCCGAGGCTGGATCGAGAAAATGCCGTCGGCGTGCCGGGCGGCGAAGTCGCGGCCCTTGGGCGAGGTGCCGGCCTGCAGGATGGCGGGGCCGCCGTGCGGCGAACGCACGACGTTCAACGGTCCGCGCGACTTGAAGAACCGCCCTTCGTGCTCGATCCGACGCACCTTGCTCGCATCGACGAATATCGCCTTCTCGCGGTCCATCACCAGGGCGTCCTCGTCCCAGCTCTCCCAGAGCTTGCGGCAGACCTCCAGAAATTCGAAGGCGCGCTCGTAACGCTGGTCGGTCGGGGCCCTCTCCTCGCCGTGATTGGCCGCCTGGTTGCTGTTGATCGAGGTCACCACGTTCCAGGCGGCCCGCCCGCCGGTCAGATGGTCGAGGCTGGCCCAGAGCCGGGCGGCGTAGAAGGGATGGTGGTGGCTGACGGAGAAGGTCGACGCGACGCCGATGCGGCTGGTGGCGGCGGCCATGTAGGAAAGCAGCGGGATCGGATCGTGCTCCGGCACCTGGGTGGCATGGCGAAGCGAGGGCTCCAGCGAGCCGCGATAGGTGTCGGCGACGTAGTTGAGATCGGCGAAGAAGACCATGTCGAAGAGGCCGCGCTCGCAAACCCGGGCGATGTGCTGGTAGAGTTCCGGCCGGGTCCAATCGTAGCCGGCCTCGGCGGTCTTGGGATGCCGCCACATGGCCAGGGAGTGATAGGTCGGTCCGTGCACCAGGAACTGGGCGAAATGAATTTTCCGTCGCTGCCGCGCCATGCCGCACCTCCCGAATCGTCGGCTCGCTGTCGGCCGAGGCCGCAACGATGCGAGATTAGCCGGCTAGCGGCTCGTCAGCCAGGTGAGGACGAGCGTTCGCTTGTCGACCGCCGCCTTGAAGTGCAGCAGATGCGGTCGGTTCTCGGTCAGCCACTCGTAGAAGGCGCTCTTGTCGGAAGGCGCGCCGGATTTGCCATCCCAATCGGCCCAGGCCGCGCGGACGTGCTCTCGCGCCTGTCGTTCCTTCAGCATCGGCTATCTTCACGTCTTTTCATCGCCATGAGGATAGCGCGTTCGCGGCCATAACAAAAGCCGGCGCCGATGAAGGGCACGGCCAAATCGGGATTCGATATATTCCCCGGTCGGCTCGAGCGTCGCGTCACACCAGTCGCAATTTATGGCGGGTGGCATGGTACACGACGGCATTTACGTAGGACGTTGAAAAGGTTGTAGGATTCCCGATTCACTCCACGACGAGTCAAGAGGGAAATCATGCGAGACAACCCGATCAACGCCCTGCGTGAGACGCTACGATGCGGCTTCGCCTTTCGCAAGAGCCGTCTGGAGAGCCTTTGCGTCTTGGTCTTCGGCGTGTTCGTCGCCCGGACGGTGAACCTCTCTCACTTGGCCTGCCACTTTCCGGGGCGCGCGCGATCCAGCTCCAACTATCGGCGCCTGCAACGGTTTTTCGAGCAAGTCGATTTCGATTACGATCGCCTCGCCGAGTTCCTGGTCGCGATGATGGGGCTCCAGGCGGGGCCGTGGCGGCTGACCATGGACCGGACCAACTGGCGGCTGGGTCGCCGCGACGTCAACATCTTGATGATCGGCATCGTCAACCGCGCCATCGCCATTCCCGTGTGCTGGCGGGTGCTCGACAAGGCGGGCAATTCCAATACCAAGGAGCGGATCGCGATCCTCGAACACGTCCTCCGGCTCTTCGGGGTCGACAAGATCGCCAGCCTCCTGGCCGACCGGGAATTCATCGGCGACGCCTGGCTGGCATGGTTGCAGGAAAAGGCCATCCCCTTTCACATCCGCATCCGATCCAACATCAAGATCGCCAACACGCGTGGTCGCATGGTCAAGGCGAGGGAGCTGTTTCGCGACCTCAAACCCGGGGAAAGCCGCATCCTCTCCAACGCCAGGCGCCTCTCGGAGGCCAGAAAACCCAAGGCCAGGCCCGTCTTCGTCGCCGCGCTCCATCTCAAGACCGGCGAACTGTTGATCGTCGTGACCAACGACGCGCCCGAGGAGGCCTTGGCCATCTACGCCCAGCGCTGGCAAATCGAGACCCTCTTCGCCGCCTTGAAAACCCGTGGCTTCAACCTCGAAGACACCCACATGACCGACCCGGAGCGCATCTCCAAGCTCACCGCCGTCCTTTCCATCACCTTCTGCTGGGCGCACAAAGTCGGCGATTGGCTCCACGAGGCCGAGCCGATCCGCCTCAAAACCCACAAAAGGATGGCAAAATCCATCTTCCGATACGGTTTCGAGTGGATAAGGCGACAGCTCGTCAATCCTATCGACAGGCGTCAAGCCATTGAGCTGATTCGTTTCCTCGTCCCCGGAAAACCACCAGTCCAGGTGCCCAGGCCAAAGCCAACATGAACGAGTCGTGTACTGTGGGCGGGTGGTATCAATTCCCGGGGCCGAATCAGCGGCTCAGGAAGATCCGCATGTTCTCGCGGGCGACGAAGGCGCCGGACCAGGCGAAGCGCGCCTCCGCCTCCAATTGCTCCATGAAGGGGTCCTCGTGGTCGGGATCGTGGTGAAATATGGCTAGCCGGCCGACGTTGGCGGCCTTGCAGAGGCGCACGCCTTCCTGCCAGGTCGAATGCCCCCAACCGATCTTGTCCTTGAATTCCTTGTCCGTGTAGGTCGAGTCGTAGATCACCAGATTGGCGCCCTCGATCAGGCCCAGGATGTTTTGGTCCGGCTTGTCGGGCACGTGCTCTGTGTCCGTGAGGTAACACATCGAGGCGCCCTGGTATTCGATCCGGTAGCCGGTGGCATTGTCGGGATGGTTGAGCTTGCAGGTTTTGATCTTGATTCCGGCGCCGAGGTCGAAGCTTTCGCCGCCCTCGAAGTCGACGTAATCCAGCTTCGCGGCCATGATATCGAGGGGCACCGGAAACGTCGGCTGGGACATCTGGCCGGCCAGGATCTCCTCCACGCCGAAGTCCCTGTCGTAGAGATGTCCCGCCATCACGGTGAAGGCGTTTTCCTTCAGGTAGCCGGGGGTAAAAAAGGGAAAGCCGTTGATGTGGTCCCAATGGGTATGGGTGAGTCGGACCCGATTTCCTTGGACACAGAATTGGCTTAATCGAAGTGTCCAAGGAGGACCGGAACATGACCGACAATTTTGAGCCGCAAAGTTGCTGTTGATGGGCCTGTGGTAAACGAGGGCGAGCTTGGCTCGTCCACGTTTTCCCCGGGCCAGGTTTCGCCGGCAGGCCCGCTGGGACTTGGCCAGCGGTGGACGGTGACGCGCAAGCGTGAGGTTGCCCTGCGGCTTTTGCGTGGCGAGCCGGTGGAACTTTTGTCGCGGCAGTTGGGCGTGGAGATTTTCCGGCTCGAGCAGTGGCGTGAGAAGGCGATCGCCGGGATCGATGCCTCGCTCAAGGAACGCAAGGGCGATCCGGTAAAGGCGGAACTGGACATCGCCATGAAGCGGATCGGGGAGTTGATCATGCAGGTGGAACTGCTGGAGGCCAAGACGGAGACGTCCGGCCCTTTGGGGCGGCGGAGGTCGCGGCGATGAGTGCCGCCACCTCTCCCGGCACGGGTTTGGCCTACGGCCTCCAGCGGGTCTGTGCGGCCTGGGGTTTTGCCCGTTCCTCGTTCTACGCCATGAAATCCCGGCAGCAGGCCACCGCTGAGCGCCCACCAGCAAAGCGCCGGGGACCGAAGCCCTCGATCTCGGACGAGGCTCTGCTGGTGGCCATCGAGGCCGACCTGGAGGCATCCCCCTGGGAGGGCGAGGGACACCGCAAGGTCTGGGCTCGGCTTCGGGTCTGTCGTGGCATCCGTGTTTCCCGCAAGCGGGTGCTCCGGGTGATGCGCGAGAACAACCTGCTCTCGCCCCATCGCTGCCGCCGCCGTGGCGGAAATCCCCATGTCGGTGAGATCATCACCCATGCCCCCAACCTCATGTGGGGCACGGACGGCGTTCGGGTGTTCACGGTGGACGACGGCTGGGGCTGGATATTCACCGCCATCGAGCATTGGAACGCCGAGTGCGTCGGCTGGCATGTGTGCAAGCGAGGCGACCGCTTCGCCGCCCTTCAGCCGATCTCCATGGGGCTTGCGAGGCTGTATGCCTCGACCTCCGCCGGTGCGGCGCGGGGGCTGGCCTTGCGGATGGATCACGGCTCCCAGTATCTGTCGGACCACTTCACCAACCAGATCAAGTTCTGGGGCATCCAGCCGTCCTACGCCTTCGTCGAACAGCCCCAGACCAACGGCGTCGCCGAGAGGTTCAATCGCACGCTCAAGGAACAGATCATCCATGGCCGCATCTACCGCAACATCGCGGAGCTGCGGAACGCCGTCCGCGGGTTCGTCGAACAGTACAATGCCCAGTGGATCGTGGAGAAGAACGGCTACCTGAGCCCCGCTCAAGCTCGTCAGGCGTGGCACACCGCGATGTCACTCAGGCCCGCCGCATGAGACAAACTTGTGTCCAAGGAACCGGGTGCGATACACCAATGGGTATGGGTGAGGAAAATATGCGCATGCTTGGTGTCCTTGCGCGAGAAGTACTTACCCAAATTCCGCAATCCGGTACCGCAATCGAGAATGATCCGACGGCCGCCGAGCGCGACCTCGATGCAGCTCGTGTTGCCGCCATAGGTGACGTATTTGGCGGACGGGCAAGCGATACTCCCGCGGACGCTCCAGAATTTGACCTTGAAGCTCATCTCCGACGATCATCCTCTCGAACCCGACTGCACGGTCCCGGCGCCCGAGCCCCGGCCCCCCTCGCCACGCGAACGCGGGATCGGGTGCGTTCACGCGTTCGCCAACATAGCACATAATGGCGACGGGAACCGGGTTCAATCCGTTCCCGATGTGTTCCTCACGGCCCCGTCGAGGGCCGGCCCGTCGCGCGGACGGTCGGCCTGCTTGATGCCGTCGGCCTGTCGAGGGCGATCTCGGGGTCGAACGGCTCGTCGGGTCCTCGTGTCATGAAACCGACATGGTATTCATGAACCGATCAGTCGGAACTTCTCGGTCGAGAATTATTCCGCCCCGGAGACGAAGCTGCGGACACCCCTATGCCTCCCGATCTTCCGGCTCGCCGTCCCGTTCGCCGCGTAGGATAGCGTCGAAACGCCCGAGTTCGGCGGCGACCAGCCCATAAATCGTGTCCGGCGGGTAGTCGCCGTCGCCATCGGGTTCGCCCGCCGGGAGGCCGAGGAACAGCTCGAGGGCCTCGTCGATGGTCTCGACCGACCAGATGTGAAAGCGATTCCCCGCCACCGCCTCGACGATCGCGTCGCGTGGCACGAGGCTCGGCTCGTTGGAGCGCGGGACCACCACCCCCTGGGTGCCGCTCAGTGGCGCGCGATCGGAACAGGTTCGGAAGAAACCCTCGATCTTATGGTGTACCCCACCCACCGCTTGACTTTCGCCGTGCTGATTGACCGAGCCGGTGATCGCCAAGTCCTGGCGAACCGGTAGCCGGGACAGGTCGGAAAGAATGGCGATCAACTCGGCCAGCGAGGCGCTGTCGCCCTCGACGCCGCCGTAATTCTGCTCGAAGGTGATGGAACAGTTGAAGGAGAGGGGATGACGCCGGGCGAAGTGACCGGCGAGAAAGCCCTCTATCACCATGGCGCCCTTCTGCTGGATCGGTCCGCCCATGGCGATGTCGCGCTCGATGTTGATGACGCCGCGTCGCCCGACCGAGGCCCTGGCGGTGACGCGGCTCGGCGTGCCGAAGGCATGATCGCCGGTATCCCGCACGGTCAAGGCGTTGACCTGCCCGATCACGGCGCCGGCAACATCGATCATCACCGTCCCCTCGGCGATCTGCTCGTGCAGGCGATCCTCGATGCGGGCGTTGCGCTCGCGCCTGGCGTCGATGGCGGCCTCGACGGCGGCGCGCGTCACCTCCCCCTCGCAGGGTGGGTCCAGCAGATGCGCGGCCTCGCGAAGGCAGTCCTCGACCCGCTCGAACTGTGCCGTCATGCGCCGCCGGTCTCCGCACCAGCGCGCCGCCATCGCCATGAGGCGCGCGAGCGCGTCCGGCGCGACCGTCAGCTCACCGTAGTCGTGCGCCATTTTTTCGATCAGGCCGGCGTAGTGAGCGCGGTTTTCCTCGCTCGCCTCCATGTCGGTGTCGATGTCGGCCTTCATCCGGAAGAAGGTCTGGAAATCCGGATCGACGGAGAAGAAGGTGTAGTACCACTGCGGCGAGCCGACCAGCACGACCTTCACATCGAGGGGGATCGCCACCGGGTGCGGCGCGCCGGCGATCGGCAGCACCGACTGGCGGGCCTGGGTGGTGATCTCGATCTCGCAATCGCGCAGCGCCGCTTTCAGAGCCTGCCAGATCCCGGGCATGACCGCCAGATTCTCGGCCCGCAGGACCAGGATGCCGCCGTTGGCCTTGTGCAACGAGCCGGTGCGGATCAGCGAGAAATCGGTTTCCAGTATGCCGCCGCTCTGGCGATACTCGACATAGCCGAAGAGCCGCTCGAAGCTCGGATCTGGCTCCAGCACGACGTTGGGATGAGGCTCGTCGGCGCGATCGACCAGCAGGTTCACGGCATAGCGCTGCTCCGGCGCCGTGCCGGGCGCGGGCGGCGAGGCGTCGGGCCTGGGTTGAAACAGCGCAATGTTCTCCAGCAGATCGCGACGCATATCCGCCAGCCAGGTGGTGATCTCGCCATGGTCGGAAAAGCGTTCCGCGATCTCGTCCAGCAGTCCGCCGACCGCGTTTTCGGCCACCCTCTGGGTCATGTCACGAATGCTCTCGGCCAGCCGCACCTGGCGCTGAGCGGCATCACGCTTCAGATCGCGAAGCTTCTCGTTCACTTCCTTGGTCAGGGCCTCCAGTTGCTCGCGCCGCTCGTCGCTCAGGCCCTCGGGCGAGGCCGGCTGGCCTTCGGCATCGAGCTCGACGATCGACATGCCCTGGGGGCCCTGCAACAGATCGAAGCCCTGGTCGCGCACGGTGGCGCGGAGCGCGTCCATCCTCTCGCCCATCAGCCGCTGAACCTCGTCGCCTTCGGCCTCGATCTGCTTGGCGAAGCCGGCGTCGCCGAAGGCCTTGTTCAGGGCTTCCCGCAACTGCGGCAGCAGCGTCTCCATCGCCGCCTTGAAGACTCGGCCCCGACCGGCCGGCACGGCGTGGGGCCGAGGGTGATGGGGTTCGCGAAAGTTGTTGAGGTAGAGCCAGTCGGGCGGCGAGGGCCGTTCCGCCACCGCCTTTTGCAAATAGTCCAGAGTCGCGGTCATGCGCCCGCTGCGATCGTCGCCCACGACGAAGATATTGAAGCCGGGCGCCGCGACCGAAAGGCCGAACGCCAGCGCCTCTCGCGCCCGCTTGTGCGAGGAGAGCGAGAAAACGTCGCCGGCGGCGGACGCGACCGGCGGAAACTCCGGCAGGCCGATTTGGTCGCTCGCGAGTTTATTCACGGTCATGGCTCTCTCCGCTTCGCCCGACAGCATATGCCACGGATCGCAGCCTACCTTAGCGGAAGAATCTCAATCGACCTCGCCTCGAGGCATGATTCACCGCCTCCGTCACTTTTCCTGGATGGCCGGGAGGAGGAGCGGGGCGGCGCGGGCGCAGTCCGCCGGGGCGGTTGGTAGCAGTCGCGGGAGTAGCTCTCGCGAACTGTCGAAGCGCGCCGAACATGAGAGAAATTTGAGCGGCCGGGGCCGCGCCGGGCACGCGGGCAAGTCCACGGACGGGTCGATGTTCGCGGTCGGTCCGACCACGTCTGTTCTTCCCCAACGCCACCCGTAATATTAGCATGCGCTAACAGGCGAGTCGTGATCCATTTTAACCGTTCGGCAGACTGGCAACGAGGTTCGAGGTTCCGACGTGCTACCGAGCACCTGATCGAGGTGCTAGGATCGAAGGACGTTCGCACCTAGAGGAGAATCATCATGGCAGCCGACACTCCAGTAGCCGGCGTTTTGAACGGATTGCTCAACGCTTTCAATGCGCATGACATCGATAAGGTGATGAGCTTCTTCGCCGATGACTGCGTCCTTCAAATGCCCCGTGGGCAATATCCCTTTGGATCAAAGGCCGAGGGCTTTGATGATGTACGGGCAATGCTGAATACGCGCTTCGAAGGCATCCCGGATGTGCACTATGGTGAGGAAAGTCACTTCATTGACGGCAACGTCGGCATCTCGAAGTGGCTGCTTACCGGCACGACCACGGCCGGCCAGAGGATCGAAGTCCGGGGATGTGACTTCTATAAATTTCGAGATGGCAAAGTGATTATGAAAGACGCTTACTGGAAAATCGTCGAGTAAGAGTTCAAGCGTAAATATTAGAGGCGTCGGATGGTACAACGGTGACTGCAGGACGGTATGTTGATCACTAGGGACCCTCGGGGACTATGCCGCCGATTCGTGACGCACAATCGTTGCAGGTGTAGGTGACGCGTGAAGTGGCCGGATTAGGTAGCGCGCGAAGTGACCGGTTCTGGGACGGGCTCGCCGTCGTGCCGGAGGCGGCGATAAAACGCCGCCCGCGCGCCATGACGGCGCTCGCTCGCGCCGGCTATTCCGCCGCCCGTTCCCCGGGCGGCTCGGGTAGCACGATCAGGCCCTTGGCGGCCAATTCCTCGATCTCGCCGTCACTGATGCCGGCGCCGCGCAGGACTTCCCAGGCGTGCTCGCTGACCCCGGGCGGGTTGCGCCGGGCGGAGAACCAGCGGTTCCCCATCTCGACGTAGAAGCGCGGCGCCTTCACCACCTTGCCGTCGGGCAAGGTCACCTCGACCAGGCGGCCCTCGTGGTTCAGGTGCGGATCGTCGAGCAGATGGTCCGGCCGGTTGACCGGGCCGAAGGCGAGCGCCGCTTCCTCCGCCTTCGCCAACAGCTCGGCGGCGGCGAAGCCACGGAAGAATTCAGCCAGCGAGGGGATCAGCCACTCGCGCTGCTCGACCCGCTCCGCGTTGCTGGCGAGGCGGGGGTCGGCCGCGAGATCGGCGCGCTCGAAGACCTCGCAGAAGCGGCGCCACTGGGTCTCGGTCACCACGCCGATGAAGATCATCTTTTCGTCGCTCGAGGTGAAGATGTCGTAGACCCCCCAGGCCCGGACCGGCCGCGCCATGGTCACCGGCACTTCGCCGGTGAGCATCGACTGCACCATCTGCTGGCCCATGATGAAGCTCGCGGCCTCGAACAGGCCCGATTTCACTTTCTGGCCCCGGCCGCTGCGGTCTCGCTCGCGCAGCGCCGCCAGGATGCCGACCACGCCGCCGAGCCCGCCCAAGATGTCGATCACCGAGGTGCCGGCGCGCAAGGGCCGGCCCTCCGGCCCAGTCATGTAGGCGAGCCCGCTCATCATCTGGGCGACCTCGTCCAGCGCCCGGCGGTGCTCGTAGGGCCCGGAGAGGAAGCCCTTGAGGGCGCAGTAAATCAGGCCGGGATTGATCTCGGCCAGCCGCTCGTAGCCGAGTTGCCATTGCTCCATCGAGCCGGGGGCGAAATTTTCCAGCACAACGTCGCATCGGGCCACCAGGGCGTCGATCACCTGGCGACATTCGGGCGCCTGGACGTCGATCGCCAGGCTCCGCTTGTTGCGGCCGAAATAGGGGAAGAAGCCTAGCCCCACGGTCTTCAGCCAGCGGGTCCTATCGCCCGCGGGCACCGGCTCGATCTTGATCACATCGGCGCCGAGATCGCCCAAGATCATGCCGGCCGACGGGCCCATGATGGCGTGCGAGAATTCCAAGACCTGGACGTCCTCGAGTGGCCACCCCTCGGTCATTCCCCCCCCTCGCGCGATGGTTTCTCGGCCGCCAGATTAGCCTCTCGCTCACCGGTTGGCGATTCACGGGTCTGGCCCCGGCCTTCGAGATCGGAGATCGCATCCCGGCGGCGTATCCAAGTGAAGGCCCAGACCGCGAGCGCCGCCAGGCCGCCCACCGCCAAGGGCCAGCGCAGCCCCACCACCTCCGAGGCCGCACCCATCGCCAAGGCACCCGCCGCTGGTCCGCCGCGAAAGATCAGGCCATAGAGGCTCATCACCCGGGCCCGCATCTCGGGCCGGATGGAGAGCTGGATCAGCGTCTGGGCGCCGACCCCGCCGACCACCATGGAGAGACCCGAGACACCCATCGCCACGAGCGCCAGGGCGAAGCTATCGGTCGCGGCAAAGCCGATCACGGACAGGATCAGAACCCCCATGGCCAGAAGCGTAATGCGGCCGAGCCCCTCCCGATCGCCGCGCTGGGCCAGCCAGAAACCGCTCAAAATCGCGCCGGCGCCGATCGTCGAGGTGAGCGCCGCCAGCGTCTCCGCGCCGCCCTTGAAGACCGCGTCGGCGAAGCCCGGCAGCAGCTCGACATAGGGCCGGACACCGAGCGACATCACCACCGCGAGCAGCAGCAGCGGACCGATCCCGGGATGACGGGCGGCATAGGCCAGGCCCTCGCCGATGTCCGCCAGCAGCGAGGTGTTCCGCGAGCGGCTCGTGTCGACGATGTCGTGGCGCAGCCGAATTCGAGTGAGCACCAGGAGGAAGGCGAGGTAGCTGCCTGCGTTGACGACGAAGGCGGCGGCGACGTCGAGGGTGACGATCAGCACGCCGGCCAGCGCCGGGCCGATGAAGCGGGCGAGGTTGTAAATGATGGCGTTGACGGCGACGGCGGTCGGGATGTCCTCGCGCGGCACCAGGCTCGGCACCAGGGCGAGGCGGGCCGGCTGGATGAAGCCCTGCGCCGCGCCGGAGATCAGCACCACCAGGATCAGCAGTTCCGGCGTGACCCAATCGGTGACGATCAGTCCCACCAGCACGAGGGAGGTCGCCATCGAAACCGCCTGGGCGATTGCGATCAGGCGCAGCCGGCCGCCCCGGTCGGCCACCGCGCCGCCGAGCGGCCCCAGCACCAGGGCCGGCGAGAGCTCGGCCATGGCCAGGAGGCCGAGCCAGGCGCCGGAATGCGTGAGCTCCCAGGCGAGCCAACCGACCGCCACGCGCTGCACCCAGTTGCCGACCAGGGAGACCGCGTTGCCGGCGCTGTAGAGGCCGTAGTCGCGATGCCCGAGGGTGCGCCGGATGGCGTCGAAACCGCCGAGCTTCACAGGCTCCGCCGATCCCTCACGCCGTCTCGCGGCCCGGCGTCCCGCCCTCGCCCAAGTCCCAAAATATACCTGTCATTATCTGCAATCCCTCGCGCGCGACGGAGGCGAGCAGGTGTTCGTTCGGCGCGTGCTGGGAACACGACGCATAGGAGTGCGGGACCCAGATGGTCGGCATACCGATGGTCTGGGCGAAGACGTCGTTGGGCAGCGAGCCGCCCAGGTTCGGCACGATCATCGGGCGGCGAGCGAGCGTGCGCTCGAGCGAGCCCACGGTCCATTGCACCCAGGGGTGGTCGGGCAGCAGCCGCGTCGCCTTCATGTAGAACGAGCGCATGCCCTGCTCCACCCCCACGTCGCCGTAACCCTCGGCATCGAGATGGCGGCGGATCGCCGGCAGGAAGCTCTCGGAATCGCGGTCGACGGTGAAGCGGATCTGGCACCAGGCCGTCGCACGGGGCGGGATCGCGTTCACCACGCGATCGGGGTTGCCGGCCTTGAAGGCCAGGATCTCGAAGGCGTTCCAGCCGAACACCCGCTCCTGTGGCGTCAGGCCGGGCTCGCCCCAATCGGGCTCGACCGCCGGCCCGTCCTCGCCGCCGTCGACCTCGCAATCGGCCAGCGCCACGCGGACCGAATTCGGGATCGCTTCCGGCTTCAGATCCTCCAGCAGGATCTCGCCCTTGGGCCCGACCAGGGTGGCGAGCGCGTTGGCGAGGCGCGTCCCGGCGTTGGAAATCAGCCCGCCCCAGTTGCCCGAGTGATGCGCGCCCTCGCGCAAGTTCACCACCAGCTCGAAGTTCATGGCACCCCGCGTGCCCATGAACAACGTCGGCACCTCCGGCTTGAGGCGCGGCCCGTCGGAGCCGATCAGAACATCGGCGGCCAGCGAATCGCGATGGCTCTCGGCAAAGGCGTCGAGGCCGGGCGAGCCCAGCTCCTCCGAACACTCCAGCAGGATACGGGAGTTGAAGCCGAGGCGGCCTCGGGTCGCCAGCACGGCCTGGAGGGCGGCGATGTTTATGCTGTGCTGGCCCTTGTTGTCGGCAGTGCCGCGACCGTAGAGGCGGTCGCCCTCGCGGATCAGCGTCCAGGGCTCCAGCCCAGCGCGCCACTCCCCCTCCAGGCCCCGGACCACGTCGCCGTGGCCGTAGGTCAGCACCGTCGGCAGGTCCTCCCCCTCGTGCCGCTCGGCAATCAGGAAGGGGCCGCCCGCGGCCACCGGGTTGTCCAGCACCTCGGTCGCGTAGCCCATGGTACGAAGCGTCGGCGCGATCTCCTCGCCCAGATAGCGATAGAGATCGGGGCGGTGCTCCGGCACCTGCGCGCTCGTGGGGATCGCCACCCGGCGGGCCAGATCCTCGACGAAGCGGCCGTCGTCGAAATAGGCCTCGATCCAGCGAATAGCGGCGGCGCGGTTCGACATCTCGAGGCTCACAGACCCAGGACCAGCTTGGCCATGATGTTGCGCTGGATCTCGTTGGAGCCGGCATAGATCGAATGCGCGCGCGTGTTCAGATAGCGCGCCATGGCCGGTACCGCGTGGTCGGGCCCGATCGGCTCGACGTTGCCGCCGGGAACGCGGGCCTCGGGCTGGTGGGGGAAGCCGTAATGGGCGATCGCCTCGATGCCGAGCTCGCTCACCCGCTGGTTCACCTCCGAGCCGAGGGTCTTCACCATGGACGAGGCGGCGCCCGGGTTCTGCCCCTGGCTCATCTCGCTCATCAGCCGCTGCTCGGTGGCGTCGATGGCGCGGATCTCGATCTCGGCGAAGATGCCGCTGGTGAGCCGGTTCGCCTCGACCATGTCGTCGCTCAGGCTGTCGGCGATGAAGGCTCTGACCTCGTCCTGGAAGGCCTGGTCCTCGGGACGGAGGGTCAAATCCATGTCGCGTTTCCTCGCGCCTTACCCATCGATCGCCGCGATCACCCGCTCTGTCCAGCCGTTGGCCGCTTCGGGGTCGAGCCAGCGGGCGACGGCGACCAGTTCGAGCGCGGAATCGACCCAGATCACGTTACCGCCAGCGCCCGAAGCGAAGACGCTGGTCTCCGGCGCCGCCGGGCGATAGCCGCGGCCTGTATTCAGCCACCAGAGAAAACCGTAAATCGGCTTGACCGGACAGGGTGCGAGCATCTCCGCGATCCAGGCCTCAGAGAGCAGCCGCCGCCCGCGCCAGACGCCACCGGCGGCGATCAGGAGGCCCAGCCTGGCTTGATCCTCGGCCCCGATCCGCAGCCCGCCACCCCAGTGCGTGCCGCCGGGCACCGACCATAGGCGCCGGCCGTCCACCTCGACCTCGGCATTGTCGTAAGCATGCCAGCGCCAGTCCTCGCCGGCGCCGATCGGATCCATGATCCGCTCTTTCAACACCTCCGGCAGCGGCCGGCGGAAAATCCGCAGCAGCGCCAGGCTCAACCGGTTGACCCGGACGTCGTTGTATTCCCAAAAGCTCCCCGGCCGGCCGAGCGTCCGGGGCTGGCCCTTGCGGCTGTTGTCGGAGCCGGGCCCGACGCCGCGGTTGCGGTCGATCCAGTCGGGCCGATCGAACAGCGTGCCTTCCCACTCGGCTGTTTGATGCAGCAGGTGGCGCCACGTGATATCGCGGTTCTGGTCGGACTCGAACCCGCCGTCGGCCACGCTCTCGCCGACGGCTGCGTCCAATTCGTCGATCAACCCATCGTCATGGGCGATCCCGGCGAGAACGGCGAGATAGCTCTTGGCGACGGAAAATGTGAGGTCGGCGCGGCGCGTCTCGCCCCATTCGCTGGCCACCTGGCCGCGCCTCAGCACCAAGCCCGCCGGCCCGCCCCGATCGAAGAGGGGCCCCAAGGGCGCGTTATAGGGCGGCGGCTCGAACTCGCCGTCGCGCAGACGCTTGTCCAGCTCGCGCGGCCAGGGCGTCTCGTTCGCCTCGGCGAAGCGGGTCGCCTCGGCCAGCCGGCCCGCGTCCATGCCGAGCGCGGCGGCTCGGCCCCGCGCCAGCGGCGCCGGCGCCTCCAAGACATCGCTCATGCGCTCGTTCCCCCCCCCCCTTCAGGCGTACATCAGGCTGATCACCTCGGCGAACAGTGCCGGGCGCTCCTGGCCTTCGATCTCGACGGTGAATTCGTTGATGATGCGCACCCCGTTGCCCTTGACGTCCTCGCACGCCTTCAGCCTCGCGCGGCCGCGCACCCGGCTGCCGGCCGGCACCGGGCTGGTGAACCGAATCTTGTTGGAGCCGTAGTTGAGGCCGTGGCTCTTTTGCTCGATCTCGTAGATCTCGTGCATCATGCGCGGCACCAGCGAGAGCGTCAGATAGCCGTGCGCGATGGTCTTGCCGCCCGGCATCTCGGCCTTCGCGCGGGCCACGTCAACGTGGATCCACTGGTGATCGCCGGTGGCGTCGGCGAAACGATCGATGGTGTCCTGATCGACGGTGATCCAGGAACTGATACCCAGCTCCTCGCCGATGTGGTCTTTCATGGCTTGCGGATTGGCGACCTTCAGCATCTCGACTCTCTCCCCTCCGATGTTCGACGATGTACCAAAATCCCCACAGTACACGACTCGTTCATGCTGGCTTTGGCCTGGGCACCTGGACTGGTGGTTTTCCGGGGACGAGGAAACGAATCAGCTCAATGGCTTGACGCCTGTCGATAGGATTGACGAGCTGTCGCCTTATCCACTCGAAACCGTATCGGAAGATGGATTTTGCCATCCTTTTGTGGGTTTTGAGGCGGATCGGCTCGGCCTCGTGGAGCCAATCGCCGACTTTGTGCGCCCAGCAGAAGGTGATGGAAAGGACGGCGGTGAGCTTGGAGATGCGCTCCGGGTCGGTCATGTGGGTGTCTTCGAGGTTGAAGCCACGGGTTTTCAAGGCGGCGAAGAGGGTCTTGATTTGCCAGCGCTGGGCGTAGATGGCCAAGGCCTCCTCGGGCGCGTCGTTGGTCACGACGATCAACAGTTCGCCGGTCTTGAGATGGAGCGCGGCGACGAAGACGGGCCTGGCCTTGGGTTTTCTGGCCTCCGAGAGGCGCCTGGCGTTGGAGAGGATGCGGCTTTCCCCGGGTTTGAGGTCGCGAAACAGCTCCCTCGCCTTGACCATGCGACCACGCGTGTTGGCGATCTTGATGTTGGATCGGATGCGGATGTGAAAGGGGATGGCCTTTTCCTGCAACCATGCCAGCCAGGCGTCGCCGATGAATTCCCGGTCGGCCAGGAGGCTGGCGATCTTGTCGACCCCGAAGAGCCGGAGGACGTGTTCGAGGATCGCGATCCGCTCCTTGGTATTGGAATTGCCCGCCTTGTCGAGCACCCGCCAGCACACGGGAATGGCGATGGCGCGGTTGACGATGCCGATCATCAAGATGTTGACGTCGCGGCGACCCAGCCGCCAGTTGGTCCGGTCCATGGTCAGCCGCCACGGCCCCGCCTGGAGCCCCATCATCGCGACCAGGAACTCGGCGAGGCGATCGTAATCGAAATCGACTTGCTCGAAAAACCGTTGCAGGCGCCGATAGTTGGAGCTGGATCGCGCGCGCCCCGGAAAGTGGCAGGCCAAGTGAGAGAGGTTCACCGTCCGGGCGACGAACACGCCGAAGACCAAGACGCAAAGGCTCTCCAGACGGCTCTTGCGAAAGGCGAAGCCGCATCGTAGCGTCTCACGCAGGGCGTTGATCGGGTTGTCTCGCATGATTTCCCTCTTGACTCGTCGTGGAGTGAATCGGGAATCCTACAACCTTTTCAACGTCCTACGTAAATGCCGTCGTGTACCATGCAAAATCCCACAAAACCGGTGCCGAAGGCGAGAGGCAATCTCGAGGGTGCCAACTCCGCGCTTGCAATGCCCGGGCCGGGCTGTGAGGTTCGGGGTCGGACGAGGGGGAGGGAGAAGGGGATGGAACTCGGGCTCCAAGGCAAGACGGCGATCGTTACCGGCGGCTCCAAGGGGATCGGTCTCGCGGTGGCCGAGGGTTTGGCGGCGGAAGGCTGCGCCGTCCACATTGTCGCCCGCACGGAGGCGGACCTGGAGGCGGCGCGCCACCGCATCATGGCCGAGCATCAGGTCGCCATCACCATCCACCCGATGGACCTGTCCCAGCCGGGCGAGGCCGACGCGCTGGCGGCGACGGTCGGGCCGGTCGACATCCTGGTGAACAACGCCGGCGCCATTCCCGGCGGCTCGATCGAAAAAATCGACGAGGCGACCTGGCGCGCCGCTTGGGACCTCAAGGTCTTCGGCTACGTCAACCTGACCCGCGCCGTCTACGCCCAGATGAAGGCTGGCGGCGGCGGCGCCATCGTCAACGTCATCGGCGCGGCGGGCGAGCGGCAGGACTTCAACTACATCGCCGGCAGCGCCGGCAACGCCGGCCTGATGGCCTTCACCCGCGCGCTGGGCAGCCAGAGCGCCGACAATCGAATTCGCGTGGTCGCCGTCAATCCCGGCGCCACGGAGACCGAGCGGCTGGTGACCCTCGCCAAGCAGCGCGCTAGCGACGGCGGCCGCGATCCGGAGACCTGGCGCGAGGACATGAGGGGTCTGCCCTTCGGCCGCCCCGGCACCGCGGAAGAGGTGGCCGATCTGGTGGTCTTCCTCGCCTCCGAGCGGGCCTCCTACATTTCCGGCACCGTCATTACCATCGACGGCGGCAACTCCGCCCGCGCGGTCCGCAACTGAGCGAGTGGATGGCGGAGCGGCGGCGTGCCCAGGAAGACCGACTACCGAGCCGACGCGGCCTGCCCGCTGGACGGGCTCAGGATCCTCGATCTCAGCCGTGTCGTCGCCGGCAACGCGCTGACCGCCTTCCTCGCCGACTTCGGCGCCGAGGTGATCAAGATCGAGCGGCCGGGCAGCGGCGACGATTTGCGCAACTGGCGGGTCGCCGGCGTCTCGACCTACTGGAAGGCCTACGCCCGCAACAAGAAGAGCGTCAGCCTCAATCTGCGCGAGGACCGGGCGCGGGAGATCCTGCTCGATCTGGTGGCGAACGCCGACGCCCTCGTCGAGAACTTTCGCCCGGGCCGGCTGGAGGCGATGGGCCTGGCGCCGGAACGGCTCCTCGAGGTCAATCCGAAACTCGTCGTGGTCCGGGTCACCGGCTGGGGCCAGGACGGTCCCTTGGCCGAAAACCCCGGCTTCGGCAGCCTGGTCGAGGCGATGAGTGGTTTCGCGGCGATGACCGGCTTCGCCGACCGCGAGCCGGTGCTGCCGCCGCTGGCGCTGGCCGATCAGGTCGCCGGGCTCCATGGCGCCGCCGCCTTCATGGTGGCGCTCCGCGAGGTCGAGGTGCGCGGTGGGCGCGGCCAGGTGATCGACCTGCCGCTGTTCGATCCGTTGTTCTCGATCCTCGGGCCGCTGGCGGCCAACTACCAGCTGACCGGCGAGGTGCCGCCCCGCACCGGCAGCCGCTCCAACACCACGGCGCCCCGCAACGTTTACCCAACCTTGGACGGCGGCTTCGCCGCGCTCTCCGCCTCGACGCAGGGCATGTTCGAGCGGCTGATGCGCGCCATCGGGCGGGCCGAGACGATTGACGACCCGCGTTTTCTCGCCAACGAGAATCGGGTTCTGAACAGCGATATCCTGGACGCCATGGTCGCGGAGTTCATCGGTGCCAGAACGCTGGAGGAAAACCTCGCGCATTTTTCCGCTTTGGGAGTCACGGTCGGGCCTGTCGCCGACATTTCGGACCTCTTCGACCACCCCTTCATGATCGAGCGCGGCATTCTGCTGGAGTTTCCCGACGAGGAGATGGACAGCCTGGCCATGCACGGGATCTCGGCCAGGCTCTCGGCCACGCCCGGGGCGATCCGCTACGCCGCCCCCGAGGTCGGCCAGCACAACGCGGAAATCCTCGGCGCCCTCGGCCTCGACGCCGAGGCCCGCGAGCGCCTCGCCGAGGACGGTATTATCTAGAGTGCGAGGTGGTCGCGCATCGGGGCCACGGCCGCTTCGAAACGAAGGACTTTTTGACAGGGACCAGCCTATCAGGGACCAGCCTATCAGGGACTGGCTTGTCAGCGGGCTGTCGCCGTCGCAAGCTTCGCCTTGGGACGCGAGGGAGGATTGAGGCATGCGATTCGAGGATCGGGCGGTCTTGGTGACCGGCGGCGGCAGCGGCATCGGCCGCGAGGTGGCGCTGCACGCGGCGCGCGAGGGCGCAATTCTCGCCGTCGGCGACATCGACGTCGAGATGGCGGATCGCACGATCGCGGATATCGCCGGCGAGGGCGGCCGGGGCCATGCCTTCGCCCTCGACGTCACCAGTGCGGAAGCCGCAGGCCATTTCGTCGACGCCGCCGGCCAAGCGATCGGCCGTCTCGACGTCCTGGTCAACAGCGCCGGCATCCGCGAGATCGCCCCGGTGCTGGAGCTTTCCTTCGAGGAATGGAATCGGGTCCTGCAGGTGAACGCCTCGGGCGTCTTTCTCTGCTCGCAGGCCTTCGCGAAAGCCGTGGTCGAGGCCGGCGGCGCCGGCGCCATCGTCAACCTGGCCTCGACCTTGGGCGTCCAGGCCGCGCCCAGTCGGGTGGCCTACACCGCCTCCAAGCACGCGGTGGTTGGCATCACCAAGGCGATGGGAATGGAGCTCGCCGAGCACAACATCCGGGTCAACGCGGTCGGCCCCGGCGTCACCCGCACGCCCTTGACCGAGCGCTATTTCCAGGACGCCGAGACGGTGGAGCGAATTCGCAACCTCCACGCCATGGGCCGCTGGGGCGAGCCGGCGGAGATCGCCAAGGCGATCCTCTTCCTCGCCTCCGACGACGCCAGCTTCATCACCGGCACCACGCTGCTGGTCGACGGCGGCTGGACGGCGGGCAAGCGAATCTGAGGGCGGCGCCGGGTCGGGCCGGCGTAGGTGACGGCGGCGATCGCCTCGCTCGGGGGCGGCGTGACACTCCGGCCCGCTCTCAGAATTCCCCGTCGACCACGTAATCCTCCAGCGGCCGGCGCAGGCGGCGCTCGGAGATCACCCGGCCGCGGACCGAGATGCCGGCCTGGTGCACGGTCTCGGGATCGCCCGAGACCAGGGGATGCCACCAGGCGAGATCCCGGCCCTCGGCGAGGCGCCGGTAGGCACAGCTCGCGGGCATCCAGGGGATCGTGGCGACGTTGGCGGGCGTCAGCACGACGCAGTCGGGCACCAGCCGGGTGCGGCGGCCATAATCGGTGCAGCGGCAGCTCCCGAGGTCCAACAGCCGGCAGGCGACCCGGGTCGGCAGGATCTCGCCCGTATCCACGTCCTCGATCTTGTTGAGGCAGCACTTGCCGCAACCGTCGCAAAGCGATTCCCACTCCGTCGCCGTCATCTCCTCGAGCGACTTCCGGCGCCAGAAGGGCTTGGCCGCGTCGTCGCTCATGCCAACCGCCCCCCTTCCGTCAGCCCCGCATTCATCAGCCCCCCCTTCATCAGCCGAGCTCCATCAGCTCGCGGACGGCGTCGGCGATTCCATGCCGGTCGGGGAAGACGTGGTCCTCCAGTCCGGGGCTGTAGGGGATCGGCACCTGCAACGCGCAGACCCGCCTGAGCGGCGCCTTCAGCGCGGCGAAGGTCGCCGCATCCTCGCTCAACAGCGCCGCGATCTCGGCCGAGGCGCCGGCGGTCGGGCCGGCCTCGTCGGCGATCACCACGCGACCGGTCTTGCGGGCCGAGGCGCGCAAGCTCGGGGCGTCCATCGGCACCAGCGTGCGGGGGTCGACCACCTCGACGGAGACGCCTTCGCGCTCGAGCGTTTCGGCCGCGGCAAGCGCCTCGTGCACCAGCCAGGCGAGCGCGATGACGGTGACGTCGGAGCCTTCCCGCTTCACCTCGGCGAGGCCGATGGGAATCGTGTAGTCTTCCTCCGGGACCTCGCCTTCCAGGCCCATCAGCCGGGTCGATTCGAAGCTGATCACGGGATTGTCGTCGCGGATCAGCGATTTCAAGAGGCCTTTCAAGTCGTAAGGCGTGGACGGCAGCACCAGCTTCAGCCCGGCCAGGTTCATGAACATGGAATAGGGGCTCTGGGAATGCTGCGCCGCGAGGCGGGTGCCGCCGCCGACGGAGGCGCGGAAGGTCACCGGAAAGGTCGTCTGGCCGCCGAACATGTAATGGATCTTCGAGGCCTGATTGACGATCTGGTCCATGGCGACGAAGCAGAAGGTGACCATCCGCCAATCGACGATCGGGCGGAAGCCGGAGCCGGCGGCGCCGAGGCCGATGCCGGTCAAGGCGGCCTCGGCGATCGGCGTGCCGCGCACGCGTGAAGCGCCGAATTCCGCCACCAAATCGCGATTGGCGTCGGTCGAGAGGTGGAAGATCTTCGGGTCGCGGCGCATTTCCTCGGCCAGCGCGTCGAGCCCGGCCTGGGCATAGGTGATCCGCGCCATGGCTCAGTTCCCCGTGGCCGCGAAAACGTCTTCCAGCGCCGCCTCCGGCGCCGGGAAAGGGCTCGCCTCGGCGAACTCGACCGCGGCCTGGACGGCGGCCAGGATCTCTCTGTCCATTGCCTGCCATTCCTCCTCGGTGAGCTGGCCCTGCTGTTGTTGCAGGTGCTCGGCCAGGCGTTTGATCGGATCGCGTTCCCGCCACACGGCGATTTCCGCCTCCGGGCGGTAGTCGACCTGGCCCGGCCGCTCGGTATGGAGGCGCCAGCGATAGGTCTTGCATTCGATCAAGCTCGGCCCCTCGCCGGCCCGCGCGCGGGCCACGGCTTCGGCCGCGGCCGCGTGGACCGCCAGGGCGTCGTTGCCGTCGACCACCACGCCGGGGATGGCGTAGCCGGCGGCACGCGCCGCCACGTCCTGGTGCGCCAGCGTATCGGCCGCCGCTGTGGCTGCGGCCCAGAGATTGTTTTCGCAGACGTAGAGCATCGGCAGCTTCCAGGCCGCCGCGATGTTGATCGATTCGTGGAACGGCCCGGCGTTGGCGGCGCCGTCGCCGAAGAAGCTGACGGCGACCCGGCCCTCGCCCTCGAGCTGGGCCGCGAGCCCGGCGCCGGTGACGATCGGGATGCCGCCGGCGACGATGCCGTTGGCGCCCAGCATGCCGATGGCGAAATCGGCGATGTGCATGGAGCCGCCCTTGCCCTTGCAGTAGCCGGCCTCGCGGCCCCAGAGCTCGGCCATCATGCGGTTCAGGTCGGCGCCCTTGGCGATGCAGTGGCCGTGGCCCCGGTGGGTGGAGATGATCTGGTCGCGTTGCTCCAGCGCGGCGCAGACGCCGACGGCGACCGCCTCCTCGCCGATGTAGCAATGCACCACGCCGTAGATGTTACCGGCGAGGTAATCCTCGGAGGCGCGTTCCTCGAAGCGGCGGATGGTCTGCATCCGGCGCAGCATGTCGCGTTGCATTTCCGGTGTCGGGGTCATGGGCTCTCCTTATCTCCGCCGCCATGATGGCGCGTCGGCGCGCGGGGCGCCAGCCCGGCGGGGTTCGCGCGCCCGGCGGGGGCGGCGGGGATGTGCGCTTGATCTCATTCGCGATCTCGGCTATCTGGGCGCCTGGCTGCGGCGGGCGCGTCTTCGGGCGGGTGTTCGGTTCGCGGCCGCTGTCGCCGTTTCGGGCCGCCTCGTGTCTGGAGCGTGGCCGACGCCCAGGTAGCTCAGTTGGTAGAGCAGCGGACTGAAAATCCGCGTGTCGGTGGTTCGATTCCGCCCCTGGGCACCAATTTTTTCAATGACTTAGCTCATATCGAGAAAGCAAAAAAAGAAAAAAGGGGTCATTGTACTTGGCTCAATTCGTGAATTGTATGCGTCACCTTGTTACGGCGGCGGCGAGGCAGGCTCGGTCATTGGCGCCGGGGGCGAGGCCGACGAGGTGGAACCAGCTCAGGTAGTTGTCCAGATAGCGGGTGGCGATGCCGCGGCGGGGACGCAGGAAGTCCTTCAACCGGCTGTGGCGGCTGTTCACCGTCTGCACATGCAGATCGCCCCGAACCCGTTCCCCCATCGAGCGGTTGAGTGCTTCGTGGCTCACCCCGAGCGCGGCGGCGCACGGTGGGTAGCTCGCGCCGCCGTCGGAGACCAGCAGGGCGTCCTTCGCGACCACCGGGTCGAGGGCAGCCGTGAGCGCCGCCGCATCGACCCTGGGCAGCACCGCGCTGACCGTCGTTCCGCTCCGGTCCGCCGCCATGAGAACCGGTACCTGCTCGCGCGAGAGGCCGCGCTTCTTCGCCTTGCCGCCCCGCCGCCGTGCCTTGCGCCCCAGCCCGCGCGCGCCCTTCCGGCTCTCCAGGACGTAGGTCTCGTCCGCTTCCACGATCCCCTTGAGCACCTCCGAATCGCTCCGCGCCGCCGCCAGAAACCGGTGACGCCAGCGGAACGCCGTGCTCACCGCCACGTCGCAGCGCGCCGCCGAGGCCTTCACCGTCTCCCCCTTCGCCAGCGACGCCCCGAACGACAGCCAGCGTTCCTTGTGGTGCAAGCCCGACAGCGGCGTACCGCTCAGCGCGTTGAAGGTCCTGCCGCAGCCCTTGCACTGGTAGCGCCGCAGACCCCGCGCCATACCGCGCGAAACCGCCCCTTCGCTCGCGCAGTGCGGACAGCGCCGGGCCTCGTCCACACCAAGCTCGATCGCGGCCTTCGATGCCTCGCCCTCGCTCCGGCCCGACAGCACCGCGAGCGCCTCGCGCCGCTGCGCGCGCGTCAGCCCGCGCGCCGCCGAAAGCCACACCTGGAAACCCTTGCCGTCCATAACCCAACCTCCTGACGTTCCGGGCACTCTATCACTAATGCATACAATTCACGAATTGAGCCTTGTACTTTATTCGCTGGAGCGGAACAAAAGCAGAATGACCCCTTTTCTCCGGCGAAGCCCGGGCCATGGACGTCTGCATGGTCGACCTGCCGTGGAACGGCTTCACGCAAGCAAAGAAGGTCGCGGACATGGCGGAGAGCTTCGACATCAACATCGCACCGCACAACTACTACAGCCATCTGTCCACCCTTCACTCGGTGCATCTCTGCGCGTCGGTGGGCAATGTTCGCATCTCGGAAATCGACATCGATGACGTGCCGTGGAAAGATGATCTTCTGACGGCAAAGCTCGAGATCGTGAACGGCGATGTGATCATCCCAAACCGCCCGGGCTGGGGTGGTGATTTGAACGAAGACGTGGCCCGCGCCCATGTCTGGGAACGGGGACGGCGGCCCGGGTACTCGGCTCCGACGAGGACCTGAACTCGATGATCCAAAGAAAACGGTTGCGTGGAGAACAGCGATGCTGGTGACCCGAGAGCAGATATCCCAGGACGAGAATTTCGATGCCTTGAACCAGGCGATCCTGGAGCGCGATCAACCCCGCACGGCCGACATCTTCCACCGGATGGTGGTCCACCAGGGGCGCTCCGTGGGCGATGCGCTGAGCATCGTCGTGGCCGCCGAGGCGCCGTACGTACAGGTTCACAGCCACATCAATATGCGCGATGGCAACATCACCCTGGTCAACAATGACCACACCCTGCTCGGCTTGCGTGCCTCGGTCAGCCTGATGCCGTTCATGCCCGAAGCGTATCGCCTCCTACCCCTGTTGCAGAGCATCTGGTATGTGCCGGCCGGTCTCGACATCTGGAATCAGCTGCTGGGCCGCTACCCCGGGCGCTACGCCTTGATGAAAGGCATGGACGTGCCGCCGCCGGACTACGGCCCGGTGGTGTGGAACCCCGAGCAGAGCCCGATCGTCACCGAGGGAACGGTCGAGGAGCGCCTGCATGAGCACATGGTCGCGACCATCAGCGGCGACGCCAAACGCTCCTACGGGCTGTTCCTGGGTCTGGCCGCGGACGAAAGCGCGCGCGCCCGGTTGCGTGATCAGATCCGCTTCCTCGGGGTCATCGACATGCAGGAAACGATCATCGGGCGCAAGGCGAGAAACACCGGGCACAAGTCGATTCGCGCCCGGGCCATTACCGATCTGGCCGATTACATCGGTTGGGAGAAGGCCCATGGGGTATTCTACATGGGGGTGCCGGACATGGCGATCGGGCCGCTGTACTACTCGCTCTACGATTCGGTGTGCGTCATGTTCGCCGACGCCTTCCCCGACGACGGTGGCAAGAGTCTCGAGCAGGCGAACCGGAGCGCGCTCAGCGACGAAGAGGTCGAGGAGATGGTTGCGCTACTGATGACCGCGGATCAGGAAACCCTGTTCGAGCGCATCACCGAGCGGCTTCAGGGCGGCAAGTCGATCAAGAGCCTCGGCGACACCATCCAGGTCGCCGCCGCCGAGCTGATCTTGCGGACCACCGTACCCAGAAGCTTCACCGATGGTCAGCATGCCCTCGACTACTGCAACACGGCGAACGATTGGTTCCGCACGAGCGACAATCCCTACCAGCCGCGTGTGCTTTACTTGATGGCCAATTTCGTCAACGACGTGGCCCGCTCTAATAAGCTGTTCGAGCCGGTCGTCGAACAAGAGCTCTTGGCGCACGATGTTTCCCGAAGGGACGACGCGACTCTGCTAAAGGAACTCGACGAGACGATTCTCTCACTCGACTTCCCACGTGCCACGGCGCTGGCGCACGCTTATCTGCAATCCGGGGCCGATCGCAAGCCGTACCTGTCTTCGGTGGCGGTGACCGCATGCAAGTTTCAGAACGACCCGCATAATCAGAAGATCACACATTCGACCTACGAAGAATATGGCCATAATTCGACCCATCTGCGCGACCGGCTGCTGCTCGCGACCGTTCGGTTGCTGGCGGGGTGGCTGAAGATGCCGGGCGAGCGTGACTGTTACGCACGTTTCGAGTCCGATTGGATCGGTCATTAGAGACGACATGAAGACAGTGCCAGCGGCCGGGCGCGGATGCGATAGGCAGCCGATAGCAGCGAGAGAATCACCACACACGAGGGGTCACACACGCAAAAAAGGGGTCACTGTACTTCCTGATTACGCACTTTACGCCGGATTGATGTGGTACAAATCGTGAACATTTGTAACTACCCAGGTACCCCGCTCCTGACCGCGAGAGGATGTATGTGAGGTGGTCACTTTACTCAGCCGGATTGATGTGGTACAAATCGTGAACATTTGGTGGTTTTACAGGAGATTCACGATGCCACGCAACAAGGTTCAGTTCCAGAAGGGGCTCAGCGAGCCGCGTTTTCGTGAGTTGTACGGTACCGAGCAGCAGTGTCGCGAGGCCCTGTTCCGCTGGCGCTGGCCGGAGGGGTTCGCCTGCCCCCGATGTGGCGCCACGCGCCATTGCGAGATCGCCGGGCGAAAACTCTACCAATGCGCCGCCTGCCGTCATCAAGTTTCGCTGACCGCCGGCACGCTCTTCCACGCGACCAAGCTGGCGCTGACCCTGTGGTTCTCGGCGATCTATCACATGACCCAATCGAAGAAAGGGATCTCCTCCCTCGAACTCGGCCGGCGGCTCGGCGTCACCCAGACCACGGCCTGGAAGATCAAGCAGAAACTGATGCAGTCCATGCTCGAGCGCGATGCCAAATTGCCGCTCACCGGGCGGGTGGAGATGGACGATGCCTACCTCGGCGGCCGGCGTTCCGGGGCCAAGCGCGGCCGGGGCGCGCCGGGCAAGACGCCGTTCGTCGCCGCCGTCCAGACCACGGCGGAGGGCCAGCCCGTGCGCATCAAGCTGCGCCGCGTCAAGGGCTTCCGCAAGAGCGAGATCGCCAAGATGGCCAAGCGCGACCTGAGCCCTGGGGCGAGCGTTTTCAGCGACGGGCTCAACTGCTTCACCGCCGTCACCACGCGGGGCTGTGCGCATCATCCGATATCCACCGGCTCCGGACCCGGGGCCGTCGCCGTGCCCGCCTTCAAATGGGTCAACACCACCCTCGGCAACCTCAAAAACACCCTGCGCGGTACCTACCATGCGATCCGACCCAAGCATGTGCCGCGCTACCTGGCGGCGTTCCAGTACCGATACAACCGCCGCTACCGGCTCGCCGACATGATCGAAGCCCTCGGCCGCGATGCCCTGCATACGCCGCCCATGCCATATCGGCTCCTGAAGTTGGCTGAGGTTAGTGCGTAATCAGGTTGTACTTTATTCGCTGGAGCGGAACAAAAGCAGAATGACCCCTTTTCTTGGGCATCCAAGACTGGGGTCCCAGGTCTCGAACGTCGAATCGCAGGCGCCGACCCGCTCGAGCGCGCTCGGAACCGATTCCCTGACCCCGGATGGAGTCTACGCCTCGCGCAGCGCCTTCAGCTTGACCAGCATGGAGAGCGTGCGCTCGAACCTGCGGTCGAGAGCGGCGTCATGGCGCTGCAGCCGTTCCAGCGCCGCCTCGTCGAGGGCGCTGGCGAAGAGGTGGTCGCGGATCAGATCGCCATGCACCAGCACGGCGCGGCGGGCTTCGAGCGCCGGCAGGAGCGTCTCGTGCAGCCACGCGAAGAGCGACGGCTCGGCCCCAGGGTCGCACGGGGTCTCCGCCGCCGCCCGATACCAGGCCTCGCGCGAGGCCCGATCGAGACGCCGCTCGATGCCGCCCTCGGTGGCCCGCGCGCCCTCGGCGTAGCGCCCGGCCGCGCGCGCCGCCTCGAGCCGGGCGTCGAGCGCGCCCAGCGCGTCGCGTCGCGCCGCCTGGTCCAGGCGCAGGACGTCGCGCACGGCGCCCGGCGCGACGCGGGAGGTGTCCGAGACCAGGAGCAGCGGCGTCGCCAGCCAGGCCGACTCGCCGGAGCTGACGTGGGAGGCCCCGTCCGAAGTGATCCGCCGCAGGCAGTCGTGGTGCGCCGCGTGCTCCGCGCGGCGCAGCCGGCGGCGGCGCCAGAGGATGTCCGCCAGCTCCTCGACCAGATGGCTTTCCGTCCCTCCGGCGGGGGCGTGCTCGCCACGAAGCTGCTCCAGGAGCCGGGCGCGCTGCTCCGCGTTCTCCCAGGGCAGCACCGGCGCGGCGCCGGCGAGACCGTGGCGCGTCGCGTTCAGCCGCCGGGGCACGGGTGGGCTCGGCTCGCAGGGCAATGGCTCGGACAAGGGCTGGACTCGCCGATAAGAAATTTCGATCGCGGCAATAATCCCCCAGGTAGGAAATCTAGTGTCAAAATACAACCGTAGCAGCGGAAAATACTTATTTCTATATATGCGGCATTATGGTTTTTCAGGCCCGAGAGGCGTTTTTTGCAGAACGACATTCGGCCGGGCCGCGGCGAAGCTGGAACGGCGTTGAATTTCAATATCTTGATGGTATTTGGAATATTCGGATCGTATTATAAACGCGCTCGAAAACGTCGCCATCCGGGATGACGCGCGGCAATTCGGCGCATTTTAGCCCAATTACAGTGCAATTATAGTGACCGTCCCTATCCGGTTAAGGCAGGCAGCGCTCCCTGCGATTGTATACCGTCGACCAGTTCCCTGTAGGTGATGGTCGGTCGGGTCATGGCGCGGTGCAACACGAAATCGGCAAGGTCGAAGATGCGTTTGCGCCGGTTGAAGCGGTAGTTCCATTCCCGGACGTAGCGCGGCAAATGCTTGGCGCTCACCCCGTGGTAGGTTCCGTTGAGCCACGTCTTCACGTTGGAAAACAGGACATGGACGACCGGCATGAGCTGCTCGGCGTTCTTGCCTTGGCCTTGAACGACGGGCTGGTGGCGATAAGTATCGCCAAGCTTGGCGTAACTCTTGAAAGCGTCGCTGTCGAGGCGGCTTCCCGGCTTCACCGAGGCGCGCACGAAGTCGCCCAACTCACGGGCGGTGGCCTCGGGCAGGATGGCGAGCCGCGCGGCGCCGGCGGCGAAGCCGCTCCCCTTGATGCCCTTGCCCGACCCGACCGGCCACTTCTCGACCGCCATCACCAACAGGCTCTTGTTCGGGTTGGAAAGCCCGCGCCCCCGGCTCTCCGGCTTGCCCCGCCCGCCGTAATAGCTCTCGTCGACCTCGACCAAGCCCTCCAGCGGGAACTCCGGGCGCTCCGTCAGGGCATGGCGCAGCTTGTGGGCCATCAGCCAGGCGGTGTCGTAGCGCAGGCTCAACTCTCGCGACAGAAACAGCGCCGAGACCCCGCGCTTGTCGCGCCCCATCCACCACGCCGCCAGGAACCATTTGCGCAACGGTGTGCGGGTGCGGTGGAAGACCGTGCCCGCGGTCACCGATTCCTGATGGCCGCAACCGGCGCATTCGAAGACCCGCGGCCGCGTCTTCAATTGGTAGTTCCGCCTCTCGCCGCAACGCGCGCAGACGTAGCCTTGCGGCCAGCGCAGCCGAGCCAGCGCCTCGATGCAGTCCGCCTCCGATCCATGGCGTTCGAGGAACTCCAATATCCCGCTCATCGAATAGTCCTCCAAAAGCTCCAGCCGATGCGATCAGCCTACACCTCTATGGAGAACATATCAAGAACATTCGGAGCCCATCCTGCTTTAACCAGATAGGGACGATAGTGACAGTGCACTCGACCCGAACCGGCGGCCTTCTGCTTCGGTTTCGCTCCGCGCTCACGCGCCGCGATCCGGCGCCCGCGTCAGCGGAAATAGACCAGCAGCGCGCCGCCCAGCAGCGCCGCCGCCCAGATTGCCATCGAGCCGGTGGGCCAGGTCCGGGCCAGGATGCCGCGGGGTCCGTGGTGGCGTTGGAGGGCACGGATCGTCAGCGCCAGGCCGTCCTCCATGCCGCGCCAGAGCGCCCCGTGGCAGGCGACGGCCACCGTCTCGATCCCGTGCCAAGCCCAAGGTCCGGCGCGCCGATAGAACCAGTCGAGGTCGAGGCTGACGGTGAGGCTGCGCCTCATCAGCCCCAGCAGCAAGAAGAAGGCGAGCCCCGAGAACAGCAGCAACTGCAGCATCGCCACCACGTGGCCGGTGGTGTAGGGCACGTAGTCTACGGGATAGGGCAACAGCGCGTAGAGCGGGTCCGGATAGACCCCGAGCGCGATGCAGAGGAAGGCGAAGAGGCCCATGGCGAGCTCCATATTGAGCGGCGGCTCGGCCGGCCGGCGCCCGGAATCCTTCTGAAAGAAGACGAACCAGGGAAACTTGATGCCGGCATGCAAAAAGACCCCGGCCGAGGCCGCCGCGAGCCCCAGCCAGAGCCAGGTCAGCTGCAGGTCCGCCGCACCCTGGCTGATCATCGACTTCGAGATGAAGCCGGAGGTCAGCGGGAAGGAGGAGATGGCGAGCGCGCCGACGATCCCCATCGCCGCCGTATAGGGCATGGACTTGAACAGGCCGCCGAGATCGGTGCACTTGCGCCTGCCCCCGTTCATCAGCAGCACCGAGCCCGCCGACATCAACAGCAGCGCCTTATAAATGATGTGGGTGAAGGCATGCGCGGCCGCACCATTCACCGCCATCTCGGTGCCGATGCCGGCGCCGACCACCATGAAGCCCACCTGATTGATGATCGAATAGGCCAGGATGCGCCGCATGTCGTTCTCCAGCAGCGCATAGATGATGCCGTGGAAGATCATGTAGCAGCCGATCGGAATCAGGATCTCGGCGCCGGGAAAGCCGCGCAGCAGGACGTAAACCGCCGTCTTGGTGGTGAAGCCCGAGAGAAAGACGGTGCCGGAGAAGGAGGCCTCGGGATAGGCGTCGGACAGCCAGGCGGAAACCGGCGGCGCGCCCGCGTTGAGCAGGAAACCGCCGAGGATCAGCCAGGTCGCCGGGCTTTCCGGGCGCATCGCCACGAAGGCGAGCGACCCGGTTTCGCCGACATAGGCGACGATGCCGACCAGCAGGATCATGCCGCCGAGGAAATGCACCAGCACATAGCGCATGGAGGCGCCGTAGGCGGTGGCCGTGCCGGCCGACCAGATCACCGCGAGCGAGGCGAGGGCCATCACCTCCCAAAAGACGAAGAGGGTGACGAGATCGCCCGCGAAGCAGACGCCGATGGCCGCGCCGCCATAGACGGTCGCCGCCGGCAGCTCCAGCCGATTGGGTTGCTTCAAGGCGAAGAGCCCGCCGGTGAAGGCCATGACGGCGAAGATCGTGGCGAAGAGACGCGAGAGCGCGCTCCCCTCGAGCGGCACCAGCTCGTGGCCGAGGAAGGGCACCGCCACCGCCGCCCCGTCCGGCACAAGCCAGATGAAGAACAGCGTCACCAGCGGCACCACCAGCACCGCCACGTCGCGCGCGCGGCCCCGGAGCCCGGCGATCAACGCCGCGCCCACGAACATGATCAGGGCGGGTGGCAGGACCATGGCGCTACCCGCCGCCGTCGTCGTCGCTGCCGTCCTCGTCGAGGTAGAAGCTGTCGGGGCGCTTCACCCAGAGGCCCAGGAGCTTGGCGAACAACACCATGGCGAGACAGGCGAGAAAGCCGAATGCCGCGTGGAAGCCGAACCAGCCGTCGACGACGAAATAGGGATGCGGCTCGTAAAGCAGATCAGCCAGCACCGTGAGGACCAGGATCGCGATCCCGCCGCGCCACAGCCAGGTGATGGTGCGCGGCCGCTCGAGCCAATGCCTATCGTCGTCCATCGCCCCCTCCTCAAGCCCCCGAGAGCGCCCGGGCCAGGCCGGTGACCGGGCCTGACCAGAAGAACAGCAGGATCGTCAGCGCCGCCGTCGCCACCACCGCGATGACGATGGAGAGCGGCGCCTCGCCGTGGGGCCGCGCCTCGTCCTCGGGCTCGAGCGGTTTCAGGAACGCCCGGTGCACGATGGGCAGGTAATAGGCCGCGTTCAACAGCGTCGAGGCGACGATGACGGCGATTGCGAACCATTGGCCCGCCGCGTGCGCCCCCACCAGCATGTACCACTTCGAGAGGAAACCCACCGCCGGCGGCACCCCGATCATCGAGAGCGCACCGAGCGCGAAGGCGCCCATGGTCCAGGGCATGCGTCGGCCGATGCCGTCGAGCTGGCTGATCTCGGTCTTGTGCGCGGCGGTATGGATCGAGCCGGCGGCGAAGAACAGGGTGATCTTGCCGAGGGCGTGCGCCGCGATGTGCAGCGCGGCGCCCATCACCGAAAGCGGCGCCAGGATAAATGTCGCCAGCACCACGTAGGATAGCTGGCTCACCGTCGAATAGGCGAGGCGGGCCTTCAGGTTGTCCTGCCTGAGCGCGATGATCGAGGCGGTGATCACCGTGAAGCCGGCTAGCCCCAAGATCAGGTCGCTGGTCGGCAACACTTGGAGATAGTCGATGCCGAAAGTATAGACCGCGACCTTGACCACGGTGAAGACGCCGGCCTTCACCACCGCCACCGCGTGCAGCAAGGCCGAGACCGGGGTCGGCGCCACCATCGCCGCCGGCAGCCAGCGATGCAGCGGCATCAGGGCGGCCTTGCCGATGCCGTACATGTAGATGACCAGCAAAACCGCCGCCAGCCCCTCCGACACGCGGCCGGCCATGATCCCGCCCGGGCGGAAGTCGAGCGTCCCCGCCTCGACGAGCGTCACCAGGATCGCGAACAGCAGCAGGCCGATCGAAGTCGCCAGCAGCAGACCGATGTAGGTCCGCCCGCCCCGTTTGGCCTCGCCGTCCTCCCGGTGGGCCACCAGCGGATAGGTCGAGAGCGACAGCGCCTCGTAGAAGACGAACAGCGTCAGCAGGTTGTCGGCGAAGGCGACGCCGATGGTGCTGCCCAGCGCGATCGCGAAGCAGATATAGAAGCGGGTCTGCGCATGCTCCCTGTTGGCGCGCATGTAGCCGATCGAATAGATCGAGGTGATGATCCAGAGGCCCGAGGCGACGAGGGCGAAAATCATCCCCAAGGGCTCGACCCGGAAGGCGAGCGGCACGTCCGGCAGCATCGGCAGCAGGATCAGCGCCACCTCCTCGCCGGCCGCGACCCGGTGATAGATTGCCACCACGCACGCGAACAGCGCAGCCGCCGTCGCCAGCGTCACGCTCTCGCGCAGATTCTCGATCCGGTTGCTGAGCGCGATGCCCACCGCGCCCACCAGCGGGAGCGCGAGCGCCAGCCCGATCAGCGCCGCGCCGCTCACGACGAAGCTCCGACCAGCGTGGCTGCCGCCCGTCGCGCAAGGCCGATCGGCAGCGAGGTCTCGATGCCGAAATAGAGGTTGGCGAGCGCCAGCGTCCAGGTCGGCAGCAGCAGCGAGAGCGGTGCCTCGCGCGCGGCGACGCGGCGCGGGGGCGCCGGCTGGAAATAGGCGACCTCGATCACCCGCCAGATATAGATGATCGCCAGCAGGCTGGAGAGCAGGATCAGAAGCGCCAGCCACCACAACCCGAGGTCGAGGACCGCTTGCAGCAGCAGCCACTTGGAGATGAAGCCGGCGGTCAGCGGCACGCCGATCAGGCTCAAGCCCGCCATCACGAAGGCCGCCATGGTGAACGGCATCTCCTTGCCCAAGCCGGCCATGTCGGCCAGCGCGACCGAGCCGATCCGATAAAACACGCAGCCCAGCGCCAAAAACAGCGCCCCCTTCATAACCGCGTGGTTGAACAGGTGCACCAGGCCGGCTTCGAGGCCCGCCGCCGTCGCCAGCGCGATGGCGAGCACGATGTAGCCGATCTGCGCGACGGAGGAATAGGCCAGCAGGCGCTTCGTGTTCTCCTGGAAGATCGCGACGAGGGAGCCGGCGAAGATGGCGAGCAGGGCGGGCACGAAGAGCATCAGGCTCATCGGCTGGACGCCGAAGGCGAAATCGGCGCCGAAGATGGTGAAGGTGAAGCGCAGCAGGACGTAGATCGCAACCTTCGTCGCCGTCGCCGCGAGGAAGGCGCTGACCACGCTGGGCGCGTAGGTATAGGCGTTGGGGAGCCAGAGATGGAGGGGAAACAGCGCCAGCTTCAAGGCCATGCCGACGACGATGAAGGCATAGGCCGCGAGCACCGGGCGGGTCTGGTGCAAGGGCTCCAGCCGGACGCTCAGGTCCGCCATGTTGAGGGTGCCGGTCATCATGTACAGCAGGCCGACGCCGATCAGGAAGAAGGTCGCCCCGATCGTCCCCATCACCAGATACTGAAACGCGGCGGTCAGCGCCTTGCGATTCCGCCCCATCGCGACCAGCGCGTAGGTCGAGAGCGAGCTGATCTCCAGGAAGACGAAGACGTTGAAGGCATCGCCGGTGATCGCGATGCCCAAGAGTCCCGCCAGGCACAGCAGCATCATGCAGTAGAAGTAGTGCTGCAGGTGCGGCGCGATCTCGATTGCCGCGCTGCGCCTGGCGAAGGGCAGCACCACCGCGGCCGTGCCGCTGACCAGCAGCAGCACAAGTGAGTTCAGCACGTCGATTCTGTACTCGATCCCCCAGGGCGCGGGCCAGGAGCCCAGGAGATAGGAGATATCGCCGCCTTCGAGCGTTTGGACCAGTAGCGCGATGGAGATCGCCAGCGCCGCCCAGCTCACCGCCACTGCGAGGCCCCAAGCCAGCCGGGCGTTGCCGAGGAGCACGCAAATCGGCGCCGCGATCAGCGGCAGCACAACCTGCAATGCCGGCAAGTGGGGGACGATCACCCGTCGTCGTCCCGGTGGTCGATCTCGTCCTCCTCGATCGTGCCGTAGGCCTCGCGGATCCGGACCACGAGCGCCAGGCCGAGCGCCGAGGTGGCGACCCCGACGACGATGGCGGTCAGGATCAGGACATGGGGGAGCGGGTTCGAGTAGGTGGTATAGGCCGCCTCGATGATCGGCGCGGTGCCGCCCTCGACCTTGCCGATCGAGATGTAGAGCACGAAGACCGAGGTCTGGAAGACGTTGAGGCCGACGATCTTCTTGACCAGGTTGCCGCGGCTGACGACGATATAGAGGCCGATCATCATCAACAGGATGACGATCCAATAGTTGTAGTGCGCGAGGAAATTCATTCCTCAGCCTCCCGCTCGCCCGAGCGGCCGGCGAAGAGGAAGAAGATCGTGATCATGGTCGCAGCGACGGTGATGCCGACGCCGAGCTCGACCAGCAGGATGCCGAGATGCTGGCCGGCCGCCGGCTCGCCCGCCAGCACGTTATAGTCGAGATAGTTGCCGCCGAGCGGCAAGGCGACCAGGCCGACGCCGGCGTAAAGCACGACGCCGAGCGCCATCAGCCGGATCACCAGCGCCGGGGGGGCGACCCGCCTGGTGCTCTCCAGCCCGAAGACCAGCGCATGGAGGATGAAGGCGGCGCCGAAGATCACCCCCGCCTGGAAGCCGCCGCCCGGTCCGAAGTCGCCGTGGAACTGGACATAGAGCGCGAACAGCAGGATGAAGGGGATCAACAGCTTGGTGACTATGCGCAGCACCCGGTGATGCCTCATGGCGCTTGCCCCCCGCCTTCACCTTCACCCTCGTCCTCCGGCCGGCGACGGCGGCGGACGCCGCCCAAGAGCATCAGCACCGCGACGCCGGCGGTGAAGATCACCACCGTCTCGCCCAGCGTGTCGTAGCCCCGGTAGCTCGCCAGCACCGAGGTCACGACGTTGGGAATGCCGGTCTCCCTCGGCGATTCGCTCAGGTATCTGGGCGCAACGTGCTGCTGCGCCGGCGCTTGGGGATCGCCGAACGCCGGCATGTCGGCGGTGCCGTAGATCAGCACCGCGCCGGTGATTGCCACCACCGCCAGCGGCAGCAGGGGCGTGTGTACCGGGATCTTCTCGCGGCCGCGGGTCAGCGCCAGCGTGCCCAGCATCAGCACCGTGGTGATGCCGGCGCCGACCGCGGCCTCGGTGAAGGCGACATCGACCGCGTCCAGCACCACGAAGATCGAGGCCGACAGCAGGCTGTAGATGCCCGACAGCATCACCACCGCGAAGAGGTCGCGGAGCCTCAGGATGGCGATCGCGGTGACGCCGAGGAAGGCCAGCAGGACGATGTTGACGAAGGTCTCGATTTCTAGCCTCCCTCATCCTCACGCGGGCCGAGCCAGGGCGCCAAGTCGGCCGCCAGCGCCGCCCGCGCGGTGGCGTGGCTCGCGGTCGGGCTGGTCAGCATCAGGAAGAGGAAGATCAACCCCAGCTTCACTGCCACCAGGCTCCAGCCCGCCTGTAGCGCCATGCCGGCCAGCAGCAGCCCGGCGCCGAGAGTATCGGTGACGCCCGCGGGGTGCAGCCGGGTGTAAAAGTCGGGCAGGCGGACCAGGCCGACTGCGCCGATGACGACGAAGAGGGCGCCGGCGACAATCAGGATCCAGCTCGAGCCCTCGACCAGCAGGCTCATCCTCGGCCCTCCTCACGGGAACGCGCCGGATCCTTGCTCAGCAGCGCCAAATCGCCGTATTTCACGTATTTCAGCGCCGCCACCGTGCCGATGAAGTTGATCAGCGCGTAGACCAGGGCGATATCGAGGAAGTCGGGCCGGCCCATCAAGAAACCGAGCGCGGCGACCAGCAGCACGGTCTTGGTGCCGAAGCTGTTCACCGCCAGGATGCGGTCGAAGATCGTCGGCCCGAGGCAGGCTCGGGCCAAGGCGAGCGCCATGGCGATCAGGATGGCGATGGTGGCGAGGAGGAACATGTGCTGACCCGTGTCGACTAGTTGCCCTCGACGGCGCGGGCGCGGCGGTCCATCTCCCCCTCCCGCAGCCCGTCGGCGCCCTCGCGGCTCAAGGCATGGACCCGGATCACGCCCGGATCGAGATCGACCGAGACGGTGCCCGGCGTCAGCGTGATGGAGTTGGCGTAGATTACCTGGCCGAGATCCGTCCGCTGGCTCGCCGGCGCGTCGAACAGCTCGGGGCTGATATCGGGGACGGGCTGGATCACACGGCCAGCGACGTCGATGTTGGCCTTGACCACCTCGCGGGCCAGCCACGGCAGGTAGGCGACGAAGCGCAAAGTCAGATGGATCGGCGCGCCCTCGTGGTCGACCAGGTCCATCCGCATGGCGATCGTGACGCAGAGTGCCACCGAGGCGAGGCCGAAGCCCAGGATCAGCGCCTCGTCGTGGCTCGAGAGTAGCAACCAGACGACGGCCAGCGCCACGGCCAGCCCCACCGCGTGCACCGTCGGCCTGTAAGAGACCTTGCCGCCCCCGTCGCCCACGCCGCCCCTCTCCCCGCGCCTCGATCGCGCCGAAAGATAGCGGCAGCGAGGGGGGAGCGCTAGTCTGGCACCCTCACCCCCAAACGCCCGCCAAACCTTCTCCGCCTCGTTCGGCTGATCGGCGGCCCAAGCGGGCGCGCTATTTCGCCACCCTGGGGAAGCCGTGGCGGTCGAAGCGCCAGTCGGCGAAGGCGAAGCCATAGGGGTGCGAGGCGCCGGGGTCGAGCCGCCAGGCGTTCGTCCGGCCGAAGCGGAGCGCGCCCTGCATCATCGTCAGGTCGAGCCGCCAGAGGCCGCCCTCGCGGACCAGGAACCAGGGCGCGCAGGCCCGCGCCGCCGGTGGGTAGCGGACCACGGCGAGATCGCCCGAGGGCGCGATGCGCGCGGGCTCCGCGCCACAGCCGCGGTAGGTCTTGGCGATGTTGTCCATCTGTGCCGGCGTCACCGTCCAGTGGGCCAGCATGGCGCGGCTCGCCCGGGAATAGAGCGCCAGGTTCGGATTGTCGTTGCGCGCGCGCATGGCGCGGAAATAGGCTCTCACGGTGGCTTCCGGCGTCGCCCTAGCGCCGCCGCCGCCGGGGCGCTATCCTTCCGGCTTCGCTGCGGCAAGCAAAGGGAGGAAAACCAATGGCGATGTTCATGACCCAGGCGCGCATCGGCGCGGAGGCCTGGCGGGCGCTGCTGGCCAATCCACAGGACCGCTCGGCGGCGGTCGGCAAGCTCTGCGAGGCGCACGGCGGCAAGCTGCACGACTATTTCTTCACCATGGGCGAGCACGACGTGATGGCGATCATCGAGGCGCCCGACACCGAGACGGCGATGGCGATCCTGCTGTCGGTGGCCGGCAGCGGCGCGGTCTCGGGGCTGAAGACGACGCCTCTGATTCGCGCCGCCGACGCGGTCCCGATCTTCGCGCGGGCGGCGGAGAAGGCGGGCGACTACACACCTCCCGGCGGCTGAGCCCGAGCCCGCTCGCGGGCCGCGCGTAACGGGGTGACGCCCGAGCATCGACGCGGCTATGATGCCGGCTCGTGATTATCCGAGTCGAGCGGGAGGACGGGACCATGCGCGCCATGCAAGTCATTGAATGGGGCAAGCCGTTGGAGCTGCGCGAGTTTCCGACGCCGGAGCCCGTGGGCAAGGAGGTGCTGGTCCGGGTCACCGCCTGCGGCGTCTGCCACTCCGACCTGCACATCTGGTCCGGCGGCTTCGATCTGGGCGACGGCGAATTTATCCGGGTCGAGGATCGCGGCGTGCACCCGCCCTTCACCATGGGGCACGAGCCGCTGGGCACGGTCGAGAAGCTGGGCCCGGAGGCCGAGGGCGTGGAACTCGGCGCCTCCTACATCGTCTATCCCTGGATCGGCTGTGGCAATTGCGTGCACTGCCAGGATGCCGAGACCGAGTTGCTCTGCGCCACCCCCAGGGTCATCGGCACCCGGGTCGACGGCGGCTATGCCGACTATGTGATCGTGCCGGACGCCAAGTATCTGATCGACTACACCGGGATCGAGCAGAACCTCGCCTGCACCTATGCCTGTTCGGGCCTGACCGCCTACAGCGCGCTGCGCAAGATCGGCGACTTGGGCGCGGACGACTATCTGATGACGATCGGCGCCGGCGGGGTCGGCTTGAGCGCCGTGCACTTCGCCTCCGCCGTGACCCCGGCCAAGGTGATCTGCGCCGATGTCGACGGCACCAAGCGGGCCGCCGCGCGCCAGGTCGGCGCCCACGAGACCATCGACAACAGCGAGCCCGACGCGATTCAAAAGGTGCTGGAAATGACCGGTGGCGGGGCCGCCGCGACGATCGATTTCGTCGGCCGGCCGGAGACCTCGCGCTTCGGCGTCGAGTGCCTCAGGAAGGGCGGGCGGCAGGTCCAGGTCGGGCTCTACGGCGATAAAAGCCAAGTCCCGCTGCCCTTCTTCCCGCTGAAGATGCTCTCCATGATCGGCTCCTACGTCGGCAACCTGAACGAGATGCGCGAGTTGATGGAGCTGGTGAAGGCCGGCCGGCCGGGTATCGCCGATCCCGATCGAGGCCCGGCCGCTGGAGGCCGTCAACAGCGCGCTGGACGACCTGACGGCGGGCAACGTGCTGGGACGCGTGGTGCTGAAGCCGTAGGCGGGGGGCGCGACCATGGAATATCTCGCCGCCGCCGTCATCGCCTGAAAATTCTCACGCAAGCGGTCCACAGGCGGCGGCGGTTGGCGATCTTGATGGCGGTCGGGGCATCGCCATTTATGGCGCTTGGTATCAATCCCCCGTGCGGAGCGCGGCGATGAAGGCTTCCTGAGGAATTTCCACCTTGCCGTAGGTCCGCATCCGCTTCTTGCCGGCCTTCTGCTTCTCCAGCAGTTTGCGCTTGCGCGTGACGTCGCCGCCGTAGCACTTGGCGAGCACGTCCTTGCGCAAAGCCCGGACCGTCTCGCGGGCGATGACGCGGCCGCCGAGCGCCGCCTGGATGGCAATGGCGAAGAGCTGGCGGTGGATCAACTCCTTCAACCCTTCGCACATCGCCCGGCCGCGCTTTTCGGCACGGCTGCGGTGCACGATGGTGGCGAGCGCGTCGACCTCCTCGCCGTTGACCAGGATCGACATCTTCACCAGGTCGTCGCGGCGATAATCGTCGAGTGAATAGTCGAAGCTGGCATAGCCCCGGCTCACCGACTTCAGGCGGTCGTAGAAGTCGAACACCACCTCGTTCAGCGGCAGGGCGTAGTCGACCATCGCCCGGTTGCCGACATAGGTGAGGTTGGCCTGGATGCCGCGCCGCTCCTCGCAGAGCTTCAACACCTGGCCCAGGTATTCGTCCGGCACCAGGATGGTGGCGCGAATCCAGGGCTCCTCGATGAAGTCGATTCTGACCGGGTCCGGCATGTCGGCGGGGTTGTGGATCTCCACCGTCTCGCCGTCGGAGAGATGCATGCGGTAGATCACGCTGGGCGCCGTGGTGATCAGTTCCAGCCCGTACTCCCGCTCCAGGCGTTGCTGCACGATCTCCATGTGCAGCAGGCCGAGAAAGCCGCAACGAAAGCCGAAGCCGAGCGCGGCCGAGCTCTCCATCTCGTAGTGGAAACTGGCGTCGTTCAGGCGCAGCTTGGCGAGGCTCTGGCGCAGATCGTCGAATGCCGCCGCGTCGAGCGGGAAGATGCCGCAAAAGACCACCGAGACCGAGGGCTTGAAGCCGGCGAGCGGCGCCTCGGTCGGCCGGCGCTCCTCGGTGATGGTGTCGCCGACCTGGGTTTCGCCCACGTCCTTGATCGAGGCGGTGAGGTAGCCGATCTCGCCCGGCCCGAGCGCTGCTATCTTCTGGTGTTTGGGGCGGAAGATGCCGACCTCGTCCACCAGGTGCGTGGTGCCGGCGGCCATCAGCTTGATCCGCATGCCCTTCTCGACCTTGCCGTCGATAACGCGGATCAGCACGACGACGCCGAGATAGGGGTCGTACCAACTGTCGACCAGCAGCGCCCTCAGGGGCAGCGCGGCATCGCCCTCGGGCGCCGGCAGACGGGTGACCAGGGCCTCCAACACCTCGTCGATGCCGAGCCCGGTCTTGGCCGAAATCGGCAGTGCATCCTGGGCATCGATGCCGATGACGTCCTCGATCTGGCCGATCACCCGCTCCGGGTCGGCCGAGACGAGATCGATCTTGTTCAGCACCGGCACGATCTCCAGGTCGTTGTCGATCGCCTGGTGGACGTTGGCCAGGGTCTGCGCCTCGACCCCCTGGCTGGCGTCGACCACCAGCAGCGCGCCCTCGCAGGCGGCGAGCGAGCGGTTGACCTCGTAGGCGAAGTCGACGTGGCCGGGCGTGTCGATCAGGTTCAACACATACTCGGCGCCGTCGCGGGCGCGATAGTCGAGGCGGACGGTCTGCGCCTTGATGGTGATGCCGCGCTCGCGCTCCAATTCCATGGAGTCGAGCACCTGCTCGGTCATCTCGCGCTTCTCGAGCCCGCCGCAGCGTTCAATCAGGCGGTCGGCGAGCGTCGACTTGCCGTGATCGATATGGGCGATGATCGCGAAGTTCCGGATATGTTTTGGGTCCGCCATGGTGGCGGGCTTTTACCACCATCGGCCGCTCGCGCGGAAGGGCGATCGCGAGAAAGCCGTCCCCTGTCCCGCCGTTACGCTCGTGCGCCAAACGGTCGGGTCATGGCGAGATCGGCGAATTATCTCCGTCGGCCTATTCCGAGCGAAGCGTACAACGGTTCCGACCGGACTTTCAGGCCTCCAAGCGAACCTCGTCCTCCGGCGTCTCGGTCCGGGGCACCGAGGGCAGCGAGACCGTCACTTTGGTTCCGATGTCGACGTCGCTCTCCAATGCGACCAGGCCGCCGTGCAGCTCGACGAAGCTCTTCACCAAGGCCAATCCCAATCCGGCGCCGTAGCCGCTCCGCGTCCGCCCGCCCCTGTCGAAGCGCTCGAAAACGCAATTCTGGTGCTCGGCCTCGATGCCGATGCCCTCGTCGACGACGGTGATGGCGACGCCGTCTTCCGCGCGCCCGGCGAGGACGACGACCCGACTGCCCTGATGGCTGTATTGGAACGCATTGCTCAACAGGTTCATCATCACCTGACGAAGGCGGCGGGCATCACCGGTGATTTCGCCGAGTTCGGGCAGGCATTCCAGCTCCAGGACGATGCCGCGCGAGCGGGCGTGTTCGCGGGTCAGATCGATGACCCCCGCCAACAGGGTGGCGACATCGAAGGTGGAGAGGTCGAGCTCGAGTTGTCCTGCCTCGACGCTGGCGAGATCGAGGATATCGTTCACCAGGGCCAGCAGACGATGCGAGGACTCGATGATTCCGGCGCAGTATTCTCTCTGCTTTTCGTTGAGTTGGCCGAAGTATTCCTGGTCCAGGATCTCGACGAAGCCGAGGATCACGTTGAGCGGCGAACGCAGCTCGTATGACATGTTGGCGATGAACTCGGTCTTCAGGCGATCCGCCGTTTGCAGGGCCTCGTTACGCTCCCTGAGCGCACGTTCGATGCGTACCCCGTCGGTGACGTCGAGATAGGTCACCAACAGGTTGCCGTCGGGCAGCGGCATCGTGGTGAAGTCGATGACGCTGCCGTCGGGGCGCTCCATGCGCCGGCTGACGGCCCGCTGTTCGGCGATGAGATCGGCGAAACGCGGCAACTGCTCGATCCATTCGCTCGGGCGCCCGAAGGCTTCGATCGCCGCCTCGATGATTTCGCTGATGTGGGGCTCTCCGCCGAGATTTCGCTCCGTCAGGCGCCACATTTCGGAAAACTGGGGGTTATAGAGTTTCAATCGGCTGTCGCTACCGAAGACGGCGACGCTTTCATGCAGATTGTCGAGCGTCTCCCGCTGCACCGCGATCAGGGTGTTGTAGGAGCGTTCGAGCCGCAGGCGATCGGTCACGTCCTCGTGGACCAACAGCAAGCCACCCAGGGGATAGGGCGCCGTGAGCGAGCGGAGCGTCCTGCCGTCCGGCAGATAGTCGAACTCCTCCGACGTGCCCAGCAGATTGGTGTAGAGCGCCATGACCCGTGCCTTATAGGCGGGGAAATCGGCCTGCTCGGGCAGGAGCCTGCGTTCGAGGATCGCATCCAGCAGTTCGGCGTGGCTCGGAGCGGCGGACAGCCACTCGACGTCGAGCTGCCAGAGCAGGGCGTACGCGTCGTTGAAGAACGCCAATCTCCGATCCGCGCCAAATATGGAGATGGCGGAGTTGAGGTTGTTGAGAACGTCGCTGGTGGCCTCGACGAAACGACGATGGTCGACGCGAATCTCATGGCGATCCGTCACGTCGACCGCGCAGCCGATCGTGCCAGTGCCGGAATGATCGATGCTTTCCGTGATCTCGAACACGCGGCGCTGTTCGCCGACGACGAAATGTCGCTCCGCGATCGCCGCCTCCCCGCGCGCGAGCGCGCCCTGGGCGAGCCGGATGGCATCGCCGGCCATGATCGAAGGTTCGATCTCGACACCACTCCGCCGCGAGATCTCCTCGGCCTCGACGCCGACGACCCGCGCGTATTCCCTGTTGCACCACTGGATCCGTTGCTCGGCGTCGCGCCGCCAGAGCGGTATCGCCACCACCTCGACGATCTCGCCGATGCGACGGGCCTCGGCCTCGGCCCGCGCGGCGCGGGCTTCCGCCTCGCGGCCGCGGGTATGGCACGCGGTGACGTCGCGGAAGGCGAGGATCCGCTCGTCGCCGCCGGTCACGCCGAGGATATCGTAACAGCGATCGGCTTCCTCCGTCTCGACGGTGAGGCGCGGCGCCTCGCCGCCGTCCAACGCGGCGACGGCCGACAGCACCGCCTCGCGATCCGCGTCCGACAGCGGGGCCAGCAATTCATGAAGCGCCTTCGGCCTCGCTTCGGGATCGTCGTCGCCGAGCACCGCGCCGAGACGGCCGTAGACGCGACCGCCGTCCGCCTCAAGCCGAATGCCACCGTCGGGCCAGGCGTCGAGCCGCCGTCCGAGCGTCTCGATGGTGGCGACGGCGCGGCGCAACGAGACCCGTCCGTGCCACCACAATAGCGGCGCCGCCAGCCCCAGCAGCATCACCGTCGCCATGGTGAAAAACACGGGTGCTTCGTAGGGCCCGTAGGCGGCAAGCGCGGGCGAGGCACCGAGCAAGACGCAGCCGACGGCGACGGTCGATGATCTGAGCATGGTCATGGCGAACCTCTCCGACCCCACGGCCGACAGCGCGCGCTTGCGCCCGGCCGACGGGGACCCGGGGGATCTAAGCAACGAATGGGATGGTTAACAAGCGTTCCGCCGACCTCGCCGCCAGCGACGACGGGCCGGGCGCGGGCTCGGAGGTTATGGTGATCGAGATAAATCGCGACCGCCTCGCGCCCTTTCCAAGCCGCGAGGGCACCATTCCTGGGTGGCCCGGAGGGAAAGCGGGGCGGCCCGGCGGTTCGCTTCGAACCCGGAGCGCTCTAGTAGCGATAGTGCTCCGGCTTGAAGGGACCCTGGGGCGCAACGCCGATGTATTCGGCCTGGACCGCGGTCAACTCAGTCAATTGCACGCCGAGCTTTCGCAGATGGAGGTGGGCGACCTTTTCGTCGAGGTGCTTGGGCAAGGTGTGCACGTCGGTATCGTAATCCTCGCCGCGCCGCCACAGTTCGAGCTGCGCCAGCACCTGGTTGGTGAAGGAGGTGCTCATCACGAAGCTCGGATGACCGGTGGCGCAGCCGAGGTTGACCAGCCGGCCCTCGGCCAGCAGGATCAACCGCTTGCCGTCGGGAAACTCGATCTCGTCGACCTGCGGCTTGACGTTGTGCCAGGTGAGGTTGCGCAACGAGGCGACGTCGATTTCGGCGTCGAAATGGCCGATGTTGCAGACGATCGCGCGGTCCTTCATCCGGCGCATGTGGTCGATGGTGATGATGTCCCGGTTGCCGGTGGCGGTGACGAAGACGTCGCCGACGGCGGCCATCTCCTCCATCGTCGCCACCTGATAGCCTTCCATCGCCGCCTGCAGCGCGCAGATCGGGTCGATCTCGGTCACCACCACCCGAGCCCCCTGGCCCCCGAGGCTGGCGGCGCAGCCCTTGCCGACGTCGCCATAGCCGCAGATCACCGCCACCTTGCCGGCCAGCATGACGTCGGTGGCCCGCTTGATCCCGTCGACCAGGCTCTCGCGGCAGCCGTAGAGATTGTCGAACTTGGATTTGGTGACCGAGTCGTTGACGTTTATCGCCGGCACCTGGAGGGTGCCTGCCTTGGCCATCTCGTAGAGCCGATGCACGCCGGTCGTGGTCTCCTCCGAGAGGCCGCGCACGTCGACCATCAATTCGGGATACTTCTCGTGCATCACCACGGTCAGGTCGCCGCCGTCGTCGAGCAGCAAATTGGGCCGCCAGTCGGGGTCGCCGACGATGCTCTGGTCGACGCACCACCAATATTCCTCCTCCGTCTCGCCCTTCCAGGCGAAGATGGGCACGCCGCTGGCGGCGATCGCGGCGGCGGCATGATCCTGGGTCGAGAACACGTTGCAGGAGGACCAGCGCACCTCGGCGCCGAGCGCGGTCAGGGTCTCGATCAGGACCGCCGTCTGAATCGTCATGTGGAGGCAGCCGATGATGCGCGCGCCGGCGAGCGGACGCGAGGCGCCGTGCTCTTCGCGAAGGGCCATCAGCCCGGGCATTTCCGTCTCGGCGATGGCGATCTCGCGGCGGCCCCAGTCGGCCAGGCCAATATCGGCGACCTTATAGTCGTCTCCCGCGCTGCTCATGGTCTACTCCTGAATTGAGGCGTCGTTTTAGCGTCGCGTCGCGCGCCACGGCCGACGCCCGGGGACATAGCAACGCCACGGCGACATAGCAAGCATAAGGAAATCTTTATATCGTTAACGTCCCGAGGCCGCCCGCGCATTGACGCCGGAAACCATTGTCCCTATATGTAGGATATTCCTACCTTGCCTATCCGGTTTACACCCACACCCACTAGGGCTAGAATGGGCGCAAACCGGATATAGGGGAGCGCGCCATGGATGTTCTCGACCGCGCCGATCTCCCATTCCCGCATTCGCTACCCGAGTTCCAGCGACTTTTCCCCGATGATGCGGCCTGCGCCGCCTACCTGGAGAAAGCCCGCTGGGGAGACGGCTTTGCCTGCCCGCACTGCGGCACGGCGGGAGAGCCGTGCCACTTTGAAAACCGCCCTGGCGTCCTGCGCTGCCGCAAGTGCCGCCAGAACACCGGGCTGACGGTGGGAACAGTGATGGAGCGTAGCCACACTCCGCTGAACGTCTGGTTCTGGGCCGCTTATCTGGTCGCCAGTCAGACGCCCGGCATGTCCGCCGTGCAGTTTCAGCGGCAACTTGGTCTTTCGCGCTACGAGACGGCCTTTCAAATTCTCCACAAGCTCCGCTCGGGCATGGTGCGGCCCAACCAAGACAGGATCGGTGGACAGCCCAAGAACCATGTTGAGGTGGACGAAACCTGGGTTGGCGGGCGAACGCGTGGGGAAGGCCGTGGTGTTCACCACAAGGTTCTCGTCTCCTGTGCCATCGAGGTGCGTCATCGAAAGCCGGGCACCAAGCTCGACAACCGGAAAGACGGACGCTATGCCGGACGCGTTCGGCTCGCCGTCGTGCTCGACCGTAGCGCCGAGTCGCTCTGTGGGTTCGTCGAGAGCACCGTCGCGCCGGGATCGCTGATCGTTACTGACGATTGGAGCGGCTATGCTGGCCTCGGTAAGCGCGGCTATGAGCACTTCGCTGTTGCCGAGTTCATGGCGATGAGGTGGTGATCCAGAGGTTGCCGAGCAATACCTGCCGATCATCCATCTGGTTTTCGCCAACCTGAAGACGTGGCTGATCGGTATCCACCACGGCGTTAGCCACCAGCACCTACAAGCCTACCTCAACGAGTTCACCTTCCGCTTCAACAGGCGGTTCTACCCGTTCAACGCCTTCCGCTCATTGCTCGGCATCGCGGGCGACACCTCTGCTCCAACCTATGCCGAGCTTTACTCGGGAGAGTGGCGGCACCCTACATGTAGCGGTCATGGGCGTTAACCGGATAGGCAAGATTCCTACATTAAAGTTATGCAATGAAAACCGTATCGCTGCGCGAAGCCAACCAAGACCTGTCCAAGCTGGTGCGGGAATTGGAGGAAACCGGTGAGGAATATCTGATTACCCGACACGGTCGCCCGGTCGCCCGGCTGGTGCGCCATGACGTGGATCGGACGGCGGAACCGGAGTGGCATGCGGCCTACGCACGCATGAAAACGCTGTTGGAGAACGGCTTCCATCTGGGCGGTCGTGGGGTCGATCGGGACGCGCTCCATGATCGTTGAGGGCCGTTTTACGCTCGACACCAACATCCTGATCTACGCCGTCGATCTGGACGCTGGGGAAAAACGTACCCTCGCCCGTGACCTTATCCTCGAGTCCGCCGAACGGGATGCCTGGCTGACGGTTCAGGCGCTCGGTGAATTCTTCCACGCCGTGACACGCAAGAGCATCGCCACCGTCGCGGAGGCGATCGAATACACGACCGCGTGGCAAATCCTGTTCCCCATCACGGCGGCGACCCGAGCCGACTACGATGCCGCCACGGAGGCCATGCGCGACCACGGCCTATCTTTCTGGGACGCCATGCTCTGGGCCACCGCCAGAGAGGCGGGCTGCGCCGTCATCCTATCTGAAGACATGCAGCCTGGACGCAAGCTGGGCGGGGTGGAGATCCGCAACCCGTTCACGGGCTCGAGTTAGATCGGCTCGCGCGCGACCGCATTTCGGCACTGCGCTCATACCTCTTCGAATCCGCCGCCGACGAGGGCGGTAATGGCCGCCATCGCGGCCGCCGCGCCGGCGCCGTTCGCCTCCACCACGATCTCGCAGCCGAGCCCGGCCGCCAGCATCATCAGGCCCATAATCGAGCGGCCGGACACCCGCATGTCGAGGCGAGAGACCCAGATCTCCGCGCCGTGCGCCTCGGCGCACTCGACGAATTTGGCGGCGGCACGCGCGTGCAAGCCGCGCTCGTTGACGATGGTCAGCACGCTTCGCAAGGTGACCGCCGCGTCCCCTTCCGGCGTCAAATGTCGTCGCCCGACAGAAGCTTCGAGGCGACGTTGATGTACTTGCGCCCGGACTCTTGCGCCTGTTCCACGGCCGCCGGCAAATTCGACGTGGTCCTGACGCTGGTCAGCTTGATCAGCATCGGCAGGTTCATGCCGGCGACGACCTCGACCTTGCCGTGATCCAACATGCTGATCGCCAGGTTCGACGGCGTGCCGCCGAACATGTCGGTGAGCAGGATGACGCCGTCGCCCTGATCGACCTCCCGCACCGCGTCGAGGATCTCGCGGCGGCGCGCCTCCATGTCGTCGTCGGGGCCGATGCACACGGTTCGGATCGCCTCCTGCGGACCGACCACATGTTCCAGCGCGGCCACGAACTCTTCGGCCAAGCGGCCGTGGGTCACCAGTACGATGCCGATCATGCCCGCCTCGCCCCCTCCTTCTCGCCGACCGCCAGGTCGCGATGGCGAATCTCGACCTCGTTACCGTCCGCGCCGAGCGCGTGCGCAATGCTCTCGCAAAGGAAGACCGAGCGGTGTCGCCCGCCGGTACAGCCGATCGCGATCGTCAAATAGCTCTTTCCTTCCCGCCGGTGCAACGGCAGGACCATCCGCAGCAGGTCCGCCACCTTGTCGAAAAAGGGCGCGTAGGCCGGGTCCGCCTCGATGTGCCGCGCCACCGGGGGGTCGCGGCCGTCCAACGGCCTGAGCGTCTCGTCGTAATGGGGATTGGCGAGGAAGCGGGCATCGAACACGAGATCGGCTTCCCTCGGCACGCCGAAGCGGTAGGAGAAGGACAGGATCTGCACGGCCATCGGGCGCGTCGAGTCGAGCCGATATTCCGCCTCCAGGCGCCGCTTCAGATCGTGGATGGTGAGCGGCGAGGTGTCGACCACGACGTCGGCCAGTTCGATGATCGGGCGCATCGCCCGGCGTTCCTGACGGATGGAGTCGGCGACCGGCCGGTCGTCTCCCAGCGGGTGGCGGTGGCGTGTTTCCGCGAAGCGGCGGGCCAGGATCTCGTCGTCGCAATCGAGGAACAACACGCCGAGACGCACGTCCGCGCGGGCGCGGAGTGGTGCCAGGATCCGGGCGAAAATTTCCGCCTCGAACCCCCGGGTGCGAAAATCGACGCCGATGGCGATCGCCTCGTGGCCGCCGGCGCGGATGCTGGCCGGGTCGACCAGGCGGCCGACCAGGTTGAGGGGCAGGTTGTCGACGACCTCGTAGCCGAGATCCTCGAGGCTCTTCAGCGCGGCGGTCTTGCCGGCGCCGGACATGCCCGTCACCAGGAGGACGCGAAAAGGCTCGGCGGTCTCGCGGCAGGGGCTCATCTCGGCTGTCATCGACGGTAGGGCTTTGGCTCCGCGCAACTATGCAAGTCGAGGCCGCGCGCGACAAGCCGCAGCTTGGCCGGGGCGGACGCCTCGAAGGCGCGGAGCGCGACCAGCGCCACGGTCACGCCGAGAATTTCGATATCGCGGGCGGTCGGCATGCGCTCGATCGGCGCCGCCGGATCCAACTCGGCGACCAGGCCGACGAAGCTTCGGTCCCGATGGGGCAAGCGGACCAGGCCGATGCCCCGGACTTCCAGCAGACCGGCCAGCGCCTGGGGCGGCGCCGCCTCGAGGCGGCGCCCGAGCACCGCCAAATCGACCTGATCGTCCGACACCAGCGCCCAGCCGGCGTCGATCATGCGGAGCGCGAGGTCGGACTTGCCGGCGCCGCTGGGCCCCCGGAGCAGCACGCCCGTGCCCTCGAACTCGACGCAGGTGGCGTGGATCAATGTCATCGGGGCCGAGCCTGCAAGGCCGATCGGGCGGCGTCAACGACGACGGGCGCGGCGACGGGTGGCGGACCTCAGATCGGCAACCGGACCACGAAGCGCGCGCCCAGTATCGTGCCGCTCTCGTCGTGGCGATTGCCGGCCTCGATGGTGCCACCGTGCGCCTCCACGATCTGCTTGGCGATGGAGAGGCCGAGGCCGGAATGGCGGCCGAAGCTCTCGCCCTTGGGGCGCGCGCTGTAGAAGCGCTCGAAGATCCGCTCGGCGCCCCGCTCGGGTACGCCGGGGCCGTCGTCGTCGACCACCAGTACGGCCAAGCCGGCCTCGCGGCTGAGCGACAGCCGAACCACGCCGCCCCGCGGGCTGAAGGAATAGGCGTTCGACAACAGGTTCTCGACCGCCTGCGCGAGGCGATTCGACAACCCCTCGATCACCAGGGGCCCGCTAGCCGCCAGCTCCAGGCGGAATTCCGGGCCCGTCTCGCCGTGCCGCGCGCGATACACATCGGCCAGCGCCGCCAGCAGTTCCGTCAGGTCGAACGGCTCGGCCTCGGCCCGCGACATCTCGGCGTCGATGCGGCTGGCGTCGGAGATCTCGCTGATCAGCCGGTCGAGGCGGTCGATGTCCTGCTTGATGATCTCGAAGAGGCGCTGGCGCTGTTCGGGCGTGGCGGTGGCCGAGAGCGTCTCCACCGCACTGCGTAGCGAGCTCAGGGGATTCCTCAGCTCGTGCGCGACGTCGGCGGCGAAGGCGTCGATCGCGTCGAGCCGGGCGTAGAGCGCCTCGGTCATGGCACCGAGCGCCGCCGAGAGATCGCCGATTTCGTCCTTGCGGTTGCGCAGGTCGGGGATCACCACCCGCTGCCCGCGCCAGCGGCGCACTTGATCAGCGGCCCGGGCGAGGCGGCGGACCGGCCGAGCGATGGTGCCGGCGAGGAACATCGACAACAGCACCGTGATGGCGAGGCTGACCGCGAAGACCTCCAGGACCCCGACGCGGACCCGCCGCACGTTTTCGGCGATGTCGCGTCCGTCCGCGGTCAGCATCAGGGCGCCGAGCACGCCATGGAGCTCGCGCACCGGCGCGGCGACGGAGAGGATCAGCCCGCCCTCCTCGTCCTGGCGGATGGCGCCGCCGATCTCGCCGGCGAGCGCGCCCGCCGTCTCGCCATAATCGCCCGCCCGCTGGTCGATCCGTTCGCGGTAAGGCGGGAAGCTGCCCCGGCTCGGCAGCCTGGGCAGGACCCAGTCGTAGAGCTCCGACAAGAGCTCGGTGGCGAGATCGCCGTCCTCGCGCGGGGCCAGGAACTTGAGCTGGACGTCCCGCCCGGCGGAGACGAGGAGGCGGCTGTCGGCGATCAGGCGGCCGTCGCGATGGAAGAGGCGCGCGCGCGTTCCCGTCGGCACGATCAGGCGGCTGAGGATGCGGCCGGCGGCGACGGCATCGACGACGCGGGCTTCCGGCGGGCCCGTGAGGGCGCTTTCCGCCACCGCGCTGGCCAACACTTCGGCCTGGGTCTGCAACGAGGCGATCTTCGCGTCCAGCAGGCCGCCGCGATAGTGATCGAGATAGAAGACACCACCCACCAGGATCGCCAGCGCCAAGACGTTTGGCGCCAGGATACGGAGCGTGAGCGAGCTGAAGCGGCGCTTGCGGTCGGCGGCGCCACGGGAGAGCGGGGGCGCCGCGATGGCCGTTGGCCTCGGTCCGGGCCCGCCGAACGCCACTCTCGACGCTCCTTCCATCGCTATTCCACCTGAAAGCGGTACCCGAGGCCGTAAAGCGTCGTGATGGCGCCGAACTCGGGATCCGCCTCCTTGAACTTGCGCCTGAGGCGTTTGATGTGGCTGTCGATGGTCCGGTCGTCGACATAGACGTTGTCGTCGTAGGCGGCGTCCATCAACTGATCGCGCGTCTTCACGTGGCCCGGATGGAGCACCAGCGACTGCAGGATCAGGAACTCGGTGACGGTGAGCTGAAGCGTCTCGCCCTTCCAGGTGCAGACGTGGCGCACAGGATCGAGGCTGAGCTCGCCCCGCCGGATCGCCTTGGCGGCCTCGCCGCTCGCGCCGGCCGGGCCCAATTCCTCGCTGCGCCGCAGTACCGCCCGGATGCGTTCGATCAGCAGGCGCTGGGAGAAGGGCTTCCGGATGTAGTCGTCGGCGCCCATCTTCAAGCCCAGCACCTCGTCGGTCTCGTCGTCCTTCGAGGTGAGGAAGATCACCGGCATGGTGCTGTCGCGACGCAATCGGGCGAGCAGGTCCATGCCGTCCAGCCCGGGCATCTTGATGTCGAAGACGCCGAGGTCGGCCGGGCGCTGGCTCAACTCGCGCAGCGCGCTGGCGCCGTCGCTGTAGGTTCTGACCTTGAAGCCTTCCGCTTCGAGCGCCATCGAGACCGAAGCGAGAATGTTTTGGTCGTCGTCGACGAGCGCGATCGTTGTCGCCATCGGTTCTCCCCCTTGACCTCGCATTATGTAGGGCCGGCGATGGTCGATTTCAGCCTCACCCGGCAATATGGCGCTTTCGTGGCCGCCAGGGGGCCGATTCGAGGCGGTCTCGGGCCTTGTCCAGGGAAGGGGAGCCATGCCAACGAACATGGTCCTCGCCCGCCCCGCTCCCCCTCAGAGCGGGCGGACATCGCGCCCGCTTATCACCCAGAACCGCGCCGCCAGCAGCACCGTGGCGAGGGAGACCCCCAACAGCGTCCCGCCGATCAGCCCGCCGACGCCCAGGCCCGCCTCGATCGCCAGCAGCCTGGCCGCCGGCACCATGACCACCAGGAAGGCGAAGAGGTGCATCACCGTCGGCACCCAGGCATCGCCGGTGCCGCGCAGCGCGCCCATCAAGACACCCTGGGCGCCGTCCGGGATCAGCATGAAGGCGACGACGAAGAGGGCCGGCAGCGCGAGCGCCACGACCTCCCGATCGGAGGTGAGCGCCTGGGTCAAGGCCTCGGGCGCGAGCACCAAGAGAAGCGTCACGGCCCCCATGTAAAACGTAATGACGCCGAGCCCGCACCAACCGGCGCGTCGGATCCCGAGCCGATCGCCGCGCCCGACGGCGCGTCCGACCTCGACCGCCGTCGCCGTGGCTACCCCGACCGCGCCCATGAAGGCGAAGGCCATGAACTGCATGATCACCTGGAAGGCCGCGACCGCGGTTGCGCCGAGGTAGCCGGAGACGATCGTAAGGCTGGCGAAGGCCAGCGATTCGAGGCCCTGGGCGAGACCCATCGCATAACCGATGCGCCTGAGCTTGCGGCTGACCGCCAGCACGGCGTTCAGATCGAAGGAACCGATCGTCATCCGCGCGGCCCGTGCCAGGACATGAACCACCATGGCGAGCGCCATCGCGACCCGCGCGATCGTCGAGGCCAGCGCCACCGCCTCGGCCGGGTCCAGCCCGAGGTCCGGGCCTGAGTCCAGCAGCCAGACGTTGAGCGCGATGTTGACGAGATTGGCGGCGATCATCACCACGACACCGGCATGGGGACGCCCGAAGGCTTCCAGGAACAAGGTGGCGACGGTGAAGATCAAGGCGCCCGGAATACCGAACGCCAACACCTCGAGGGCCCGCCCGGAGCCGGCGGCGAGTTCCGGGGCGTGGCCGATCGCTAGGAAAATTCGCTCGCCGGCGAAGGCCAGCAGGACGGCCGCCGCGCCCATTAGCACCGCGTGCGCCATGCCGACACCGAACACCGTGACCGCCGTCTCGCCCTCGCCGGCGCCGAGCGTCTGCGAGGTCAGCACGACGACGCCGATCGACATGCCCACGCCGCTCAGCAACAGGACCATGAAGACCGCGTTGGCGATGCCGTAATGCGCGAGCTCGAGACTGTCGACGTGGCCGAGAAAGACGATATCCTCGATGACGATGAGCAGCATCGCGAGGCGAGAGAGGGCGATGGGCGTGGCGAGCCGCGCCAGGCGCCCGAACTGCGCCCGCCACGGCGTCTGCGGAGCCCGTCCGGGGGCTTCGAATTTGCCGTCGCTCTCGATCATGGCGGGACCATAGTCGTGAGCCGGGAGGGGGCCAAGGACCGCGCGGTCGCGATCCAGGCGGCACGCGCGCTGTTGCGCAGCCGCGAGGTGGCCTCCCTGGCGACGCTTCGGCGCGACGATGGCGGACCCAACGCCTCGCTCGTCCTGCTCGCCGTCGATCACGATCTCTCACCCCTCCTGCTGCTGTCCGAGCTGGCGGAGCACACGCGAAACATCGCGGCGGACGACCGGGTCTGCTTGCTGCTAGACGGCACGCCGGGCCTCGAGAGCCGTCTGAGCGGGCCGCGTCTGAGCGTCCACGCGCGCGCCCGCGTGAGCGAGGCGGCGCGCCACCGCGCCCGCTTCCTCGCCCGCCATCCCGACGCCGCCGGCTATGCCGACTTCGCCGACTTCGCCTTCTATCGCTTGGTCGTGGAGCGCGCCCATCTGGTCGCTGGATTCGGTCGCATCAACTCGATCGAGGCCGGCGAGCTGCTCGTCCCGGCGGCGCTGGAAGCCCCCCTCGTCGAGGCCGAGGGGGCAATCGTCGCCCACATGAACGAGGATCATGGCCACGCCATCGACCTATGTGCCGAGCGTCTACTCGGCCTCGTTGGCGAGGGGTGGTCCATGACCGGCTGCGATTCGGTCGGCTGCGATCTCCGGCGCGGCGGCGAGGTGGCGAGGCTCACCTTCGAGGCCGAGGCAAGGGACGCCGAGGAGGCTCGGCGCCAATTGGTGCGGCTGACACGGCGAGCGCGGAATTCGGCGATGAATTGAGAGCGTTTACGCCGCCCACGGGCGGTAGGCCGCCACCGTCGACGGCCGATTTGACGCCGAAGTGTTGTCAGTCCGACATCGCTCACGTATAGAACGGGTGAGGCAGTTGGGGGGACGCTGGCCGTACACCTCGGTCGACGTATAAGCGTCCGTCACGTTCGCGCGCGACCCCTTCGGCGGGGAGGAAGCGACATTGGAAAACCTGGGCAATCACGTCGCTAAATGCGGTCTCGACGCGATCGGCATTCGCGATGCCCAGGCCGTCGCCTGGAACCTGGCCACGCCTCGGCTCTACGAAGAGGCGCTGGTACGGCGCGAGGGACGGCTCGCGCGGGGCGGCGCCTTGGTGGTCAATACCGGCGTCCATACCGGCCGTTCCGCCAACGACAAGTTCTTCGTCCGCGAACCCGAGAGCGAGGACGAGATCGATTGGGGCGCGGTCAACAAGGAGCTCTCGAGCGAGGCGTTCGACGCCATCCTCGCCGCCCATCTCGCCAGCTATCGGGGCAAGGAATTGTTCGTGCAGGATTGCTGGGCCGGCGCCGATCCGGCCAACCGTCTGGCCATTCGCGTGGTGACGGAAACGGCCTGGCACGCCCTTTTCGCCCGCAACATGTTCCGCCGGCCCGGGGCCGAGGAACTGGCGGGTTTCGCGCCCGAATTCACCATTCTCCACGCGCCGGAACTGGAAGCCGACCCGGCGATCGCGGGCCTCGCCTCCGGCACCTACATCGTGGTCTCTTTCACCCGGCGCTTGGTGCTGATCGGCGGCACGGGCTATGCCGGCGAGATCAAGAAATCGGTCTTCACGATCCTCAACTATCTGCTGCCGGCGCAGGGCGTCCTGCCGATGCATTGCTCGGTCAACGTCGGGCCACGAGGTGATTCAGCGGTCTTCTTCGGTCTCTCGGGCACCGGCAAGACCACGCTCTCGGCCGATCCCGGACGCCGCCTGGTAGGCGACGACGAGCATGGTTGGAGCAACGACGGCCTGTTCAATTTCGAGGGCGGCTGCTACGCCAAGGTCATCCGGCTCTCGGGCGAGGCGGAGCCGGAAATCTTCGCCACGACGGAACGTTTCGGTACCGTGCTCGAGAACGTGGTGCTGGACGAGGCCACGGGCCGGATCGATCTCGACGACGCCCGCCATACAGAGAACACGCGGGGCTGCTACCCGCTCGACTTCATCCCCAACGCACTCCCCGACGGCACGGCCGGTCACCCGAGCAACGTCGTGATGCTGACGGCGGATGCCTTCGGCGTCCTGCCGCCGATCGCGCGGCTGACGCCGGAACAGGCGATGTACCACTTCCTCTCGGGCTACACGGCCAAGGTCGCCGGCACCGAGAAGGGCCTGGGCAGCGAACCGCAGGCGACCTTCTCGACCTGCTTCGGCGCGCCCTTCATGCCGCGCCACCCGAGCGTCTATGGCGCGATGCTGCGCGACCGGATCGCGCGCCACGGCGCCACCTGCTGGCTGGTCAACACTGGCTGGACCGGCGGCAAGTACGGCGTCGGTTATCGCATGCCGATCCAGCACACGCGGGCGCTGCTCGCCGCCGCGCTCGACGGCCGGCTGGCCGACGCGCCGATCCGCCGCGACGAACGCTTCGGGCTCCAGGTGCCGGAATCCTGCCCCGACGTGCCGAGCGAAATCCTGCGGCCGCGCGAGACCTGGAGCGACCGGGAGGCCTACGACCAGGCCGCCCGAGAACTCTGCGGCCGCTTCGTCGCCAACTTCGAGAAATATGACGGCTTCGTCGATTCCGAGGTCAAGGCGGCCGCCCCCACGGCGGCCTGATCCGCCAAGGATCGACTTTACGAAGCCGGAAATCGAGGGGGCGGAATCCGGCGATCCCGCCCTCCCGACACACTCGGAGTTACGATCCGCGCGCGCTATTCCCAGGCGGGGAAGGGGTAGATCACGTCCTTCGCCGCCACGTTGAACGGGTAGATCGACTGATAGGCGCCGTCGTGCACCTGAATCATCACCGTGCTGACCAGGTTGTTCTGGCCGTCGGCCCCGAACTTGACGCCCTTCCAGGGCATCGGCACGTCGCCCTCGGCCATGTCGGTCGCGCGCAGGGCATCGCGGATCTTGCGCGGATCGGCGGAGCCCGCCCGGTTGATCGCCTCCATCAGGATCCAGGCGCCGACGAAACTGCGGATCGGCTCGTAGATATCGTGCCCACCGGAATACTTGTGATAGATCTCGTTCACCTTCTTCAGCACCGGGAGCTTCTCGACCATGTCGACCGAGAAGGGCGAGCGCGAGATGATGCCGTTCGCCCGCTTGCCCATGATCTCCATGAAGGAGTTGTCGGAGAAGCCGGCATTCTGGGCGATGATCAGCTTGGGCAGATAGTTCAGCTCCTTCGCCGTGCGCATGAACAACAGCGCGTCCGTGGTATAGGAGGTCGGCATGAAGACGTCGGCGTTGGCCGCCTTCAGCTTTTGTATCTCGGCGACCAGCGAGGTCGTCTTGGAGCGGTACGCCATCTTCAACTTGACCTCCAAGCCGGCTTCCTTGGCGAGCTCCTCCTGCACCCGGGCGCTATCGACGCCGAACTGTGTGTCCTCGTGCATGATCGCGACGGATTTGATTTCGATGCCCTTCTTCTTGGCGAAGTCGCGCATGAAGTCGAACATGGTCTTGGTGTAGTGGCCGTCGTGCGGGCCGGCCCGGAAGAACCACTTGAAGCCCCGCCGGTGCAGCTTGGGCGAGGAGGATTCACCGGTGAGGAAGGGGATTTGCATCCGCTCCGCGACGTTGCTGGCGGCGGCCGAGACGCTGGAATGATAGGCGCCGTAGAGCGCCACCACCTTCTCCTGGGTGATCAGCCGCTCGGCCTCGGCGCGGCCGATCTCGGGCTTGCCCTGATGGTCGGCGATGATGAAGCGCACCTTGGCGCCGCCCAGGTTCGGCAGGCCCTCGGTGCGGGCCAGCAGCAGATCCAGATCGTGCTTGTTGTTGACGATGTCGAGCGCGGTCTTGGCGGCGGCCAGCACGTCGTTGCCGGCCTTCGCCACCGCGCCGGTCAGGGGGTAGAGCACCCCGATTCGAACTTCCTTGGGTTGCGCGGCGAGCTCGCTCACCTGCCCCATCACGCTCGCCGCGAGCAGGCCGCCCACCGCGATGGCCGCATACTGCATGACTTTCATGGCCGTCTCCCTCCCTCTTTCCGGCTCATCGCCGAGTGACGGAGGCGCATGATTCCGGCAAATCCGTCCGCCGGGCGAGGCGCCTTCCGACGAAGCCGAACCGTCCGCGCGCAATCGATCGCAACCGAGTCCGCGCCGGCCCCGATCGGAGCCACCTCCGATCGGCCTTGGTCCACTTCACCAGGTGAGTGTAGCCCCTCCGACCGGTTTAGGCGAGCCGTCTCGCGTTCGGGTGGTTTTCCGGGGCCGGGATCATGGACAATCCCTCGCCCGCTTGCCTAAGATCGATGCCATGGCCTATTCTCACCCATACCCACCCGGCGCGCGGTCCCCGGGCGGAACGCCGCCGACGGCCCGCCGGTCGCCATGACCGCGGAGATCGTCCTGCAGACGGTGATCAGCGGTCTGCTGCTGGGCTTCATCTACGCCCTGGTCGCCGCCGGGCTCAGCCTGATCTTCGGCCTGATGGAAATCGTCAACTTCGCCCATGGCGAATTCCTGATGCTGTCGATGTACGCGGCCTTCTGGTTTTACATCGCCTTCGGCATCGATCCCTTGTTTTCTCTGCCGGCCTGCATCGTGATGCTGTTCATGCTGGGCGTCGCGACCCACTACGGCATCATCCGCCATATCCTGCACGCGCCGATGCTGGTGCAGATCACCGCCACCTTCGGCCTGTCGATCTTCCTGCGCAGCCTGGCCCAGTTCCTGTGGACGGCCGATTTTCGTATGATCCTGGAGCCGATCGTCAGCGGCCGGGTGGAGATCGCGGGGATGTACCTGGGCGTGCCGCAGATGGTCGCCGCGTTCGGCTGCGTGCTGGCCTTCGGCTTCCTCTATCTCTTCATCAATCATACCGAGACCGGCGTCGCGCTCGAGGCCACGGCGCAGGACCGCGAGGCGGCCAGCCTCATGGGCATCCACACCCAGCGGATGTATGCGCTCGGCTGGGGCGTCGGCGCCTCCTGCGTGGCGGTCGCCGGCGTGTTGCTGGCGAACTATTACCCGATCGAGCCGGAGATCGGTTTGCTGTTCGCGCTGATCGCTTATGTGACCGTGGCCATGGGGGGCTTCGGCAGCCTGCTCGGCGCCCTGGTCGCCGGCCTGCTGATCGGGCTGGTGGAAGCCGTCGGCGGCCTGCTGTTCGAGCCGGCCTACAAATACGCCATCGTTTTCGGCATGTACCTGCTCGTCGTCCTGACCCGTCCGGCCGGCCTCTTCGGGAAGTTCTGATGGCCAATTCGACGATCTCCAGCCGAGCCATCGGCAGCCGGGACGAGGACGAGCTGGAAGCGGCCCTGGCCGAGCCGGCGCGCCCGGCCCTCGGCCGGCGCCAACTGGTGGCCCTGGTGGTGGTCGCGCTTGCGGCGCTGCTCTATCCCCTGATCCTCGAACAGCCCTACCAGCGTCACATCGTGGTGATGATCTTCATCTATGGCCTGATGGCCCAGGGCTGGAACCTGCTCGCCGGCTATTGCGGCCAGATCTCTCTCGGCCAGGCGATCTTCTTCGGCATCGGCGCCTACGCCGCCGCCTATCTTTACACCTTCTTCGGAATCTCGCCGTGGATCGGGATGGGGGTCGGGGTCGTGGTCTCGATGATCCTGGCGCTCCTCATGGGGCTGCCGACCTTCCGCTTGCGCGGCCACTATTTTGCCATCTCCACCTTGGTGATCGGCGAAATCGTTCGGACCATCGCGATCAACTGGGAGCATTTCGGCGGCGCCACCGGGATCTGGATTCCGATCCATCGCGAGCAGCCCTGGTTCAGCTACCAGTTCCACGACAACAAGCTGCCGAACTACTATATCGCGCTGGCCTTCCTGGTGGCCGCCTGCGCCCTGGTGGCCTGGCTGGAACGCTCCAAGGCCGGCCTCTACTTCCGGGCGATCCGCGAGGAGCCCGACGCGGCCAGCAGCCTCGGCGTCCCCCTGACTCGCTACAAGCTGTTGGCCATCATGCTCTCGGCCGCCTTCACCTCGATCGCCGGCACCCAGTTCGCGCAGTACGTCCTGGTGATCGATCCGGAAACCGTGTTCCCGCTCCTGCTCTCGATCCTGGTCGTGCTGATGACCATGCTGGGCGGGCTGGGCACGCTCTGGGGGCCGATCATCGGCGCCGCCATCCTGTTCCCGCTCTCGGAGCTGACCCGCGTCTACGTCGGCGGCACCGGCGGCGCCGAGGACCTGATGATCTACGGCGCCATGATCGTCGCCATCTCGCTGCTCTATCCCCAGGGCCTGATCGGCTTGGTGCGCAAGATCCTGCACAGGCCAAGCGATGCTTGAGGTCCAGGATCTGACCAAGCGCTTCGGTGGCCTGGTGGCGAACGATCGGATCACCTTCTCGGTCCAGGCGGGCGAGATCCTCGGCGTCATCGGTCCGAACGGCGCCGGCAAGTCGACGCTGTTCGAGCTGATCAGCGGCTACCTGAAGCCCGACGAAGGCGACATTCGCCTCGACGGCCGCTCGCTGCTCTCGCTCAGAAGCGACCAGATCAACCGCCTGGGCATCGCCCGCACCTTCCAGAAACTGAAGCCGTTCCAGAAGATGTCGGTCGAGGAGAACGTGATGGTGGGCGTCATGCAGCACACCGCCGACATGCGCCAGGCGCGCGGCCACGCGCTCGCCGCGCTCGACTTCGTCGGTCTCCTCGACAGGCGCCGCGCCTTCGCCAACGTGCTCTCCACCGGACAGCGCAAGCGCCTGGAGATGGCCCGGGCGATGGCCACGCGGCCCAGGTTCCTGCTGCTGGACGAGGTCACGGGCGGGGTCGATCAACGCAGCATCCCGGGCCTGATCGACTTGGTGCGCCGGCTGCGCGAGGACGGTGTCGCCGTCGTCGTGATCGAGCACAACATGGCGGTGCTGATGAGCCTGGCGGACCGGGTGCTGGCGCTGCACCTGGGTGCCAAGATCGCCGAGGGCAGCCCAGCCGAGATCCAGGGCGATTCCCGGGTCATCGAGTCCTATCTTGGCGTCGCCTATGCGTAGCGTTCTGGGCGTCGCCTATGCTTAGCGTCACCGACCTGGAAGTCAGCTACGGCGATTTCCAGGTGATCTGGGGTGTCAGCCTCGAGGTCCGGGCGGGCGAGATCGTCGCCGTCCTCGGCCCCAACGGTGCCGGCAAGAGCACGATGCTGAACGCGATATCCGGCCTCAGGCCGGCCAAGGCGGGCCGCATCGAGTTCAAAGGCGAGCGGATCGACGGCTTGGCGCCGCAACTGATCGTCCGTCGCCGCCTCTCCCATATCATGGAGCGCCGGCGGGTCTTCCCCTACATGTCGGTGCGCAAGAACCTCTGGCTCGGCGGCTACAACCCGACCGCCCGGGCCGCGCGGGCCGAAACACTCGCCTATGTCTACGATCTCTTCCCCCGGCTGGAAGAGCGCGCCGAGCAGATGGCCCATTCGCTGAGCGGCGGCGAGCAGCAGATGCTGGCACTCGGCCGGGGGCTGATGTCGAAACCGGAACTGCTTTTGGTCGACGAGCCACTGCTCGGCCTCGCGCCCGCCGTCGCCGAGCGCACCATGGCGGTGCTCCGGCGCATCAACGAGAGCGGCGTCGCCATCCTGTTCATCGAGCAGAACGTGCAAACCGCGCTCAGCCTGGCACATCGCGGATATGTCCTGGAAAGCGGCCGCGTGGTGCTGGAGGGCACGGCGGAGGAACTCTTGGCGAGCGACGGCGTGAAACGAATCTTCCTCGGCGGCTGAGGGTCCGAGCGAAACGTCGCCAGCGGCGATTTTTGCAGGCCTCGGGGGCATTTCAAAGCAAGGACACTGAGCGAAGCGAGAAACGTTTCGACCGGGAACCGGCTCCATATCCGTTCGCGAGCTGGCGCCGACGTTCACGCGCGCTCGAGATCGATGGTCTTGCCGGCGGCGCCGCGCCCCGATCCGCCACCGATCTCGATGGTGCGGACGTTGGGGGTCGGTGCCGGACGGACCAAGACCGCGTGCCGCCACCAAAATGACGCGCTTGACATACCGCCATATGTTCCTGTGTTGTTCCTATATTGGCAAGGCAACCGCAGGGCGGCGGGTGGACGATGGCGGGGACCGTGACCTTGGGCGAGCTGGCGCGCCGCGGCATCGCCCTTTCCGCCTGGTGCGAGAGCTGCGGGCGCTACCGGGAGCCGCCGTTGGCCCTGCTGATCGCCAAGCTCGGCGCGGCGACGCCGATCACCGCCGTCGGCCGGCGGATGCGCTGCGCCGCCTGTGGCGCCCGGCGGACCCAGGTCCGGCCGCGCTATCCGAGCCTCGGCGTGGTCGCCCATCATCGCCGGGGCGGCGTGCTACAACGGGGTGTCGACGCATTATCCGATTCCGCGAATGCGGATCATGCCGGACTTCGGGAGGCAAGGATGCTCCAGGACATACCCGGTCTCGACCATTTGGTGCTCGGCGCCCGCGACCTCGGCGCGGTCGGTGCGCGCTTCGAGCGCATGGGCTTCACGCTCACGCCCCGGGCCGAGCATCCCTTCGGTACCGCCAATCAGCTGGCGATCCTCGACGGCAATTTCATCGAGCTGCTGGGCGTCGCCGCGCCCGAGCGCTTTCCCTCAGCCAGCGCCGAGCGCTACAGCCTGGGCGCGCACTTGGACGATTTCCTCGCCCGTCGCGAGGGCCTCGCCTTCGTGGTGCTCTCCTCGAGCGACGCGCGGGCCGATCATCGCCGCTTTCGGGAAGCCGGTCTCGACACGTACGAGCCGGTGGACTTTTCCCGCGCCGCCGCTCAACCGGGCGGGGGCGAGGCGACCGTGTCCTTTTCCATCGTCTTCGCCCTGCCGCCCGAGGCCGCCGACGCGCCACATTTCGTCTGCCAGCAGCACACGCCCGAATACTTCTGGCATGGCGAATATCAGGCCCACCCCAACGGCGCCCGAGGGATCACGGAGGTGGTGCTGGTCGCCGATCGGCCGGCCGACCTGACGCCCTACTACGTGGCCCTGGTGGCGCCGAACGCGGTGCATGGCGAGGGCCGGCGCCTGCTGGTCGAGACCGGCCGAGGCCGGATCGTGGTGCTGCCGCCGGAGGAGATCGAGGCACGCTTTCCAGGCCTCGACGTGCCCGTGCCGGCGGCGCGCCCGGCGATCGTCGCGATGACGCTCGCCTGCGCCGATCTGGCGCGCGTGGCCGGCTGTCTCGATGGCGGCGCGGTGGCGTACGCCCGCGTCGAGGATTGCTTGCGCGTCGGGCCCGAGGCCGCCTTCGGCGCGGTCGTCGAGTTTCGCCTGGAGGATTGATCGGGGTCGAGGCTCAGCGCGACGATGGGTCCGCCGCGAGTTCACGCATCGCCCGTTCGCGCTCCGCCGGGGTAAGGCGGGCGGCGACGGCCGCCGCCGCGCGCACGGCCCAGGCGTTACCGAGCGCCGCCGCGCGCCGGTACCAGACAAAGGCTTGGACCGAATCGCGGGCCACGCCCTCGCCGCGGGCATACATCTCGCCCAAATTGAGCTGGGCCACGGCCAGCCCCCGTTCCGCCGCCATGCGATAGAGCCGCGGCGGCGAGACCAGGGCGAAAGGAATCTGGCGGCCCGCGCGGCATCGGCCGGGACCCCGAGCCCGTGGCGGTAGAGACCGGCGAGCGCCAGTTGGGCGTCCGCGTGACCGTTTGCCGCCAGGGGCTCCCAATGAGCCACCGCGTCCGCGTAGCGTCCGCCGTCGTAGGCGTCGAGGCCCGCGTCGAAGTCGGCCTGCGCGGGCATCGCGGTCAGTGCGCTCATCGCCACGGCGAACAGGGCGGCGGCGAGACCAGGGCGAAAGGAATAGAGACGCATCGACGAAGTTCTCCGCACTCCTCGCCTCGATATGGGATCAAAGTCGGCCGGCGCCGGCTCACTTCGTCTCACGATCCCGCGATTCGAGCGATGCCACCGCCACCAGCGCGCGATAATGCGTCCCATGGTCGAACATCGGGGCCCAATATGATGGCGAGCGGCGTCACGCGGCGGATGGTCCTGGCCGTACCGCTGCTCGCGCTGGCGGCGCCGCTGGGCGCGGCCGAGGAAAGCCTGCGGGTCGGCGGCTTCGTCCTGCGGCCCCCGCCGGGGTGGCGCCGGGTGCCGCCCGGCTCGCGGTTCCGCACGGCGGAATTCTTCGTGGCGGGCACGGATGCCACTGACGGCCCCAGGAACGGCCACGCCGTGGTGTATCATTTCAAGCCGGGCGCGGGCGGTGCTATCGAGGCCAACCTCGAACGCTGGCGGCGGCAGTTCGTCGAGGCGCCGGAAGTGCTGATCGAGCATTTCGTCGAGGCCGGACGCACGCTCCACCTGTTCGAGGCGAGCGGTACCTTCCTCGCCGGCCGACCGGGCGGGCCCAAGCGGGAGCTGGCGGGACACACCTTCATCGGCGCCATCCTGAGCGGCGAGGCGGGTAGGGTGTTCGTCCGCTTCATCGCGCCCGAGGCGCTGGCGCGGCGACATCGCGATGGTGTTCGGTCCATGCTCCTGGGTGCCCTCGGCAAGGCGAAGCCATGACGGCACGGGGCGCATGGCCACACACGGGCAAGAAAAATCCCTGCTCCCCCGGAAATATTATTTTTGGCTCCGGGAGGAGCAGGGAAATACTGCTGCTGGGTCATGGCGGGTTCGCCCTCACCCAGTCTCCAATATAGGGTCGGAGGAGGTGAATTCCGAGGAAAAAGTCGCAATATCGCGAAATTGCCTTCAATCGAGGCGCCCGAGGCCGCCATGGCGGCCCGCGAACGGGTGCGTGCGCGTCGTCACTTGGTTCTCGGGCCCCGGCGCGTAATATGGCAAGCATGCCTGATCGGTCGACTTCGACGCGGCGCCGTGGCGGCCCACTTCTGGCGGCGGCGCTGGCGCTGGTCTGCCTCGCTCTTGCCCCCGCCCCGGCGCTAGCGGCCAAGGGCAAACCGGGCGTCTTCGGCTATATGGAGACCCGCAAGGAAGGCTTGAAGGCCTTTCCGAAGTGGACGGGCACGCTCGAGCGCTATGCCAGGGAACGCGGCAAGACCGAGGCCGAGTACAAGGCCTGGGTGGCCTTCCTGGAAAGCGTCAAAACCGAGCGAACCATTCGTAAACTCAATAAAATCGTAACTACCCAGGTCTGATTGGCCCGAGCGTTTGTATGTGAGGGATCGTGGGGGTCCGGGCTGGTAGCGGTGCCGGTGTTCTCAGAGGCGCAGTTGGGGGATTAGTTGCATCGGATCGGGATGCACCAGGGTCTGGAGGACGTTCCAGCCTTGCTTTCGGGCGGTGGCGATGACGGCACGCATTCTGGCGAAGTTGTAGGCACCCCTCTCGGAGCGGAAGCCACCGGAGATCTTCTGGCGCAGCTTGGCCATTCGGAGGTCACGTTCGGCCTCATTGTTCGTAAACGGCGTGCGCGGGTCGGTGAGGAATCGCAGGCATCCCTCCTTGTGCTTGCGGAGGCGGAGCGCGAGGTTATGACCGATGCGGCGTTTCTTTCGTCCGCGCTTGCCGGTCCGGAGCGGCGGCTGCGCCTCGTGGAAGGCGATGGCGTGGTCGAGGATGCGGGCCCAGGCCCGCGAGATCCGGGCCACCAGGGAGGCGGGCACGTCGCGGCCGTTCTCACGGGAGAAGCGGGTAGCCCTGTGTGCGCGCTCAAGGAGGCGGTGCATGCTCTTTGCCCAGTCTTCCTTCTCGATGTCGATCAGGGCCTGGAGTTCGCGCAGGTGATGGGCGTTGCAGGCGCCGTGGCGCACGCCCTTGAGGGTGAAGTAGGCGGCGTAATCGTCATGGATGAGGATGCCTTCGAGGTCCTTTTCGACATCGCCGCGTCCCGCGCCGATGCGCAGGACGGTCAGGAATGGGGTGCACAGCACGTGGAGCCAGCGGGTACGGGCGGCGATCCGCAGGCCGGTTTCGTCGAGGTGCTTGACCGGGACCGCTGTGCGGATCACGTCTGCGACATGGGCGAGGAAGGGCTCGAAGCGCCTGGCGATTCGCCGGCCCATGGCGGTGATCGTGGCTGTGGAGATGGACACTGCGAAGAGGTCGCTCATGAGTTCGGCCAAGCGCTTCTCGGGAACGAACTGGGCGTACAGCAGGTAGCTCACCCAGGCGGTGATGCGTGGCCCGTACTGGACCGGGGCGGTCACGCCGTCCGGGAAGACGGCTCCTGTCACGGTGGCGCAGGCGCCGCAGAGGCAGCGATGGGCGCGGTGTTCGGTGACCTCCAGGGGGCGTGGCTCGGGCACATCGAAGACCTGTCGACAGACGGGCGCGCGGTGACGGTCGGCGTCCGACAGCGGTGCGCCGCAGCCCGAACAGGCGGAGGGGTCATGATCCACAACATGGTCCGGGCTCTCGGTCCGCGCCAGCGTCGTTCCCTTGTGGCCCGGCTGGCCGCCGCTTGGCCTGCCGGACTTGCCGCGCTGGCTTCGGGTGCGCCTCTGGGTTCCGCTCTTCTTGCGCAGGCCGTCGCTGGCGGGCGGCTTGCTGCTGGTGGTGCTGTCAAGCGCCGCGCTCCGCTCGAGCTCGGCGATGCGGTCCCGCAGGGTCGCGTTCTCCCGCTCGAGCGCGGCATTCTCCCGGACGAGCGCCGTGGCCAGGCGCAACAGCCCCTGGCCCCATTCCCGGAAGGCCTTGACGACTGTGATTGCGAAGGATGAGGGGTCAAGAAGATCTTGCAGGCACGCGAAGGCCTCGTCATGGGCGGCGAGGTCCTCGTGCCAGCGCGACAGCGTCACGGGTCCTCGGCATCGACGGCCATCATGGCGGCCAGCACCGCGAGGCGTTCGCCCGCCGGCAAGGCCTTGTAACGCCGGCCCCAGTTGGCCGCCTTACGCTTGATGCGCTGGCGGTCGGTGAAGTTCCGGCCTGCGTAGCTCGCCCAATGCACCCGGTCGGGCGCGAAGTTGAACCACACGACCTCGGTCCGCACCTGGGCCTGGGTCGTCACCTGCAGCGCCAGACTGCGCCAGCCCGCCAGCATCTCGTCATAGAGCGCCGAGGGATGGCCCGAGACCATCACCTGGCAGGGCAGATCCTTGAGCAGGTCCAGGAGCGCGACATGGTCGACCTCCTCGTAGTCGAAGCGATAGCGCCGTGCCGAACGGCGGGTCGCGTGCAGATAGGGGGGATCGCTGTAGACCAGCTCCGGGCCCAGAAACGGGAACGAGGCCAAAAAGGCATGGGCACAGCCATGCACCAACTCGACCGGGTAGTCACAGGCAAAGGCCTCGAGCGCCTGCGCATCGCGGTCGATGCCGATCGAGCGCACGCCCGTTGGCTTGCGCTTCATCAGCGCACCGCCCCCCAGGTGGCTCTCGATGTAAACGCTGTGCGGCGGCATCAGCGCAATCAGCGCCTGGCACAGACCGCTCGTCGCCTTCGACCCAAAATATTCCACGCGCCGCTCCCGTCACACGAGAGCGCAACCCATAGACGCCCGATTCTATGGAGTCAAGAGACGATCAACGACGCGGCGGCGGAAACCCGGCCCCGGCGACCACCTACATCATCCTCTCGCGGTCAAGAGCGGGGTACCTGGGTAGTTACATAAAATCAATAATTTCCACAATAAGTCCCGATACATCCTCGATCCCGTCAATTGGGGCAAGAAGGATTATTGGGCCACCCCCGCCCAGTTCTTCGCCAAGAACGGCGACTGCGAGGACTACGCGATCGCCAAGTATCTCTCGCTCCGCGCCATCGGCTTCCCGAAGGACAAGATGCGGATCCTGGTGGTCCAGGACATGAACCTCAGGGTGCCGCACGCGATTCTGATGGTCCAGGTTAACGGCAAGTCGCTGATCCTCGACAACCAGATCACCATCGTCGCCGACGCCGCCAAGATCCGGCACTACCGGCCGATCTTCTCGGTCAACGAGATCGCCTGGTGGCGCTACAGGGCGCCCGGTTCGTCCAAGATCCGGAAAGGCAAGCGGAAGAAACGCCGGCTCCGCTACAGGCGCAAGAAGACCTGAGCGACGCGAAGGACTGCTTCACGGGGCTCTAGGGCGCGTCGGGCGGCGGGGGGATATCCTCGGCAATTTCTCGAGCCCGGGCGAGGAGGGCGTAGCGCGCACCGATCCGCGCCGCCAGCGCCGCGCCGTCGCCCGATCCGTCCAAGAGATCCAAGAATTCGTCGAGCACCAGGGGAAAGTGGCTCTCGTGGCCGCCGTCGAGCCCGGGCGCGACGGTGAGCCGGAAGCCGAGCTCCGAGGGCGCCATCGAAAGGCCGGGAAAGTCGGCGGCCAGCGCCGCGACCGCGGCGGCCAGGCGGGATTCCAAATCTCGGGCCCCGCTCGATGCCACATGCAGCTCCGCCGCGTGGTTGGTCTCCGGCCCCTGGCGCAGGACGAGTTGCGCACCGCTGCCGCGCGCCACCGCGTGCTGCTGGTCGCCGCCGCCTTCCGCTTCGCGGGCGCCCCATTCGGCCCGCTGGCGCACCCTCACGCCGCCGATCGAATATTCGATCACGCCGTTACAGGCGAGCTGGATGACATCGTCCACCACCACGCCGGCCGGCAGCTCCGGATAGTCCTCGACGCCCGTGCTCTCGGCGTAGAGCTCGCGGCCGACCGGCGTCGGCCACCGCCGGGCCCGGATCACCTCGATGTCGCGTTCGGCCTCCGGGCCGTGCAGCGTCGCGATCAACCACTGCGCCTGATCGACCAGGTGCGATTGGATGTCGACCAGCCCGTCGCCCTGGACCCGGCAATCGAAATACCAGTCCGGCCGGCGGAGCGGCTGGCCGTTCACCAGCTTGTGGATGTGATGGCGGGAGGTCTGCTCGATCGCCGGCCCGGGCCCCCCGGCCTCGAAGGCGCCGAACAGCTCCGATTGCCCGACGAGCGCGCGGCGCAGGCGCGCCAGCGCCATGTGCCGGCTGGTCATGATGTCCATCGCCAGCGGCCGGCCGGGCGTGGTCGCAGCGGCAAGATCCCCCAGCGCCCCCGCCCCGGTAAGCCAGGGCTTGTCGGCCAGGACGTGGAATTCGGCCTCCCGCAGACGGCGGATGGTGGCGAGTTTGCGATCGTTGCGTCCGGCCAGGATCACGATCTCGCCGCGGCGCTCCTCGATCAACCGGTGAAGCGAATTCGCACCGAGATGGCATTCCAAGCGCCACGCCGTCGGCGCGTCGGCCCGGGCGTTGAAGCCTTCCACCAGATCGACGAAGGCCTGGCTCTCCGGCCCCTCGGGCGCATGGAGATGGATCTCGTCTGCGACCCGGGGATTGGCCGCGCGAAGCGTGAGCGCGGCGTGAAAGTGGCCCGGATCGAGAAAGAGCAGCCTGTGCATGCGGGCAGGGTAGTCGAAATCGGTCCCTTGTCGCTTGGCATTTCTCGCCCCGCCGGTTATGCCGGACACGATTCGCCGCTCCTCGCCGGGCGGCCTTGCTCGAGACGGGAGGGGGCGACATGAACGGCGCCGAAAGCCTGGTCCGCACGCTGCTCGCCGGCGGCATCGACATCTGCTTCGCCAATCCGGGCACCTCGGAGATGCATTTCGTCGCCGCCCTCGACCATGTGCCGGGAATGCGCTGCGTCCTGGGCCTCTTCGAGGGCGTGGTCACCGGCGCCGCCGACGGCTACTACCGGATGCGCGAGCGGCCGGCCTCGACCCTGCTGCACCTGGGACCCGGCCTCGCCAACGGGCTGGCCAACCTCCATAACGCCAAGAAGGCGAATTCGGGCATCGTCAACATCGTCGGCGACCACGCCGTCCACCACATCCAGCATAATGCGCCGCTGACCTCCGACGTCGAAGGCGTGGCCCGGCCGATGTCCCATTGGGTGAAGACCTCGCCCGACGCGACCACCATCGCCGCCGACGGGGCCCTGGCAATCGAGGCGGCGCGCCAGGCTCCCGGCCGGATCGCGACCCTGATCCTGCCCGCCGATAGCGCTTGGAACGAGGCCGCGAATGTGGTGACGGCGCGCGAGCCGGCGCCGCGCCAGGCGGTCTCGGAGGACGCCGTGCGCGCCTCGGCCGAGGCGCTCCGCGCCAGCGGCGGCAAGGCGACGCTCCTCCTCGGTGGCCAGGCGCTCGGCGAAAGGGGGCTGGAGCTAGCGGGACGAATCGCGGCGGCGACCGGCTGCGGCCTGTTGAGCGAGGGCTCGAACACTCGGCTCGCCCGGGGCGCGGGCCGGGTCCAGGTGGCGCGCATTCCCTATGTCGTCGAGCGCGCCTTGGCGGTTCTCTGCGAGGTCGAGCGACTGGTGCTGGTCGGCGCCCGCGCGCCCGTGGCCTTCTTCGCCTATCCCGGCAAGCCCAGCGCGCTGACGCCCGAGGCTTGCGAGGTGGTGGAGCTCGCCGGCGTGGAGCGCGACATCGTCGCTGCCTTGGAGGCGTTGGCCGGCGAGCTCGACGCCCACACGAGGCCGCCGGCCCAGGTCGCGCCGGCGGGCCGGCCGGAGGCGCCCAGCGGCGCCGTCACGCTCGACGGTATCGCCCAGGTGATCGGTTCCCTGCTGCCGGAAGGCGCCATCGTGGTCGACGAATCGGTGACCTCCGGCCGGGGCTTCTTCCCCTTCACCGCCGGCGCGCCGCCGCACGACTGGTTCAACAACCGGGGCGGCGCGATCGGCTACGGCATGCCGGTGGCGATCGGCGCCCAGATCGCCTGTCCCGATCGCAAGGTGCTGGCCTTCATCGGCGACGGCAGCGCCATGTACACGCCGCAGTCGCTCTGGACCATGGCGCGCGAGAACCTCGACATCACCGTGCTGATCTTCGCCAACCGCAGCTACGACATCCTGCGCGGCGAGCTCACCAACGTCGGTGTCCGCAATCCCGGCCCCCGCGCGATCGACATGCTGAGCCTCGACCGGCCGGACCTGGATTGGGTCCAAATGGCCCGAGGCATGGGGGTGGAGGCGAGCCGGGCCGACGATCTGGACGGCCTGCGGCGCGCCTTCGACGCCGGCCTCCGCTCCGAAGGTCCCTACCTGGTGGAGCTGGTGTTTTAAGCGGCGTCCTCGAAGACGGCGAGGAACCGAGTTTCAATGCTGCGCCGGGGCAACAAGTCGTCGCTGCCGGGCAGATCGAAGGAAGTGTGCGGGCAATACGCCGCCCGGCCGGGCCGCGCGTCGAGCTGCTTGATCACCAGTGTCTCGGTCGTCTCCATCCCCGGGAAGTAGCAGAACCGATGGTCGGGGCTGTAGACGGGCGCCGCGGTCAGGCTGTCGAGGCCGCGGCCAGTATAATAGTAGTCGATCACGTCCTCGAGGGGCAGGCTTTGCCAGTCGATCACGGCGAGCGGATTTTTCTGCACCTGATGATCGAAGGGCTGCCAGGTGTTGTACCAGGCGTAAGTCCAGTTCGGCTTCGCCTCGACGTCGTATCGCGCCAGCAATTCATGCGCCAATTCCTCGATCAGCCGGATGTTGTAGTCGCAGTGGACGAAGCGCGCGTAGCCGTCGTTGAAATCGGTGGGTATTTCGGTGCGTACGAGGTGCGCTCTGACGAAGACGTGGTCGGCGCCGCTCATCCGCCGGACGAGGTCGATCATCTCGGGATAGTATTGCGCCTCGATCACCGCGTCGTCGCGGAAGTCGCCGCATTCGGTGAGGTTCTCGCACAGCGTGAAGCCCGAGCGGTCGAGATCGATCTGGCCCGCCTGGAATTCGGCCCTGACGTCGTGCACCAGCACGTCCTGGAACGAGGTCATGGCGCGCCGGCTCTCGCGTGAGCCGATGCGCGGGCTGTCCTCCCGGTTCCGCCATTCCGCGTTGATGTAGCGGACCTTGGCGCCGACCGCGGTCGGCGTCGTGGCGTCGGCGGTCGAGATCGATCTGGCCCGCCTGGAATTCGGCCCTGACGTCGTGCACCAGCACGTCCTGGAACGAGGTCATGGCGCGCCGGCTCTCGCGTGAGCCGATGCGCGGGCTGTCCTCCCGGTTCCGCCATTCCGCGTTGATGTAGCGGACCTTGGCGCCGACCGCGGTCGGCGTCGTGGCGTCGGCTTGATGGTTCACGATCGACTCCTCGGAGGCTGACGAAGCTCGCCACAGCTTAGCGTACTTGCCGAGGGATGGCGACAAACGCCCGGTGGGCGGTTCAAAAACGGTGGATCTTGGTGCCGATGCCGGCTTCGGTGAAGAGCTCGATCAGCAGCACGTGGGGGACCCGGCCGTCGACGATCTGCGCCGCCTCGACGCCGCCGGCCATGGCGTCGAGACAGGTCTCGATCTTCGGGATCATGCCGCCGGCGATCGTGCCGTCCTCGATCAGCCGGCGCGCATCCTCCGGCGTCAGCTCGCCCAAGAGATTGCCTTCGCCGTCGAGCACGCCCGCGACGTCGGTCAGCAGCAGCAGCTTGCTCGCCTTCAGCTCGGCGGCGATGGCGCCGGCGGCGGTGTCGGCGTTGATGTTGTACGTCTCGCCGGCCGGCCCGATCCCGATCGGCGCCACCACGGGGATGATGTCGACCCGGGCGAGATCGGCCAGCAGGGCCGCGTTGATGCGCGCCGGTTCGCCCACGAAGCCGAGATCGAGCACTCTCTCGATGGCGCTGTCGGGATCGCGCGTCGTGCGTTCGAGCTTGCGGGCCTGGATCAACCGGCCGTCCTTGCCGGAGATGCCGATCGCCCGCCCGCCGGCCTGGTTGATGGCGCCCACCACCTGTTTGTTGATGGAGCCCGAGAGCACCATCTCGACGATCTCCACCGTCGCCGCGTCGGTCACGCGAAGGCCTTCGACGAAGCTGCTCTGGATCTTCAGCCGCTCCAGCATCCGGCCGATCTGCGGGCCGCCGCCGTGCACCACCACGGGATTGATGCCGACCTGCGCCAGCAGCGCCACGTCGCGGGCGAAGCGGGCGGCGAGATCGGTCGAGCCCATGGCATGGCCGCCATATTTGACGACGAAAGTCTCGCCGGCGAAACGGCGGAGATAGGGCAACGCCTCGGACAATGTCCGGGCGATCCGCCGCGCCTCGTCCTCGTCGCGTGTCGGTCCGCTCATGGGCCGGGCTTATAGCCCAGCGGATCGGCCAGCGAAAGCGCGGCGAGCCGGGCGCGCAGTTCGCCGATTCCGAGCCCTTCGCGGGTGCTGGTCGCGAGGACTTCGGGGTGGGCGGCGGGCCGGCGCGCGAGCTCGCGCGATACGGCATCCTGGATCGCCTCCAGCTCGCCCGCCGGCGCCTTGTCCACCTTGGTCAGCACCGCCTGGTAGACCACGGCGGCTTGGTCCAGGCGGTCCATCACCTCGCCGTCGCTCGCGCGCAACCCCCGGCGCGCGTCGATCAGCAGCACCACGCGCCGCAGGCTGACGCGGCCCCTGAGATAGTCGTGGATCAGCCTGTTCCAGCGCTTGATCTCACCCTTGGAGGCGCGCGCATAGCCATAGCCCGGCAGGTCCACCAGCATCAGCCGGCGGTCGAGCTCGAAGAAGTTCACCTGACGTGTCCGGCCGGGCGTGATCGAGGTCCGCGCAAGCGTGTTGCGGCCGGTCAGCGCGTTGATCAGGCTCGATTTGCCGACGTTGGAGCGGCCGGCGAAGGCGATCTCGGGCAGGCTGTCGGCGGGCAGTTGCGCGGCGATCGCGGCGCCGGCGAGAAAGCGGCATTCCCGGGCGAAGAGCAGGCGGCCGGCCTCGAGCTCGGCCGCGTCCGCCGGCGTGGCCCCGGTGTCGGAACGAGCCGGCGCCATCACCGGCCCTCTCCCCCGCCGCTCTTTGTCGATGGCCGCTCGCGCGGCCCGCCGGGCCTCCGGAGTCTTTGACAATCGCCGCTCGCGCGGCGTGCCGGGCCTCCCGCTCCCCCGCCCAACCACCCATGAGCGGGAGCCCCGGCACGCCGCCCGGTCCGGGAAGCTCCGGCGGGAGTGGCATGGCCCGGCCGGGACGCTCGGGTGGTTGGGCGGGGGAGCGGGCTGGCCGGGCCATGCCACGCGCATGCGTGGCGACAAAGAACCCGGCGGCCGGGCCATGCCACGCGCATGCGTGGCGACAAAGAACCCGCCAGGCCGGCTTCGGGGGCTTTCACGTCGGGCCTCAACGCTTGCCGCCGATCGGCACTCCCATGCGTCGCATGATGATGTATTGCTGGGTCATCGACAGCAGGTTGTTCCAGGTCCAGTAGATCACCAGCCCGGCCGGGAACGGCGCCAGGATGAAGGTGAAGATGAGCGGCATGAAGAGGAACACCTTGGCCTGGATGGGGTCGGTCGGCTGGGGATTGAGCTTCTGCTGCAGGAACATGGAGATCCCCATCAGAAGCGGCCAGATGCCGATCATCAGAAACTGCGGGGGATCGAAGGGGATCAGGCCGAAGAGGTTGAACAGCGTGGTCGGGTCGGCGGCGGAGAGGTCGTGGATCCAGCCATAGAACGGCGCGTGGCGCATCTCGATGGTGACGAAGAGGACCTTGTAGAGGGCGAAGAAGACCGGGATCTGGAGCACGATCGGCAGGCAGCCGGCGGCGGGATTGACCTTCTCCTTCTTGTAGAGGGCCATCATCTCCTGATTGAGCTTCTGGCGATCCTCGCCGAAACGCTCCTTCAGCTTCGTCATCTCCGGCTGCAACGCCTTCATCCGGCTCATCGACTTGTAGGATTTGTTGGCCAGCGGAAAGAACACGATCTTGATGCAGACGGTCAGCAGCAGAATCGCGACGCCGAAGTTGCCGATCAGCCGGTTGAAGAAGTCGATCACGTAGAACAGCGGCTTGGTCAGATAATAGAAGATCCCGAAGTCGACGGCGCGGTCGAACAGCGCGATCCCGAAATGCTCTTCATAGGTGTCGATCAGCCTGACCTGCTTGGCGCCGGCGAACAGCCGGTTGGTGATCTCCGTGCTCTCGCCCGGCTGCAAGGTCTGGGTGTCGCCGAGATAGTTGGCCTGATAACGGTCCTCGCCGTCGTGCGTGTAGTGCCGGAAGGTGCCGGTGAAGCGGCTGTTCTGATCGGGGATCAGGGCCGCCAGCCAATACTTGTCGGTGATGCCGATCCAGCCGCCGGTCGAGGGCAGCGAGACCGCCGGCTCGCCCACGAGATCGTCGTAGTCGATTTCCTGCAACTGCCCGCCGAGCACGCCGATCGGCCCCTCGTGCAGGATATAGAAACCGAGCGTATCCGGCGTGCCGGCCCGGTTGACGTAGCCCCAGGGGCTGAGGGCGACGGCGCCCTTGCCGGTATTCTCGACCCTCTGGGTGATGGTGAAGAGATAGTTCTCGTCGACCTCGTAGCGCCGGGTGAAGCGAAGCCCGGAAGCGTTGGTCCAGCGCAAAACCAGGGGTCGGCCAGGCGCGAGCCCGCTGCCTTCCGCCTTCCAGACGGTGTCGTCCTCCGGCACCCCGACCGTCTCGTCGGCCGGCGACCAGCCGAAGGCGGCGTAATAGGCGGCCTCGCTACCGACCGGAGAGAACAGCGTGATCGGGGGGCTGTCTTCGTCCAGCGTCTCCTTGTAGTCGGTCAGGATCAGATCGTCGATCCGCCGACCGACGAGCGGGACCGAGCCCTGCAGGTGATCGTTGGTGATCGGCGCCCGCGCGACCTTGCCGAGCGCGGCCTCGCGCTTCGCCAGCGCCATTTGCGGCGCCTTTGGGCCCGGCACGCCGGCCGCGCTCTCGGGCATCGGGGTGCCTGGCGCCCGGGGTATCTCCTCGGCGTCCGCCGGCGCCGGGGCCTGATCGCCCGCCACCTGCTCCGGCTGTTCGACGATCTTCGGCGCGAAATACTGGAAGCCGAGCAGCACCAGGACGGAAAGGGCGATCGCGAGGATCAGGTTGCGCTGGTCGGACATGACCTCTCGCCTCTCACCTCGTCCCGGGCGGGATCGGATCGTGCCCGGCGCCACCCCAGGGGTTGCAGCGGAGAATCCGGCGAAACGCGAGCCAGCTTCCCCGGCCCGCGCCGTGCGCCGCCAACGCGTCGAGAGCGTATTGCGAACAGGTCGGATGATATCTGCAGGACATGCCCAGAACCGGTGAGAGGGTCCATTGATAGAGCCTGATGAAAAGGCCGAGAACGCGCGCCGTCGTCATCGGGATGTTTCGCCTCCCCGCCTGGCGCCGCCGGCGCCCGCCCGCTGGACGCGCTCGAGCGCGCGTCGCAAGTCCCCACCGAGCGCCACGAAGTCCCGCGCCGCGGTGCCGCCGCGACAGATCAACACGTAATCATGGCCCGGCGCCCCGTAAAGCGGCAGCATCGCCTCGGCCAGAGCCTTGAGCCGCCGTTTCGCCCGGTTGCGCCGGACCGCGTTACCGACCTTCTTGGAGGCGGTGAAACCGACGCGCACGATCTCGGGGTCGATCGCGCCCGCGCCGTCCCGCGCCATCGCCTGCAGCACCAGACCCGGCATCGCCGCCTTGCGACCACGAGCCTGGACGCGGAGGAAATCGCGCCTTCGCTTCAGGCGCGCGAGCGCCGCCGCCATGACCTCAGGCCGACAGCTTCTTGCGCCCCTTGGAGCGACGGTTGGCGATCACCCGGCGGCCCGCGACCGTGGCCATGCGGGCGCGAAAGCCGTGCCGCCGCTTGCGCACCAGTTTGCTCGGTTGAAAGGTCCGCTTCACGCTTCTCACCCCGAAAATCGGTCGGCGCCCGAGCGAGCGGACGCGCGGCCGGTGTATACGGACTGGCCCTGGCCAAGTCAACCGAGGCGCGGCTGGTGGAACGCATCGCCGCGCGCTTTTTCCGCGACAAGCGTCGTCGCTGTCGGGCAGACTCAGGGGTGGCCCGCCGGGGCCGATGCAACCCAGGGAAAGAATTCCGCCGTGACCGACAGCCTGCCCGAAATCGCGCCGCTCGACGGCGTTCTGCTGGCGACCGCCGCCTCCGGCACCGGCTACCTCGCGCGCGACGATATGATGCTGATTGCCTTCGAGGCCACCACCACGGTCGCCGGCGCGCTGACCCGCTCGACCACGCCGGCGGCACCAGTCCGCTGGACCCGGGCGCGGCTCGAGGCGGGCGACGCGCCCCGCGCGCTGATCGTCAACGCCGGCAACGCCAACTGCTTCACCGGCAGCGGCGCCTTCGAACTGGTGGCGGCGAGCGTGGCCCAGGTCGCTCAGGCCCTCTCCATCGCGCGGGAGAGCGTCTACGTCTGCTCCACCGGGCGCATCGGGGAGCGAATCGACGAAGCGCGCTACCTGGCCGCGCTGGAGGACATGGCGGGCCGGCTGGCACCGGCCGACTTCCGGGCGGCGGCGCGATCGATTCTGACCACCGACCAGTGGCCCAAGGCCCGGGTCCGCGTGCTTCCCGGCGGCGCCCGGCTGGTCGGGATCACCAAGGGCGCGACGATGATCGCCCCCAACATGGCGACGACGCTCACCTTCCTGTTCACCGATGCGGGCGTCGAGGCGGCGGCGCTGCAGGCCGCGCTGGCCCCGGCGGTGGCGGAGACCTACGACTGCGTCTCGGTCGACAACACGACCTCGACCAACGACAGCCTGCTCTGCTTCGCCACCGGCAAGGCGGGCCCGGTGGCCGAGGGCGCGCTGGCCTCGGGCTTGCGCGAGGTGCTGGAGGAACTGTCCGGCGAACTGCTCCGGGACGGACGGCGCGCGGGCAAGCTCCTCGACATCGAGGTCAGGAACGCGGCCTCGGTCGATTCGGCGCGCCGCATCGCCCGCTCGGTGGCCCATTCTCTGTTGGTCCGCCGCTGCCTCGCGGAGCGCCCGCCCTTCGTCGACGCGCCCCATACGCCGGGCCGCGTCATGGCGGCGATCGGCGGCTCGCTGGAGCCGGTCCGGCCGGACGAGATCGAGATCCGGATCGGTGGCACCACGGTGCTGGTCGAGGGCGCGGTGGTCGACCCCCTACCCGAGGCGGCGCTCGAGGCGATCGACGCCGACGAGATCAGCCTCGGGATCGACGTCGCCGTCGGCGACGCGCAAGGGCGGATGCGGACCGCTCTGGTCGAATAGGCGGGCACCATGCGGGCCGAAATCGTCATCATCGGCGGCGGCATCGTCGGCGCCTCGATCGCGCACCATCTGGCCGAAGCCGGGGCGGGCGCCGACACGATCGTCGTGGAGCGTGATCCCAGCTACGAGTGGGCGGCGACGCCGCGCGGCTCGGGCGGGATTCGCCAGCTCTTCTCTCTGCCGGAGAACATCGCCCTCTCGGCCCATGGCTTGGCCTTCTACCGCGACTTCGAGACCGCGATGGCGGTCGACGGCGAGCCCGCGCCGATCGCCTTTCGCGAGCAGGGCTACCTCTTCCTCTCCGACGGCGGCGGGGCCCGGGACATGGAGGCCAATTTCCGGGCCCAGGCGGAGCTGGGCGTCGACGCGCAGCTATTGGACCCGGACCAGATCCAGGCGCTCTTCCCCTCCATCGCGGTGGACGATGTCGCGCTCGGGGTCTATTCGCCCAGCGATGCCTGGATCGATCCCCATGCGGCACTACAAGGCTTCCGCCGCAAGGCCCGGGCGGGTGCCGTGCGCTTCGTCGCCGGCGACGTGGTGGCCTGGGAGGCCGACGGCGGCCTCGCGCGGCGGGTCCGCCTCGCCTCGGGTCGGGGAATCGAGGGCGGCGCCTTCGTGCTCGCCGCCGGTGCCTGGTCGGGCGAGGTCGCCCGTATGATCGGCTGGAAAATCCCGATCGAGCCGATGAGCCGGGAAGCGCATTTTTTCCGCTGCGCGTGCGAGATCGAGGAGCTGCCCTTCATCAAGACGGAAACCGACCTCGCCTTCCGGCCGGAGGGCAACGGCTATACCGGCGGGGTGCCGGAGTGGGGCACGCCCGCCGGCTGGAACTTCGAGCTCTCGCCCGATCATTTCGAGCGCGTGGTTTGGCCGGCGCTGGCGCGGCGCGTGCCGGCGCTGGAGACGCTGCGGCTGGAGCGGAGCTGGCGCGGTCATTACGCCCGCAGCCGGCTGGACCTGAGCCCGATCATCGGTCCGTGGACCGGCGGGCTCGCGAACGCCTACCTCTGCTCCGGCTTCTCCGGCCACGGCATCATGCACGCGCCGGGGGCCGGCCGGGCGATGGCGGAGCTGCTGATCGCCGGGAGCTACCAGACCATCGACCTCGCGCCTTTCGGCTACCGGCGGGTTCTCGACGACGCGCCCTACCGGGAACGCGGGATCGTTTGAGCCGCCCTCAATAGGTCGCGCGGCCGCCGGAGAGGTCGAACACGGCGCCGGTGGAGAAGGAACAGTCCTCCGAGGCGAGCCAGGCGATCAGCGCCGCCGCCTCCTCGACCTTGCCGAGACGCCCCATCGGAATCTTCGAGAGCATGTAGTCGATATGCTCAGCCGTGATCTGGTCGAAGATGTCGGTGCGGATCGCGGCCGGCGTCACGCAGTTGACGATGACGCCGCTCTTGGCCAGCTCCTTGCCCAGCGTCTTGGTGAGGCCGATGACGCCCGCCTTGGTGGCGGAATAGGCCGAGGCGTTGGGGTTGCCTTCCTTGCCGGCGATCGAGGCCAGCGAGACGATCCGGCCATAGCCGTTCGCCACCATGTGCGGGATCAGCGCCCGGCAGCCGTTGAACACGGCGGTCAGGTTGAGGTCGACCACGTCCTGCCACTCGGCGTCCGAATAGTCCCAGGTCGGCTTGGCCGCCCCGGCGATGCCGGCGTTGTTGACCAGAATATCGATTTGGCCCCGCGCCTCGATCGCCGCCGCCGCCGCGCCCACCTGGGCCGAGGAGGTGACGTCGACGCAGACGCCATCGACGCGATTCCCCGCGTCGAGCGCGGTCAGCGCCGAGTCTATGGCCGCCTGATCGCGGTCCCAGATCACCACCATGGCGTCGGAGGCGAGAAAGCGTTCCACCGCCGCGCGGCCGATCCCCTTGGCGCCGCCGGTGACGATCGCCGTTCGCCCGGCCAGATCGATTCTGTTCATCGCCTATTCCCTCCCGCCGGCCTCGCCTCGAGCCACCGAGGCGAGCGGCCTCGACGACCAGGTCGTGCGCCGCCTCGAAGCGCTCGCGATTATAGGCCGGGCCGACGCCGGCGGCGAAATGCTCCTGGCCGCCGCCCCGGACCAAGCCGCACTCGGAGATGGTGAGCCTCTCGTCCCTCCCTCCGCCGGCGCGGGACCATGGCAAATTCGGGGCTTCCATGGCGCGCGCGACCCCGTGCTAATCTGCTGCCGCCCGCTTCGAAGGCGCGGCGGCGGCGCGAGGGAGGGCGAAATGAAACTGCTCTATTTCGACGATTTTCGCCTCGGCGTCCTCGCCGGCAATTCCGTGGTCGACGTCACCGACGTCGTCGCCGACATCCCGCATCTCGACCGGCGGGATCTGATGGGCGGCCTGATCGAAGGCTTCGAGGATTATCAGGGCGCGCTGGAGACGGCGGTGCGACGCGGCGAGGGCCGGCCGCTCGACGCCGTCAGGCTCCGCCCGCCGCTGCCGCGCCCGGGCAAGATCGACTGCATGGCGGTCAACTACATGGAGAACGGCACGCGCGACGCGCCCGCCCCCATCAACGCCTTCCACAAGGCGCCGAGCGCGATCATCGGCCCCGGCGACACCTTGGTGCTGCCCGACGTGGCGGCGACCATCTTCGAGGGTGAGGCCGAGTTGGCGGTGGTGATCGGCAAACGGGCGAGCCACGTCCGCGCGGCGGACGCCATGGATCATGTCTTCGGCTACCTCAATTTCGTCGACGGCTCCGCCCGGGGGTTGCCGCCGGCCGGCAACACCTTCTTCCAGATGAAATCGCGCGACGGCTTCGCGCCGATCGGCCCCTATCTCGTCACCGCCGACGAGATCGCCGATCCCCAGGCGCTGGCCGTCCGGCTCTGGGTCAACGGCACCTTGATGCAGGACTTCAACACCGACGACATGGCGCACCGAATTTCCCGCTGCATTGAATGGCTCAGCGCCATTCACGCGCTGGAGCCGGGCGACTTGGTGGCGAGCGGCACCAACCACCGGGGCCTCGGCGCCTTTCAGGACGGCGACGTCGTCGAGCTGGAGGTGGAAGGCATGGGACGCTTGCGCTTCGACGTCGCCGACACGCTCGGGCGCACCTGGGCGCGCGAGACCCGGCTCGAGCGGCAGGAGCAGGGGCTGGAAGGGACGACCCCGCAACTGACCGGCAAATACGCGCCCGCCTGATCGGCGCGGCGGCGCTCGAGGAGTGGCCAATTATGGCGATCGGACTCAGTCTGGCGTCCAGCCGTAGTGCTCGCGCGCGGCCCCCTCCGAGATCAGGCCGTCGCGGAGGTCTCGCGCCACGGCTTCGCGGGGACGCTCCCGCGCAATCCCGTGGCCGCCACCGCCGGGGGTATGCAGGACCAGGCGCTCGCCGGCCGGAATCATCTGCGTCCCCTTGCCCTTGAGCCGCTGGCCGGAGGCGAGGAAGACCGCGCCCGCCTCGCCCAGGCCACCACCACCTCGCCCCCGAGCCGGATGGTCGATTCGGTCGTAGACGGCCAACAGCTCCATATCGGCGCCGATCGCCGACTCGACCTCCAAAACCTGTCCGAGGCCGCCGCGCAGGGCGCCGATGCCGCCCGAATCGGTACGCAACTCCTTGCGGCGGAAGACCACCGGCGCCACCACCTCGACGATCTCCACCGGCGTTCCCTTGACCCCGCTCGGATAGGCGGTGCCGTTGAGGCCGTCCAGAATCGCGCGCGCGCCGGTGCCGCCGTTGGTGACGGCGGTGATGGTGAACATCGCCGCGTCGTTGGCGCCCCGGTCGGTCCGGCCCCTAAACGTCATGTTCCAGAGCGCGGAGGCGCCTTCGGCCGGCACCCGCTCCGGCACTATCCTTTCCAGGCAGCCGAAGACCACGTCGGGCAGCATCTGGCCGACGATGTGGCGGGCGCATACGGCGGCCGGGTAGGGCGCGTTCAGGATCGACTTCTCCGGTGCCGTGACCCGGAAGGCGGAGAGCGAGCCCGCGTTGTTCGGCACCTCGGGCGCGATCGCGCAGCCGAGCCCGAAGCAGGTGTAGGCGGTGGTGTAGGCCATCGGCACGTTGACGCCGTAACGCGACATCGGCGAGCTGCCGTCATAGTCGACGTGGATGCCCTCGGCGGTGATATCCAGCCGCGCCACCAGATCGAGCGGCCGGTCGTAGCCGTCGACGGTCATGGCGTTGCGCCAGCGTCCTCGGGGCAGCTTCCCGATCTCCTTCAGGACGGCGCGCCGCGAGTTCTCGATGATGTAGCCCGAGAGCGCGTCGAGATCCTCGAGCCCGAACTCGTCCATCATCTCGACCAGGCGCGTGCAGCCGACCTCGTTGCAGGCGGCAAGCGAATAGACGTCGCCCTCGGTCTCGATCGGCTCGCGCGTGTTTCGGCGCAGCAACGCCATCAAGGTCGGGTCGATCCGGCCCCGCTCGGCGAGCTTCAGCATGGGGATGTAGATCCCCTCCATGTGCACGTCCGTGCCGTCCGGGCCGGTGCCGAGGCCGCCGATGTCGGTCAGGTGCGAGGTGCAGGCGAACAGGCCGACCAGCCGGCCCTGGCGAAAGCACGGCGTGGTCAGCACGAAGTCGTTCAGATGGCCGGTCCCCATCCAGGGATCGTTGGTGATGTAGATATCGCCTTCGGCCATGTCGGCAATCGGAAAGTGGCGGATGAAATGGTGCACCGCCTCGGCCATCGAGTTGACGTGCCCGGGCGTGCCGGTGATCGCCTGGGCCAGCATCCGCCCGTCGAGATCGAAGACGCCGGCCGAGAGGTCGCCGCACTCGCGCACAATCGGAGAGAAGGCCGTGCGCAGCAGGGTCTGCGCCTGCTCCTCGATCACCGAGATCAGGCGGTTCCACATCACCTGCATGCGGATGACGTCGATGGAATTTCCCATTTTTCCCGCCTTTACGATGCGTTACATCGAAATCCAATGCGCCGGGGCTCCGGCCGCCAGCTCGTCCCGATATCGCTCGATCGGGAAATCCCGCGCCGCGGTGATCGTGCGGTGCTGGACGCCGCAATCGTCGAAGACATCCACGTCATTGAGTAGCCACTCTTCCGCGGCACTTCAAGCCCGTTGCCGAGGTGCCACGACGCCATGGGCCGGGCGAGGGTGCCCCGCGACCGAGCGAGAGCGCGGTGAGCAATGTCGCCTTTGGTCCGTTGTCGTCGGCCATCATCCCGACTGCCGTGGGTGGGGTCGGTGATGTCGTGTCGGGTCCTAAACGCCTCTTGGTAGTGGGCCCGTTGGGTAATGCTACCGAGCCAGCCGCCCGGGGCCAGGTTGGTCCAGGGCAAAGCTAAATCCATGCCCTATTAGGTAATTTATTCGAAAACTTCGCTCGGCGTAATGAAATCGAACATTGCAGCTCACGAGGCCGAATCGCTAATCGACAGCGGCAACTCCCGACTATTATTGACCAGGCCGGTGACCAGTTCGTAGAGTTCCGCGCGTCGGTCTTCATCGATGACGAAGCGCGCTTCCACGCCCTCCAGGTGGTTTTCAGTGACCTCGCAATACAGCTGACCCAGATAGGGCAAATTGAACCGTATCCGCGTTCCCGCCGATAGCTCCACATCGCAGGTGAACAGAAGGCCTTCCGGGGAAATCTTGGTGACTTCGCAAGGATAGACCATCTCCGGCACAATGAAGGTCGCGTGCTGGCGATAGCTCTGCCCGGCCTGTTCACTCTCGTCTTCGCTCTCGGTTGGTGCTTCAGGATCCAACCGTTCGACATCGCGGTACGAACCTGGGAAATGAACCGAAGCCGCATTCACTGCGATCTATGTCGTCGGAGCATAGCCTTGCACCGCTCGCTGGTCACGAAAATCTCCCAGAATTCCGACATGGTCGTAGCAGTCTCGAACACGCAGAATAATATTATGAACAAGTTAACTTTGTATGAAATTGAGATCTGATTCGCCGCGTTCGACGACGATGTTGCCGTTCGTTGCGATGATGGCCCGAAAGGCCGGGGTGACGAAGGTCGAGGTCTGATCCTCGATGATGAGGGCCGGCCCGGGAACGACCTGGCCGGCGGCGAGGTCGCGTCGCCGGTGGAGCGCCACCTCCACCGCCTCGCCGCGCTCGGCGTCGAACACCATCCGTGTCGCGGCCGCGCGCGCGATCTCGCCCGCCTCCGGCGGCGGGCTCGCCGGCGGCGGGGTATCGAGGGTCGAGATGGTCAAGCCCCAGGACAGCACCTCGACGTCGGCCTCGGGGATGGTGCGCTTGTAGAGCCGTTGGTATTCCGCGTCCCAGCTCGCCTGCAAGCGGACCGCGTCCGCGCCAGTGAGCGGCTCCGGCGGCACCGCCACGGTGATCTCGTGGCCTTGGCCGAGATAGCGCATGTAGGCGAGGCGGGTCTCGGTGAGCGGTGCGCCGAAGGCACCGCTTTCGACCACCGCGCGGGCCTCGGCGCGCATCTCCGCCATCAGCCGGTTGACGGCCTCCGGCGCGAAGGCCGAGAGCCGCATGTTGAGGCTGCGGACCACCTCGTAGGCGACCGGCGCGCGCAGGAAGCCGATCGCCGAGCCGACGCCCGCGTCCACCGGCACGACGATGCGCCGGATGCCCAGCTTCTCGGCGATCCGGCAGGCGTGCAGCGGCGCCGCGCCCCCGAAGGCGATGATGGTCTGCTCGGAGGCCACCTTGCCTTCCTCGACCGCGAGCACCCGGGCCGCGTTCGACATGGTCTCGTCGACGATCTCGGCGATGCCGTAGGCGGCGAGTTCGACCTCGAGGCCGAGCGGCCCGCCGACGGCGCCCCGGATCGCCTCGGCGGAGAGCTCCGGGCGCAAGGTGATCCGCCCGCCGGCGAAGCCGCCCGGGTCGATCCGCCCGAGCACGATGTCGGAATCGGTGACGGTCGCGTGCGTGCCGCCCCGGTCGTAGCCGGCGGGGCCCGGTTCGGCGCCCGCGCTCGAAGGCCCGACGGTGATCCGCCCCAGCGTATCGAGGCGCGCGATCGAGCCGCCGCCGGCGCCGATCTCCACCATCTCGATGACCGGTATGCGGAGCGGCAGGCCACTGCCTTTCATGAAGCGGGCCTGCCGGTCGACCTCGAACTCCCGGGCCCGGCGCGGCTCGAGATCCTCGATGAAGCAGATCTTCGCCGTCGTGCCGCCCATGTCGAAGCTCATGACCTTGTCGAGCCCGGCCTCGGCGGCGATGTCGCGGGCCAGCACCACGCCGCCGGCGGGCCCCGATTCGACCAGACGTATCGGCTGGCGCCTCGCCGTCTCGAGCGTGGTGAGGCCGCCGCCGGAGGTCATCACCAGCACCGGGCAGGCGAAGCCGAGCGCCTCCAGGCGGGCTTCCAGCCGGACCAGATAGCCCTCCATCATGGGTCGCACATAGGCGTTGGCGGTGGCGGTGGTGAAGCGTTCATACTCGCGGACTTCCGGGCAGACCTCCGAGGCGAGGGTGACGGGCATACCCGGTAGGGCGGCGATGAGGATCTCCTCGACCCGGCGCTCGTGCGCGGGATTGGCGTAACCGTGGAGGAAACCGACCGCGACGCTGGCGACGTCTTCCGCCGCCAGCCTCGGCACCAGCGCTTCCACCGCCGCCTCGTCCAAGGGCGTCAGCACCCGGCCCCGCACATCGATGCGTTCCGGCACGGTGAGCCGCAGGTAGCGCGGCACCAAAGGCGCCACCTTCTCGATCATCAGGTCGTATTGGTCGTAGCGGCTCTCGTAGCCGACCTCGATGATGTCGCGGAAACCCTCGGTGGTGACGAAGGCGGTGAGCGCACCGCTCCGCTCCAGGATGGCGTTGGTCGCGAGCGTGGTGCCGTGCAGGATCAGCCCGACCTCGCTAGCCGCGAGGCCCGCCGCTTCCAACGCCTCGGCCATCGCCGCCACCACGCTCTGTTCGGGCGCCCGGGGCTCGGTCAGCACCTTGGTGGTGGTCCGGCCTCCGGCGCTCTCCACCACCACGTCGGTGAAGGTGCCGCCGATATCGACAGCCAGACGAACGTTGCTCGTATTCATACTTCGTACTCTCCCCTCGCGAAGGATCACGCATTTGTCGCCGTTGCGCCACCGCTCCCAGGTAATTCGCGGCACCGCCATGGCGCCATGCCGTCACGCGCGCGGCATCGGCCCTGGGCCTCGCCGGTAGCCGAGCCCGACTTGCGCGATCACCGCGGACAACACCAGGGCACCGCCGACCAGGCTCGCCGCGCTCGGCCGCTCGTCCACCGCGAGCCAGACCCAGAGCGGCCCCAGCGCGACCTCCGAGAGCGACAGCAGCGTCACCTGGGCCGCCGGCACGAAACGCCCACCATGGGTGATGAGGACGAAGGCCAGGACCAGTACCGGGCCGCCGTAAAGGAAACACCAGCCGAGATCGGCGGCCGGGATGACGAGGCCCTCGGGCCATGCCAAGAGGGCACCGGCGAGAGCGCTGAGGAGAGCGCCGTAAAGCGCCGAGGCGGTGAGATCGACCTCGCGCCGCCAGCGCAGGATCACCGTCATGGCGGCGAAGCCGAAGCTGGCGCCGAGTGCCGCCAGCAGGCCGGCGAGGTGGCCGAGCGCGATGCCGTCCCAGACCATCACGGCGATCCCGAAACCGGCGACCAGCATCGCTGCCCAGGTGCGCCGCGAGACCCGCTCACGAATCGCGAGGCGGCCGAGCACGGCGGCCAGGAAGGGCGAGGCGGCGAGGATAAAGAGCGTGTTGGCGACCGTGGTGTGGGTCACGGACCAGACGAAGCCGGCCATCGCGGCACCGATGCAGATCCCGCCCAGCAGCCCGGCCCAGCCCGCCGCCGCCAGGTTCCCCGTCAGCCGGCCCCGCCCGCGCCAGGCGAGATAGAGGACGAGGCCGAGCGCCAGGAAGCCCGAGCGATAGAACAGGATCTGCCAGGGCGTCGCCGTCTCGACCATGCGGATCAGCAGGCCGCCCAGGCTGAGGGCGACGCCGGCGAGCAGGATCTCCGCCCGGTGGCGCGGCCGCACGGCCTCGCCGGCGGCGCCGACGTCGGCCGCGGGTTCCGGTGTCACGGCGTTCACCCGACTTGGCGCCGCCGCCGGCGGTCGACATGAGACATCGAGAGTTGGCCCGTTGCGTCGTCGATCGGCACCCTGCTGCTTGCCTGCCCATAGCACCGCTCCCTCGATCCGTCGATGCCATGGCGCGTTATGCCCATGGACACGACGCTCGACCGTCGGGGCTTTGCTATAAAGCCAACTCACCATCGAGGCGGCGGGGAAGCAACATGGCCAAGCAAGCATTCTGGTCGGCGGCCCGGCTCGCGGCGGCAATCCGCGACGGCGAGCTCGGCGCCGAATATCTCGAGGACCGGACGGCGCTCGCCGCCGCGCGCGGAATCGAGGCGGAGACCGAGGGCTTCGTCCCCCCGTCGGCCTTCGCCGGGGAGGATTGAGACGGGCTCGCGCGCGCATGGTGTCGGCGGGGCCCATTGGCTAGACTTCGAGTCCCGACTTCCGACGACGAGTGAACCCGGCGATGGCCACGCGCGACGAGATTCCGATCATCGACCTTGTCCACATGCGCGCCGGCCGGCCCGGTGGCCTCGATGAGGTCGCGCGCCAGGTCCGCCGCGCCTGCCTCGATACCGGCTTCTTCCATATCGTCGGCCACGGCGTCGAGGAAGCGCTGATCGCCGAGGCGTTTCGCCAGCACCGAGGGTTCCACGCGCGTTCGGTGGAGGAAAAACTCGCGCTCAGGATCAATCACTGGCATCGCGGCTACGAGCCCTTCGCCACCTCGAAACTGACCTCCTCGGCACGGTTCGAGCCCGCCAGGCACGCCAACCGGCTCGAGTCCTTCTTCATCCGCCACGAAGTGCCCGAGACCGACCCCGGCTACCGGGTCAAGGCGCTGATGGGACCCAACCAGTGGCCCGGGGATGCCGCCTTTCGCGACGTGATCACCCGCTACGACCGGGCATTGCGGGAACTCGGCACGAGCCTCCTGGCACCGCTCTCGCTCGCGGTCGGGGAGGATCGGGATTACCTCGCACGCTTCTTCGACCCGCCGTCGACGGCGCTCCGCCTGGTCCACTATCCGCCGGGCCCGGCCGATCGCCCGGCCGACATGCTTGGCATCCAGCCGCATACCGACTACGGCTTCCTCACCATCCTGGCCCAGGACGAGGTCGAGGGCCTGGAAATCCGCCGCCTCGACGGCACCTGGATCCGCCCACCGCGCGTGCCCGGCGGCTTCATCGTCAACGTCGGCGATGCCTTGGCCCGCTGGACCAACGACGTCTTCAACTCGACGCCACATCGCGTGGTCGCCGACCCACGCGGCCGCGATCGGTACTCGATCGCCATGTTCTTCGACCCCGACATCGAGGCCGAGATCCGCTGCCTGGACGGCTTCACCCAGGACGGCGAGGGCAAATACGAGCCGATCCGCTACGGCGCCTATTTTCAAGATCGGCTCGACAGCAATTTTCCCGACCGGGTGGGCAAGGATGGCGAGCCGGCCCTAGAGCAATATCCGAACGGATCGAACCGCACCGGTTCAATCCGTTCGGATTAAATTGCTCTATTCTCCAAGTTGGTAGAGCAGCTTTATCCGCCGGTTGGATCGCTGAAAGCGATTTCCTTCTGACGGATGCTGCTCTAGCCGGTTGAACGAGGAGCGTGCCGATGGCATCGGAAGGAATCGACGACACCGACTATATCCAGGCCTACATGTCGGAGCGCGAGGTCGATCCGGCGCGGGCCGCGCTCGTCGTCGTCGACATGCAGTACGCCACCGGCCATCGCGAGGGCGCGCTGGGCCGGCGGATGGCGCGCGAGGGCTCGAACGCCACCACCTACCGCTTCCATCGGATCGAGACCAAGGTGGTGCCGAACATCCAGCGCCTGTTGGGCGGCTTCCGCTCAGGGCGCCGGGAGGTGGTCTATCTGACCGTCGGCGCCACGCGCCCGGACATCTCCGACGCGCCACCGCATATGGCCAAGCTCTTTCGCGACACCGACAATTACGTTGGCAGCCGGGAGCACGAGATCATCGACGAGGTGGCGCCGGAGCCCGGCGAGTTCATCCTCAACAAGACCTCGATCGGTGGCTTCGCCTCCACCGGGCTCGACCATCTGTTGCGCTCGCTGGGCAAGGATCAGCTCTACATGAGCGGCGTCTCGACCAACATGTGCGTCGAGACCACGGCGCGCGAGGCGGCGGATCGGGGCTATTTGGTCACCCTGGTGGAAGACGCCTGCGGCGCCACCCGCGAGGAGCTGCACCACGCCACCTTGGTGAATTTCCAGCGCCTGTTCGGCCGCGTGCGCTCCACCGACGAGGCCTTGGGCGAATTGGGCATGTAGAGGCGGAAACGGGCATGGTCGAGCCGGCGAGGGAGCCGAGCCCCGACGTCACCGTGCTGGGCGCCGGGATCGTCGGCATCTGCTGTGCGCTTTCGCTAAGGGAGCGGGGCTTCACGGTAGCACTTCTCGACCGCGACCCGCCGGCCGAAGGGGCCAGTTTCGGCAATGCCGGCTCGCTCTCGCCCTGGTCCTGCGTGCCGCAATCGATGCCGGGCCTGTGGAAGCAGGTGCCGGGATGGATGCTGGACCCGGAAGGCCCGGTGGCGCTCAGGTGGCGTTATCTGCCGTGGTTCCTGCCTTGGGCGATCAAGTTCCTCCGGGCGGGGCGGGCGGACCGGCTGGCGGGAATCGCCGATGCCATGCTGGCGCTGACCCGCCCGACGGTCGATCTCTACCGCCGCCATTTGGCGGGCACCGGGGCCGAGGAGCTGGTCCGGGATTCGCTCTACGTCCATGTCTACCGCAAGGCCGAGGACGCCGATCTGACGCAACTGGCCTGGCGGATGCGAACCGAGCGGCAGGTGCCGCTCAGGGTGGTCGAGGGCGCGGCACTGCGTGAGGTGGAGCCGGCCTTGTCGCCGGATTACCAGGCGGCGGTGCTGATCGATGGGCAGGGCCGGGCGCTCGATCCGGGCGGCATCGGCAAGGCGCTGGCGGAGAAGGCCGCCCGAATGGGCGTCGACCTCCAGCGCCGCGCGGTCTCGGGCCTGGTGCCGGTGCCGGGTGGCGGCTGGCGGGTCGAGACCGACAGCGGCCCGCTTCGCTCCAAGCGCCTGGTGGTGGCGATGGGCGCGTGGTTGGGCAAGCTGCTGGACGGCCTGGGCGTCCGGGTGCCGCTCGAGGCCGAACGGGGCTATCACTTGGTGCTCCGCGATCCGGGCGTCCGGCTCGAGAACTGCATCATGAACGTCGAGGCCAAGTTCGTCGTGAGCTCGATGTCGGCCGGCGTGCGGCTCGCCGGCACGGCGGAATTCGCCGGTCTGGAGGCGCCGCCGGACTATCGCCGGGCCCGCGTCTTCAAGCGGCTGGCGAAGCGCATGTTCCCCGATATCAACACCGAGGATTGCGTGGAATGGATGGGGCGGCGGCCCTCGACGCCGGATTCGCTCCCCTGTCTCGGCGCGGTTACCGGCCACGAGGGTCTTTACGCCGCCTTCGGCCATGGCCACACCGGCATGACCGTGGCGCCGACGACGGGCGAGGCGATCGCCGCGCTGATCGCCGGCGAGAGGCTCGACATCGACTTGGCGCCCTATAGCATCGATCGCTTCGCGTGATCCGCGCCGATGGGGTGGGCTCGGATCACCGCGACGCGGGCCCCTGGATCCCCGCGAGGACTTCCTCCGCGATCGCTCACGCGCGACGGCCGAGAGGAGCCTCGGCGAGCGGAGCGGCGGCGCGTGGTGGGGCGGGAATCGACGCCGGGAGGAACGCATGCGCCCGGCGCCTCGGGCGACTGTCGGCTTTCGCTCCGTTCACGTCCGTTGTACCCCGAGACTCTCCATAACATTAGCAGACGCTAACCGGAAATTCATGTTAAGCGTTGTCGGACACCTGCCGAGGCGCAGGGGTTGCATCCGGCGGACTGGATCGGCAGGTGTCGGACAACGCTCAAGGGAGGAAACCGCGGGCAGGACTAGGCTCGGCGGTGCGGCACGCTCGGTCTATGGGGATTTGCGAGCGGCGGGCCAGCTTTCTCGGGTGGCCGGCGCTGCTGGATGGCTCGGATCTGATTGGCGACGACACCGGCAGGGTGGTTTGATGGCGACTTCGGGTCGATGCCGGCGGGTCTCGCAGGTGGTTCCCTGCGCGCTCGATGGCGTTGCGGCGAGCGGGATCGTGGCCGCGGGTGAGCGGCGGCAATAGCGTTATTCGAAGCGGTGTCGGTCATGCTGCCGTGGCCCTGGCCAGGGGCCGTGCACGGGGCGGGGCGCGTGGTTGGGCGCCGGCCTCGAAGCGCTCGATGACGATCATACGGCCGCCGCACTGCGGGCAGGGCTCTGAGAGGGACGGCGGTTCGGTATCATCGTCACTCGCGGCATCGTCGGCCTCACTCTCCGGTGCCGGCATGGCAAGCAGTTCGCGGGCAAGGGAGATGTTGCGGGTGCGACCGCCGTTGGCGAAGAGGCCGTAATGGCGGATGCGGTGAAAGCCCGAGGGCAGGACATGGAGGAGGAAGCGGCGGATGAACTCGGGCACGGCCAGGGGCAAGGTCTTGTAGCGCTCGCGTCCTTTGCGCCGGTAGTCCTTGTACTTGAAGATGACGCCTTGGCTGTCGCAGCTGACCAGGCGGCTGTTCGAGATGGCGACACGGTGGGTGTAGCGGGAGAGATAGGCGAGCACGGCCTCTGGTCCGCCGAAGGGCGGCTTGGCGTAGACGACCCATTCTTGTTCCTGATTACGCATCAACCTCAGCCAATTTGAGGAGCCGATATGGCATGGGGGGCGTGCGCAGGGCGTCGCGTCCGAGGGCCTCGATCATGTCGGCGAGCCGGTAGCGGCGGTTATATCGGTATTGGAACGCCGCCAGGTAGCGCGGAACGTGTTTGGGCCGGATCGCATGGTAGGTGCCACGCAGGGTGTTCTTGAGATTGCCGAGGGTGGTGTTGACCCATTTGAAGGCCGGCACGGCGACGGCCCCTGGTCCGGAGCCGGTGGGTATCGGATGGTGGGCGCAGCCTTGCGCGGTGACCGCGGTGAAGCAGTTGAGCCCGTCGCTGAAGACGCTCGTCCCGGGGCTCAGGTCGCGCTTGGCCATCTTGGCGATTTCGGCCTTGCGGAAGCCCTTGACGCGGCGCAGCTTGATGCGCACGGGCTGGCCCTCCGCCGTGGTCTGGACGGCGGCGACGAACGGCGTCTTGCCCGGCGCGCCCCGGCCGCGCTTGGCCCCGGAACGGCGGCCGCCGAGGTAGGCGTCGTCCATCTCCACCCGCCCGGTGAGCGGCAATTTGGCGTCGCGCTCGAGCATGGATTGCATCAGTTTCTGCTTGATCTTCCAGGCCGTGGTCTGGGTGACGCCGAGCCGGCGGCCGAGTTCGATGGAGGAGATCCCCTTCTTCGATTGGGTCATGTGATAGATCGCCGAAAACCACAGGGTCAGCGCCAGCTTGGTCGCGTGGAAGAGCGTGCCGGCGGTCAGCGAGACTTGATGACGGCAGGCGGCGCATTGGTAAAGTTTTCGCCCGGCGATCTCGCAATGGCGCGTGGCACCGCATCGGGGGCAGGAGAAGCCCTCCGGCCAACGCCAGCGGAACAGGGCCTCGCGACACTGCTCCTCGGTGCCGTACATTTCACGGAAACGCGGCTCGCTGAGCCCCTACTGGAACTGAACCTTGTTGCGTGACATCGTGAACTCCCTGAAAAACCGCCAAAGGTTCATGATTTGTACCACACCTGGTCGGCTGAGTGACGTGCGTAATCAGGTTCTTGTTTGCGCATCGGTGCGAGGAAGACACGGAAGGCCGCCGGCTCGGCGAGGCTGGTGTGGTCGGTGAAGAACTTCAGGCGCCCTGCCTCGTGGGCGGCGAGGAGCTTCTCGATGAAGAGGCGGCGGAAGAGGCGCGAGAGCACGCGGACGGGCAGGAAGAAGCCGGGCCGGCAAGAGATCCAACTGCTACCGTCAGGTGAGATTCCGCCACCCGGCACGATCATGTGGATGTGGGGATGGTGGGTCATGGCCGAGCCCCAGGTGTGGAGCACGGCGGTGATGCCGATCTTGGCGCCGAGATGCTTGGGATCGGCGGCGATGGTGAGCATGGTCTCGGCGCTCGCCTTGAACAGGATATCGTAGATCACCGACTTGTTCTGATAGGCGATGTCGGCGATCGCCGCTGGCAGGGTGAAGACGAGATGGTAGTAGGGGACGGAGAGCAGTTCGGCCTCTCGCGCCGCCAGCCATTCGCGCGCGACCTGGCCTTGGCATTTGGGACAATGGCGGTTGCGACAGGAATTGTAGGCGATGTGGTTCTGCCCGCAGTCCTCGCAGGCCGCGACATGACCGCCGAGCGCGGCGGTGCGGCAACACTCGATCGCCGACATGACCTTCAGTTGGCCGAGGCTCAGACGACCGGCCCGGGCCCGACGGAAGCCGGGCCCGTGGTCGCGGAAGATGTCCTGGACCTCGAGCGCGGGACGCGGCACCGAGGCCGCCGGCTCACTTCGGCGGCTTGCGCTTGGTCTTGGGCGTCGGCGGCTCGAGCAGGTCCAGTGGGCTCTTGGCGCGCCGCAAGGTGGTGCTGGCGACCTGGGTGTAGTGAGCCGTGGTCTCCAGCTTCTTGTGCCCCAGTAGAACCTGGATCACGCGGATGTCGACGCCCTGTTCGAGGAGATGGGTGGCGAAGCAGTGGCGCAGCGTGTGAAGCGAGATCCGCTTCTCGATCCCCGCCCCCGCCTTGGCGCCATCGAGGGCGCGACGGAGCTGGCGGGTGGTCAACGGGTTGACCGGGTTCTGGCCTGGAAACAGCCAACCGCCGGGCAGCATCACGCCGCGGGCGCGGCCAAGCAACCACCAGACCCTGAGCTGCTCGACGGCGCGATCCGAGAGCATGGCGTAGCGATCTCGGCGGCCCTTACCTTGCTCGATGCGAAGCGTCTTGCGGTTGCTGTCGATGTCCGGGACCTTGAGATGGACCACCTCCGAAGCGCGCAGGCCGGCGCCATAGGCCAGCGAAAAGGCCGCCTTGTATTTGGGACCGGGGGCGGCATCGAGAAGCCGCGCCATTTCCTCGACGCTCAGGATCACCGGCAGCTTGCGCGGCATTGCCACCGTCGTCATGCCGATCTCGGCGTCGCCTCGGCCGAGCGTGACGCCGAAGAAGAACCGCAATGCCGAGACCGCCGCGTTCATCGTCGTCGCCGATGCGCCTGCTTTGCGCATATGCACTTGATAGCGCCTGAGATCCTCCGCCTCCGCCCGATCCGGAGAGCGTGCGAGAAAGTCGGAAAAGCCGGCCACCGCACTGATGTAGCCGCGCTGCGTGTTGGCACTGAAGCCGCGAAGCACCATGTCGTCGATCATGCGCTGGCGCAGCGGGCTGATGGTCTTGTCACTATCGGTCATGGGTCTGCTCCCGTGTTGCGTGAGCTTCGGAACTCCAAACCTCAACACAGGATCGACCCATCCGTTACGCCACCGACCTCACCGCCCGGCACCACGAACTACCGCTGAAAGCGGTTTCGTTCATTGACCCGACTCGGACATTGCCGGTTGGTCTCATCGAGGCCCGCTGCTAACATTCCAAGAGCTAATTCGTCCGTCGCTGTGGGAGATGTCCCAGTGGCACCCGAGCGCGTCGAACGCCGTCTGGCCGCGATCCTGGCCGCCGACGTGGTCGGCTACAGCCGGCTCATGGAGGCTGACGAGGAAGCGACTGTCAGCACGCTAAGCACCTACCGAGAGATCATAGAAGGGCTGGTCGCGAGCCATCATGGCAGGGTGTTCGGTAGCGCCGGCGACAGCGTCGTCGTCGAGTTCGCGAGCCCGGTCGAGGCGGTGCGTTGTGCGGTCGATATTCAGCGCGAACTTGAAGTTCACAATGTCGATCTACCTGAAGACCGGCGCATGCGCCTTCGCATAGGTGTCAACCTTGCCTATCCGGTTATCACCCACACCCACTATATGTAGTGTGTCTCCTTGGACTGCAGGCAAGGGCCGGCGCAGGCGCATTGAGGAGGCGATCCGGCTAATTCTTGATTGTTCTGAAAACCGAACCGGAGTTTAATTCACGTCACGTACTTAACATCGGGGGACGGAACGGTGGCGACCAAGGGAAAAACGAAGAAACCCACGGCCAGACGGGAAGCTGCTGATGAAACGACATCGTCTGAGCGATTGACGGCACTAGTCGAAGAAAGCGACGCGCTGGCACGAATCGTTGCGAAGAACCCGTCCGCGCCTGTTAGTCTCCTGCGCGTTTTGAGTCGCAGCGAAGACGAAGCGACACGCAAGAACGTGATCCTCAATCCGTTTACTTCATATGACGTATTGAGCGAACTTGAAAACCAGTTCACAGAGCTATTTGTGAATAATCCGGCACTCGAATCCTACAATTCAATGAAGCTCTGATTCCCTGGAATATTCCATCGGTGTCGTTCACCTCCGATTTCAGATAAATTTCAATGAAGTGACGGTCCTTTATGCAACGTGGCGTTTTGCCAAATCCGACTCAATGATTAGGATTTCCACCACGCTAAAGTGTCGCCTAAAAGGCGCTACAATGCCGTCCGAGTCCCTGCTCGGCATCGCCGGAGATATCTCCGCTTCGACCTGCACCGAGCTTTACTCAGGAAAATGGGTGCACACTACATATAGTGGGTGTGGGTGATAACCGGATAGGCAAGGTGTCAACCTTGGTGACGTGATAGTCGAGGGCGATAACCTGCTTGGCGATGGTGTGAACATTGCGGCGCGTCTCGAAACGCTTGCCGACCCTGGTGGTATCTCCCTCGCACGGTCGGTATTCGACCAGGTCAAGAAACAGCTCGATCTGGGTTACGAATTCCTTGGCGAGCACGAGGTCAAGAACATCGCCGAGCCGATCCAGGTTTATCGCGTACTGACTGAGCCTGAGGCGGCTGGCAAGATCATCGGCGAAACAAAGCGAGCGACGCAATCATGGAAGCGAATGGCGCTGGCAGCTGCTGTGGTCCTGCTGATCGCCTTTGCGGGTGTCGGTCTGTGGCTGCGCCCCTGGCAAGCGACGGTGGAGCCGGCCTCGGTCGAACGCATGGCCCATCCGCTTCCCGACAAACCTTCCATCGCGGTGCTGCCGTTCACCAACATGAGCGACGACCCGGCGCAGGAGTACTTCGCCGACGGCATGACCGAGGACCTGATCACCGATCTCTCCAAGGTCTCCGGCCTGTTCGTGATCGCCCGCAACTCGGTCTTTACCTACAAGGGCAAGGCGGTGAAGGTGGGCCAGGTGGCCGAGGAGCTCGGCGTGCGCTACGTGCTCGAGGGCAGCGTGCGTCGCGCCGGCGATCAGGTGCGCATCAACGCCCAGCTCATCGACGCCACCACCGGCGGGCACCTCTGGGCGGAGCGTTACGACGGATCGCTCGCCGATATCTTCGGCTTGCAGGACAAGGTGACCGAGAAGATCGTTGCCGCATTGGCGCTGAACCTGACGGACAGCGAGCAAGCGCAGCTCCGGCGCAAGCCAACCGATAACCTTGAGGCGTACGATTTTTACTTACGCGCCAAACAAGGCGCCTATAGCTACGACGGCGAGGGGCTCGCGGATGCTCTGTCGCTTTACGAAAAGGCGCTGGCCCTCGACCCGAAGTTTGCCGATGCTTACGCAGGCTACGCTCGGGTAGCGGTCGATGTCTGGCGCCTCGACGTGGATTGGCTGTTGCCCGGCCCCGTGGCACGTAAAAGGGCTTACAGGCAGCGGCTCAGGCGCTCGCGCTGGACTCCAACATTCCGGGGGCGTATTCCGTGCTCGGGATGCTACAAATGGTGGACAGTCGGTACGACGAAGCTATCACGTCCACGCGAAAAGCCGTGTCCCTCGATCCCAATGACGCAGAGGCCTATATAAACCTTGCCCTCGTGCTCACCCATTCCGGTAGGCCTACCGAGGCGGTCGCGGCGATGGAGACAGCACTTCGACTGAATCCGAGACCGCCCCCCGGTGTCAACCTTCTGTCCGGTTTGATCTTGTTCATGGACCGCCAATATGAGAGGGCGGCGGAACAGCTGGAGAAGGCTCGGGAGGCCATGCCGACGAACGCTGCTGTTCATGAACAACTTGCAATGGCTTACGCCCAACTGGCGCGGCTGGATGAAGCAAGGGCCGAGGTCAACGAAATACTCAAGAAACGGCCCTGGGTGAACTTGGCTTATATGCGGCTTTTCTATGCGTACCATAAGCGCAGGGAGGACCTTGACCATCGCATCGAGGCGCTGCGCAAGGCGGGCATGCCGAAATGGCCTTTCGGCTTTGAGGGACGAGCGGAAGACCGTCTCGACACAAACGCGATTAAGACAGTGACCTTTGGTCGGACGTGGAAGGGATACGGCGGCGATGGTGTGCCATTTGTGAAGCAACTCAGCGAAGACGGAACGGTCGCCTACCGTGATCCATCACACTATTTAAGCGGCTTCGCTTCGGTCGAGCGAGGCATGTTTTGCCAGAAATACTCAGCGTTCCTTATGGGGCGAAAACACTGTAGCCATCTGTATAGGAATCCGGACGGAACGCCCGAAGAAAGAAACGAGTATATCATTGTGAGCGTGTTTCGCATTGTTTATTTTTCCGTGCCGAAGTGACGCCGCCCGCCCGCGCGTCAGCTTATCAGCGAGGATTACTCAATTGGATCAATGGCCCGCCGTCATCGCGGGGCAGGCGTAAGAGTACTGGGACACGCGGCGCGTCGGAGCCAAGGGACCGCTGTCTCCAGGCTGGTGGAGACATGACCGCTGCACGGTTGCGGCACTCTCCCGCACCATAAGGTGCGGGACGATGTGGCCCCTTACATCGCCGATTACATCAAGCGGCTGGCTACTGCAACAGGTCGGCTTTGATCTTTACCCAGTTGGCTTTGGCCTTGGCGGTTCTGCCGGGGATGTCTTTCGCAAAGTTGTCCCGCCCTCTCTTCGAAGCGAAGACGCAGAGCTTGCCGTCAATAATTCGCCAAGCGTCCGGGTCGAGACTTTTCACAAAGCCGTCGGACATCGCCTTTGAGCAGTACCCGCCAAACTGGGGCATGTACTTTTCCGGGTCAGCGTCAAAAGCGTCTCTGTGCGTGGCGTTGGCAAAGCGCCATGACGCGCCCAACCATTCTTTGGCAAACTCGGCCGATCCCTTCACCGGTCGCCCTTCAGTAAAATAGGCGACCGGGTCGTAGCCCTTGATGGCGACTCCGCCGAAAAAGGTTTTGTCGATCAACCCGCCTGCGTGGGCCGGCGTTAGGTTTTTCGGGTTTCCCTTTATCAGGCTGAGATCCCGTTGCAGCTCACCCTCGTTGGAATATAAGCGGACCTAATCACCCTCTACGGCCATCTGGTAGCAGCCATCGTACTTCGTGCCCGCGTAGTCGAAGCATACTGTGCTATCTTTCACCGACCACTCGCCCCGGTACGACTTGCGCGCGATGACGCCGTTGGCCCCGTAGTGCTCTGCCCATTTGGAACCATCCGAAAGCGTGTTACCAGCGATCGTATTTTTGATCTGATCTTCGCTCAGTATAGTGGGCTCCGCTGCCGTTAGGCCTGTAAAACCAACAGCAACGAGAGCCCCCAACAGACCTATATTTGCAAATCTCATAGCCACCTCCCCTTGTGAGGACTGACCTTGGAGGCGTCGTGAACGGCTGGATGCGCCAGGCCCTCGAACGGACCTCAACCAAGATTTCCCATTTGGCGCCCGTTAGAAAGCCAATGCAAGCGATTTGACGACCAGAGCGTGAGGCACGACAGCCATCCCCGGCAAATTCGACTGCGAATGACCGCCAGTTGCTTGCGAACGGCCAGCTTTCGTCGTTTCCCCGTCATCTAGACATAGTCCTTTTGTTGATTGGCATCGTCTCCTGCTGCGCCTCGATTCACGTCGGCGCGAGCTTTGGCTGCAGGCTGTCGATCAATCGCAGGATTTCCGAGAACAGTCGCCGTGGAATCGCGACCTCGGCCATCTGGACGGTCACGTAGCGCCCGTGGCTGGCGATCTTGGCGCCGATTTTAACTAACTTCTCCCGTAGCTAGGTCAGCGATAAATGCTTGACCTCTCTCGGTGGCGCCAATGTCGGCTCTTGGCTAAGAGTCCCATAAGTGGCCGCACTGGCCTGACGGGCACTATACCCCCAACTCCCGACGTCGAGCCAACCCGGCGGCAAGGCCATGGGCCGATCGCCCCGCGCCCGCCCGGAAGGCGCCCATATCGCATCGACGGCGACAGGCTCGGCCGCTCGACCGCCTCCGCCACGAATGTTCCGTTCGCCTTCGTGGCCTCGATCCATCTGACGGCGCCAGGATGTGTGAGTAAATCCACAGTACACGACTCGTTCATGCTGGCTTTGGCCTGGGCACCTGGACTGGTGGTTTTCCGGGGACGAGGAAACGAATCAGCTCAATGGCTTGACGCCTGTCGATAGGATTGACGAGCTGTCGCCTTATCCACTCGAAACCGTATCGGAAGATGGATTTTGCCATCCTTTTGTGGGTTTTGAGGCGGATCGGCTCGGCCTCGTGGAGCCAATCGCCGACTTTGTGCGCCCAGCAGAAGGTGATGGAAAGGACGGCGGTGAGCTTGGAGATGCGCTCCGGGTCGGTCATGTGGGTGTCTTCGAGGTTGAAGCCACGGGTTTTCAAGGCGGCGAAGAGGGTCTCGATTTGCCAGCGCTGGGCGTAGATGGCCAAGGCCTCCTCGGGCGCGTCGTTGGTCACGACGATCAACAGTTCGCCGGTCTTGAGATGGAGCGCGGCGACGAAGACGGGCCTGGCCTTGGGTTTTCTGGCCTCCGAGAGGCGCCTGGCGTTGGAGAGGATGCGGCTTTCCCCGGGTTTGAGGTCGCGAAACAGCTCCCTCGCCTTGACCATGCGACCACGCGTGTTGGCGATCTTGATGTTGGATCGGATGCGGATGTGAAAGGGGATGGCCTTTTCCTGCAACCATGCCAGCCAGGCGTCGCCGATGAATTCCCGGTCGGCCAGGAGGCTGGCGATCTTGTCGACCCCGAAGAGCCGGAGGACGTGTTCGAGGATCGCGATCCGCTCCTTGGTATTGGAATTGCCCGCCTTGTCGAGCACCCGCCAGCACACGGGAATGGCGATGGCGCGGTTGACGATGCCGATCATCAAGATGTTGACGTCGCGGCGACCCAGCCGCCAGTTGGTCCGGTCCATGGTCAGCCGCCACGGCCCCGCCTGGAGCCCCATCATCGCGACCAGGAACTCGGCGAGGCGATCGTAATCGAAATCGACTTGCTCGAAAAACCGTTGCAGGCGCCGATAGTTGGAGCTGGATCGCGCGCGCCCCGGAAAGTGGCAGGCCAAGTGAGAGAGGTTCACCGTCCGGGCGACGAACACGCCGAAGACCAAGACGCAAAGGCTCTCCAGACGGCTCTTGCGAAAGGCGAAGCCGCATCGCAGCGTCTCACGCAGGGCGTTGATCGGGTTGTCTCGCATGATTTCCCTCTTGACTCGTCGTGGAGTGAATCGGGAATCCTACAACCTTTTCAACGTCCTACGTAAATGCCGTCGTGTACCATGGAGTAAATCACTAATTCTGGGGCCATATCGGTGATTATGGCGATGATACACCAATGGCTAGAGAGAATATGATCAATTTCACCGACAGAAATGCCATTTTTGCGAAACGGATTTTCCCCCTGCCACCGAGAACTCGCCTTGCGAGGCCGCGCTCACCACTCCGTCGACCTCCGCGATCGCCTGATCGCCGAGCGTCTAGGGGCCGTGGCAGGCAAGGCACCGACCGATCGCCAGCGAGACGCTGGAGATCTATCCGGCCCCCACCGCGTCGATCGCTTCGCGTGACGATCGCGTCGCGTTGCGATGGACCAACCGCGCCTCTACGATCGCCCGACCCACGGTATTCAGGAGCCAATAGGCATGGAGCCCGACCGCATCGTCTATTCGCCGATTCGCGACCGCCCCAAGATCACCTGGCCCGGGGATGCCCGCCTCGCGGTCTGGGTGCTGCCCAATATCGAGCATTACGAATACCTCCCCGTGCATGCCAACGTGCGCGATCCGTGGCCGCGCTCGCCGCACCCCGACGTCCTCGGCTACGGCGTCAGGGATTATGGCAATCGGGTCGGCGTCTGGCGCATGTTCGAGCTGATGGACAAGCACGAAATCCGCTGCACCGTCTCGCTCAATTTCTCGGTCATCGAGCACTACCCGGAAATCTTCGAGGCGATGGAGGCGCGGAGCTACGACTATCTCTGCCACGGCATCTACAACACGCGCTATCTCTGGGGCCTGGCCGAAGACGAGGAGCGCGAGGTCATCCAGGACTGCGTCGAAGTGCTCCGGCGGGCGAGCGGGCGCCAGCTCGCCGGCTGGTTCGGGCCGGCCGCCTCCTTCACGCTGAATACCCCCGATCTGGTGGCCGAGGCGGGGATCAAATACTGCTCGGACTGGTACCACGACGACCAGCCCTTCCCGATGAAAGTTCGCACCGGCAAGCTGATCACCGTGCCCTATTCGATGGATATCAACGACTCCATCGAATACCGCAGCCACACCGAGGGCGAGGAGTTCGCCCGCATGATCACCGACCATTTCGACACCCTTTACGCCGAGGGCGCCGAGAGCGGGCGGGTGATGGCGATCGCGCTCCACCCCTATCTCTACGGCCAGCCCCACCGCATCCGCCATCTCGACCGCGCGCTCAGCTATATCAAGGGGCACGACGACGTCTGGTGGGCGACGGGGGAGGAGATCGCTGATCATTACATCGCCCATGTCCTGCCCGCCGTGGAGGCCCACCTGGGGCTTAGCACCCGAGCCGAGGGGTGACGTCATGGGGCGAGAAAAACCCGGCCAAACGATCCGATACCGCGCCGGCGCGGGCTACGACCACGACCATTTCGACTACGTACCGCTGCCGAAGCGATCGCCCATGGCCTGGCCGGAGGGCGCCCGGATTGCCTTCTGCGTCTACCTCTATCTCGAATACCTCGAGCTCGATCCGCCCGAAGGCACGGTGCGCGATCCCCGCTACGGCGGCGCACTGGGCAGCCATTTCCCCGACTATGTAAACTATTCGCGCCGCGAACACGGCAACAGGATCGGCGTCTTCCGCGTCCTCGACGCCCTCGATCGCCACGCCATCAAGGCGACGGTCGCCGCCAACGCCATGGTGTGCGAGCGCTATCCGAGCTTGATCGAGGAATGCACGAAACGCGGCTTCGAGATCGCCGCCCACGGCACGGCGGCGACGCGGATGATCACCAGCCGGATGAGCGAGGACGAGGAACGCGCGACCATCGAGGACGCCTTGGGCACCGTGGAGGCCACGGCCGGCGCCCGGCCCAGGGGCTGGTTCGGGCAGGATTTCAACCAATCGGCCCTGACACCCCGACTGCTCGGCGAGGCCGGTCTCTCCTACCTCGCCGATTGGCCGAACGACGATCAGCCCTATGCCATGAAGCTCGGCCGACCGCTGATTTCCATGCCCAATCAGGCCCAATGGGACGACACGCAACTGATGGCGATCCGCCGCGTCGCGCCGCCCCGCTGGCGCGACGTGGTGCTCGAGGCCTTCGACTACCTGCACGAGGAGGCGAGCCCGTCGGGCAGCGTCTTCACCCTCGGCGTGCACCCCTGGCTCCTGGGCCAGGCGCACCGCATTCGCTACCTCGACGAGGCGTTGGCGCGCTTGTCCGGCTACGATCGCGTCTGGCAAGCCTGCGCGGGCGAGGTCGCCGAGTGGTATCGAGACCACGCCACGGGCGGCTGATCGCCTCGATAGCTTTCTCAAGGGCTTTCATCGCCGCGTCATTTGCTGTATAGTTCGCTTCATGAAAAGGCAATCGACGAGGATTGCGCGGCCGAGCGTCGGCAGCGCGCGAATTACGGGCCCGATCACGCGCGCGTGATCGGAATGACTGGCGGCGCGACCGTCGCCTTCCCGTTTCTTCCTCGATCGAGAGTCTTAATCGATGTCCCTACAAGCCCAATCAGACCGAGCCCAACCGGACCCCTCGTCGCTGGCTGAATCGTCGCCGGCACGGGCCCATTTCGCCGTCCGCGCGGTGCGCGAGCCCTCCGTGCTCTCCCGCGTGGTGGAGCTCTTCGTGCTCCGCGGTCTCATCCCCGCCCGGGTGACCTCGGAGGCGGGCGCGGAAGATATCAGAATCGAGCTGACGGTGGACGGCCTCGAGGCCGCCCAGGCCGACCACATCGCCCAGCGGATCCGCCAGTTCCCCACCGTCGAGAGCGTGCTGCTGCGCCGCGAGGTCTGACGCCGGGTGCCTGAGCCTCAGGCCAGCGGACCCATGACCGGACCCATCGTCCACACGAGACGTCGTCGCGAGCGAAGCGTGGCGACCCAGGGCCTCGTGCCCGGCGCTTCGAGGTTTTTGCGCGGCATCGAGGCCTGCTGGATCGCCACACTCGCTTCGCTCGTTCGCGATGACGTCGAGAAGCGAAGAAGTCGATGAGTCGTTTCGCAAGCCCGCGCTTCAGGCCAGGCTTTCCAGCAGCGCCAGCGCCTCGATCAGGTCCGCCGTGCCGTGGCCCTCGGCGAAACCGTCGTAAAGCGGTTGCAGTAGTGCCAGCGCCTCGGCCCGCTCGCCGCGCTCCGCCCATAGCCGGGCACGACCGGTGGCGGCGCGCAGTTCCAAGGTCTTGGCGCCCTGGCCCCGCGCGACCTCGATGGCCCGCGCGTAGGACGCGTCCGCCTCCCCCGCTCGCGCTCGGGCGAGGTGAATTTCGCCCTGGATGCGCCGAAGCTCGGACTCCACCCAGCGCTCTTCGCCCGACTCGACATAACCCAGCCCCGACTCGACGGCGGCGCTCGCCCGGGAGATCTGGCCCAAACGCAGATATTCCTTGGCCTGTTCCGCCAGGTAGAGCGTCATCCAGAGGCCGCCCCCGCTCGCCAGGTATTCCGCGTACATGGCCTCCATGCGTTCCAAGGCGGCCTCGTCGCCGTCGCGGCTCCGGACCAACTGATCGCCCATTGCGCCGTAGACGATCCACAAGGACATGCCGTGTTGGGTGGCGACGGCCAGCGCCTCGTCGTTGACCGGGCGGAGCATTTTGTAATCGCGGCACAACATGGCAAGCACGACCCAATGCAGCGCCGCATAGCAGATGGTGTTGGCGTGCTGGAGTTCCCGGGCCGAATCCATGGCTTGCCGCGCGACCTCGACCGCCTGGTCGACCCGGCCGCACATCCAGAGCGCGAGGAACTGGTGCCATTTGATCTGCACGCCCGGTTCCTGGGCGAAACGGTTGGCGAAATCCGGATCGCTTTGCTCCTGGTATAGCGAGAAGGAGATCGCCAGGTGATCCAAGGCCTCGCCCGATCGCCCGAGGGAGATCAGCGTCGCCGCCCGCATACGGTGCGCGATGATCCGCGGAATGGGCGTCTCCTGGCGATCGACCTCGTCGACGAAGCGGCTGCTGAGTTCGAGACATGACGCATGATCGGCTCCGAGGTAGGGTCCGATCCACATGCCGTAATAGATGGCCACGCGGAGCTCCATGTTCCCGGTGGCGTCGATCATGGCACTCGCGCGCTTGAAGGTCCTGACGGCCACATCCGAGGTGTAGCCGTATTTCGCCATTTGGATCTGCGCGAGCTGCACCAACAGCTCGAGCTCACGCTCGCGCCAGGCTTCGGGATCGTCCATCTGGGCGACCAGATCGAGCGCGGCCTCGAGGTGGCTGGCCGCCTCCTCGTAGGCGGGGCGCGCCGAGGCGGCGGCGCCGGCCCGTTTCCAGTGCCCGATCGCCTTCTCCTTCAGGCCCGCTTCGCTCGCGTGCCGGGCGATCAGCTCCGCGGGCGCCTCGCCGTCGGCCTCCAGCGCCTCGACCAGCTTGGCGTGGATCGCCTGGCGGCGCGACCGCAGCAGGCTCTCGTAGGCGGCATCGCGGACCAGCGCGTGCTTGAAGGTGAAGCTCGCCTCGGGCACGACGCCGCGGCGGAAGATCAGCTCGGCGGCGACCAGTTGCTCCAACGCCTCGCCCAGCGCGACGCCGTCGAGCGGGGAGATTCGGGCGATCAGCGGATAGTCGAACTGGCGGCCGATGCAGGCGGCGGTCTGGGCGACTTCCTTGACCGGCTGCAGGCGATCGAGCCGGGCCATCAGCGAATCGTGCAGCGTCGCGGGAATGGCGAGGCGGCCGGGCGGCCCGGTGAGCTCGTAGCGCTCGCCCAGGTCCCTGAGCTCGCCCGATTCCAGCACCGTCTTGGTCAGTTCCTCGACGAACAGCGGCACGCCGTCGGTTTTGGCGGCGATCTCCTCCATCAGCTCCTCGGGCAGCGTCTTGCCGCCGGTGATCTCGGCGACGATGGCCGAGACTTGATCGCGCCCGAGGCGATTGAGCGCCAGGGTGCCGACGATCGGATGGCCGCCGAAGCCGTGGGCGAAGGTCGGCCGCGCGGTGATCAGCAACAGCACCGGCGCCGTGGCCACCTGATCGAGTGCCAAGTCCAGCAGCTCCAGGGTGGAGGCGTCGATCCAGTGCGCGTCCTCCAGCACGAACAATACCGGTTGCGTGGCCGATAGCGCGATGAACTGGTCAACGAAAGCTTGAAGCGTCCGCGCCCGCTGCCGCGGCGGGGTCAACTCCAGGGGCCCATAGCGGTGCTCCGCCGGGATATCCAGCAGGGCGGCGAAGAGGGCGGCGTCGTCGTTCAGCAGCACCGCTTCCAGCTTGTCGAGCTTCTCGTCCGCGCTGTCGCCGGCCTCGATTCCGGCGGCGAAGGTGATGTGCTGGATCGCCGGATAGAGGCTGGATTCGGCGTGATAGGGCGAGCACTGGAGGTTGACGCGGACGTGAGGTGTTTCCGCGACCGCGTCGATCATCGCCCGGACCAGGCGCGACTTGCCGATCCCCGCCTCGCCGGTGAGCAGCAGCAGTTGGCCCTCGCCATCGCGGGCCCGCGACCAGCGCTCCCCCATCAGGGCGAGCTCGTGATCGCGCCCGACCATTTGGGCGACGGTGCCGGCGGCGCGGGCCTCGAAGCGGCTCTCGACCGCGCGTTCGCCGAGCACCGCATGGGCCGCCGTCGGACCGGTGAACCCCTTCAGCTCGTGGCCGCCGAGATCCGCCAGCTCGAAGAGATTGCCCAGCAATTGCCGTGTCGATTCCGCGACGACCACCTGGTCCGGCTCGGCCAGCGCTTGCATCCGGGCGGCGAGGTTGGGCGTCTCGCCGACCACCGCCTCCTCCTGCGCCGCGCCCTCGCCGACCAGGTCGCCGACCACGACCAGACCGGTGGCGATACCGGCGCGGGCGGCGAGCGCCTCGCCGTTCGGCGCGGAAAGACCCGGCAACGCGTGGACGGCGGCGAGCGCGGCGCGGACGGCACGCTCCGCGTCGTCCTCGTGCGCCCGGGGCCAGCCGAAATAACACAGCACGCCGTCGCCCATGTATTTGGCGACATGGCCGTCGAAGCGCGTCACCACGCCGGCGACTGTGTTCTGGTAGAGGGTGATGGCCGCCAGCATATCTTCCGGGTCGAGCGCTTGCGAGAGCGCGGTCGAGCCGACGAGATCGACGAACAGCACGGTCAGTTGCCGCCGCTCCGCCTCGGGGGGCGCCGGCGCCGCGTCGGGCGGGGTAAATTCGGCTTGCGGGTCGAAACCATCGATGGCCGCCAGGATCTTGCGCCGCGGCCCCAGCGCCAGGCCCATATCCCGGAGGTCGTCCTCGCTCAGGTGCGGCAGCGCGCCGGCATCGATCTCGTTCTCCGCGAAGGCCTCGGCGTATCGCTCCAGACCGAGCTCCGCCAGCCATGCCGCGATATCAACCGCCATCTCCGCCCCACCGAATCGTTCCGCGCCAAGAGCTTAGGGGCTCGGCGCCGCGCGATCCATGGGGCGGTCATGAGCGAGGCGAGGCGAGGAACTCGAGCAACGCCGTATCGACCGCCTCCGGCGCCTCCCGCCGAACCCGGTGGCCGGCGCCGTCGAGTATTCGGCTGAAGCGGAAATCGGTGCAATTGCCGTCGATGTTCTCATAGCCGTCGCGGCCGGGGACGAAGCGGCGCACCACGTCCCCGGCGTCGGCGATGAAGCAGCTCGGCTGCTCGACCGCTCGGGCGCCCATCTCGGGCAGGGTCTCGAAATCTTTGGCTTGGTTGCGGTAGCGGTTGATGGGCCCGCGAAAGCCGCCGGCCTCGAAGGCGGCGGTGAAATAGTCGAGGTCCGCCGGCGTCATCCAGGCCGGGAACGGGTCCGGGTCGATCATCCCCGCCAACAGTCCGCCCTCCGCCGGCCGGTCGAGCCAACCGTCGAGCGAGGCGGCGTCGCCCGAAATCGAATAGTAGATCTTGCGCAAGGCCGTGCGCACGTCGGCCTCCAGCTCCGCCTCGACCACGCCCACTTGGAGGAAATAGAGCTGGTAGAAGAATTTGCCCTCGTAGAGCCGGCGCCAGAGATCGAGCGGCGAGACCGGGGGGCGCCGGCGGTAGGGGACGCTCACGCGGCGATCGCGGCAACGCGCTCGGGGTGCAGCGCGGCCGTGTTCCAGCAGATCGGCGCGCCCCAGAGCCATATCCGAACGGATCGAACCGCACCGGTTCGATCCGTTCGGATATGGCTCTGGGGCTCGGCCTCCCGATTTAGACTCCGCACGACCCGCTCGCTACACTTTGGGCGCGTTACCGACGCACGGGACGGATGATACACCGAAGCCGGGCGCCGGTGGTCGACGGCGATGTCCGGCGACCTCGTCGGCCGCAAGGTCTCGTCGGCCGCCGGATCGCGAGGGGGGAAGCCGACATGACGACCAGCGACCCGTTCGCCGAACTCCCCATCGTGATCCACAAGAAGCACGATCGGTCGTTTTGGCGGGCCGCTCAAGTGGCGGTCCTCGGCATCTGGGTGGTCGTCATCGGCGTCTACGGAATCGAAGTCTACGAAGATCGCTTTCTGGTGGCCTGCGGCCTGGGCGTCGGTCTCATCGTCCTCCTGGAATTTTTGATGCGCCTACGTGGCCGCTTCGTCGGAGCCACCGTCGCCTACACCATGGACGCGATGGGTGTGCAATATTCGACCGGAAAGGAGCCATGGTTCGAGTCGCTCGGCGCCTATGAAGGCGTCCTCTGGCGCGAGGAGATTCGACGGACGACCGGGAAAAATTCTCGCGATGTACGGTTCAGAATAGTGGAACTGAAGCACCGCTCCAATCCAAAGCGAACCGTGCCGCTGCTGGAGCAGACAATCGACGGCGGCGGCACCGCGGGCCGCTGAGCGCGATGTCTGTTCCGGGTCACCGACGCGCCTGTTGGCTATCGATAATATACCGGAGAGATTCGGAGGTCCCCCAGACTTGGCCGGGCCGAATGCGGACAGCGCGCGCCCGATCGGCCACGCCGCGTGGCCGGGCTCGCCCTTGATCTCGTGATCGGGCCGTCCGCCGTCGCTTTCGGGGAACCTTGCCATTACCATCGGCCGCCGGAGGCCAGGCATGAACGATGCGCCGACGCCCTCGCCGGCCGGCGATGTCGCCTGGCCGGACGAGATTTTCCGAGTGCTTCGCGACGTCGACGTCGTCCAGGTCGCCTATGCCCCCGATAGCGGTCACTCAGCGCTGATCGAGCGCTCGGCCGAGTGCGACGAGGTTCGCGCGGTGCCGTTGGCGAGCGAGGAGGAAGGCATCGCACTTCTGGCCGGGGCCTGGCTCGGCGGCCAGCGCGGCGCGCTTGTGATGCAATCGAGCGGCGTCGGCAATTGCGTCAACATGCTCTCGCTCGCCAAGACCTGCCGCTTTCCCTTGCTGCTGGTGGTGACCATGCGCGGCCAATGGGCCGAGACCGTGCGCGCCGCCGGAGACGAACTCGGCGTCGACGTCGGTCCGCTGCCGGCGGCGGGGCACGAGAGCGGAGGGTGAACGCCATGAACTATCAAGCGCTTCTGGCGACCGCGAGCGACGCGGCGCCGGCGACGGCGGGCTTGATCGGGGTCGGCGAGTTCGGCCTGACGCTGCTGGCCCAGAGCCGGCGGATCGACGGCCTGGCGCTCAAGGTGCTTTGCGACCAGGAACCGGACCGGGTGCGGCGCGCGGCCGTCGCTCTCGGCTGGAGCGAGAACCGGGTCGCGTTCGCGAACGATCGGCGCGCGGCCCTGGCAGCCTTCGAGCGCGGCGATCTCGTCGTCACCGACGATTGGCGGGTTGCCGTCGAGCTGCCGATCGACGTTGTGGTGGAGGCGACGGGCAGCGCCGAGACCGGGGCTGAAACCGCCAGCGCGGCCATCGACAACGGCCGCCATCTGGTCCTGGTCACCAAGGAGACGGACGCGGTGATCGGCCCGCTACTCTCGGCGCGCGCGCGGGCGGCCGGCCTCGTGCTCTCTCAGGTCGACGGCGATCAGCCGAGCCTGACCATGGGCCTCGTCTCCTGGGCCCGCGCGCTCGGGCTGGAGATCGTCTGCGCCGGCAAGGCCAGCACCTACGATTTCGTGATCGACCTGGAGGCGGGATGCGTGACCTCCGACGGCATCACGATTTCGGTGGCCGACGCCGAACGCCTGTGGGCGGGTCCGCCCGCGTCGCCGAGGGAGTTGGTCGCGGCGCGCGCGGCGGCGTGTGAGGCGATGGCTCGGCGGGCGCCGCCGGATTTTTGCGAGATCTGCCTGATCGCCAACGGCACCGGCCTCCAGCCCGACATCCCGGAGCTGCACGCGGCCATTGCCCGCACGGTCGAGCTGCCGGATCTCTTCCGGCCGGAGGCAAGCGGTGGAGTCTTGGGCGGCCACGGCCGGCTCGACGTCTTCAACTGCTTCCGCCGGCCGGACGAGATCAGCTTTGCCGGCGGCGTCTTCGCCGTCGTCGGCCTGCCGGACCGCAAGACGGGCGAGCTGTTCGCCGAAAAAGGCATTCCGGTCAGCGATGATCACGACCATGCGCTGATCTTCAACCCGACGCACCTATTGGGCGTGGAGGCGCCGATGTCGATCCTCTCGGCGGTCCGCCTGGGTCGCTCGACCGGTAGTGATCTGATACGCCCGGTGTGTGACGTCGTCGCCAGGGCCACCCGAGAGCTTCCCGCCGGGACGCTGCTGGCGGAGGGCAAGCGCCACCGGATCGACGGGGTCGAAGCGCTCTTGGTCGACTACACACCCGGTGGCCCGGACCGGCCGATACCGCTCTTCATGGCCACGAACCGGTCCCTGACGCGTGATGTCCGGGCCGGCGAGGTGCTGACCCATGACGCCGTCGAGACGCCCGCCGACTCCCTCCTCTGGCGGCTCCGCGCCGAGCAGGACGAGCAGACACGACGAGACGCCTTTTCTTCCTGACCCGTCAGTCGCTTTCGGCGAGGCTTGGGTTTACTCTCCGCCGCCGGAGGCCAGGCATGAACGATGCGTCGACGTCCTCGCCGGCCGGCGATATCGCCTGGCCGGACGAGATTTTTCGAGTGCTTCGCGACTTCGACGTCGCCCAGGTCGCCTATGTCCCCGATAGCGGTCACTCGGCGCTGATCGAGCGCTCAGCCGACAGTAACGAGGTCCGCGCGGTGCCGTTGACCACCGAGGAAGAAGGCATAGCACTTCTGGCCGGGGCCTGGCTCGGCGGCCAGCGCGGCGCGCTTCTGATGCAATCGAGCGGCGTCGGCAACTGCGTCAACATGCTCTCGCTCGCCAAGACCTGCCGCTTTCCCTTACTGATGGTGGTGACCATGCGCGGGCAATGGGGCGAGACCAACCCCTGGCAGGTGCCGATGGGCCAGATCACCGAGCAGGTGCTGTCGCTCGCCGGCGTGTTGACCTTCCCGGTCGAGGCGCCCGAGGCGGTGGCCGAGACCCTGCGCGCCGCCGCCCGCATGGCCTTCGAGGGCCCGGCGGCGGCGGCGGTGCTGCTGTCCCAGCGCCTGATCGGCGCCAAGAGCTTCGGAAACTGAGCGATGGATCTGGCCCGGGCGAAGGCTTATCCGCTGCGCCGTCGCGAGGTGGTGGCGGCGCTGCTGGCGGATCGCGGCAAACTTCTGGTGGTGAGCGGCCTGGGGGCGGCGAGCTGGGACGCGGCGGCGGCGGGTGACCATCCGCTGACCTTTCCGCTCTGGGGGGCGATGGGCGGCACGGTCTCGCTCGGCCTCGGCCTGGCGCTGGCCCGCCCGGAACGCCGCGTCCTGGTGCTCACCGGCGACGGCGACGCGCTGATGGGTGCTGGCGGCCTCGCCACCGTAACGGCGCAGAACCCGACCAACCTCGCGGTCGTGGTACTCGACAACGAGCGCTACGGCGAGACGGGCATGCAGCCGACCCATACGGCGGGCGGCACCGACCTGGCGGGCGTGGCCCAGGCGTTCGGCTTCGCCGAGACCGGCCGAATCGCCGATCAGGCGGCGCTCGAAGCGGCGCTGCCGCGAATCCGAAGCGCCCCCGGCCCCTTGTTCCACGTGATCAAGGTCAGGGCGGAGGAATTGGCGCTGGTCCTGCCGCCCCGCGACGGGGCGCATTTGAAGGATCGCTTCCGCGCCGCCCTCATCGGCCCCGAGGCCGCCTGAATTCTCACCGGCCCTCTCCCCCGGCTTCGGGGGCTTTCGATCAAGACTCGACGCGGTCGAGCGGGAAGATCGGCCGCCGCACATGGCTGAAATCCAGCATCTCATAGTCCGAGGTGCAGACGCCGACGCCGGCGCATTCGATCACCTGGGCGGCGACGTCGCGGAAGCCGGCGCGGTAGTGGATCCGGCTCTTCAGCATCAGATAGCGTTTTGCGCGCGCGTCGATGCCGAGGCTCGCCAGGCAGGCGAGATCGTTGGGCTCCTGATGGCGGGAGATGACGACGATCTCGATTCCGCCGGTGTCCAGCACCACGCTCGGTCCCATGTCCATCCAAACGCCTCGGCTGGCCGGGCCGAGGTTCTGGTAGCGCCCCTCGGAGATCAGCCGGACCCGGCCGGTGACCTCCAGCGGCTCGCCCACGCGACCAATCGCGGGCATGTCGAGCTTGCCGCCGAGCGGCAGCGTCACCTCGGCGCCGATGCCGGCCGCGATCATCCGCGTCACCGCTCGGGGATCGTGGATCGCGAAGGCGGCCACGTCCTCCAGCCTGGCCTCGACGATGGCCGCGAGAACGGCCGTGGTGTCCATGGTCCCGCCCGAGGCGGCGTTGTCGTAGTGATCCAGCAAGATCACCGGCCCTTCGCCGCTCGCCGCCGCCCGCGCGCGGGCCATCGATTCCCCCAAGGGTTCGATCCGGTAGACGAAGCGCTCCCGCTCCCGCCAGGCCGCGTCCAGCAGCTCGTCCCGCCAGCGTTCCGCCAGCGCCCGGTCGCCGTCGCTCACGACGACCGCCGACAATCCCGCCTCGCGGATATCGGCGTGTGGGAAGCCGACGAACAGGCTCGCCGCCAGCGCGCCGTCGGCTTCCATCTCCCGGGCGCGGGCCTGCAGCTCGCGATTGGGCGAATCGTCGGTGCCCTGGCGCATCACGTGCGGCAGCATCGCCCGGTTGCCCCAGGCCATGGTCGGGCGAACCGTGCCGGCCAGCATGCCCAGAATCGGCCGGCCGGCCCTGAGCGCGGTCTCGTAGGTATCGACATGGGGATAGGTTTGATAGCCGGCGACGACGTCGGCGTGCTCCGCTATTCCCGGGTACATGTTGGCGTGCATGTCGAGCGCGACGCCGATCGGCGTCGCCGGCGCGATCTCGCGGATCCGGCGCAGCAGCTCGCCCTCGCCGTCCTCCAGGCTCTCCGTCACCATGGCGCCGTGCAGATCCAGCAGGATCGCGTCCGGCGCCGAGGTGGCGACGCCTTCCAGGATCGCCTCGCTCATCGCCTCGTAGGCGGCGTCTTCCACCATGCCGCTCGGCCAGGCGCCGGCGGCGAGCGGAATATGCAGTTCGGCGCCGTGCTCGCGGGCGAGGTCGATATAGGCGCCGAGGCCGGAGCCGGTGCCCTGGAACTCCCGCCGTGCCTCCTCGCCCCGGGCCGGCGCGCCGCGGCCCCGGGCGAAACGGGCGAGCGGGGTCGGCACCGGCGAGAAGGTGTTGGTCTCGTGCTTCATCATCGCCGCGACCAGGCGCATGGCGAGGATCCTTCCATCCCCCGGTTCGGGAAGCTTCTAACACCCGACGCCGAGCGTTTCCAAACGGCTCGAAAGCGCGCTAGTCTCCGCCCGCCCGGGGGAGGGGAAGGAGTGGCATGACGCGGCTGCTGGTCTTGGACGGCGACGGCATCGGGCCGGAGATCGTCGCCGCCGGCGTGGCGGCGCTGGAGGCGCTGGACGAGCGCTTCGGGCTGGGACTCGAACTCGAGACCGCCGTTGTCGGTCTCGCCGGGCTGGCGCGAGACGGCGTCACCATCACCGACGAGGTTCTCGACCGCGCGAGGGCCGTCGACGGGGTGATCCTGGGGCCGGCCTCCGTCTCCGACTATCCCCCGCCGGAAGAGGGCGGGCTGAACGTCTCCGCCGCCTTCCGCAAGGGGCTGGAACTCTACGCCAACATCCGCCCGAGCTACACCCGCGAAGGCGTGCCGGCGATGGCCAGCGAGATGGATCTCGTCGTCGCGCGGGAGAACCTGGAAGGCTTCTACGCCGATCGCTCCATGCACCAGGGCCAGGGCGAGTTCATGCCGTCCAAGGACATGGCGCTGGTCGTCGGCAAGATCACCACCGGGGGCACGACGCGGATCGCGCGAGCCGCCTTCGAGCTGGCGCGGCGGCGGCGCAAGCGGGTCACCATCGTGCACAAGGCGAACGCGCTCCGCATCTTTTACGGCCACTTCGTGCGAACGGTCGAGGCCGTGGCGGGCGAATATCCCGATATCGAGGTCGACGACGTCATCATCGACGCGATGGCCGCTCTTCTGATCCGCACGCCCGAGCGATTCGACGTCGTGGTCACCACCAACATGTTCGGCGACATCCTGTCCGACGAGGCGGCGGAACTGGCGGGCGGTCTCGGGCTCGCCGCCTCGCTCAACCACGGCGATAACCATGCGGTGGCCCAGGCGGGGCACGGCTCGGCGCCGGACATCGCCGGGCGCGACGTGGCCAACCCGACGGCGCTGATGCACTCGATCGCCATGCTGCTCGACCATCTGGGCGCCGAGCGGCACGATAACGCGTTGAGCGAGGCCGGGGCGACGTTGATCGGCGCGATCGACGGCCTTCTCGCCCGGCCCGGGACCCGGACCGCCGACCTCGGCGGCGGACTCGGCACAGGCGCGTTCGGCGCGGCGGTGGCCCGGCGGATCGCCGAGGGCGCGAAGGCGTGACGAGCAAGAGGGCGAGGGATGAGCGAGCTAGACTATGACGTGATCGTGGTGGGCGCCGGCAACGCGGCGCTGGCGGCGGCGACGGCGGCCAGCCAAGCCGGCGCGAAACGCGTGGTGGTGCTGGAGAAGGCGCCCGAACACATGCGCGGCGGCAACACGCACTATAGCGGCGGGCTGTTCCGCATCGCCTTCGACGAGGCCGAGGACCTGCGCCCCCTTGTGCCGGATGCCGAAGACGAGGTGCCCGGTTTCTTCGACAACGTCACGCCCTATCCCCAATCGCGCTTCTGGGAGGACCTGCTTCGGGTCACCGACGGGCGGACCGACCGCGAGCTCGGCGAAATCCTGATCGGCCGCTCCCATGACACAATCCGCTGGATGCACGAGTGCGGCATCGAGATGGAGCCGGCGACGGCGCTCTCGGGCGTCAAGGTCGGCAACCGCATCACCTTTCCCTCGGGCGCGGTGATCCGGGCCGTGCACGAAGGCGTCGGCCTCTCGGCCATGTGGTTCGATATCGTCGCGCAACGCGGCATCGAGGTGTGCTACCGGACCGCCGCGCGCGGCCTGCTACAGGAGATGAACGGCCGCGTGGTCGGCGTGGCGATCAAGGGGCCGGGCGGCTTCGCCGAATTGCGGGCCCGCGCCGTCGTCCTCGCCTGCGGTGGCTTCGAGGCCAACCAGGCCTGGCGGGCGCGCTATCTCGGCAGTCCCTGGGACCACGCCAAGGTCCGCGGCACGCCGCACAACACCGGCGACGGGCTCAAGATGGCGCTCGACATCGGCGCGCTCGCCTATGGCCAGTGGACCGGCTGCCACTCGACGCCGATCGACGCCGAGGCGCCGTCCCACGGCGACCGCGAACTCACCGACAAGACCAACCGGCTGTCCTATCCCTTCGGCGTGCTGGTCAACCGGCGCGGCAAACGCTTCCTCGACGAGGGCGAGGACTTCCAGCTCTATACCTATGCCAAGACCGGCGGCGCGATCCTGCGCGAGCCCGGCGGCGTGGCCTATCAGATCTTCGACGCCAAGACGTCGCATCTGTTGGAGCCGCGCTACGTCACCGCCACGCCGGTGGAGGCCGATAGCCTGGAAGCGCTGGTGGCGCGCTTGCCGCTCGACCAGGAGGCCTGCCTGGAGACGCTTCGCGCCTATAACGCGGCCGCCGGCGCCGGCACCTTCGACCCCAGCGTCAAGGACGGCATCCATACCGAGGGGGTGAGCCCGGCGAAGAGCAACTGGGCCCTGCCGCTCGACAGCCCGCCCTACGTCGCCTATTCCAGCACCGGCGGCATCACCTTCACCTTCGGCGGCCTCAAGGTCGACGAGGGGGCCCGCGTGTTCGACAACGCGCAGGAGCCGATAGCCGGGCTCTATGCTTGCGGCGAGTTGGTCGGCGGCCTGTTTCACCACAACTACCCCGGCGGCTCGGGCCTGGTTTCGGGCGCCGTCTTCGGCCGCATCGCCGGCGCCGGTGCCGCCGGTGCGTGAACGCGGCCGGCCTCGTATCACCTGAGCGCTGGAGCCGCGACAGGGAGCAGGGAATTTTCATGAAACTCGACAAACTCGCCACGCTCGCGGCCACGACCGGCCTCGCCGCCGGCTTGGCGATCGCTCCGGGGTTGGCCGGCGAGGTGCCGAATAAAGTCAAGTGGAAGATGCAGAGTGCCTTCGGCTCCAAGATCTCGATCATCGGTGAGGCCGCGACGCGCTACGAGGTGCTGATGGACCAGATCTCGGGCGGCAGCTTCCGGATCAAGTTCTTCGAGCCGGGCGCCCTGGTGCCGGCACTGGAGGCCTGGAGCGCGGTGAAGGCCGGCTTGATCGAGTCGGCCTGGACCACGGCCGGCCATCACACCGGCAAATTCCCGGCGCTGGCGTGGTATTCGGCGGTGCCGTTCGGCCCGGAGATGGGTGAATACCTGGCCTGGCTGAGCTGGGGCGGCGGCGACGAGATTTACGACAAGCTCTATGGCGAACAGGGCGTGAAGGGCCTCCATTGCGCCTCGATCGCGCCGGACACCTCCGGCTGGTTCCGCCGACCGATCGACTCGCTCGACCAGCTCGAGGGCCTGAAGATGGGCTTCTCGGGCCTCGGCGCCAAGGTGATGGCCAAGCTCGGCGTGTCGACCCGGTCGCTGGCCGGCGCGGAGCTCTATCCGGCGCTGAAGCGCGGCGTGATCGACGCCACCGAGTTCTCCATACCGTCGATCGACCTCGACCAAGGCTTCTATCGGATCGCCAAGTACAACTACTTTCCGGGCTGGCATCGGCAGGCCTCGATCGGCGAATTGCTGATGAACGCCACGAAGTTCAACCGGCTGACCGCTCGCCAGCGCACCTGGCTGAAGACCGCCTGCGCCGACAGCATGCTCTGGTCCCACGTCAAGAGCGAGGCGATCCAGTTCAAGGCGATGCGGGAGTTGGCGAAGAAGGGCGTGATCTTCAAGCGTTGGCCGGCCGCCGTGCTCGCGGTCTTCAGGGCCAAGTGGGAAGAGGTCATCGCCGAGGAGTCGGCCAAGGATCCGCTGTTCGCTGAGGTCCATGCCTCCTACAAGTCGTTCCGCGACCAGTACAAGATCTGGAGGGACCACGGCTACCTGCGGAAGTGAGCACGCCCGGCTCGTTCGCGCCGTCTTCGAGGCCTGGGCCGTTCGCGGGCCAGGCTTTTTGCGGTTTGGAGAGGATGCGAACGAGGAGAGGACGAGAGGAGCGAAGCGGCGCGCTACGAGGCCGAGAGGTTCCGCTCGCCCGCGCGGATAGCGCGAGCATGGCGCCTAGAGCGCGGAAAACAAAGGGTTTTCTTTTGTTTATTTTGCAATTATTCACTATTGACTAAAAGAATTTTTCATTATATTCAATATCAAATAGAAATTTGAAGGGTCTCCGACATGCCAGATCACCTTGCGGAGCGGGCGGAGCTCGGCCGAATTCTCAAGTCCGGCGGAGCGTCCAGATGCTGGGGCCGCGCCGGATCGGCAAGACCTGGCTCATGGACAAGCTGAGGGCGGATCTCTCGGCGGAAGGTTGGGTGACGGTTCCGATCGATGTCGTCGGCGCGACGCAAGCGACGCTGTTGGCGGGCCTCCAAAAGACATCGCCGTCGCTCGGCCCACGTGAAGGGATGGATCTTCTGACCGCTCTTCACAACGCCGGCATTCTCGATGTCACGGACGACTGCCGGCGTATCCGCTCCGGCCTGCTGCGCTGCTACTGGCTGAGGTATCACCCCGAATGACCGGCACGACCGCCCTCGCCCTCTATAGTCAGGATTGGCTCACCGACGACGCCTTCATGTCGGGCTTCGTCGCGCATGAAGAGCTCGCCGCGCATTTGCTCGATCGGTTGCGGCGGCTCGGGCCGAAGGCGATGGCCCAGCACCAGATCATCGTCGGGCAGCGCGGCATGGGGAAGACCAGCCTGCTGCGGCGGCTGGCGATCGGCATTACTAGCGACCCTGATCTCGAGGGGCGCTACATCCCGCTACGCTTTCGCGAGGAGCAGTACAACGTACTGTCGGCTGCCGTCTTCTGGCGGAACTGCGGCGAGGCGCTGGCGGAATGGGCCGACGCGACGGGGCGGGCCGACACCGCCGACCACCTCGACGCGGCGATGGCGGGACCCGATTGGCAAGCTTCCAAAACGGTGGCCGAGGCCTTCCTAGCCGAGACGCGGCGCCTCGGCCGGCGGCCCGTGCTGCTGGTCGACAATCTCGACTTCGTCACCGACGCCCTGGCGGAGCACGAGCAATGGGCGTTCCGCCGCGTTCTGCAGCAGGCGGGCGGGCCGGTCCTGTTCGGCGCCGCGACACGGCACCTGAGACAGACCGCCGAGCGGGCGGCACCGTTCTACGAGATCTTTTTCCCCCATGTCCTGGAACCGCTGTCGAAGGACCAGACCATCGCCTTCATGCGGGGGCTATCGGCGCGGCGCGGCGCGGCGGGCGATCCCGTGCGCCGGGTTCTGGCGCGGGAGCCCGGGCGGCTGCGGGCGCTGCACGAACTTACCAGCGGCAATCTCCACGTCGTGGTGCTGATCTACCGCCTGCTGGAGAGGGCCGAAACCGAGAACGTCTTCGCCGATCTCGACAGCCTGCTCGATCAGGTGACGCCCTACTACAAGGCGCGGATCGAGGAATACGAGACCAGCCTCCAACGTGCCGTGATCGACGCGATCGCGCTTCGCTGGGATCCGGCGACATCACGGTTCGTGGCGGACACGACGGGCGTCGAGGTGACGACGATCTCCTCGCAGCTCACTCGGTTGAAGCGCGACGGCCTGATCCAGGAGGTACCGACCTCGGGCGCGCGCTCGGGCTACCAACTCGGCGAGCGCTTCTTCAACATCTGGTACCTCATGCGCCACGGCACGCGGCGTACCAAGCAACGCATTCACTGGCTAGCCGCCTTCCTGGCAAAATTCTTCGCCCCGGACGAACTCCACCGCATCGGCGCGGAAGTTACGGCCGGAGACCGTCGGGCGAAGTGGCATCCGCTCTATGTCGAGGCGGTCTCCGCGGCGCTCGAGAGCGGGAAGAAAACGAATGCCGATCGGCGGTGGGGGGTTCGCGCCGGTGTCGACGCCATCGCCGCCCCCGAAGAAACCTCGGTACCGACCGACCCACCTTCGGATGATCCCGAAGCCGTCATCGCTACTTTCGACCAGATCGCAGCTCGCCTCGGCGACAGCGACGAACCGGAAGCGCGAATCCAAGTCGCTCGCGCGCTCGCCGACAAGGGAGCGATGCTCGCCCTGCTCGGGCGCGGCGCGGAGTCGATCGACGTTTGCGATGAGGTCGTGGCGAGCTTCGGCGATGCCGAAGCACCAACTCTCAGCGAAGAAGTTGCCCGCACGCTCGTCAATAAGGGGATAACGCTCGGACAACTTGGGCGAGGAGAGGAGGAGATCGTCGTCTACGACGAGGTCTTGACGCGCTTCGGCGATGCCGAGGCGCTAGCTCTCCTCGAATGGGTCGCCAGGGCGCTCTTCAATAAGGGGGCGGCGCTCGGAGATCTCGGACGCGGAGAGGAGGAGCTCGCCGTCTATGACCAAGTCGACGCGCGCTTCCGAGATGCCGGGTCGCCGGCTCTCAGCGATGAGGTCGCCAGGGCGCTCGTCTCCAAGGGCGTAAGGCTCGAACAACTTGGCCGCGGCGAAGAGGCACTCAAAGTCTACGACCAAGTCGCGGAGCGCTTTGGCGACTGCGAGGCGCCAGCTCTCCTCGAATGGACCGCAAATGCGCTCGTAAGAAAGGGCAACTATCTCTCCGACCGCAAGCTGGATTTCGAGGGGGCGGAGGCCGCATATCTCAAAGCATCTCGAGGGTCGGCCGAAAATGTGGTGGCAAAGGCGAATCTCGCGTGGCTCTATGTCGCCGCAGCAAGAACCGAAGACGCGCGCGAACAACGCGCGGCCCTCGGGGATTTGGAGCCAGTCGGCGCCGCCCTGCTCGATGCGGGACTAGCGCTCCTGAACGACAATTTCGGCACGGCCTCCGAACACCTCGCTGCCGCATTGCTCGGCGATCTGAAAACCGGGGACGCCGACTTCACCGACGACCTCTACCGCCTACTGCGGATCGCCGAGGCCAGGGGGTTCGGCAAGAATTTGATCGAGTGGTTCAAAACCAGCGGGCATGCCGAGCGGTGGGCGCCGGTGTATGCCGCCTTCGTCGCCTATGTTCGTGGCGAGCGGTACCTCAACGACGTCAATCCGGAAACCCGGGGCGCGGCGAAAACGATCTACGAATGGCTCTCCGCCGGCCGTCCCGAGGACCCCCCGGCCCCACCGCCGAAACCATCCGGCCGCCGCCGGGGCCGGCCGCCGAAGCGCCGGTCGTGAGGCTCCGCCTCAGCCCGCCCGAGTCACCGGATTGACCAGTTTCCCGATGCCGTCGATCTCGACCTCGACCACGTCGCCCGCCTTGATGTCCAAGGTCGGGCCGTCGGCCCCCATCCAAATCACGTCGCCGGGGTGCAAGGTCAGATAGCGGCTCATCCGGGCGATGAAGCGGGCGACGCCGAAGATCATGTCGTTGGTGGCGAACCGCGCCCCGACCTCGCCGTTCACCCGCACTGTCGTGGTAGCTGAGTCCAAATCAACGTCGGTCTCAATCCAGGGACCCATGGGCTTGAAGGTGTCGGTGTTCTTGGCCCGCCAAAGCGTGCGGTCGGACTTCTGCCAAGTCCGCTCGGAGACGTCGTTGCCGATGGTGTAGCCCAAAACACAGTCCAGCGCCTCGGTCTCCGAGACGTCGCGAGTCTCGGCGCCGATCACCGCCACCAACTCGCCCTCGTACTGCACCTTGTCGGTGGCGTCGGCGGGAATCACTATGGTGGCGCCGTGGGGGATCAGCGCGTTGTTGGCGCGGTAGCCGATGTCGGCCTCGGGGGGCACGTTCACCGGGGTGCCGAGCAACTCCGCCGCCTCGCTCACGTGCGCCAGGTAGTTGAGCCCGGCGGCATAGAAGGTTCCGGGGATCACCGGTACCAGGATCTCGACCTCGTCCAGCGCCAGGCGCTGGCCGCTCGGCCCGAAGGTGGTGAAGGGATCGCCGAAATATTCCTCGATCCTCTCCCCCTCGAGCGCGCCATAAGCAATTCGGCCGCCGTGGCGATAACGCAACCAACGCATGGACCCGTCTCCCTCTCCGCCGGTTCTGGACTGTATGGCCGATTCCCAGGGGTATGACCATTGCCCTAACCTCCCCGAGCGCGGCGTGCCTCCACGCCGCGGTGCAGGCGATGCATGGGGCCGTCCCGGACCCCGAACCCGTCCAGAGTGCGCTTGAGATTGTGCAGATAGTCGCGACAGCAGCCGAGCCGGCCCTCGGCGAAGGCGATCTGCTCGACCTGGCGCGCTTCGTCCACCTTGCCGGCATAGCGGGGGTGGCCCGGGTTGGCGACGAAGGTGATCGCCTCCACTTGCCCCCGCGCCAGCCTGACCTTGACCCGGCGCGCGTGGTAAGAGTCGGCGATCATCTCGCGGCGCCACAGGATCCGGGTCTCCTCGACCGCGCGCTTCGCCGGGATGCGGAGCGCCAGGCCCAGGCAGCTGCCGCCCGGCCGCAGTGCCAGCATCAGACCGGGGTGCTCGGGCGAGCCGCGCCCGAACGGGGTCCAGAGGCAGAAGGCGCGGTGATAGCCATGCACGCGGCCCGGCTCGGCCTCGGCGAAGTCGAGCGCCGGGTTCCACATCAACGAGCCATAGCCGAAGACCCAGACGTCCTCGCCCGGCGCCACCTCCCCGACCACCGCCCGGCGGCTGGCTTCGCGGTCATGCGCGCCGGCGATGCGGTGCCCGCCGAGGCGTGACAGTTCACGGCCGATCTCGGCGATCCGCGCCTCGGTCAGATCCTCGCGCCGAAAGCCCTCGGGCGTCGGGGTGAAGTTGAGCGGCGGGGCCTTGCGAGGGGACATGGGACCTGAGTGTGAGCGCGTGGAAGAACGCTCAGGCGACGTCGAGCGGCGCCGTCGGCACCGTGCCCCGGACGTGCACGCCCCGGGGCCGGCCCTGGCCGGGGGCTGAGCCGTAGCGGTGATAGTAAACGTCGGGAAGCGGCCAGCCGTCCTCGGCGGAGAGCCAGAGCCGCAGCAGATGGCGTCGCTCCGCCGGATCGTCGTGGTCCACGTAGGCGGTGCGGGCGTGCAGGATGGTCAGGTTGTTTAGGATCTGAATGTCGCCCTGGTGGAATTCCATCTCCAGGTGGACGTCGGCCTCGTTGGCGATCTCGTCCACCAGGTCCATCGCCTCGAGCTGCGCCTCGGTGAACCTGGGCACCGCCTCGAAGCGCTGCGCCGAATGCGCGAAGCGGCGCAAATAGCTCACCGTCAGGTGGTGGGCGTGATAGTTGAAGACGGGCAGCGGATAATATGGCGGCAGGCCTTCCGGCACCTCGCCCCGGCGGTCCATGTAGTAGGGTCGCGCCAGCACCCGGGCGAGGTCGGGCCGGCGGCGCAGTACCTCGTTGTGCACACAGAGCGAGCTGACGATTGCGCTGGCGCCACCGCTCTTCGAGGGCTTCAGACAAAGCAGGGCGACGAAATCGCCGCTGACGTCGGTGTGGTAGGGCAGCTGGGCGCTCGACTGGTAGCCCCGCTTGTCGACGTCGTCGGCGTCGGCGCCGATATCCTTGACGTGGCCCAGCATGTGGCCGAGGGGGTTCTGGGTGATCGGCTCGCCGAGATGGCGGCCCATGCCCCAATAGGCGATGGCGCTTCGCTGACGCCCGAGGTGGCCGACCGGCAGGCCCCGGATCAGCGCGAAGCCGCGCCCGTCGATCAGCTCGCGGCTGAGCGCCCGGAGCTCGGGCCCCAGCAGGGGCAGCGGAAAATCGTCCCGTCCGATTTCCAGGATGGAGAGGCCGCGCGCCTCGACGCCCGCGACCGCCCGTTCCAACTCCTCGAGCGAGGCGCCGTCGAGGTTCACGATCCAGTCGTCGCGCGCCCGCATCTCCCGCCCGTACCAGGCGCCAGGCGCCGGCTGGAAGGGCTCGACCCGCGAACAGGCATGATCCGACATCCCGGACTCCAGAAGTTTGCCGTACCCAAGGGCTAAGCGATGCGCGGGGGTGGCGTCAAGCGCGAGCCAAGACTGGCGTTCCTCGCGCCCCTGCGGTAGTAAGGGCGCGCCGAGGGGGTGGGGCGTCGGCGGCCCGGCGGCACCCCGACGGGCGAGGAGAGCGCCTCCGAGGCGCGTCAATTCGGGCGGGATGGCGATGCGTGGATTCGGCTGGTTGGTGGTTGCTGTGTTGGCGACGGCGTTGCCGTCGGTCCACGCCCCGACGGCGCTGGCGGCGGGCGGCATTCGCCTGGAATTGAACAAGCTGGAGCCGAACGAGGGCTATTGCCGAGCCTATTTCCTCTTCGCCAACACGAGCGAGCGGCGTTACGATGACGTCAAGTTCGATATCGCGATCTTCGACAAGCAGGGGATCGTGCTGAAGCGCCTGGCGATCAGCGCCGGAACGCTTCGGACCGACAAGCGGATTTTGAAACTGTTCGACATCGACGGCCTCGCCTGCGCCGACATCGGCGAGGTGTTGGTGAACGACATGCTGAGCTGCGAGGCCGGCGGCGAGCCGGTGCCGGACTGCATCGACCTCGTCAGCGTCACCTCCCGCGCCGAGGCCAAGGTCGTCAAATAGCGGCGCGACCGGCTCACCGCGTGCCTCCCGCGATGGTCGTGATCGTGGCGATCACCGCGCGCGCCGCCCGCCCGCCGGCCCGGCCGGGTTATTGCTCGCCGCTGATGTAGGGGAAGATCCTGAGCTGGTCGGCCTCGGGGTCGCTCTCCCTGAACTCCTCGAAGGTGGCGCTGGCGGCACCGATGGCGTCGTGCCGCGAGCCGACGGCGGCCGCCGCCTCGACGAAGAGGGCGATATCCTTGCCGGCGATCTTGGCCGTCGACTCGCTTTCGTAGCGCTCGCTCGCCACGTTCTCGATGAAGAGCTTTTCGACCACGAACCCGTGGCCGGAGGAGGCGTTGATGACGTCGAGCATCTCCGGAACCTCGAGGCCGCCGGCGACCCCCATGGCCAAGGCCTCCGAGATGGTGACGAAGCTGGAGATCGCGATCGAGTTGTTGACCAGCTTCATCCGCTGCGCGCTCCCCGGCGCGCGGCCGATGTCGAAGATTTTGTTGCCGTAGGTCTCGAACAACGGGCGCAGCCGCGCGAGCGTGGCCTCGTCGCCCGAATACATCACCGCCAGCGTGCCGTCGCGCGCCCGGAAGGTGGAGCCCGAGATCAGCGCGTCGACATAGCCGATGCCCCGGGCCTCCAGCACCGCAATCGCCGCGAGGGCGGCATCGGGGCCGACGGTCGAGGTGTTGACGACGACCGCGCCCTCGGGCGGGCCGGCGGCGGCGATTTCGGCCACCACCGCCTCGCTCGCGGCGACGCTCGGCAGGCTCAGGAAAATCAGGCTCGAGTCCTGGGCGACAGCGGCCGCCGAGCCGGCGATGCGGGTGCCCTTGGGCGCGCGGGCCTGGGTGCCGGCGATGTCGTGCACCACCATGTTCCATCCGGCGGCGGCGATGTTCTCGGCGATCGGGCGACCCATGTTGCCGAGCCCGATGAAACCGACGATGTCATCGGTCATGGCGTCCTCCTCGTTCGGCGCGGCGCGCCGTATCCAGCCTCGGCTCAGCCCCCGTGCTTTTCGCCGATCGGGGTCCAGACCCAGGCGCCGAGGCTCGAGCGGTCGATGGCGTCGCTGTTGTTCCGTTTGTCCCCGCCGGCGTCGATCGAGGGGAAGACCTCGGCCGGATCGTCGACCTCCACCTCGTAGATCGCGAGATAGCGATTGGGCGCTTCCGCGCCGCGCTGCGCGGCGAGCTTGAAGCGCTGGGCACTGACCACGGCGGAGGTCTCGATCACCTCGTCCAGGTGGGTGTTCTCGTACCAGTCGTTGTAGTCGTCTTCCCGTCCTTCGACGGCCTCGCTCAACACCATGAAGAGCTGCCTGGCCATGATCGTCCTCCCGTTTCCACTGAATTCCACTTTATCGTGGACGAGCTGGGGCGCAAACTCAATCGCCGCCGGATTGACGGCCCCGGGACCGGCGCGCTTATGTCCCGCTGGCCGGCGGAGACCAGGAGGGGAGAGGCGAATGGCCGACGGGTTGAGAATGCCGGTGGAGGCGAGTCACATAATGATGTTCGCCCGGGCGATCGGCGACGACAATCCGATCTACCGCGACGCCGAGGCGGCGGCGGCGAGCGAGGTCGGCCACATCATCGCGCCACCGACCTTTCCCCGCGCCGTCAGCCAGTTCGATTCCGACTATCCCCTTCGGGTAAAGCCCGGCCGGAAGTGGTTCGGCTCGGGCCGCGAGCCGAGCGGTATCGACGGCGCCGCGCCGAGCGGCGGCGGCCTCCACGCCGAGCAGCATTTCGAATACCACCGCCACATGAAGCCGGGCGACGTGCTCAGGGTGGCGACGGCTGAGGGCCGCACCTGGGAGAAGGAGAGCAAACGCGCCGGCAAGCTCAGTTTCACCGAGCGGATCAGCGAATACCGTGACCAGCACGGCGAACTGGTGATCACCGCGCGGTCGGTCGGCGTCACGACCGAGCGCCCGGTCGAGCAAGGCTGAGGGGGGCCGCGATGGCACTCCGCGCGAGCGAGCTGAAGGCGGGCGACGTCCACCAGGAAGTGGTGGTCGACGACCTGACCCGAACCCAACTGGTGATGTATGCCGGCGCCTCCGGCGATTATAACCCGTTGCACACCGACGACATCTATTGCCGCGAGGCCGCGGGCTACCCCGGGGTCTTCGCCCACGGCATGCTGACCATGGGGCTCACCGGCAAGATGGTGACGAACTATGTCGGCGACGGGCGGCTCACCAAGTTCGGCGTCCGCTTCACCAACCTGGTCTGGCCGGGCGACACGCTCACCGCCAAGGCCACCGTGGTCGCCTTGCGCCGAGAGGACGGAGTCGATCTCGTCGATCTCGACCTGGTCACCACCAACCAAGATGACAAAAGCGTGGTGACCGGCAGCGCCACGGCGCGCGTCGACCCTTGAGGGTTTGGAGGAAACGCACATGACTGGACGGTTGGCTTCCAAGCGCTGTCTGGTGACGGCGGCGGCCCAGGGGATCGGCCGGGCGACGGCGGAGGCCTTCGCGGCCGAGGGCGCCCGGGTCATCGCCACCGACGTCAACGAGGCGGTGCTGGCCGAGCTCGCTGGCGTCGAGGGTATCGAGACGGAGCGGCTGGACGTCCTCGATTCCACGGCGATTTCAGCGGCGGCGGCGCGCCTGGGCGCGCTCGACGTGCTCTTCAATTGCGCCGGCTTCGTCCATCAGGGCACGATCCTGGAGGCGAGCGAGGCGGAGTTCGAATTCGCCGTCGAGCTCAACGTCGGCTCGATGTTCCGCCTGATCCGCGCCTTCCTGCCGGCGATGCTGGAGGAAGGCGGCGGCTCGATCATCAACATGGCCTCGGTCTCGGGCTCGGTGAAGGGAATCGTCGCCCGGGCGATCTACGGCACCACGAAGGCGGCGGTGATCGGCCTCACCAAGTCGGTGGCGGCGGATTATGTCGGCCAGGGCGTGCGCTGCAACGCGATCGCCCCCGGCACGGTGCAGACGCCCTCGCTCGACGAGCGCATCGCCAGCTTCGCCGATCCGGTCGCGGCGCGCGCGGGTTTCATCGCCCGCCAGCCGATGGGCCGGCTCGGCCGGCCGGAGGAGGTGGCGGCGATCGCCCTCTATCTCGCGGGCGACGAGAGCAGCTACACCACCGGCCAGGTCTTCATCGTCGACGGCGGTCTCTTGATATGAGCCCCGGGCCCGCAAGCCACCTCGCAAACTTGGAGACCTCGACATGCGCGTGCTGGTGACCGGCGCCTCCGGCTTCATCGGCCGCCATCTGGTGGCCCGGCTCGGCGCCGAGGGGCACGAGGTGGTGGGCGCGGCACGCAATCTCGAGCAAGCCCGGAGGTTGATTCCGGGCATCGAATGGGTTCATGGCGACCTCGACCGGGACCTGGCGCCGGAGATCTGGGCGCCGCGTCTCGAGGGCGTCGAAGCGGTGATCAATTGTGCCGGAATTCTGCAGTCCTCGGCCGGGAACGACATCCGCGCGGTTCACGAGACGGGCCCGATCGCCCTCTTCGGTGCGTGCGAGACGGCGGGCGTCCGCCGGGTGATCCAGGTCTCGGCGCTCGGCGCGGGGACGGCGGCCGGCACCGAATATGCCGCCAGCAAGGCGGCGGCGGACGACTGGCTCTTGGCTAGCGGGCTCGACGGGATCGTGGTCCGACCCTCCCTCGTCGTGGCACGCGACGCCTATGGCGGCACCGTCTTCTTCCGCGCGCTGGCGGCGCTGCCGTGGGTCCTGCCGCTCCCCGGCCAGGGCGAGCAGCGCTTCCAGCCGATCGCCATGGACGACGTGACCGAGGCGATCCTCCGCCTGCTGCGAGCGGGCGCGTCGAGCGCTCGGGTCCTGGACCTGGTCGGACACCGAGAGATGACGCTGGCCGAGATCCTGCTGGCGCTGCGGGGCTGGCTCGCCCTGCCGCCGCCGATCCTCCAGGTGCCGGTGCCCATGGCGCCGATCCGGCTGCTGGCGCGCCTCGGCGACTGCCTCCGCTGGTTCGGTGGCCGGGGCGCGCTTTCGACGACCTCGATCCGCCAGCGCGAGCTCGGCATCACCGCCGACCCGGCGCCCTTCGCAGAGGCTCTGGCGATGACACCGCTGGATTTGGAGGACGCCTTGGCCCGGCAGCCGAGCGGCGTCGCCGATCGCTGGCACGCCCGGCTCTATTTCTTGCGGCCGGCGCTCAGGATCAGCCTCGGCCTGTTCTGGCTCTGGACCGGTATCGCGACCGCCTTCTTCTTTCCCCGCGCCGAGGGCGAGGCGCTGCTCGCCGCCGTCGGCGTTCCCGTCGGCTTGCTCCCTTTCGCCTTCTGGCTCGGTTGCCTGCTCGACGTGGTGCTGGGGCTGCTGTTGCTGGCGCGGGTCCAAGTTCGTGCCGTCGCCGGCCTGCAGATCGCGATCACGCTTCCCTACATGGTGATGCTGACGCTCGCCATGCCGGAACTCTGGTTCCATCCGCTGGGCCCGATGAGCAAGCTGGTGCCGCTGCTGGTGGCGACGGCGGTGCTGATGGCGATCGAGGACGATCGCTGATGGACTTCTACCTCTGGCTCAAAGTGGTTCACGTGCTGGGCGCGGCGGTACTGTTCGGCACCGGGGCGGGAATCGCCTTCTTCATGTGGATGGCGCATCTGGGCGGCGACGTGGCGGTGATCCACGCCACGGCGCGGCTGGTGGTGATCGCCGATTTCCTCTTCACCCTGCCGGCCGTGGTGGCGCAGCCGCTGACCGGCGCCTGGCTGGTGATCGAGGGCGGTTACGCTTGGGGCGAGGCCTGGCTGATCTGGGCGCTCGCCCTCTATGTCCTGATAGCGGCCTGTTGGATCCCCGTCGTCTTCCTGCAAATCCGCGCCCGCGATCTCGCCGCCGCCGCGCTTCGCTCGGGCTCGGCCTTGCCGTGGGACTACCACCGGGCGATGCGGCTCTGGTTCGCCCTCGGCTGGCCCGCCTTCGCGGCGGTGATCGCGATCTTCGTCCTGATGATCTTCAAGCCCTGAGTTGATCCGCGAGCGCGGCCATCACCGCCTCGCGCTCGGCCTCGTCGAGGATGCCGGAGGGCCGGGCCGTCGTCGGCATCGCGGCGCGGAAGGGCAGATAAACCTCCTCGGCGACGGCGAGCAGACGGCGAAGCTCGGTCAGCGGCGCGGGGGAATCGTCGACCCGGAGGTCGAGGTCGGCGAAGGGCTCGGCGCCCTGGATCACCACCGCCGCCGATTGTCGCCCCCGCTTGTCGCCGCCTTCGGCCTCGCCCGCGTCCATGGCGGCGAGCAGCCGTTCGGCGAGCGGCAGGCCAGCCCCGGCCAGATAGGCCGCGAGCGTCGCCGTCACCACCGCCTCGCCGGCCAACATGTTGCCGGCGACGGAAACCTCGTCGGCCAGCGCGTGCCCACACCACTCGACGCAAGTCCCACCGGTGACCGCCGCGTTGCGGCCCCGGGCGTCGATCGCGTGGACCTGACGGTGGGCGCGACCCTCGTCCGCCGCTCGGACACGCGCAATTCCCGCTTCCGGCGTGAGGCCATCGGCCATCAGGTCGAGGATCGCCGGCCCGTAGAGGGGATTGACCCGGGCCTGGGTCGCCACCGCGCCGACGCCCGCCCGCGCCCAAGGGCAGAGCGAGCCGACGGCGAAGAAACGGCTGGCGATGGCGATGGCGAAGCGGCCCGTCTCGGCCTCGCGGGCGACGATCGACCAGGTCATGGTTGCATCCTTCCCTTCCGGGGTCCCCTCGAGGCTATGGCGATATCGCCTCCCTGGTCTAGACTTGGCCCGACACTTCGAGGCGTGCGGGAGGCTGGACATGGCCGTGCTGCTGGGGGCGATCGCGGACGATTTTACCGGCGCGACGGATCTCGCCAATACGCTGGTGCGCCAGGGCATGTCGACGGTGCAGCTGTTCGACGCGCCGGGCGCGGCGCTGCCGGCACCCGATGTCGACGCCGTGGTCGTCGCCTTGAAGTCCCGCACCATTCCGGCGGCCGACGCCATTCGTCACTCGCTGCAAGCGCTCCACTGGCTGCGCGCGGCCGGCGCCCGGCAGATCTTCTTCAAATACTGCTCGACCTTCGATTCGACGCCGGCCGGCAACATCGGCCCCGTGTCCGACGCGCTGCTGGCCGCCCTCGACGCCGATTTCACCATCGCCTGTCCCGCCTTTCCCGAGACCGGGCGGACGATCTGCCACGGCTACCTCTTCGTCGGCGAGGAACTGCTGTCCGAATGCGGAATGAAGGACCACCCGCTGACGCCGATGACCGATCCGAGCCTGGTGCGCGTGCTGGCGGCGCAGACCCCGGCCGAGGTGGGGCTGGTGCGCTACGACACCGTGGCCCGCGGGCCCGAGGCGATTCGCCGAGCCTTTGCGGCCGAGCGGGCGGCGGGGCGGCGCCATGCCATCGTCGATGCCTTGAGCGACGGGGATCTGATGGCGATCGGCGAGGCCTCGAGCGGGCTGGCGCTGATCACCGGCGGCTCCGGCGTCGCCCTCGGCCTGCCCGAAAACTTCCGCCGCCGCGGCTTGCTGGCGGAAGGCCGCGTCGCGGACGCGCTGCCGGCCATCGAGGGGCTGGAAGCGGTGCTCGCCGGCTCCTGCAGCCGGGCGACGCTCGGCCAGATCGAGGCCATGGCGGCGACGCGCCCGAGCTTCAGGCTCGATTCGCCCCGCCTCGCCGGCGGCGACGACGTGGTCGGCGAATGCCTCGCCTGGGCGGGCGACAAGCTCGACGACGGGCCGGTGCTGATCTACTCCAGTGCGCCACCCGAGGATTTGCGCCGCATCCAGGCCGATTTGGGCCGGGACGCGGCGGGCGAGATGGTCGAGGCGGCGATGGCGGAGATCGCCCGGGGCCTGGTCCGGGCCGGCGTTCGCCGCCTGGTCGTCGCCGGCGGCGAGACCTCGGGTGCCGTCGTGCGGGGCCTCGGCGTCGCCGCCATCCGCATCGGCCCGCAGATCGAGCCGGGCGTCCCCTGGACCGCGAGCCTGGGCGAGGAGCCGCTGGCGCTCGCCCTCAAGTCGGGCAACTTCGGCGGCCCCGACTTCTTCGCCAAGGCCTTCGAGGTGCTGCGATGAACGAGGCTTCCCTTCGCGAGGCAATCGCCGAATACGGCCGTTCGATCTTCGAGCGCGGCCTGACCGGTGGCTCCACCGGCAACATCTCGGTCCGATTGGGCGATGGCTTTCTGCTGACGCCGACCGGCTCCAGCCTCGGCACGCTCGATCCGGCCCGGCTCTCCAAGCTCGATGCGGCGGGACGGCACCTGGAGGGCGACGCGCCGACCAAGGAGGCCAACCTGCACCTCGCGATGTACCGGAAACGCCCGGCCGCCGGCGCCGTCGTGCACCTGCATTCGACCCATTCGGTCGCGGTCGGCTGCCTGGCCGAGGTCGATCCCGACGATGTGCTGCCGCCGCTCACCGCCTATTACGTGATGCGGATCGGCCGCTTGCCGTTGGTCCCCTTCTTCGCGCCGGGCGACCCCGCGCTGGCCGACGCGGTGGCCGGATACGCCACCCGTCATCACGCGGTGCTGCTGGCCAACCACGGCCCCGTGGTGGCGGGAAGCGGCCTCTCGGCGGCCCTCGACGCGATCGAGGAACTGGAGGAGACGGCGCGCCTCTACCTCCTGCTGCAAGGCCATCGGACCCGGCCGCTGACGGCGGCCCAGACGGACGCGGTGCGTGCCGCCTTCCCCATCGAGGCCTGAGGCGCGCCATGCCCCTGACCGCGGTGCGCCCGGCGGCGCCAGAGGACGCGGGCGAGATCGTCCGCCTGGTCCGCGCCCTCGCGGCTTACGAGCACGAGCCGCTTGCGAGCGTGAAGCTGACCGAAGCGATCGTCGGCCGCGACGCCTTCGGGCCGACGCCGCGCTTCGAGGCGCTGCTCGGGGAACTCGACGGCGAGGTGGTGGGTCTCGCGCTCTATTTTCACAACTATTCGACCTGGGAGGGGCGGCCCGGGTTGTTCCTGGAAGACCTCTTCGTCGAGCCGCGGGCGCGCGGGCACGGTCTCGGCCGGGCGCTGCTGGTGGCGCTGGCGCGAATCGCCGCGAAGCGTGGTTGCGGGCGGATCGAACTCAACGTGCTCGAGGGGAACCCGACCCGCGAGTTCTACCACCGCCTCGGCATCGAGCCGCTGGAGGCCTGGCGCCCCTACCGCATGAACGAATCCGCGATTCGGCGGTTGGCGGAGGGCGGGGGGTGAGGAGCAGTGCCGCAAGGATCGGCGGAACGCCGCTCAACCCTGCCTGGCGGACGGGCGCCGGACAGGCCAAGTGGTATCCCAGAACGCCGTGCTTGGCGACAGATATAGCAAGTCGACCGTGTAATCGCGCGCCTTCGTTCGGCACTTTTGCAGGCCATTCGACGTCATCCGCTCAATGGCCTCCGGCGCCGTGTCGATGATCAGCATGATGGGCTTCATCCGGGCGCCAAGACAACGCAGTTCTTCACGCTGCGCGTCCAGCTTGTCAATATCGTCCATGACCTCGCCGGGTCTCAGCCGGCCCTTATGGCGTTCGGAGGCCTTGACCTCGATCGCGAGCAGCATGTGCTTCAGCTTGTTCTCTCTGTTCCTTCTACGCCAATCGCCACGGATTCGTGGGTGAAACAGGACAATGTCGGGGATGGGTTCAAATCCTCCCTGATAGTTCTCCACCTTGGCCGAATCGTAAATTTGAAACAGCTCGGTCGTAGGTTCGTCGATCCACTGCTTTACGTTCATGCCGAGCTGGTCGATGGGCACGCGGCCGGTCCTGCGCAACGCGTGGTAGATCATGGCTTGGTAGTGCAGTTCGCTGCCGAGAACCTGCCTGCATTCCCTGACGATGGTTGGCCAGGCGGCGTTCAATGCCGCAACGGCGGCCGTCATGGTGGTGATGTGCGCCATGGCGCGAACTCCCCCGCGTGCCGCGCCTACTCCGGGAATCCCGCCTTCTCCAGACCTTCCAATAAGTGCTCGCGGTCCGCGTCGCGGCGATATTTGAGGGTCGGCGCGAACTTCGCCAGGGAGAATTCAGGATTCTTTCCGAGCACGGCGTCGACCTGCTTCCTCGCCTCCCCTTGCCGGCCCAACTGGCCGTAGCTGGCGGCCAGCGCGCGGCGGTCCCAGATCGCCAGCTTTCCAATCCGGTTGAGCGTGGTGACGGCGCCCGCGTAATCCTTTCCCAGCGCCGCGCCTCGGAGGCCCGCCCCGCGGCGGTACTGGATGTAGGAAAGGGCGGAGGCATACCAGCCGGGATAGTGCGGATTGCGGCGCATGGCGTCGTCGATCCAGCGCCGCGCCTCGGAGGCCCGCCCCGCGGCGGTCAACATCTGCGCCTAGGTGGCGAGCAGGTCGCCGTCGTTCGGATTGAGATCGAGCGCCCGCTCGGCGTGGGTCAAGGCTTTGTCGAATTCGCCGCGCGCCTCGCTGATCTTCGCCATCAGGCGGTGGATACCCTCCTGTTCGCCCATCTTCTCCGTCGCCCGTTCGAGATAGGCGGTGGCCTGCTCCAGGGCCCCCGGCCCGGTCGCGACCCATTGGGCGCGAAATTCGATGTAGTGGCTCCAGGCGAGCCCGAGATAGCCGAAACCAAGTTCCGGATCCAGTTCGACGCCCTTGGTCCAGAGCCGCCGGGCCTCCTGGTTGGCCTCCGGGGTCAGCTTGTGGAAGACCTCCTTGCCCTGGAGCCAGTAATCGTAGGCGGCGAAGTTGGCCAGCGGCTTCGCCGCCAGCTTGGTGGCGGCGCTCTGCCAGATCGTCTCGCCGAGCGCGGTCACCGCCGCGCGCACGATTTCGTCCTGCACGACGAAGATGTCGTCGACCGTGCGATCGTACTTCTCGCTCCAGACCTGTGCTTCGCTCTCGGCCTCGATCAGTCGCACCGTCACCCTGAGACGGTCGCCCGCGCGCTGGATGGCGCCGGTCATGACGTGGCCGACGCCCAAGGCCCGGCCGATCTCGCGCGGCGTCTTCTTGCGGTCGCGGTAGACCTTGGCCGAATCGGGCGAGATCACGAAGAGCTCGGGAAAGCGCGCGAGCTCGGTCGTGATGGCCTCAGAGATCGCGCTCGCCAGGCCGTCCTGGGCGGCGTCGCCCGATTGGTTCTCCAGCGGCAGCACCACCACGGAGGGCTTGTCGGGAAGCGCCAGCGCCGCCTGGACATCGGGCGCGGTCTCCGCCGCCGGTGTCTGGAGCCGCCACCAGGCGATCCCCCCGCCGAGGGCGAGGAGCACGATCCCGCCCGCCACCAACAAGGCCAAGGCGGGCGCCGCCGGGCACGCCGGGCGCGCTGGATGTCGGTCAGCCGGCTGTTCGCCTTGTCGTCCATGATCACGCGGCGGACCGAGATCGGCTGGGAGATGTTCTTGGCTTCTTGCGCGCCCAGGGACTCGAAATTGAGGTCGAGCTTGCCCTGGACCTGGGCGAAGGCGGCCTCCGAGAGGTAGACCCCGCCCGGCTCCGCCATGCTTTCGAGCCGCGCGGCGATGTTGACGCCGTCGCCGTGGATATCGTCGCCGTCGACGATGATGTCGCCGATGTTGATGCCGATGCGGAAGACGATCCGGTCGTCCTCGGCCAGCCGATCGTTGCGGAGCGCCATGCCGCCCTGCATCTCGACCGCGAACAGCACCGCGTCGACGACGCTTACGAACTCCATCAGCAGCCCATCGCCCATCAGCTTGACGATGCGGCCGCGATACTGCAGCGCCTTCGGCTCGATCAGTTCGCCGATATGGGCCTTGATGGCGGCGACCGTGCCGGCCTCGTCCCGGCCCACCAGGCGGCTGTAGCCGACCACGTCGGCGGCCAGGATGGTCGACAGGCGCCGCTCGACGATGGCCTCGCTCATGGACAACTCCCGTCTCGGCGCGTCAACGGTTCGAACAACCCCGGGATCGGAGCCTAGCATTGTCCGACTTGACGGAACCACCCGCGGCCCCGAGACCGAGCACCACCATGATCCGACCTCGAAGTCTTCGCCAGGGATTTCGGTTCCCGGGTTTTCGGCTCCGACGCGCCGCCGCCGGGAGTCTCAGTCGCCGCAGTCGCCGTCCCACAGCGTGAGCCCCATGCCGTCGGCGAAGCGCGTGCCGGGCTTCCAGTTGCCCTTGGCGCCGGTGCGATTGGCGTATTTTCCCGTGCCGCTCACCTGCGCCCAGGTCCCGCCGGCATTGGTGCCTTCCCAGGAAGCCGGCATTGGTGCCTTCCCAGGAAACGGTCCATTGATCGCCGTCACCGTCGAGCGAATAGCAGTTGCCGGAGCCGGAACCCGACTTGTCCGCGTTCAGGGTCCACAGGCCGACACAGTGCTGCCAACGGGCGCTTTGCGCCGGGCTGGTCGTCGTCGACGAGCCGGTGCTGCGGACCAGCATCGTCGTGGCACCGTCCTTGACCTTGTGGATGATCACCGGTTTCGCGCTTTTCCGCGCGCTGACGCCCTCGCGTTCACTCCCGTTCAAATTCGAACGCTCTTTATTTAGCGTGGATCAGGCCGGCCTTCAAGCGGACCGCCGACGGCGGTTCCGGCGAGCGCGCGTCTCGCCCCGGCCCGAGAGCTTCCGGGCAACGACTTCCGTCAGCCGCCGGCCGATACCACCGGAGCGCCCGGCGGGCCGGATGATCATGCCCGGTGTCGTTCGATCAGCGCCCCCAGGCTCGCCTTCTGGCGTCCCTCGGCGTCGAAGTTGGCCCCATCCAGCCATTCCTCGTAAGCCGCCTCCAGCCCCGGCCATTCGCCGTCGAGGATCGAGAACCAGGCGGTGTCGCGGTTGCGGCCCTTGTACATCGTCGCCTGGCGAAACAGGCCCTCGGGGCGGAAGCCGAGCCGCTCCGCCGCGCGGCGCGAGCCCGCGTTCAGGGCATCGCACTTCCATTCGTAGCGCCGGTAGCCGAGCTCGGCGAAGACGCGGCGCATCAGTAGATACATCGCCTCCGTCGCCGCCGCCGTCCGTTGCAGGCGGGGCCCGTAGTTGATGTGGCCGACCTCGATGACGCCGGTGCCGGGCTCGATCCGGAGCAGGCTGGCGACGCCGAGCGCCCGGCCGCTCCGCTGCTCGACGATGGCGTGGAACAGCGGATCCTCGCCCAGGCAGGCCGCCCTCATCCAGGCGCGAAAGTCGGCCTCGCGCTCGAAGGGGCCGTAGGCGAGATAGGTCCAGATCCGGCCCTCCCGGTCCTCGCGGAAGGCGGCGAAGAGGGCGGAGGCGTGGGCCTCGAGGTCGACCGGCTCGAGCCGGCAGAAGCGCCCCTCCATCACTGTCCGGGGCGGCCTCGCCGCCGCCGTCCAAGCCGCCAGGGCCGAGCCGATCGGCTGTCCCAATTCATTCATTCTGACGTCCATCGCCCTCATTCCGGCCTCGCGGGTTCGGCTCTCGAAGGGGCGACGACTACCTCGGATTTGGCCTGATGAAAAGCGCCAATTTTATCAAACTCGATCGGGCCACTCGGCCCGATATTCCCCGGTGAGGCATCGGTGGCATGTTGCCTCGTGGCGCTGTGCCACCATGATCCCCGGCGCGGGGGCTCGGCGCAGCGATGAGGCATCGACATGGCGGTCGGGCTCTGCTATATGCCGCCCCCGGCGGGCGCATAGCTCAGTTGGCAGAGCAGCTGACTCTTAATCAGCGGGTCCACGGTTCGAGTCCGTGTGCGCCCACCAATTAAATCAAGGACTTAGGGAGAATTCAGCGACACGGGATTTCAAGCATGTCGCCAATATGTCGCCAAAGCCCCTAGGAAGGCTCAGGATGCGCAAGAGCGTTCCGGGGTGGGGGATATGTGCCGGGGAGGTCTGTCCGGCGCGGCCGAATTTACGCGGCCATGCTCCCGCCATCGTCGCTACGTCTGCGGGAGGTCCACGGCGATCTCGATGTCGTCGGCTTCGTCACTCACGACAAGATCGCCGCGCACGCGCAAGAAATTGTCGAGCGGCCCAAAGCAGGCGTCACCCTCCAGCAGCGGCAACGGCAGTTCGACCACGACGGAAATCTCGCCGATCCACAGATTTGCGAGGTCGGTCGACGAATCGGCCAGCACTTGCAGCCCGTCGACCCGCGCCTGCGGAAGCCTCTCGCCGTTTTCCTCCAGCAAAGTCTCGTTGTGAAGCGCCGCCGCCGCGCGGTGCATGAGGTCGAAGCCGGCGCCCGCGCCGAGGCGCCGCGCCTTCTGGTCCACGCCATGCCAGCCGACGACAACGTAGCAACCCCATCGGCCATCGAGGTTTAATTCGGTGAGCTTCGAGTCTGGATCGTCGGCGCCGAGGAAGCTGATCAAGATGGCTGGCGTTTGCGGGATCAGCCTTTGCACGAATCCGCCATCCCATGCGTGCGGCGCCGACAGGATGGTGACGCCAGGAAAGGCGCAACTATCCAACAGCCGGATGATTGCGTCGTCGGTCATTGAAATCTGTGTCAACGTCTTCGTCCCTTCAGGTGGGCGGTGATTTGCGTCGCGACGGCCTCGGCGAGTTCCTGTTCGGCATCCCGGCGGAGCGTCACCAGCTCGGGGTGACGCTCGAAGGCGGTCCTGGGGTTGGTGAAGACGCCGCCGAGCGATCTTTCCGCCAACGGCCCGGCCTGGAGCAGGTGGAAGATCGACCCTTCGCGCCGCACGCTGCGGAAGGCGATCTTGTCACCGTTGGGGAGCAGGATCGACAGCGACGCGCGACCACGCCTTCGGGTGACCTTGCGAGCCCGCGCCCGCAACTTCGACACGGGGATCGTCGCCGCCATGGATAGGCGATAGCTCGGGTTATCTGAGCCCGGCGAAGCGGCCTTGCCCTGCACCTTCAGCGACGCCTGTGAGGTGTTGTAAATCTCCGGCCCGATGATGCGGGTTTGCTTCCGCACCCTGGCGCCGACCTCGTTGACGGCCTTGCGCCTAATTCGGTCAAGCCCTTTCGGCCCGATCAGGTCGTTGAAGGCACGCGCGATCCGCTCGGCATCCCGGCTCGATATGACTATCCCCGTCACGTTGCGAAGTCCTCGCTACTGAAGTCCGCCCCGGAGAACATGCCGCGCTGTGCAATCACCACTTCTTCCGCCGAGAGGTGGAGCTTGACCGTGTTGAAGTTGCCCGAGGTGCGCTCGCGCTTGGTGACGCGACGGTGCAGGCGTCGCTCGGTCGCTGGCTCGACGTATTCCACGAATTCGATTTGCCCTGGTTCGTTGTTATAGCTGATCCAGAGAACCGACCCGGCATCGGCGAAGGGTGCGGAGGCCTCGCCCGCCGAGGTGTCGAAGTTTCTCAGCACGCCCCGCACTCTGACGGCCTCGCCGATGTACAGCATCACCAGCACCTCGAATGAGGTGGACTCCGGGCCGGCATATGAAATAACCGGATCAGTCGCCATCGCCATCGCCTATTTGAGCAAACGCCAGCGCCATTTCGGGCGACACGCCCTCGACAGCGGCGAGCTTCGAAAAAACCTGCGCCCGCGAAACCATGTCCATCGGATAGTTGTCGAATTTCAGCTTGACCGGCACGCCGAATTTCTCCGTCAGCTCATGCTCCAACATCGTCGCGAGCGGGCGCACGACGCCCATATGCCATTGCCGCAGCGCCTCGCGCTTTGACGTGCCGTCCGCGTCGTTGAACAGGGAAGGCGAGCAACCGGCCGCCGCGAGCGACCGCGCGAAGGCGGACTCCGCAAGCTTGACCATCGCCTCGGGGGGCATCGGCCCCAGGCGCGCTTGTTTCCAGTCAGACCGCGGTGCGTTGACAGCGCCCTCGCCCCATCCGCCGCTTGTGGTTTCCACGAGCAACGCCGAGCCCTTCGCGTCTTTGATATCGGATTTGAGCCCGCTAAGCGGGTCCGTGCCGTCCTCGCCGCCGTCGCCACCGTCTTGCGGGACCGGCAAGAGCTGGGCGACCGGCCCGCCGGCTTCGTTTGCCAGGGATCGCTCGGCGTTCGCCACCAGCCGGGAAGTGTCCGCCGCCCAGGCCCCAGGACCGATACCGTGGTAGGGTCGGGCGGTCGGTGAGCCCCAGGTGGCGAACACAACGGATGATTGCGGCAAGCGCCACGTCGAGCTGCCGGAGGGTCCGTAAACCGTGGCGGTGACAATCCAGTCGGCCGGGTCCGCGCCGCCTTCCCAATACCAGGTACTCGCGGGGAACAAGCGCAAGCGCCCGCCGCTCATGCGGATGACGTGCAAGGATTCGCCGGCGCGCACCAGGTCGCGGCCGACTTGCGCGAGTGTGCGCGGCGTGATTGCCGCTACTATATCGGCCGGCCCGTCAACGCGCGCGTCGGCGAAAGCCCGTGAGAGTGCGCCCGCGACGGCCTCGGTCGCCGCCGTCGCCGATGCTTGTTGCGTCCCGGCCGCTGCCGCCCCGATCAGCGCCGTGATGGCGCCGGTATAACCGCCCGTCGCTTGGCGGTCCTCGGTGCGGCGCGAGAACGGCCACATCAGCGTGGCTCGCCCAGGACCGCGCGAAAGTCGTTCGGCAAACTGAAATTGCCGTCAAACGTGACTGCCGTATGCCGGAGCATCCCGGCGGTATCGCCGAATTTGTATTCGATGGCCGGGCCGAAGGCGGCGAGATTTACCACGTCCGGCGATAGGCTAAATCGAACCGAGCGCAATAGCACGACCTCGACAACCCGATCCATGACGTTCCCCGGAAGCCAGAAACCAAAGGCCGCCGGTTCCGAATGGGCGGTATCGATCTCGACTCCGTTCGCCGTTCCGATCCATCTAAAACCATCGTCCATGAAAGGCAACGGCGCCGCGAAACCGAGTCTCATAACGGTCGTACCAATATCCGATACCGGGGTGGCAACCGAGCCCGTCACGCGCTCGGACGGTCCACCTATCACGCCGCCCCGGCGCTTCATGTAGCGCGACAGTAGCGCCGACGCGCCGCTCGACCGGAAACCGTTGGCGGTCGCGGCCGAATTGTTGAAGCGGAGCTTTATGGTGGAGCCGGTTGGGTCAGTGAATTCGTGTTCGACGACGTGCGGCCTGTTCCCATAGATCCAACCCGCGAGCCTTATTGACGCCTCGCGCAAGATCGCCGCGGGCGCGTCCGGCGCGACATCGCAACAGAAGATCACGGCGGCCCCGGCAATTTCCATTTCGACCGATCCGCCCAGCAACACATCGCGGCCGAGCACGGTTCCGGCGATCCTCGCCGCGACCGTAGAGGTCAGCTCCGCTAGTTCCGGTTCTGTCAAAGCCACTTTGGGAACCTTCCATGCTTGCGCGTTCGTGCCTCGATCCGCGCGCCCTCATAGGAAGGCCGCGCGACGATCCCGACGCCCGTTAGCAACGCTTCCTCGATCACGCGCACGCCGCCGACGCGCGACTCCTTCACGGCCTGGAATTCGACCGATAGGCCCGTCACCTTGCCGGCGCGGATTTCCTCTAGGGCGCGATCGGCGGCCGGGATAGGCGGCAGCTCGGCGGAAAGGATCATCGCCCCGTCTTCGTCGCGTAGCTCGAGGCCGCCGCCAGGGTGCCACGCCACGGCTCGCTCGCGGTCGTGGTCCAGGTCCAGGTGGACGGCATCGGCCATGCGGAGCGATCCTGGCTCAAACCGCTCTTTGTGGCTCGGTGACACCTCGCCGTAGCGCATGACGGTGCCAGTGAGCTTGCGGCCCTCTACTCGGATTTCGCCGAGCGCCGCGCGGCGTTCGACTTCGGCCATGGGTCAGGCCGCGAACGTCACGCGCGCGAAATTCGCTGCCCTTGGTAAGCCGAAGTCCCACAGATAGCAGAGGGTTAGCGCCACTTCGCCTTTCGCGGCCTCGGTGTACGGATCTCGTATAAGTTCTCCGGCACTCCAAAGCGCCGCGACGCCGGAGCCGTCCAGCCCGCGCCCGAGCCCGACGAACGCGCCGAAGTCACCGGCGGCCGTGGCGGTCTCGATTTCGCCGCGCGTCAGCCAGTTAAGCCCGAAGCGCCGCAGAAATTCGGCAATGGTCGTATCGACGCTGGCGCCGGTGTTCGCCAGGGTGTGCGACCACAGGGTATTGGCGCCGACCGAGAGCACGGCCTTGAGGTCGCCCGGCATCATCGCGGCCTTGCCGTCGATCAGCTCGGCGAACACTTGCAGCACGTTCGATCCCTTGATCTTGTTCGCCTGCGTGATGCTTTTCTCCACCAGCCCGGCCGCCGTGGTGAGCCCGACGATATCGCCGGTATTCGGGTTTGCGGTATCGTCGCCGAGGAAGATCGCCCGGTCGACGCCCTCGGTGAGCGCCATCCGAAGATCGCGCGTCAGTGCCGACTCCAGGCCTGGAATGCGCGCCGCGTCTTCGATGTTGAACAATAACCGGCCGGCGTTTCGCTTCGGCTTCAACTCGGTGACGCCGATGGTCCAGGCGGCATCGGCCGCGACCTGCGATTTGCCGCGCTGCGCCGCCGTCGCGCCCGCCGTGGTGACGGGGTGACTGGACGCGCCGACCGGGACGCTTTCCATCGTGACGCCGACCGCCTGCGACGCGGTGCCGGCAAACAGCCTATCAATCCATGTGCGCGGCATCGTCGTGGTGTCGACGCCCGTAACTGCCCGGTCCTCGACGCGCGCGGCCCGCTGTTCGGGCGGCGCCAACAGTTCCAGCGGAAAGCGGTTTCCGGAGAGCCCGACAGCCGCGTTGTATTCGGCCTCGGCACCGACCGCCGCCCGCTGTTCGATTGCCGCCGCGACGTAGCCACCGAGCTTCACCTTGTCGCGCAGCTCGGCGCGCTCGCGGTCCTCGGTGTCCAGGCCCTCTTTGTGGCCAGTTGTGGCCGCGTCGCGCTGCTCGGTTTCCTCGGCCTCGACCGCCGACGTGGCGGCGCGCAACTGGCGCTCAAGGTCCGGGGTGCCGGTCTCGATTGCGTCCAGCTCGGCGCGCGTTTCGTCGGTGAGCGCGTCGGCAACCGCCAGCTCGGCCACCCGTCCGCGCTCCTTTGACTGGCGATCGCGGAGCTGGCGCAACTTGGTTTGGGCGGGGGTCATATTAGCAACTCCAAATGGGTCAGGCCTTAGTTGCCTATAATATAGTCACTTTCCCCGGAATGCTCAATCTTTAATCACTTCGGACACGAGCGCCCGCCACGCCACGGCGCGCGGCCCCAGCTCGCGGGCGTTCTCGCGGGCGGTCTTTTCCAGGTGGCAGGTTTTGCAAAGGGTCTGGAGCCCGTTCATGTCCCATGGGTCTTGCCCTGGCTCGCGCTGCAACGGCGTGACGTGATCGCATTCCAGGCGCCCCGGCCGGCCGCACATAAGGCAACGCCAGCCGTCACGGTCGAACACGGCGCGGCGTACGGCCTTCCACCGCCGTTGATTGAGGCTCGCATGGTGACGGCTCATCCTGCGATCACATGGCGGCGCGGCCGGCGCTGTGGTGCGTTCCTCGCGCGGGCGCCGAGCGCAACGGCCATGATCGCCGCCGCCGCCGCATCGTCGCGGGCTCGGGCGCGGCGTCCGCCCTCACTCGATTTCGCGAGCTTGGCGTTCGCGCTTGGGTCCATGACGACCCTCGCCTCGCTGATCGCATACCTCAGCAAGAGCGACCGGGCCGGCGTCACCTTGTCCTCAAGACAGGCGCGGCGGAATTCGCGCACGTCCTCGGCGCCGTCCTTGAAACCTTGCCCTCGGGTTACGAGCGCGGCAGGCGGAACGCCCGCCTTGTCGAGCGCGTCGCGCAACTCGGGCTCGCGCCAGCGATCCGCCGCGAGCGCCACGGGCGGGGCGAAGCGCTCCAGCGCCGCCCGTAGCAGTTGGCCTATGTCCACGGCGCGGGCGCCAGCAAGGATCAGCTCGCCCCGGTCGTGACAATCGAGGTACAGGCGCCCGACGCCGTCACGCAAGCCACGCTCGGAGAGTGGCGGGTCGTGCGGGAACGCCGCCAGCACCTCCAGGCGCCCGGTGTCCGGCCAGTGGGCCGCGATCGCCGACATTGCCGCCGAGGTCCCGAGGTCAACACCCCAAAGACAAGGCCCGTGCGGCTTCGCGTCGCCCTCGATCCGCCGCCACGTTTCCGGGTCAAGCAACAACGCCTCGACCGCATCGCTCGTCCCGCCGTTCAATCGCAGCGCCCGGAATTGTGGAAACGCCATTTCGTCGGATCGCGCCTCGTCCGCTTCCTTGCGGATGGTCCCCTCCAGGTCGGGCATGTGATCGAGCGACGGGTTGGCGCGTTTCCAGGTCCGGCGTTGAAAGGGCGGGTCATCGTCGCCGGCCGCGTGCGCTTGGGCGTAGTCGGCGCCGCCCGCCAGCATCCGCGAGAACCAATGGTCATGAGCGGCCGGCCGCGTGCCGATCGCGACGAATCGGAAATGCGGTTGCTTGCCCGCCGAGGTCCGCAGCGCCGCCACCATGCGCTCCCCGGTCGACGGCGGCCACTGTGCCGGCTCATCGGCCAGCACCAGCACCGGCGCCAGCCCGTGCGCCCTCTTGGGGTCGCTCCCGATCACCTTGACGCGGGCGCCGGTCTCGCGGTCCTCAATCGACGCCTGTTGCGCGGTGTCCTGTATCCGCCAGCGGTGCCGGTCCTTGAGCTGTTCGGCCATGAACGCCCGGACGTGATCGAACGCGATCCGCGCTTGGCTGAAGGAGCTGGCCACGATGACGGTCTCGCCTCGCGGCACCGCAAGCGGCCCGTCCAGTGTCGCCGCCGCAATGCCGGACAGCAGCGCCGTCTTGCCGTTGCCCCTCGCCACGCTCAAAGCCGCCGACTGGACGCCCTCGGCGAACGCCCCGGCGAGGAACCGGCGCTGCCATGCGAGCACGTCAAACGGCTCGCCGGCGCGCCGGCCCTGCGTCACGGTCAGGCTCGACAGGTAGCGTTCAAGCGGGGTCATCGGGTTTCGGCACCAAGGACAGCACGCGGCCGGCCTCCGCCTCGTCCGGGCCGAAGGAGTCGGCCAGCATCTTCACGGCCGCCGCCGCCGCATGGAGAATCGGCGCGATCTCCTCCTCGCCGAACAGCGAAAGCCAGTCCTGCGCCTGCGCCTCGAAGTCCCAATTGCCCTCGGCGTTGCGGCTCATGACCGCGCGGGCAACCTCGACTACCATCGTTTCGTCTTCATCCATCTCATTCTCCATTTCAAAAACCTCGCGTCTTGCCGCCCGATAGACGCCCCGTAGGGCATATTCGCCGGTGCCATATTAGCTTGTCTTGGCTAGCCCATGGTACTTCGCTCGCTGGTGCGCCAGACAGCTTCGGCAAACGACGGTGTCGCCGTCCCTCGGCTTACCGCATTTCGGACATTTGCCGCTCATGACGCGCTTCCTGGCACGTTTCTTGGCGGCACGGTTGGCCGATGCCCGACAGCGCGCGCAATGCCGGTACCGCTCATCCTCGACAGGCTTCTTGCAGCGGGTGCAGCCCACGCCGTCATTCAACGGCGCAGCAGGTGCTCCAGCGTCCATCGCGGTCGGTGCGCGGCGCGCAAACCGCCAAGTAACGTGTTTGGCTAGATTGGCTAGGATTGTCATCCTGTTTCCTTTCCAAAGCGTCACAGCAACGTCAGGCATTCCGACGATATTCTTAGGCAACTTTAGACCTCGCTGGGCTATCTGAAATGGTGCGACCTAATTTCGCAAGGGCTCGGCTCAAGGGGTCGTGGGCAGCTTCAAGCGTGCCCATCATTGCGTCAACGTCGCCGCCGCCTTGATCGTCCTTTTTGCCGAGCAATTCTTCTGACGCCTTTGCCGCCTCCGCCTTTTTTCTCTCAGCAGCCACTCGAATCAGTGGCGTTGCTACCGAAAGAACCGTTAAGGGGTCATCATCAGGCAATTTGGGGTCAGGATTCCTCGCGAGCGCTTGCGCGAGCACACCTGAAATAAGTTCTTGATTCTTGATTCTTGAAGAAGTTCCTGAAGTAGTACCTGATAGGGCGGGTAAAATCACCACCTTGGGGCGGGCTAAATCATCAGGTGGGGCGGGTGAAATCACCACGTGGGGGCGGGTGAAATCATCAGGTGGGGCGGGTGAAATCATCAGGTAACGGTGAATTCCCCGGGCAGTCGTGCCGTCGGATCGCAGCGCGCCAAAAGCTTCCAGGTCGCGCAAGGCGCGCTGCACATCGCGTCTTTCGAGCCCGGCATCGTCCCCAATTTTCCTGATTGACGCCGACACAAATCCGCTCTTCTGGCGAAACAGCGACAGCGCCACGAAGGTGCGGCGAGCCCGTTGGCTCAGTTCCCGATGAAACAGAATGGCGACCTCGACGCGCGCGAATTGCTCGCCGTCTTTGAGCCTTGTCAAGGGACGAAGCAACTGGTCCCTGCGGCCACGATTAAATATCTTGATCAGGTCCGCTGATTCTGCCGCGTCCAGCCACCGGCGCCAAGTTTGCGCCGAGACGGCGAGTAACGCCGGCCATCCACCCGGGGGGATCGCCGCCCAGTTGCGGATGAAGTCCCCTTCGTCATTGGTGTATCCGAATCCCGGCCCACGATCCCGCCATGCACAGGTCGCCGCATAGACGAGCACGGCGCCAAAGGGATTGTTCGTGACGAGTGATCTGGGGAGCTGCACGGCCCACGAGTCGGCGGCCAGTTTGTTGAACGCCGGGCTATCCGTGCGGGATCGCGGGACCGGCTTGCCGGATTCCGGCCGTTCGTATACCTTGTCAGGGTCCGTCACGTTGTCGCCACTTCGTCGCCGGGCATTCAAGAGCCCGCTGGGAGTCATCCCCGGCGGGTTCTTTCATTCGGTCAAGCGGCGGTGGGGCGGACGGTCTGCGCCTCGAGCCAGTCGAGCACGTCTGCGCCCTTGTAGGCCACTTTCGGGCCGATCTTGACGTAAGCCGGGCCGCGTCCCTCGCATCGCCAATGCGCCATCGTCGAGGCGGGCGCGATGGCCCGAAGCGCGCGGTCGGTGGTGAGATAGAGCTTATCAGGATCGAACATTTTGCCATCCTTTCGTCGGATGGCGAGACTATACGGACGGTTGCGGCCCCCGTCTGGATACAAAACGGAGCGGCTTGGTCGGGCCGATTCGGCGAACCGCTTGGCGAACGGCGATGTCGCTCTCCAAGCTATGCTCGGCCTCAACCATGTCGAAGACGATCTTGCACGCAGCGCGCTCCGACATGCCGGGCGAGAAATGCCGCAACAGCGCGACGGCAAGATGCCACTCCAATTTTCGGTCCCGCCGCCGCTCGTATGGCTCGATCTTGATTCGGATGTCAGCCACGGCGGAATTCCCGCACGTCCGCGGTCCCGCCCTTCATCAGCGCGGCCATGCGCTCGGTGCTCGCCTCGACTGCCACTTGTAGAGCGGAGCCGGCGCGGCGGGCATAGCGGTTCGCCATCGTCGCCGACTTGTGCCCCAACAGGTCGCGCAAGAGCAGCACGGGTAGACCGTTCGCCGCCGCCATCGTCGCCACGGATCGCCTCAAATCGTGGAGACGAACATCCTCGATCCCCGCCGCCTCGCACGCCCCGGCGAACACGCTGCGGAGCTTCCGATAGCCGAGCGCGACGCCCCGGGCGCCGGCGAAGACGAACGGGTTGCCGTTCATGCGGGGCAGGTCCGCCAGCAGCGCAAGGACGGGCGCCCCGACCGGGCGCGTCTGCCGGCCCGCCTTGGTGGTCGGCAACAGCACTTCCGCGCGCTCGAAATCGACATGATCCCATCGGAGCGCAAGTGCTTCGCCCGAACGCCAGCCGGTGAGCATGAGAAACCGGATTGCCGCGACGGCGAACACTTCATCGGAGCTTCCGGCGGCGGTTGCCAGCGCCTCCAATTCGGACGGCGCCAGCACGCGGTCGCGCGGTTCCTCGCGCGCCTTCTCGATCAGGCGGGCGGGGTTATGCCCGGGCTCGCACCACTCGATCCGCTGCCAGTAGGTGAACAGCCGCGACAGGATCGCCAAGTATCGGTTACGGGCAACCGGCGCCGTCTTCGCCAGCGCGCGGTCGATGTCGCGGAGCGTAACGGCGGCGATTTTCAGAGTGCCGAGGCGCGGCCGGAGCCACGCGCATTGCTTCCGATAGGTGTACAGGGTCCGCTCGGCCATCAGACCGTCCGCGATCCGCCGGGGCGCTTCTTCGCCGAGGAACTTGTCGATCCCCGCTGCGACGGTCGGCGCCTCCATTGCGTCGCGGCGGTCGCGTACAGGGTCGGCCTCGCCCGCCCGGATCGCCACCAGTTCCCGGCCCGCCATCGCCCGCGCTTGCTCAAGGCTCATTTCCGAGCAACGCGCCAGGGTCGCGAGCCTGCGCTTGCCGCCGGCCCTGTAGTCGAGCACGAAACTCTTGGTGCCGCCGCTGGCGACGCGCACGGCCAGCCTGGAAAACTTCCACTGCCGACCACCTTGCTATCCCGGAGCAGGACCGTCTTCGGCCCGGCCTTGGCGTCCCGAATTTTCCGTTCGGTCAGCATTCCATGTCTCCAATTTGTCGCCGTGTCGCCAGAATACGGCCGCAAGATGCCGTAAGCAAGCGCAATCGACGATGGAGAGGAATGCCTTGTAACTCAGTGTCTTATGGGCAAATCCCGCATACCACCGCAAGGGGCGGAAACCCGGCGTGGTCTAACTCTTAATCAGCGGGTCCACGGTTCGAGTCCGTGTGCGCCCACCAATTTCCTCCATATGGGTCAAAGGCTTACTGAGACTTTATATCAAGACGGCGGCTTAGATTTTGGCTCAATTCGTGAATTGTATGCATTAGTGATAGAGTGCCTGGAACGTCAGGAGGTTGGGTTATGGACGGCAAGGGTTTCCAGGTGTGGCTTTCGGCGGCGCGCGGGCTGACGCGCGCGCAGCGGCGCGAGGCGCTCGCGGTGCTGTCGGGCCGGAGCGAGGGCGAGGCATCGAAGGCCGCGATCGAGCTTGGTGTGGACGAGGCCCGGCGCTGTCCGCACTGCGCGAGCGAAGGGGCGGTTTCGCGCGGTATGGCGCGGGGTCTGCGGCGCTACCAGTGCAAGGGCTGCGGCAGGACCTTCAACGCGCTGAGCGGTACGCCGCTGTCGGGCTTGCACCACAAGGAACGCTGGCTGTCGTTCGGGGCGTCGCTGGCGAAGGGGGAGACGGTGAAGGCCTCGGCGGCGCGCTGCGACGTGGCGGTGAGCACGGCGTTCCGCTGGCGTCACCGGTTTCTGGCGGCGGCGCGGAGCGATTCGGAGGTGCTCAAGGGGATCGTGGAAGCGGACGAGACCTACGTCCTGGAGAGCCGGAAGGGCGCGCGCGGGCTGGGGCGCAAGGCACGGCGGCGGGGCGGCAAGGCGAAGAAGCGCGGCCTCTCGCGCGAGCAGGTACCGGTTCTCATGGCGGCGGACCGGAGCGGAACGACGGTCAGCGCGGTGCTGCCCAGGGTCGATGCGGCGGCGCTCACGGCTGCCCTCGACCCGGTGGTCGCGAAGGACGCCCTGCTGGTCTCCGACGGCGGCGCGAGCTACCCACCGTGCGCCGCCGCGCTCGGGGTGAGCCACGAAGCACTCAACCGCTCGATGGGGGAACGGGTTCGGGGCGATCTGCATGTGCAGACGGTGAACAGCCGCCACAGCCGGTTGAAGGACTTCCTGCGTCCCCGCCGCGGCATCGCCACCCGCTATCTGGACAACTACCTGAGCTGGTTCCACCTCGTCGGCCTCGCCCCCGGCGCCAATGACCGAGCCTGCCTCGCCGCCGCCGTAACAAGGTGACGCATACAATTCACGAATTGAGCCTAGATTTTATCATTCTTGGTTAAAAAGGTAACATTTGAGGTAACATACAACGTCAATGCTTGGACCGTAGCTGCCAGTCGAGCATCATCTCGCCGAATGGCTCGCCCTCCTGCTCGACCGCGAGGCCGCCGAACGGCACGGCCGACGCCTGCAATCCAGGCTCAAGAACGCCAGGCTCCGCCATTCCCAGGCCGCCATCGAAGACGTCGACTATCGCGCGCCCAGAGGGCTCGACAGATCGCTCTTCAAGCAACTCGTCACCGGCAAGTGGATCGCCGAGAAGCGCGATCTGCTCATCATCGGGCCCAGCGGCACCGGCAAAACCCATGTCGTCTTGGGCCTCGCTCTGGCGGCTTGCCAGAAGGGGCTCTCCGTCGGCTTCACCACGGCCGCCGCCCTGGTCCACGAATTGATGGAGGCGCGGGATGAAAAACGTCTGCTGCGCCTCCAGGGCCAACTGGCGAAATACCGCCTCTTGGTCGTCGACGAACTCGGCTTCGTGCCGCTCTCCAAGACCGGCGTCGAACTCCTCTTCGAGGTCTTCTCCCAAAGATACGAGCGCGGCTCGATCCTGGTGACCTCGAACCTGCCGTTCGATGAATCGACCGAGATCTTCGGCTCCGAGCGGCTCACCGGCGCGCTCCTCGACCGGCTCACCCACCACGTCCGTTCTCCGGGCTTACGCCGCGCCACTGGCGCGACGGTCCCTTCGAACCCTCGAGATGAACGGCGAGAGCTATCGCCTCAAGCAGGCGCGCGATACCAAGAAAGCTAAAGCGGACAGACCGCGCCCCAACGCTTGACCACGTGGGCCCACCGGCCCCTCCCACGCGCGGGCCACCGTCAGCCCGTATGAGGGGCACGTCGCCCCGCGCGCGGGGCCCTCCCGTGGACTACGTGGACAAGCTCCCCGGCCGTCCGTGGGGGATTTTTACGCCGCCCGAGTGGCGCATTTTTGTTCCGCCGTTGACACACATCCGCCGTTGACACACAAAAGACTTCCTGATTACGCATCAACCTCAGCCAATTTGAGGAGCCGATATGGCATGGGGGGCGTGCGCAGGGCGTCGCGTCCGAGGGCCTCGATCATGTCGGCGAGCCGGTAGCGGCGGTTATATCGGTATTGGAACGCCGCCAGGTAGCGCGGAACGTGTTTGGGCCGGATCGCATGGTAGGTGCCACGCAGGGTGTTCTTGAGATTGCCGAGGGTGGTGTTGACCCATTTGAAGGCCGGCACGGCGACGGCCCCTGGTCCGGAGCCGGTGGGTATCGGATGGTGGGCGCAGCCTTGCGCGGTGACCGCGGTGAAGCAGTTGAGCCCGTCGCTGAAGACGCTCGTCCCGGGGCTCAGGTCGCGCTTGGCCATCTTGGCGATTTCGGCCTTGCGGAAGCCCTTGACGCGGCGCAGCTTGATGCGCACGGGCTGGCCCTCCGCCGTGGTCTGGACGGCGGCGACGAACGGCGTCTTGCCCGGCGCGCCCCGGCCGCGCTTGGCCCCGGAACGGCGGCCGCCGAGGTAGGCGTCGTCCATCTCCACCCGCCCGGTGAGCGGCAATTTGGCGTCGCGCTCGAGCATGGATTGCATCAGTTTCTGCTTGATCTTCCAGGCCGTGGTCTGGGTGACGCCGAGCCGGCGGCCGAGTTCGATGGAGGAGATCCCCTTCTTCGATTGGGTCATGTGATAGATCGCCGAAAACCACAGGGTCAGCGCCAGCTTGGTCGCGTGGAAGAGCGTGCCGGCGGTCAGCGAGACTTGATGACGGCAGGCGGCGCATTGGTAGAGCTTGCGGCCGGCGATCTCGCAATGGCGCGTGGCGCCGCATCGGGGGCAGGAGAAGCCCTCCGGCCAACGCCAGCGGAACAGGGCCTCGCGGCACTGCTCCTCGGTGCCGTACATTTCACGGAAACGCGGCTCGCTGAGCCCCTTCTGGAACTGAACCTTGTTGCGTGGCATTGTGAACCTCCAGAAAAACCACCAAATATTCACGATTTGTACCACATCAATCCGGCTGAGTAAAGTGCGTAATCAGGATGAATTTTGCGATGCCATGCTCGGGTTCTTGAACGAAAACGTCCCCAAAAACTGGAGCACCTTATGCGATGACGTATCGGATAATTTCCGCGTCATATCACCGAAGGATTTTCGGATTCTGATGTGAGCAGGGTATATAGTTTTCTCGAACCCGAATCTTTCCCACGCACTAGGCGAAAAAAATGGCTACAGTAATAGGAAAACGGCTAAAAAAACTGCGCAAGCAGGCAGGGTTGTTTTCGCGGGAGGTCGCGGTCGGGCTGAAGATGCCGACGTCGAGCTATGAGAAATTCGAGGACCGTTACGATCGACCCTATTTACCGCTGCATCTGGTTGCCAAATTGGTCAACGTCCTGAGGGAGTTCGGCGTGCCTGCGCCCGATGTCTGGGCTCTCGCCGATCCGGACCATGTCGATGCCTTCCTCGATGCCTGGCTGGCCAAGTCGGCCGACGAGCGCGCCACGAGCGAAGCGGAGAGCGCAATCGAAAGCCGGCGCCGGCACGAACGCTGGGAGCCGATGCCGGCCCGCCTGTCGATGAATGGTCAGCACCACCGTTGCGTCGTCCAGGACATCTCGCCGGGCGGCGCCTGCGTCTTCGCCGAGGCCGCTCACAAGCTTCGCGAGGCGGCCGACGTGCTCCTCGAGCTCAGCGAGTTCGGAACGGTCCCGGCCCACGTCGCGCACCTGAGCGGCAACGAAGTCGGCCTCGCCTTCGAAGCCGGCAACGGCACCGAACGGCGCATGGCCGCTTGGCTGAGGCCCCGGCAGTCGAGCCGGAACTAGAGCACGGCCCCGCCTCACCACCATGTCGTCGCCCCTGGCCCGGTCCTAGTGTACCGACTCTAACGCCTGTCGCCCACGAGCGACTTTTTCGAGTATGGCGGTGGCGGAAGCGGTCCATACGAAGGGTTTTGGATCGGCATTGTGGTGCTCGAGGTATTCCTGAATGGCTGTTTCGAGTTCGGCGACGCTCTTGAACACGCCGCAACGGATTTGATCGCTGGTGATCAGGCCGAAGAAGCGTTCGACCTGGCTGAGCCAGGAGGCGGATGTCGGAGTGAAGTGCATATGGAAGCGAGGATGTTTTGCCAACCACGCCTTGACCTTGGGATGCTTGTGGGTGGCGTAGTTGTCGGCGATCAGATGCAGGTCGAGCTTCTTGGGCGTCTCGGCGTCGATACGGCGCAGGAATTTCAGCCATTCCTGATGGCGGTGCCGCTTCATGCAGTGGCCGATGACCTTGCCGGTGGCGACGTCGAGCGCGGCGAACAATGTCGTCGTGCCGTGGCGCTTGTAGTCATGCGTCATGGTGCCGGCTCGGCCCTTCTTGATCGGCAAGCCGGGCTGTGTGCGGTCGAGCGCCTGGATCTGGCTCTTCTCGTCGACCGAGAGAACCAGCGCCTTGTCCGGCGGATCGAGATAGAGACCGACGATATCGCGCACCTTCTCGACGAAGTGCTCGTCATTCGACAGCTTGAAGGTCTTCACCAGGTGCGGCTTGAGGCCGTGCGCCTTCCAGATCCGCTGCACGCTGGTGTAGCTGAGGCCGACGGCACGGGCCATCTTGCGGATGCTCCAATGCGTCGCCGCCTCCGGCGTCTCGTGCAAGGTCTTATGCACAACCCGCTCGATCACCTCGGCGCTCAGCGGCGGCTTGCGTCCCGGTCGCGTCGCATCGCGGCGCAGTCCGGCGATGCCTTTGGCAAGGTAGCGCTCCTGCCAGCGCCACACCGTCACCTTACTTTTGCCGACCAACCGGACGATCGTCATCGTGCCGATCCCGTCAGCCGACAGCAACACTATCCGTGCCCGCCAAACCAGCTTCTGCGGCGTGTTCCGCCCAGAAACCAACCCTTCCAGCGTCGCCCGCTCCGCGGGAGACAGCCAGATGCATGCCAATGTCTTCGTCATTCCCCCAGAATCGCAGAACGCAAGCCCTTTGGGAAACTTTTGTTAGGATCGGAACACTAGCGGCGCTGAGCCACCTACCAGACAACTACACCCCGGGCGCCCGCGCCGCGCGGGCGAGGCCGGATTTGGAACCTTCCGCGGATTTGCGGTTTGATCGCCTTCTCCGGGGGCAAACGCGCGGACGTAGCTCGAAAATCGGCAGAAAACGGCCAAAAACGTGTAAATGGGCCGCCGGGCCTATTTAAGCCCACCCCCCGATAGATCCCGGGAGCCGTCGGGAGCGCGGTCGAATCTTTGTGATGCTTGTCAGTTCTTAAGACGGTGAAGGGTCCAATTTGTGCTTTTCATAGGACCATCGCTTGCCCCGCCCGCGCGCCCCATTGTGCCGGGCTGGGCTATTTCGTTGACACCCGCCGCCCCTCCAGAGAGAACGTTGTCAGCGAGGTCGAGGGCGAAGCGGAGGACGGTGCGGGCTCGGCTGACGTGTGCGCCCGAAACCAAAAACCCTTCCATTTCGGAAGACTTTTTCCCACGCCCGCCCTTCGGCGGCTCGGGGTAGATCCTCGCCGCCACCATCGCCCGCTGGCTCTCGTCCAGGTGCCGGCGGTTGACGTTCATGACGATGGCGAGTGCGAGGGTCGGCACGGATGGTGTACAATGGCCCAACCCACCGCCGAAGGACCCACGATGCCAAACTAGGGCATCACGCTCGCGCGGAAACTGCTGCGCCTTCTATGCCTGGTCGGCATACATGACTTTCAGACCGTCGACGTGACCGTCGGACGCACCAGCGTAGTGACCGAAACGTGCCGGCGGTGCGGAGCTACCGTGAAAACCACTAAAAGCGGAGGGCGTTGACACCCGCCGCCCCGAGGCGCGACTATCACCGGGTGCGGCATCTCCGCACATCTCTGTTGTTCGCGTTGCCCCGCCCGCGCCCCCTAATTGTGCTGGGCGGGGCCATTTCGTTGACATCCCCGCCGGCGAATGGCCGAGCAGGTGGTCAAGATTCCCTGCAGCAAGGTGACGGCCATCCATCGGATGATTTTGCAGTAGGCCACCACCACCGAAAGCCCCCGCCGTCTGTCCCGTCGTCCCGACGGCGGCGGCCGCGCCGTCGGGGGGCCTTTCGCACACCCCCGGCGTCGCGCCCGTCAAGTGTAGGCGGTCACCGTGGCTCGCAAAAGCCGGACGCGCCGCGCGCGTGGCGGGCCACGCGGGCGATCGTTCGCTTGCCGCGGAGAGCTTGCCGGAGAGCGCCGAGGCCTGCGGTTTCGCGAGCTAGAGCCAAAAAAAACTCCGAACGGCACCCAAATGGGGGTCGACAGGCATTTCATAATAGGAGAGAATGAGACCCAATAGGAGAGAATGAGACCCAATAGCCGTCCCGGGGCGGCGATGGTGGGGAGCCAGGGGGATGAGCCGAAGCGGAAACTTCGAGCGGGGCGGCGCCATCGGCGCCGCGCCGGGGGCGGCGGAATACGCGGCCGTACTGCAGGCCGGCTCGGCCCTCGACGGCAAGCTGGTGGTGCCGCTCGCCGATTTCCTGCTCGGGGCCGAGTTCACCCGATCGGCATCGTCGAGCAGGTGGTCGGCGAGGTCCGGGCGGAGCGGGCGGACGGCACAAGCGTGATACTGACCGAGGGAAGCTCGGTCTTCCAGGGCGACGTGGTGACGACGGGGGCGGGCGCGCGTCTCGGCATCCGCTTCGCCGACGACACCGCCTTCGCGATGGAGGGCGACGGGCGGATGGTGCTGGACGAGCTGGTCTACGACGCCGCCTCCGGGTCCGGCTCGGCCAGCTTCTCGATCCTGCAAGGCGTCTTCGTCTTCGTCACCGGCCAGATCGCCCAGAGCGATCCGACGAGTTTCGAGGTGACGACGCCGCTGGCGACGATCGGCGTTAGGGGCACGGTGTTCGGCGGCGTCCTGGGCGAGCGGCTGGACGTCTATTTCGACGACGGCTTCGGCTTCGTGGTGAACCAGGCGGGCCGACAGGATATCGACGAGGGCCAGAACCTGACGGTGCTGGCGGCCAATCAGTTGCCGAGCCTGCCGGTGGCGACGCCGCTGGGCCTGTTCGAGCAGATTTTCACACTCTCGCTGGGGATCCTTCCGATCACGCCGTTCACGCCGCCGGGCTGGCGCGGCGACATCCAGGACGACGATCAGCCCGACCAGCAGGAGGCCACCGCGCCGAGCGACGACGCGGAAGCGGCCGCCTTCGCCGACATCGCCCCGGCGGCGGGGGAGGTCGCGGTCGAGACGACGTTGTTCGAGGTCTACGAGGAAGGCGGTCTCGAAGCCGAGGTCGAGATCGCGTTGGCGCCGCCGACCGGCATTTTCGTGTTCAGAACCGACACTGGCCTGGCGACCGGTTCCACCACCATCGCCGACTTGGCCATCGACGTCACCGACGATGTGCTGCCGGGGCCGCTGCCGCCGCTGCCGCCGTCTGGCATCACCTTCACCGGCACGGACGGTTCCGACCTGATCAGCGGCGGCGCCGGCAACGACACCCTGATCGGCCTCGGCGGTGACGACACGCTCATCGGCGGCGCGGGCAGCGACGTGATCGTCGGCGGCACCGGCATCGACACCGCGACCTTCGGCGGCAACCTCGCGGCCTATTCGTTCTCGCCCGGCAGCGTCATCGTCACTGGCCCGGACGGCAGCGACACGCTGACCGGCGTCGAGTTCCTGAGCTTCGACGACCAGACGATTGCGGCGCCGATCTTCGGCGGCATCGACGGGCCGAGGGTCACGGGGGACATTTTCCCCGTGCTCGACGCAAGCGGGGCCCGGGTCGGCTCCACCGTCGATCACATCCTTTTCACCGTGAATACGGCCGGCACGGTCACCATCGACACGCTCTCGTGGGAACTGGATTCTTCTGACTCCGACGGCGACGGGATCACGAACGAGACCTTCAACATCAACGGCGATGGCGAGATCGCCTTCTTCGACGTCCACATCTATCTCTTCGAGGATGCGGGCGGCGGCACGCCGGGCACGCTGATTGCCTCCAACGACGCTTCCAGCCTCACCTTCACCGACGGCTCCATCTTCGACTTCGATTCCTTCCTGTCGGCCATCTTGGCGGCGGGTGACTACGTGCTGGCGCTCGGCGCCTTCTCGTTGAGCGAGACCGAGGCCCGCACGCAGGCCAACGACGTCACTTTTTATCCCGCGACCGTCGATGGCAACGGCTTTCTGACGACGACCGATCACGGTGATTACCAGGTCATCATCGGTGGCGACGTCACCATCAACGGGGTGAACCAGGGACCGGGGGGCCCAGTGGCCGCGCCGATCTACGAAATCTACGATGCCACGGGAACGGAAGGCGCCGGCATCGTCTTCACCGTGACGCGCACCGGCGATACCTCGGCGCCCGGCACGATCGACTTCGCCACCACGACCGGGACGGCGGATGCGACCGACTTCACGGCCGTCTCCGGCACCCTCGTCTTCGCCGCGGGCGTGACCTCCCTGCTCGTCACGGTGGCGACCACCGCCGACGCGATCGTGGAAGGCGACGAGACCTTCCAGCTCCTGCTCTCCAACCCGACCGGCGGCACGATCGCCGACGGCATCGGGATCGGCACGATCCTGGATGACGATCAGCCCGTGGTTGTTCCGCTGGCGGTGAACGACGCCGTCAATGTAGACGAGGACGCGAGTGTCATCCTGAGCATCTTGGGCAACGACGATCTGGGCACGACGCCGACGACCATCATTTCCGTCACCACCAGCAGCGCCGGTGCCAGCGTGGTGGTGAATTCGTTGGGTACGACCATCACCTACACGCCGCCGGCGGACTTCAACGGCGTCGACACCTTCGATTACACGATCGAGGACGCGACCGGGGCGCGGAGCACGGCGACCGTGACGGTGACCGTCGATGCGGTGCCGGACGCGGTGACCGATACGGTCACGACCGTCTTCAACACGGCGGTGACGATCGACGTGCTGGCGAACGACGATTCTGGGACCGCGCCGGCGAGGATCACGGCGGTCGGGGCGGCCGCCAACGGCACCGCGGTCATTCTCGACGCCAACGCGGGCACCGTGACCTATACGCCCAACCTGGGCTTCGCCGGCACCGACACCTTCACCTACACGATCACGGACGCCAACGGAGACACGGGCCTCGCCTTCGTCAACGTTAGTGTCGTGTTCGACACCACGATCACCGGCACCGCGAGCAACGACTTGCTGAGCGGCACCGCGGGCAGCGACCTCATCCAAGGCCTCGGCGGCAACGATACGCTGATCGGCCTCGCCGGCAACGATGCGTTGCAGGGTGGACCCGGGTTCGACACTGTCAACTATTCGGGGTCACCCGCCGGGATCAACGCGAATTTCGTGACCGGGACGATCCTCGACGGCTTCGGCGGTATCGACACGGTGACGAGCATCGAGGGTGTGTTCGGCACGCCGTTCGACGATACCATCGCCGGCGGCGGCGGCAGCGACAGTTTAGACGGCGGCGGCGACAACGATGCCTTGAACGGCGGCGCGGGTGACGACGTGATCAACGGCGGCGCCGGCAACGACACCGCGATCTTCGGCGGCGGGCCGGCCGATTACACCTTTGCGTCTGCGTCGGGCAGCGTCATCGTCGAGGGCCCGGACGGCAGCGACACGCTGACCGGCGTCGAGTTTCTGGAGTTCACCGACGGGACCACCGCGGCGCTGATCAGCAGCGCGATCGAGCTCGCGGGTGGTGTCATCAACATCGCCATCGTGCTCGACACCTCGGGTAGTATGATCAGCAGCATCGGTTTCACCGACGTCGACGGCAACACCGCCTCGGTGCAACGTATCGTGGCGTTGAAGAACTCGACCATCGCCACGCTGACGGATCTGGCGAATTCGGGGGCGGAGGATGTCCGCGTCAACATCGTCGAATTCAACTCGTCCGCGTTGGTCCTGGGCACCTTCGACCTGATCAGTGGCGGTACGCCGAGCACGGGCCCGAGCAGCCAACTAGAGGCGGCTATCAATGCCGTCAACGGCCTCAACGCCGGCGGCGGCACCAACTTCACGGCAGGTTTGACTGCGGCCGAGGAATTTATCGGTTCTGCGACCAGTAGTCCGGGCACGCTGCCTGATGCGGATGTCAACAAGCTGCTTTTCGTTTCCGACGGTTTTGCGAGCGCTACGTTCGGAGCTGTTGTCACTTCCATCGAGACCGATGACGATGGCGCCGGACCAGAGCAGGCATTCAGCATCGAGGCCGTCGGAATCAATGTCGGCTCCACGGCCCTGGCGCTGCTGTCCCTGGTCGAGGGTCCGGGTGGGAGCGCCACCAACATCACGGAGGCCAACGAGTTGACCGCCGTGCTGGGCGACCTCATCAGCAGCACAAGCACGATCACCGGCACGGGCTCGGGCGACATCCTGGTCGGCGGGGCCGGGGCGGAGCAGTTCTTCGCCCTGGGCGGCAACGATACGGTGATCGGCGGTGGCGGCGACGATACGGTGATCGGCGGTGGCGACGACGATTTGATCATCGGCGGCCAAGGCGCGGACGACTTGGATGGCGGCGGCGGCGTCGACGAGCTGTTCTTCCTGGACGTCGCATCGACCTCCGGCGTCATCATCGACCTCGGCGCCGGCACGGTGACCAACGACGGCTTCGGTTTCGCCGACACCATCCTCAACTTCGAGAACGTGCAGGGCAGTGTCAACGGCGATTCGATCACCGGCGACTCCGGCGCCAATCGGTTGGAAGGCCACGCCGGCGACGACACGATCAGCGGCGGCGCCGGCAACGATAGGCTCATCGGCGGCCAAGGTGCCGACTCGATGGACGGCGGCATCGGCAACGACACCTACCAGTACGACGAGATTAGTGACGGGACGCAGATCACCACGAACCAGACGGTCGCGGCGAGTGGCCTCGCCACCGACGTCATCAGCGGCGGCTTCAATACGGTGGATGACGGTTTCGCATTCGATGAAACCGCGTTCGGAGTCGTGGCCAGTGTGCCGCTCGTCGCCCTCGCCTCGCCTTACGACGGGACCAACTCCGGTCTGGCGAGCGGCGCCGCCTTCATCATCGACAACACGGGCAGCACGTCGTTCCTGAGCTTCGACCCCGACGTCACCACTCCCGGCTACACCGTCATCGCGGAGACGCAATTCACGGTGTTGCCAAGCGACATCAACCCCTTATAGCCCCGAGGCGCCACGCGCGATGTCCGCCGCGGCCGGCGGAGCCGGCCCGGTGGCTGGGACGGAGTGGTCGGGCGGTTGGGATCAGGATCATCGCGGCCATCAAGGAGCTGGAGGCTGCGGAGCCCGAGGGCGCGGTGCACTGATGACCAGCGGCGCCGTCACGCTCCGGCAGATCCACGGCACGCGGGAGATGCTGGACGTCCGCTGCGACCGGTGCGGCCGGGCGGGGCGGTATCGGGTGGCGACGCTCGTGGAGCACTATGGCATCGACGCGGGGCTACCGGCGATCGCGTCGGCGCTGGAGGAGGGGTGCCCGCGCAAAGGCGAGCATGGCGGGTGCTTTGCGGTGTGGGAGGAGCTGGGTTAGCGGGTTCACTCCCGGCCGGCGGTCAAGACACCGTTTCGCCGTCCAGCGGCGTGATCGCCCTGAACACTGCCGCGTCGTCGTCACCGTCGGCTTCGTCGACGCCGTCTCCAAAAGTTGCGGGCGGGCCTTCTTCGTCGACATCCCCACTCCCGGCCACATCGCGGAGAACGCTGTGAGACCCGAAGTCGGCGGAACCGTCGCTGCCTTGGTTGCCGCCTGCGATCGGGTAGACATGGCTGACGATTTCAGGCTGATGGCGGTGGCGATTGGGCCAGTGACGAGGAAGGGCTAGCGCTGGTCGCCTCCGTTGCGCCCACTTGGCTTGGTCCTAGAAGGCACTCCGTCGGCGGTTCTCTGCGGTTCGTCGTCGAGCAGACCCTTCAGTATCTCTTGAAGCACGGGGTCGTGGCCGGGGGCCTTGGGTGTCTCCTCGGCCTTGTAGCCCTCGCGCCACTGAGCCGGGCGCCTGTTCTTGAGCCAGAAGATGCAGGCGATCGTGTCCGGCGGCATCAACTTCGTCACCTCGACGACTTCGATCCGGTCTCCGTCCGTCTGCTCGTGTCGGCTCGCCGGCGGCTACCCGCGCCTCCATTTCCGCCTCCCTTCCGTGCCAATTGAGCTGGATGGCCAGTCGATTCCCCGCTAGCCCGCGAGAACCTTCAGCGCTACATCAAGCGGTGGAAGGCGAAGAACGAGGCGGGGTGATCGATCGCCGGGTTGCGACCACCCCACAAGACGCAATCAGCAGCGACGCTCGCACGGCGGCTGAGCGGGCAGTTGTAGCCCCTTTCAAAGCACCGTCGCTGCAGCGTTCTCGCGAAACAGGCTGCCCTCACGAATGTAGCCTCTGAGCACCTTGAGACTCTTGTGGCGCGTCTGATTGCCGATTGCGCGCTCCGAGGCTCCGGCCGCCGCCGCCGATGTCGCCAGCCCAGCTCGTAGCGAATGCCCAGAGAACCGGGATGGATCGAGGCCGGCCGCCTCGGCGGCACGCTTCACCACGATTGCAACGCCCTTGTCGGACAATCGCCCACCGATCCGGCCATGCCGGGTAAGGCTTCGGAACACCGGTCCCTCGCTGCCGGATGCCTCCTGCCAGCCACGGAGCGCCGCGTGAGGGCAAGTTTCAGGTGTCCGTCCCCTCGGAATGCCGACCTTGGCTCCCTCGCCCTCCTGGTCGGTCTTGGACCGCTTCAGGGTGACGACCAGGCCCTCGCCCGTTTCCTCGATGTCCGACCAGTCCAGCGCGACCAGCTCGGAGCGTCGGAAGGCACCGCCAAAGCCGATCAGCAGCAAGGCCCGGTCGCGAATGCCTGTGAGACTGTCGGGCAGGGCCGCGAGCATGGCGCGGAGGTCAGTACGCAGGACCGGGGCCTTGCCCTGCTGCGCCGTGCCGTGCGTCCGCTTGATGCCACTCCAGACCGTCGTCACCGCCGCGTGCCGGGTCGGGCTGTCGAGGCCCTTGAGCTTGTGCACCCCGGCGATGGCCGAGAGACGCTGTTGCAGCGTCGAGACCTTGAGCGTCCCGGCATGGTCGGCGAGGTAGAGCGCGACCGTCTGCGGCGCCGCCGGCAGCGATGCCAGCCCACGGCCGATGCACCATGCCTGGAAGTGCCGAAGGCCGCTCGCATAGGCCCGACGCGTGTTCCTCGCCTGACTGGCGTCGAAGTAGGTCCGTGCCCGCTCCGTCGTCTCGGCCAAGGTGGCAATCCGACCCGCTCGCCGTGTCTCGACCAGCTCGCCCATGACCGCGTGCCCCTTCTGACTTCCGATACTACTCTTATCGGAATATAGAATGGGGCGTATTCGACGACTCGTCAAATCGCGCTTCCCCAACTCGCCGAGCGGCAAGAGGGAGGTCGCCGCCCACGTCCCGGCCGAGGGAGGCCGAGGCATCGACCTCCGCTCGCGCACCGAGGCCATCGACACGACCACCAACTGCGGACACCTCGTGTTTCACATCATTTGTCGCGCTACCCCAGTTCGCCGAAGGCGGTACCGTGGCACTGAACTGGCCCGACGACGGCGTCACCCTGGTCCGCGATTGAAAGCGGGACCGCGCCGCCTTGCCCAACCAACCCCGACAGTTGTCCGAAGCGAGTCAGCGGCGGATACTGACATTTCCATTTGGGATGCGACGTGGAGGAACCGCCGTGCCGGAGAACGCCGACGACAACCAACGCGGTGGCAATTCGAATGGCATCGCCATGCCGACGATCTCGGAGGTGCTGGCCGCGTATCTCGCCGACGAGAGGGAGCGCCTGAAGCCGGACACCTACGACCTTTATGCGCAAGTCATCGAGCTGCTCCAGGCCAGCCTGGACGGCTATGCCTACGGCTCGCTGGAGGACGATGAGCGTGAGCCCTGGGAGAAGCGCCTCAACGCGGACGACGACCGGCATCGCGAGTTCTGCGAGTTCTTCGGGCCCGAGCACATTTTGCCGAATGTTGGCGAATTCCTGGACTACTTCATGGTCAGGAAGGTCATGGCGAGCCAGGCTCTGCTGCGGACCTCGGGGACCGTCACCAAGAAGCTGGCGAAGTGGCTGGAAGCCAAGGGCTATGCCGGGGCTGACGAGGCTGAGGAGGCCATCGAGCGTGGCGCCGTCGCGGCGCGAGACCTGCCCAGGGCCGAGAGGTTGACCGCCCTGCTCTACCAGATCACGTCGAGCAGATATTCCCCAGAGGATGACGACATCGAGGATCAATTCGAGATCGAGCGCGTGGAGCCGGGCAGGATATGGCTCGAAGTTCTTGATGGTTGCCGCCAGCTGGTTCCGATCAACCTGCCCGAGAAGGCGACGGAATTATGCCGGGCCGGCTGGACGATCTCGGGAGCGATCCGGCGAATCGGCGGGGAGTGGGTGTTGGTGGAGACGTGGAGCGTCTATCCATAGCAACTAGGAAGCGGGCTCATGCGCAAAAAGAAGCCCCGACGGGCATCGCCGGACGAAGTCAAGATCTCCCGCAGCGGAGAGGAGGCGATCATCGCGTTCGCCGACGCGACGATCTCGACGACGCATCTCCGCATCGGCCCGCGCGTCCACGAGATGTCCGACCAGGCGATCCTCGACATATTCAATGACGTGATGGCCGCGCAGGATCAGCTCGTGGCGGAGTGGGAGAACATCGTGGTCGAGATTCCGCCTGGCCGGCCGCAGATCAAATATTCGGATCTCAGCGACCAGTGGGTACCGCGCGGCGACCTGCTTCGCTGCCATATCGACGACGGCGGCCCAGACGGGGAGGTCACCGTTCAAATCGATGATCGGGAATTGTCGCTTCGGGAGTTCGGACGGCTTCTCGTGACCCATGCCGGTTGGGGCATGCGCATCGCCTTCGTGCCGAACGAGATGGTCGAGGAGGAGCCGGAGGTGCAAGTCCGGGAGCCACACGAAGGCGAACGATGAGGCCGGTGACGGCGTGCACGGTGAATCCCCGTTGCCGTGCAAGAAGCCTTCATGCCTTCAGCTTCGCCTAAAAATGGCGGACCGCAATGGGGCATCTCACATCGCATGACCACGGGCCCATCCCACGACCGCGAGCCCCTCTCCGGGTTGGTCGAGCGCGTGACCTTCCATAGTCAGGAGTCTGGATTCTGCGTCCTCAGGGTGAAGGTGCGTGGTCATCGTGACCTCGTTACCGTCCTGGGCACGGCGGCTTCCATCCAGCCGGGTGAGTTCATCCAGGCGAGCGGCCGCTGGGACAACCATCGTGATCACGGCATCCAGTTCAAGACGAGCTTCTTGAAGGTGATGCCGCCCAGTTCGATCGAGGGTATCGAGAAGTACCTGGGCAGCGGCATGATCAAGGGCATCGGGCCGCATTTCGCCGGGAAACTGGTGAGGAAATTTGGCGAGGACGTCTTCGACGTCATCGAGAACGAACCCGACCGACTGAAGGAACTGAAGGGTATCGGCCCGAAGCGCATCGAGCGCATCACCTCGGGCTGGGCCGATCAGAAGGCCATTCGAGAGATCATGGTGTTTCTCCAGTCGTACGGCGTCGGCACCATGAGAGCCGTTCGCATTTACAAAACCTATGGCGCGGATGCCATCCCCTTGATCAGCGAAAACCCCTACCGCCTCGCCCGTGACCTCAGAGGCATCGGTTTCAGGAGCGCCGACCAGATCGCCGCCAAGCTCGGTATCGAGAAGACCGCCATGATCCGAGCCCGCGCCGGCATCTCCTACACTCTGATTGAAGCCGTCTCGGATGGACACTGCGGGCTACCCGAGGATGATCTCCTGGCCATGGCGACCAAGTTGCTGGAGATTCCCTCCGACATCCTCGGTGATGCTCTCCAGCAAGAGCTTCGTGAGGGAACAGTCGTCGCCGACGCCATCGGGGATCGCGGCTGCATCTTCCTGGGCCACCTGTGGAACGCCGAGAAGGCGATTGCCGAACGGCTCGCGGCCCTGGCGTCGGGCAAGCCGAGCTGGCCCCATATCGACGCCGACAAAGCGATCCCCTGGGTGGAGCAAAAACTCGGCGTCACTCTGGCCCCGAGCCAACGGGAGGCGGTCAAAAAGGCGGTGTCATCGAAGGTCATGGTGATCACCGGTGGGCCGGGCGTCGGCAAGACGACACTGGTGAACGCCATCCTCCGCATTCTGGTGGTCAAGGACGTGCGGGTTGCACTCGCGGCGCCAACCGGTCGCGCGGCAAAGCGTCTTTCGGAAAGCACCGGCCTGGAAGCCAAGACCATCCACCGTCTGTTGGAGGCCGACCCGAGACAAGGTGGATTCAAGCGAACCGCCGACAAGCCGCTCGAATGCGATCTGCTTGTGGTTGACGAGACCTCGATGGTCGACGTCTCTCTCATGGCTTCGTTGGCGAAGGCGTTGCCCGACAGGGCGGCCCTCATGTTGGTCGGTGACGTGGATCAGCTGCCATCGGTCGGGCCGGGGCAGGTTCTGGCCGACATTATCCAGTCCGCCGCCGTGCCGGTGGCTCGGCTGACGGAGATTTTCCGACAGGCGGCCGAGAGCCAGATCGTCACCAACGCTCACAAGGTGAACGCCGGTTACATGCCCGCCCTGGAGGCTCCGAAGTCTGATCGATCGGATTTCTACTTCGTCGATCACGAGCCCGCGCCTGATTGAGGCTCCGAAGTCTGATCGATCGGATTTCTACTTCGTCGAGGCTCACGAGCCCGAGGACGCCGTATCCAAGATTGTCGAGATCGTGAAGAATCGCCTATCGAGGCGGTTCGGGTTCGACCCGATCAGAGACGTTCAGGTGCTGTGCCCGATGAACCGTGGTGGCATCGGAGCCCGGGCTCTAAACGTCGATCTTCAGGCGGCACTGAATCCACCGACCGACGACCTCCAGGTGGAGCGCTTCGGCTTCACCTACCGGGTCGGTGACAAGGTCATGCAGACCGACAACGATTATGACAAGGATGTCTTCAACGGCGACGTCGGGTACATCTGTCGGATCGATGTTGACGCCCAGGAACTCGCTATCGAATTCGACGGACGGACGGTCCTCTACCAGTTCGGCGAACTCGACGAGGTGGCTCTGGCATACGCCGTCAGCATCCATAAATCCCAGGGGTCGGAATATCCGGCAGTCGTCATCCCCATGATGAAGCAGCACTACATGATGCTGCGACGAAACCTGCTCTACACCGGGATCACCAGGGGCAAGAAGATGGTCGTCCTGGTCGGCCAGCGACAGGCCATTGGGATGGCGGTGAAGGGCAAGATCGAAAGTCGGCGCTGGTCGAAGTTGGAGGAGTGGATGGCTTGAGGTGGCAGCCAATCACGCGGCGCCGTCACATATCACCGTGGCGGAAGTGGCAGCGCGACTGAAGGTGTCGCCGTCGACGCTCTATGGTCACTTTCAGGGCGGGCGAGGGCGTTGGGGTGAGCATACGCGGCGGCGAGGGCCACCCATGTCGTCTATCGGGGGTATAGTTCCGTCGGGCCGGGGTGGCCGATTCGGTCATTGATAGACCCTATGTCCGTTGAGGTTTCGACGCCGGGACCAGGTGTCCGCCTCAGCATGTAGTTTCGAGGGTTGCACGCGTTTGCGTGCCTATCCTCATACATGGGAGACGGACATGCCGTGGCGATGTCCCGCCCAATGTTGAAAAGTGCGAGATAGGCATCGTCTGATCGAGAGGCTACGCGGCCACCTCGATGTCTTCAATGACGGACTTTGCTCCGGCCTTTCTCACCGCCTCCCGCAGGGCGGCGTCAAGGACGGGGAGCTGGCGGTAGGCCTTGAGGCGGCGGAAGGTCTTTTGCGCCTCCAAGAGGCCGGCGGCGGTCCAACGCAGCGCCATCTCGGCGTTGCGCCAGCGCTTGACGTTCCGCTGCACCGTCCGGACGGTGCCGATCGCGTTCTCGATGGCGTTGGTGCAAGCCAGCGAGTGTCGAAGTTGCGGCGGGAGGCCGAGCCGGATCACGGTCAGGATCTCGTCCAGGCCCTCCAGGATCGAGCCCGAGACGCCGGGTGCGTCATGCTCCAGACGGCGGGCGAGGTTGCGCAAGAGCCGTTCGGCCTTGGCCGCGTCGTCCTGCTGCCAGGCCTGCCGCAAGACCTTCCTGACGCCGGTATGGAGGCTCTCGTCCAGCCGGTCCGTGATGTTGCGCCCCTTGTGCACCTGGCAGCGCTGGAGGGCCGCCGCCCGCCCGAAGGTCCGCCGGATCGCCTTCGAGAGCGCCTTGGCGCCGTCGACGATGTAGAGCCGAGGCCGTTCGGGATCGAGACCGCGCTCGATCAGGTTGTCGAGCATGGCTTGCACCGTGGCCGCGTTCTCCGTCGCGCCCTCGGCCAGGCCCAGCACGTGCTTCGCGCCGCCGGTGTCGATGCCGATCGCCGCCACCATCAGGTGATCGCCGACATGGAGCCCGTCGATCTGGAGCACCACGAGATCGAGATCGTCGAGCGGGCTCGCCAGCCAGGCCTTCAGCTTGCTTCGCGTCAACGCCACGAAACGGCGCGAGACCGCCGACTTCGAGGTTGCGTCACCCGATGCCGCCGGCAGATCGCCGCCCGCATCGTCCGGCAGGCGCACCGCGCGGGCATACTTGCGGGTCGAGACGTTGATCACCATCAGATTCATCGCCCAGGCTTGCAAGAGTTCGGGTTCCGACAGCAGCTCCCAACTCGGCAGGCTCATCTCCCGACCCGCGAAGTCCCGCACCCGAGGGCGCTCGACCTTCACTTTGCCGCCGTGGTAGGCGATCTCGCTCCGGGTCGTGCCCCATCGATGGCCCTTGCGCTCGCCCGAGCGGGCGTGGCGCGAACCGCACAAGGCTTCCGCGTCCGCCGACATCATCTCGTTCAAAGACTCGAGGCCCGCCAAAAGGCAGAAGCGATCGACGCTCATGCGCAGATCGTCGAAGGCCTCCGGCATCGATGGCAAGAGCCGACAGGATGGTTCCGAGGAACGGTCGTTGCGTGTAGTCTTGGTCATGGCGTCGTTCTCCTTGATGGAATCAGCACCCAGAGCCTAGCGGCTCCAGGCGGACGACGCCTACTTCAGCTTTTCAACAGAGCCCGGGACATCCCCCATGCATGACGGACGATATCACCTTTGTTGGCTTGGATGTTTCGAAGGAGACGATTTCGGTCGGGATCGCGCCGGGTGATCCGCGAGAGGCGGTTCATTATTTCGGCACCATCGTGTACCGACCGACGGCGCTCTATTCGCTCTGCAAGAAGCTGTCGCGGGACGGCGCGCGTCTTCACTTCTGCTATGAGGCTGGCCCGTTCGGCTATTCCCTGCATCGCCGGCTTTTGGACTGGGGCCACACCTGCGATGTGGTGGCGCCCTCGCTGATCCCCAAGCGGCCCGGTGACCGGGTCAAGACGGACCGGCGGGACGCGCTGAGCCTGGCTTCGTTGTTGCGTGCCGGACAGTTGACCGCGGTCTGGGTGTGGAACGGCGTGCAAAGTTGACCCCTGTTGAGGGGTGATCGGCGTCCAAATTTGACCCCCTGAGCCTGGCTAGTCCAAGTCACCTCGTTTTTGGGCGGACGAGGTGGTGGGGGATGTTGGTCGTGGAGACGATAGCGCGGATCCGGCGGGAGTATTTCGTCAAGGGGAAGCCGATCAAGGAGATCGTGCGGGACGTGAAGGTCTCGGGCAACACGGTGCGCAAGGTGATCCGTTCGCAGGCGACGGCGTTCACCTACGACCGGCGGGTCCAGCCGATGCCGAAGCTGGGGCCGTGGACGGCCGAGCTGGAGCGGATGCTGGAGGCCAACGAGACCAAGTCGAAGCGGGAGCGGCTGACGCTGCTACGGATCTCCGAAGCCCTCGAGGGTCTGGGCTATGGCGGCGGCTACGACGCGGTGCGGCGCTACGCCAAGGCGTGGCGGTGGCGCCGTTCGGCATCGACGGCGCAGACCTATGTGCCGTTGGTGTTCTCGCCGGGCGAGGCCTATCAGTTCGACTGGAGCCACGAGTACGTGGTGCTGGCGGGGGTGACGACCAAGGTCAAGGTCGCGCACGTCCGGCTGTGCCACAGCCGAATGTTCTTCGTCCGCGCTTATCCGCGCGAGAGCCAGGAGATGGTGTTCGACGCCCACGACCGGGCATTCCGGCTGTTCCAGGGTGCCTGCCGGCGAGGCATCTACGACAACATGAAGACGGCGGTGCAGACCGTCCTCATCGGCAAGGAGCGCGCGTTCAACCGGCGCTTCGTGCAGATGTGTGGCCACTACCTGGTCGAACCGACAGCATGCACGCCGGGAGCGGGATGGGAGAAGGGGCAGGTCGAGAACCAGGTCGGGATCATCCGCGGTCGGTTCTTCACCCCGCGGCTGCGCTTCAAGACCTACGACGAGCTCAACGCCTGGCTCTTGGACCAGTGCGTCGCCTACGCCCGGCGTCATCCCCACCCGGTGTTCAAGGACAGGACTGTCTGGCAGGTGTTCGAGGACGAGCGTCCGTCCCTGGTCGGCTATCGCGGGCCGTTCGACGGCTTCCACGCGGTCCCGGCGTCGGTGTCGAAGACCTGCCTGGTGCGCTTCGACAGCAACAAGTACAGCGTGGCGGCGCGCGCCGTCGGCCGTCCGGTCGAGGTCCATGCCTACGCCGATCGCATCGTCATCCGCCAGGACGGCGAGATCGTCGCCGAGCATGCCCGGCGCTTCGGCCGCGACCAGACCGTCTATGACCCGTGGCACTACGTGCCCGTGCTGGCGAGGAAGCCCGGTGCGCTTCGTAACGGCGCGCCGTTCAAGGACTGGGCGCTGCCCGGCGCCCTGGGTCGCGTGCGCGTCCGGCTCGCCGGCCACGACGACGGCGACAGGCAGATGGTCGAGATCCTCACCGCCGTGCTGGCGGATGGGCTGGCGGCGGTGGAGGCCGCCTGTGCCGAGGCGCTCGCTGGCGGCGTGTGCAGCGCCGACGTCGTGCTCAACATCCTCAATCGTCGGCGCCAGCCGTCCGAGACGGCGCCGATCCCGACGCCCGCGAACCTGCGTCTTCGCTTTGAGCCGGTGGCCGATTGCACCCGCTACGACCGCTTGAGGGGGGTCGGCCATGGAGCGCCATGAGGTCCTGGAGATGATGGCCGCACTCAAGCTCGCCGGCATGCGCGACGCGTTCGACGAGGTGCTCGCCGACGGCCTCAAGCGCCAGCATCCGATGCAGCGAATCATCGGCGAGCTGTTGAAGGCCGAGATCGCCGACAAGCAGGCGCGATCCATCAAGTACCAGATGAGTGGCGCCAAGCTGCCGCTGGCCAAGGAGCTGGCCGACTTCGACTTCACCGACACCCCGGTCAACGAGCCGCTGGTCCGCGAGTTGGCGGTCGGCGGCTTCCTGGCCAACCAGCGCAACGCCGTGCTGATCGGCGGCACCGGCACCGGCAAGAGCCATCTCGCCGTCGCCATCGCGCGGGCCTGCATCCGCGATGGCGCCCGGGGCCGCTTCTTCAACGTCGTCGACCTGGTCAACCGGCTCGAGGCCGAAGCCCGCGCCGGCCGCCAGGGCCGGCTCGCCGATCAGCTGGCCCGGCGCGACCTCGTCATCCTCGACGAGCTCGGCTACCTGCCCTTCGCCCAAACCGGAGGCCAGCTGCTGTTCCACCTCGTCAGCCGGCTCTACGAGCGCACCTCGATCATCGTCACCACCAACCTGACCTTCGGCGAATGGCCGTCCGTCTTCGGCGACGCCAAGATGACCACCGCGCTCCTCGATCGTCTGACGCACCACTGCGAGATCATCGAGACCGGAAACGACTCCTGGCGCTTCAAGAATCGGTCCTAAAGGCAACCGATCCACCTGCCGCCCGGTCACCCAGGTGGGCCCACAGGAACCTCCCACGCGCGGTCCGCCGCCAGCCGCGTGGTGGGCGCGTCGGCCCGCGCGCGGGCCCCTCCTATGGACTACCTGTACGACCTCCGCCGTGCATCCCCAAAGGGGTCAACATTGCACGCCGATAGGGGGTCAATGTTCAACGCCGATTGACAATCATCTGCGATTCCTCTTGCTCGCCATGACGGAGCGATTCGAGAAAGACAAGGGCCGGGGCGGCGATCGAGATGCCAAGGACTGATCCGGCGCCGCGCGAGCGGTGATCAAAAAAGGGGCGGCCGGATGAGAGAGGATTACGCCACATGGACGACATCGCCTTCGCGCCCGCCCACCGGCTGGCACAACGGATCAAGGGGCGCGAGATCGGTTGCCTGGAGTTGCTGGAGCACAATCTGGCGCGCGTCGAGCGGTTCAACGGCCCCCTCAACGCCATCATCCATCTCGACGTCGAGCGGGCGCGGGCGCGCGCGGGCGCGGCCGACGAGGCGCTTCGGCGCGGCGAGGATTGGGGTCCGCTGCACGGCTTGGCGATGACGGTCAAGGACTCCTACGACGTCGCCGGCTGGCCCTCGACCCGGGGCCTGCCCGAGCTCAGGGACAATATCGCTTCGGCGAACGCCGTCGTGGTCGACCGTCTGCTCGACGCCGGCGCGGTGATCTTCGGCAAGACGAACGTGCCCGCGCACCTGAAGGACTTCCAGAGCTACAACGAGATCCACGGCACGACCAACAATCCGTGGAACCTGGAGCGCACGCCCGGCGGCTCGTCCGGCGGCTCGGCGGCGGCGCTCGCGGCCGGCATGTCGGCGCTCGAGGCCGGCAGCGATATCGGTGGCTCGATCCGCAATCCGGCGCATTTCTGCGGCGTCCTCGGCCTGAAGCCGACCTGGGGCATCGTCCCGCCGCGCGGCCAGTCGATGCCGGGCGTGCTGACGCCCAACGACATCTCTTGCGTCGGACCGCTGGCCCGCACGGCGGCGGACCTGGCGCTCGCCCTCGACGTGCTGGCGGGGCCGGACGTGCTGGCGGCGCCCGGCTGGCGGTTGGAACTGCCGGCGCCGCGCAAGACCCGGCTCGCCGACTACAAGCTCGCCCTCTGGCTCAGCGACGAGATGTCGGAAGTCGACGGCGAGGTCGTCGATTCGATCCAGGCCATCGCCGACGGCTTGGCCCGCGCCGGGGCCACGGTCGACGACAGCGCGCGGCCCGATTTCGCTTCCGAGCGCTATCAGGGGGTCTACATCCAACTCCTGCGCGGCGTGACGGAAGCGGGTCTGGCGCCCGAGGCTCTGGCCCGGGCCCGCAAGGAGGCCGACGCGCTCGACCCGGCGGACATGAGCTACCGGGCCTGCCTGGTCCGGGGCGCCGCCCAGTTTCACCACGAGTGGCTGAAGGTGAACGAGGCGCGGACCCACTTCCGCTGGGCCTGGCACGCCTTCTTCGAGGAATACGACCTGCTGCTCGTCCCCGCCGCCGCGTCGACCGCCTTTGCGCACGACCACTGGCCGGAGCGAATGGAACGCACGATCGCCGTCAACGGCCGCCAGGTTCCCTATCTCGACCAGCTCTTCTGGGCCGGGCTCGCGGGCCTCTGCTTCCTGCCCGCGACGGTGGCGCCGATCGGCCTGGGCGCGGCGAGCGGGCTTCCCGTCGGCGTGCAGATCATCGGGCCCGAATGCGCCGACCGGACCACGATCGAGTTCGCCCGCCTGCTGGGCGAAAGCTTCGGCGGCTTCACCCCGCCGCCGGGCTACGCGTAGGGCTCAGAAGCGCTCCAGGCCCTCGTCGAGCTGGACGCCGATGGCGTTCACGGCCATCGCCACCGCCGTGTAGTTGCCGACGGTGAAGATCACGTCCAGCACCTGCTCTGTCGAATAGTGGGCGGCGAGCCCGGCCCAGGCTTCCTCGGAGAGCATCTTGTCGGCGATCAGCTCGTCGGCGACCCTGATCAGCGCGCCTTCCGCCTCGCTCCAGCCCTCGGCCTCTGCGTCCGCCTTGATCCGGGCGATCTCCGCCTCCGAGAGGCCCGCACGCCGCGCGATCACCACATGCTGGCCCCATTCGTAGACCGCCTGGGTGTTTCAGGCGGTGCGCAGGATCAGGATCTCCCGATCGCGGGCCGAGAGCGTCGATTTGAACAGCAGATGATTGGCGAAGGGCAGCCAGCGCCTGAGCAGCTTCTCGTGGCGCACCAGCGTGCGAATGAGTTTCACCGGGCCGACGCCGCGCTCCATTTTCGCCATCAGGGCGCGCTGGTCGGCGTCCCACTCGTGGCTTTCCGACGGCGTGATTCTGGGCGCGCTCAACCGCATGATCTGTTCTCCTCGTGGTCCCTAGGCGGCGCCATTCTCGATCTTCCGGCGGCAAAATCAAATCCGCTTTGCGCCCCCCGGCGGCCCGTGCTAAGAGCCGCCGGGTCCCTCCGAGCCCGAGGCGAGCAGACCGTGCACGAGACGCGAGAACTCCGACGACGACGAGCGAGGCGCGCGCCGCGCGCGTCTCCCCCTTCGCTCGCCTCCGAGTGACCCGCCGACACGCGCGCCCGGGGGGCGAGACCATGTCGTCCCCAAATGCCGGAGCACCGTCGGATGATCACGATCCAAGCGGAGCGGCCCCAGGACGGGCCCGCGATCGAAGCCCTGCTCGATGCCGCCTTCGGGCCCGGGAGAGAGCGCAAGACCGTCTATCGCCTGAGGCGCGGCGTCCCGCCCGTGGCCGAAATTTGCCTGACGTTGCGGCGCGAGACGGCGCTGCTCGCCACCATCCGCTTTTTCTGTTAAGCGTTGTCGGACACCTGCCGAGGCGCAGGTGTATCGCACCCGGTTCCTTGGACACAAGTTTGTCTCATGCGGCGGGCCTGAGTGACATCGCGGTGTGCCACGCCTGACGAGCTTGAGCGGGGCTCAGGTAGCCGTTCTTCTCCACGATCCACTGGGCATTGTACTGTTCGACGAACCCGCGGACGGCGTTCCGCAGCTCCGCGATGTTGCGGTAGATGCGGCCATGGATGATCTGTTCCTTGAGCGTGCGATTGAACCTCTCGGCGACGCCGTTGGTCTGGGGCTGTTCGACGAAGGCGTAGGACGGCTGGATGCCCCAGAACTTGATCTGGTTGGTGAAGTGGTCCGACAGATACTGGGAGCCGTGATCCATCCGCAAGGCCAGCCCCCGCGCCGCACCGGCGGAGGTCGAGGCATACAGCCTCGCAAGCCCCATGGAGATCGGCTGAAGGGCGGCGAAGCGGTCGCCTCGCTTGCACACATGCCAGCCGACGCACTCGGCGTTCCAATGCTCGATGGCGGTGAATATCCAGCCCCAGCCGTCGTCCACCGTGAACACCCGAACGCCGTCCGTGCCCCACATGAGGTTGGGGGCATGGGTGATGATCTCACCGACATGGGGATTTCCGCCACGGCGGCGGCAGCGATGGGGCGAGAGCAGGTTGTTCTCGCGCATCACCCGGAGCACCCGCTTGCGGGAAACACGGATGCCACGACAGACCCGAAGCCGAGCCCAGACCTTGCGGTGTCCCTCGCCCTCCCAGGGGGATGCCTCCAGGTCGGCCTCGATGGCCACCAGCAGAGCCTCGTCCGAGATCGAGGGCTTCGGTCCCCGGCGCTTTGCTGGTGGGCGCTCAGCGGTGGCCTGCTGCCGGGATTTCATGGCGTAGAACGAGGAACGGGCAAAACCCCAGGCCGCACAGACCCGCTGGAGGCCGTAGGCCAAACCCGTGCCGGGAGAGGTGGCGGCACTCATCGCCGCGACCTCCGCCGCCCCAAAGGGCCGGACGTCTCCGTCTTGGCCTCCAGCAGTTCCACCTGCATGATCAACTCCCCGATCCGCTTCATGGCGATGTCCAGTTCCGCCTTTACCGGATCGCCCTTGCGTTCCTTGAGCGAGGCATCGATCCCGGCGATCGCCTTCTCACGCCACTGCTCGAGCCGGAAAATCTCCACGCCCAACTGCCGCGACAAAAGTTCCACCGGCTCGCCACGCAAAAGCCGCAGGGCAACCTCACGCTTGCGCGTCACCGTCCACCGCTGGCCAAGTCCCAGCGGGCCTGCCGGCGAAACCTGGCCCGGGGAAAACGTGGACGAGCCAAGCTCGCCCTCGTTTACCACAGGCCCATCAACAGCAACTTTGTTCTCAAAATTGTCGGTCATGTTCCGGTCCTCCTTGGACACTTCGATTAAGCCAATTCTGTGTCCAAGGAAATCGGGTCCGACTCATGCCGAGGCGCAGGGGTTGCATCCGGCGGACTGGATCGGCAGGTGTCGGACAACGCTTAAGGGAGGAAACCGCGGGCAGGACTAGGCTCGGCGGTGCGGCACGCTCGGTCTATGGGGATTTGCGAGCGGCGGGCCAGCTTTCTCGGGTGGCCGGCGCTGCTGGATGGCTCGGATCTGATTGGCGACGACACCGGCA
>CBDDBZ010000033.1:0-311532 GCA_965225945.1 Alphaproteobacteria bacterium | reverse complement strand
CCGGCTCGGCGTCACCCAGACCACGGCCTGGAAGATCAAGCAGAAACTGATGCAGTCCATGCTCGAGCGCGATGCCAAATTGCCGCTCACCGGGCGGGTGGAGATGGACGATGCCTACCTCGGGCGGCCGCCGTTCCGGGGTGTGGAACGGCGTGCAAAGTTGACCCCTGTTGAGGGGTGATCGGCGTCCAAATTTGACCCCCTGAGCCTGGCTAGTCCAAGTCACCTCGTTTTTGGCGGACGAGGTGGTGGGGGATGTTGGTCGTGGAGACGGTCGTGGAGACGATAGCGCGGATCCGGCGGGAGTATTTCGTCAAGGGGAAGCCGATCAAGGAGATCGTGCGGGACGTGAAGGTCTCGGGCAACACGGTGCGCAAGGTGATCCGTTCGCAGGCGACGGCGTTCACCTACGACCGGCGGGTCCAGCCGATGCCGAAGCTGGGGCCGTGGACGGTCGAGCTGGAGCGGATGCTGGAGGCCAACGAGACCAAGTCGAAGCGGGAGCTGCTGACGCTGCTACGGATCTCCGAAGCCCTCGAGGGTCTGGGCTATGGCGGCGGCTACGACGCGGTGCGGCGCTACGCCAAGGCGTGGCGGTGGCGCCGTTCGGCATCGACGGCGCCAGACCTATGTGCCGTTGGTGTTCTCGCCGGGCGAGGCCTATCAGTTCGACTGGAGCCACGAGTACGTGGTGCTGGCGGGGTGACGACCAAGGTCAAGGTCGCGCACGTCCGGCTGTGCCACAGCCGAATGTTCTTCGTCCGCGCTTATCCGCGCGAGAGCCAGGAGATGGTGTTCGACGCCCACGACCGGGCATTCCGGCTGTTCCAGGGTGCCTGCCGGCGAGGCATCTACGACAACATGAAGACGGCGGTGCAGACCGTCCTCATCGGCAAGGAGCGCGCGTTCAACCGGCGCTTCGTGCAGATGTGTGGCCACTACCTGGTCGAACCGACAGCATGCACGCCCGGGAGCGGGATGGGGAGAAGGGCAGGTCGAGAACCAGGTCGGGATCATCCGCGGTCGGTTCTTCACCCCGCGGCTGCGCTTCAAGACCTACGACGAGCTCAACGCCTGGCTCTTGGACCAGTGCGTCGCCTACGCCCGGCGTCATCCCCACTCCGGTGTTCAAGGACAGGACTGTCTGGCAGGTGTTCGAGGACGAGCGTCCGTCCCTGGTCGGCTATCGCGGGCCGTTCGACGGCTTCCACGCGGTCCCGGCGTCGGTGTCGAAGACCTGCCTGGTGCGCTTCGACAGCAACAAGTACAGCGTGGGCGGCGCGCGCCGTCGGCCGTCCGGTCGAGGTCCATGCCTACGCCGATCGCATCGTCATCCGCCAGGACGGCGAGATCGTCGCCGAGCATGCCCGGCGCTTCAGGCCGCGACCAGACCGTCTATGACCCGTGGCACTACGTGCCCGTGCTGGCGAGGAAGCCCGGTGCGCTTCGTAACGGCGCGCCCGTTCAAGGACTGGGCGCTGCCCGGCGCCCTGGGTCGCGTGCGCGTCCGGCTCGCCGGCCACGACGACGGCGACAGGCAGATGGTCGAGATCCTCACCGCCGTGCTGGCGGATGGGCTGGCGGCGGTGGAGGCCGCCTGTGCCGAGGCGCTCGCTGGCGGCGTGTGCAGCGCCGACGTCGTGCTCAACATCCTCAATCGTCGGCGCCAGCCGTCCGAGACGGCGCCGATCCCGACCGCCCGCGAACCTGCGTCTTCGCTTTGAGCCCGGTGGCCGATTGCACCCGCTACGACCGCTTGAGGGGGGTCGGCCATGGAGCGCCATGAGGTCCTGGAGATGATGGCCGCACTCAAGCTCGCCGGCATGCGCGACGCGTTCGACGAGGTGCTCGCCGACGGCCTCAAGCGCCAGCATCCCGATGCAGCGAATCATCGGCGAGCTGTTGAAGGCCGAGATCGCCGACAAGCAGGCGCGATCCATCAAGTACCAGATGAGTGGCGCCAAGCTGCCGCTGGCCAAGGAGCTGGCCGACTTCGACTTCACCGACACCCCGGTCAACGAGCCGCTGGTCCGCGAGTTGGCGGTCGGCGGCTTTCCTGGCCAACCAGCGCAACGCCGTGCTGATCGGCGGCACCGGCACCGGCAAGAGCCATCTCGCCGTCACCATCGCGCGGGCCTGCATCCGCGATGGCGCCCGGGGCCGCTTCTTCAACGTCGTCGACCTGGTCAACCGGCTCGAGGCCGAAGCCCGCGCCGGCCGCCAGGGCCGGCTCGCCGATCAGCTGGCCCCGCGCGACCTCGTCATCCTCGACGAGCTCGGCTACCTGCCCTTCGCCCAAACCGGAGGCCAGCTGCTGTTCCACCTCGTCAGCCGGCTCTACGAGCGCACCTCGGATCATCGTCACCACCAACCTGACCTTCGGCGAATGGCCGTCCGTCTTCGGCGACGCCAAGATGACCACCGCGCTCCTCGATCGTCTGACGCACCACTGCGGAGATCATCGAGACCGGAAACGACTCCTGGCGCTTCAAGAATCGGGTCCTAAAGGCAACCGATCCACCTGCCGCCCGGTCGCCCAGGTGGGGCCCACAGGAACCTCCCACGCGCGGTCCGCCGCCAGCCGCGTGGTGGGCGCGTCGGCCCGCGCGCGGGCCCCTCCTATGGACTACCTGTACGACCTCCGCCGTGCATCCCCAAAGGGGTCAACATTGCACGCCGATAGGGGGTCAATGTTCAACGCCGATTGACACGCCAACGGCACCAGACCCAAGAAGATCGACACCCCGGCCGGTACGGTGAGGCTCGAGGTTCCCAAGACCGCCGGTCATGAGGCGCCTTTTTACCCCCAAGCCCTGGAGCGCGGACGGCGCTCCTGCCGCGCTGTCATGCTGGCCGTGGCGGAGATGTATATCAAAGGCGTCTCCACCCGTGACGCCGAGGCGGTGATGCGCGAGTTCGGCCTGGAGAGCCTGTCGTCGAGCCAGGTCAGCCGCGCCGCCAAGCTCTTGGATGGGGAGCTGGATGCCTGGCGCAACCGGCCGCTGGGCGAGATCCGCTACCTGCTCCTCGACGCGCGCTATGAGAAAGTCCGAGAGGGTGGCGTGGTGCGCGACGCCGCCGTGCTCTCGGTGATCGGCATCGGCCCCGACCAGCGCCGCCGGGTGCTCGGTGTTTCCTGTGCGCTCTCCGAGGCCGAAGTGCACTGGCGCGCCTTCCTGGAGACCCTGGTTGCCGGTGGCATGCGCGGTGTCGCCTATATCGTTTCCGATGATCATCCAGGCCTCGGCGCCGCGCGCAAGGCCGTCCTCGGCGGCGCCGTCTGGCAGCGCTGTCAGTACCATCTGGCTCAAAACGCCATCCATCACGCCCCCAACCTCGCCATCCGAAAGGCCATCGGCAAGGAGCTGCGCCGGGTCTGGAACGCCGCCGACGGCAAGGCCGCCGAGGCCGAGCTGGGCCATCTGGTGGCGGCCTACCGCGACAGCGCCCCCAAGCTCGCCGATTGGCTGGAGACGGCGATCCCCGAGGGCCTCGCCGTCTTCGCCCTGCCCGAGCGCCACCAAAAGCGCATGCGAACCTCGAACCCCATGGAGCGATCCATCCAGCAGGAGATCAAGCGCCGCACCGTAAAGGTCAGGGTCTTTCCCAACGAGGCCTCGCTCGAACGTCTGGTCACCGCCATCCTCGTCGAAATCGACGAGAAATGGGAAACCACCGAAAAACCCTACATCACTTGGAAAGCAGAGGATGACTGATCAACGGCGTTCCGAATTTCCACACATCAGGTTGCTCAATCTGTGGATGTGATCCTGACACCGATCTACGAGGTGGTGTTTCTTGGCTTCAGCTACGGGTTCCGACCGGGGCGGGGGGCGCACGATGCGCTCGATGCCCTGGCCTTCGGGATAGAACGGCGCAAGGTCAGCTGGATAGTCGATGCAGACCTCCGGGCGTACTTCGACACGATCCCGCGGATTGGTTGATCAGGTTCCTAGAGCACCGCATCGGAGACAGGCGGGTCATCCGTCTGATCTGGAAATGGCTGAACGCCGGCGTCATAGAGAGTGGGTCATGGGCAGATACGGGTATGGGCACGCCGCAGGGGGCAATAGTCTCCCGCGTCTTGGCGAACGTGTTCCTGCATTACGTGCTCGACTTGTGGTTCCACAAGAAATGGCGCCCGAACGTCCCGGATGGCGAAGCGATCATCGTCCGTTACGCTGACGATATCGTTGTCGGGTTCCAACACAAGCGGGATGCGGAGCGGTACCTCCGCGACGTTCGGGAGAGGCTGGCCCGGTTCGGTCTCAGCCTCCACCAGGACAAGACCCGCCTCGTGGAGTTTGGCCGGTTCGCGGATTTGAACCGGCGCCAGCGCGGGGTGGGCAAGCCGGAGACTTTCGACTTTCTGGGCCTCACGCACTATTGCACGACGACCCTGAGAGGACGCTTTCGGCTTGGTCGCAAACCGGTCGCCAAACGGGTCAACAGGACCCTGGCGCGCATCGACGAGGTGCTCCGCAAGCGCTGGCACCACGACATCTGGGAAGTTGGTAGGTGGCTGGGGCGAGTCTGCAATGGCTGGCTCAACTACTTTGCCGTCCCAGGGTCAGGCCGGTTCATCCGTGCGTTCCTCCGCAGGCTGCAACGCCGGTGGATGCGGGCGCTACGCCGCCGGTCCCAGCGAGCCCGATTTAGTTGGAAGCGACTGGAGCGCATGACCGAAATCCTGTGGCCACGCGCCTCCATCCGCCACCCATGGCCGGACCAGCGGTTTGCCGTCAAGCACCCGAGGTAGGAGCCGGATGGTTCAACGACCACGTCCGGATCTGGTGCGCCAGGCGAACTGGCAGAAGGTAGGGGGTGCAAGTCCCCCGGAACGAAGGAGTAACCGAACCACGTTTCTCCGCGAGCCGTGCGTTGGCTCCCGTGAGGGGGCAGGCGAAGCGTCGGTAGCGGCATGGATGGGCAGGGCTATTGAGCACCGTAAAAGCGATGGTCCGGGGTGCCGAGGCTTTCAGATCGGTCGAAGGCAATATCGCAGGCGTCGTTTTGGTGAGATGTCGGCGAGCCCCGCGGTGTCAGAGAACCCATGCACGTTCGCACGCCTTCTGTTGGGACCCTGGGAGGTCTTCAAACTGCCCCGGTTGTCGTAAAGGGGCCGCGTAGGGAATGGAGAAAACCGAAGCCTATGATGAACGGTTTGAAGAAGTCGGATGAGGCCGTACGACCTGTGAGGGCGGCGAACAAGGGAGCGCGAGCTTCTGCGGAGTCGCCGGAGGAAAGGGCCTCAACCAAGGGGAATCCGGATTGCCAAAGCACGCGCCGAACCCAGTGTCGGGTAAGCGTGCCACAGGCGGCGGCCCGGATACGGAAAGCTGCAGAGAGAAACCCGAAGGAAGGTCTCACTGCGCTCTTCCACCACATTACGCCGGACGCGCTCGGTGCGGCCTACTTCGCATTGAAGAAGGACGCAGCAGCCGGTGTCGACGGCGTTACGTGGGACATGTACGGCGAGGGTCTGGATGAGCGCCTGCTCGACCTGCACCGGCGCCTGCACAGAGGGGGAGCGTACCGGGCGCCGCCGGTTCGGCGGGTAGAGATACCCAAGCCGGACGGGGGGACACGACCGCTCGGGATCGCGGCGCTGGAGGACAAGGTCGTCCAGAAGGCGGTTGTGGATGTGATCCTGACACCGATCTACGAGGTGGTGTTTCTTGGCTTCAGCTACGGGTTCCGACCGGGGCGGGGGGCGCACGATGCGCTCGATGCCCTGGCCTTCGGGATAAAACGGCGCAAGGTCAGCTGGATAGTCGATGCAGACCTCCGGGCGTACTTCGACACGATCCCGCGGGATTGGTTGATCAGGTTCCTAGAGCACCGCATCGGAGACAGGCGGGTCATCCGTCTGATCTGGAAATGGCTGAACGCCGGCGTCATAGAGAGTGGGTCATGGGCAGATACGGGTATGGGCACGCCGCAGGGGGCAATAGTCTCCCCCGTCTTGGCGAACGTGTTCCTGCATTACGTGCTCGACTTGTGGTTCCACAAGAAATGGCGCCCGAACGTCCCGGATGGCGAAGCGATCATCGTCCGTTACGCTGACGATATCGTTGTCGGGTTCCAACACAAGCGGGATGCGGAGCGGTACCTCCGCGACGTTCGGGAGAGGCTGGCCCGGTTCGGTCTCAGCCTCCACCAGGACAAGACCCGCCTCGTGGAGTTTGGCCGGTTCGCGGATTTGAACCGGCGCCAGCGCGGGGTGGGCAAGCCGGAGACTTTCGACTTTCTGGGCCTCACGCACTATTGCACGACGACCCTGAGAGGACGCTTTCGGCTTGGTCGCAAACCGGTCGCCAAACGGGTCAACAGGACCCTGGCGCGCATCGACGAGGTGCTCCGCAAGCGCTGGCACCACGACATCTGGGAAGTTGGTAGGTGGCTGGGGCGAGTCTGCAATGGCTGGCTCAACTACTTTGCCGTCCCAGGGTCAGGCCGGTTCATCCGTGCGTTCCTCCGCAGGCTGCAACGCCGGTGGATGCGGGCGCTACGCCGCCGGTCCCAGCGAGCCCGATTTAGTTGGAAGCGACTGGAGCGCATGACCGAAATCCTGTGGCCACGCGCCTCCATCCGCCACCCATGGCCGGACCAGCGGTTTGCCGTCAAGCACCCGAGGTAGGAGCCGGATGGTTCAACGACCACGTCCGGATCTGCGCGGGGGGTGCGCAGCAATGCGCATTCCTACCGTAACCGCGGGGGGTGCGGCAATGCGCATTCCTACCGTAACCGCGGGGGGTGCGCAGCAATGCGCATTCCTACCGTAACCGCGGGGGGTGCGCAGCAATGCGCATTCCTACCGTAACCGCGGGGGGTGCGCAGCAATGCGCATTCCTACCGTAACCGGCAAGGTGTTGGAGGTGCAAGCGCATTCCTACCGTAACCGCGGGGGGTGCGCATGAAGGAGTAGCGAACCACATCGGCCTCCGAGCCGTGCGTTGGCATCCGCGAGGGTGTCGGCGAAGCGTCGGTAGGGGTGTGCGCAGGCTGGGATATCGAGCCGTGAAACAGCTGTCGTCCCGGGTGTCGACCCTCTCCCGTTATGGGGAAGACAACATGGCGCACCGCGTTAGCGCGAGCGGTTTGCCGGCCCGGCGTGGTCCAAGACCCCAGGCATGCGCATACGCACTTTGTCAGGGAACCGGGAGATCTGGTGGCTACCCGAGACCGCTTGGTGGGCTCGGGTCGTGCTGGGAAGCCCCGAGGGGGCGTCGCCGGCGATGAACGGCCGCCAGAAGTCTGAGCCTCCCATAGTAGCCGTGAAGCCGGCGAACAAAGTCGAACAATCGACGGCGGAGCTGGTGGAGCCAAGGGGAGGCGCCGAGGAGAACATGGTTCAACCCGATACGTACCGGACACCGAGCCGGGTAAGCGTGACCCAGGGGCTGGAGCGTGTACGGCAAGTTGCTTTGCCGTCAAACATCCGAGGTGGAAGCCCGGTGCGGTAGTTCCGCACGCCGGGTTTTGTGCCGGGGGCGCGGGGTAACCCGCGTCCCTACGGCGAAGGGCGTGGGGTAACTCATGTCCCTACCGCGATCTTTTTGCGCAAGCGCGCGGGCCGGCAGTGGCGCGGCGATCCGCGGTGGTGCCTCGTCCACTTCGCGGCCTGATGGTCACCACTCAGGACGCCGCCGCCGTACCGAAAAAGGGGTCATTCTACTTTTCCGCCTCCGCTGGCGCTGGCGACACGAGCCATGAAGAGGCCTGCCGCAGCGGCCAATAAAGCAGAATGACCCCTTTTCTTGCGCCGCATTGACCGATCAAAGTAGAACCTGATTACGCATCAACCTCAGCCAATTTGAGGAGCCGATATGGCATGGGGGGCGTGCGCAGGGCGTCGCGTCCGAGGGCCTCGATCATGTCGGCGAGCCGGTAGCGGCGGTTATATCGGTATTGGAACGCCGCCAGGTAGCGCGGAACGTGTTTGGGCCGGATCGCATGGTAGGTGCCACGCAGGGTGTTCTTGAGATTGCCGAGGGTGGTGTTGACCCATTTGAAGGCCGGCACGGCGACGGCCCCTGGTCCGGAGCCGGTGGGTATCGGATGGTGGGCGCAGCCTTGCGCGGTGACCGCGGTGAAGCAGTTGAGCCCGTCGCTGAAGACGCTCGTCCCGGGGCTCAGGTCGCGCTTGGCCATCTTGGCGATTTCGGCCTTGCGGAAGCCCTTGACGCGGCGCAGCTTGATGCGCACGGGCTGGCCCTCCGCCGTGGTCTGGACGGCGGCGACGAACGGCGTCTTGCCCGGCGCGCCCCGGCCGCGCTTGGCCCCGGAACGGCGGCCGCCGAGGTAGGCGTCGTCCATCTCCACCCGCCCGGTGAGCGGCAATTTGGCGTCGCGCTCGAGCATGGATTGCATCAGTTTCTGCTTGATCTTCCAGGCCGTGGTCTGGGTGACGCCGAGCCGGCGGCCGAGTTCGATGGAGGAGATCCCCTTCTTCGATTGGGTCATGTGATAGATCGCCGAAAACCACAGGGTCAGCGCCAGCTTGGTCGCGTGGAAGAGCGTGCCGGCGGTCAGCGAGACTTGATGACGGCAGGCGGCGCATTGGTAGAGTTTGCGCCCGGCGATCTCGCAATGGCGCGTGGCGCCGCATCGGGGGCAGGAGAAGCCCTCCGGCCAACGCCAGCGGAACAGGGCCTCGCGGCACTGCTCCTCGGTGCCGTACATTTCACGGAAACGCGGCTCGCTGAGCCCCTTCTGGAACTGAACCTTGTTGCGTGGCATTGTGAACCTCCAGAAAAACCACCAAATATTCGTAACTACCCAGGTACCCCGCTCCTGACCGCGAGAGGATGATGTAGGTGGTCGCCGGGGCCGGGTTTCCGCCGCCGCGTCGTTGATCGTCTCTTGACTCCATAGAATCGGGCGTCTATGGGTTGCGCTCTCGTGTGACGGGAGCGGCGCGTGGAATATTTTGGGTCGAAGGCGACGAGCGGTCTGTGCCAGGCGCTGATTGCGCTGATGCCGCCGCACAGCGTTTACATCGAGAGCCACCTGGGGGGCGGTGCGCTGATGAAGCGCAAGCCAACGGGCGTGCGCTCGATCGGCATCGACCGCGATGCGCAGGCGCTCGAGGCCTTTGCCTGTGACTACCCGGTCGAGTTGGTGCATGGCTGTGCCCATGCCTTTTTGGCCTCGTTCCCGTTTCTGGGCCCGGAGCTGGTCTACAGCGATCCCCCCTATCTGCACGCGACCCGCCGTTCGGCACGGCGCTATCGCTTCGACTACGAGGAGGTCGACCATGTCGCGCTCCTGGACCTGCTCAAGGATCTGCCCTGCCAGGTGATGGTCTCGGGCCATCCCTCGGCGCTCTATGACGAGATGCTGGCGGGCTGGCGCAGTCTGGCGCTGCAGGTGACGACCCAGGCCCAGGTGCGGACCGAGGTCGTGTGGTTCAACTTCGCGCCCGACCGGGTGCATTGGGCGAGCTACGCAGGCCGGAACTTCACCGACCGCCAGCGCATCAAGCGTAAGGCGGCCAACTGGGGCCGGCGTTACAAGGCCTTGCCGGCGGGCGAACGCCTCGCGGTGCTGGCCGCCATGATGGCCGTCGATGCCGAGGACCCGTGACGCTGTCGCGCTGGCACGAGGACCTCGCCGCCCATGACAAGGCCTTCGCGTGCCTGCAAGATCTTCTTGACCCCTCATCCTTCGCAATCACAGTCGTCAAGGCCTTCCGGGAATGGGGCCAGGGGCTGTTGCGCCTGGCCACGGCGCTCGTCCGGGAGAATGCCGCGCTCGAGCGGGAGAACGCGACCCTGCGGGACCGCATCGCCGAGCTCGAGCGGAGCGCGGCGCTTGACAGCACCACCAGCAGCAAGCCGCCCGCCAGCGACGGCCTGCGCAAGAAGAGCGGAACCCAGAGGCGCACCCGAAGCCAGCGCGGCAAGTCCGGCAGGCCAAGCGGCGGCCAGCCGGGCCACAAGGGAACGACGCTGGCGCGGACCGAGAGCCCGGACCATGTTGTGGATCATGACCCCTCCGCCTGTTCGGGCTGCGGCGCACCGCTGTCGGACGCCGACCGTCACCGCGCGCCCGTCTGTCGACAGGTCTTCGATGTGCCCGAGCCACGCCCCCTGGAGGTCACCGAACACCGCGCCCATCGCTGCCTCTGCGGCGCCTGCGCCACCGTGACAGGAGCCGTCTTCCCGGACGGCGTGACCGCCCCGGTCCAGTACGGGCCACGCATCACCGCCTGGGTGAGCTACCTGCTGTACGCCCAGTTCGTTCCCGAGAAGCGCTTGGCCGAACTCATGAGCGACCTCTTCGCAGTGTCCATCTCCACAGCCACGATCACCGCCATGGGCCGGCGAATCGCCAGGCGCTTCGAGCCCTTCCTCGCCCATGTCGCAGACGTGATCCGCACAGCGGTCCCGGTCAAGCACCTCGACGAAACCGGCCTGCGGATCGCCGCCCGTACCCGCTGGCTCCACGTGCTGTGCACCCCATTCCTGACCGTCCTGCGCATCGGCGCGGGACGCGGCGATGTCGAAAAGGACCTCGAAGGCATCCTCATCCATGACGATTACGCCGCCTACTTCACCCTCAAGGGCGTGCGCCACGGCGCCTGCAACGCCCATCACCTGCGCGAACTCCAGGCCCTGATCGACATCGAGAAGGAAGACTGGGCAAAGAGCATGCACCGCCTCCTTGAGCGCGCACACAGGGCTACCCGCTTCTCCCGTGAGAACGGCCGCGACGTGCCCGCCTCCCTGGTGGCCCGGATCTCGCGGGCCTGGGCCCGCATCCTCGACCACGCCATCGCCTTCCACGAGGCGCAGCCGCCGCTCCGGACCGGCAAGCGCGGACGAAAGAAACGCCGCATCGGTCATAACCTCGCGCTCCGCCTCCGCAAGCACAAGGAGGGATGCCTGCGATTCCTCACCGACCCGCGCACGCCGTTTACGAACAATGAGGCCGAACGTGACCTCCGAATGGCCAAGCTGCGCCAGAAGATCTCCGGTGGCTTCCGCTCCGAGAGGGGTGCCTACAACTTCGCCAGAATGCGTGCCGTCATCGCCACCGCCCGAAAGCAAGGCTGGAACGTCCTCCAGACCCTGGTGCATCCCGATCCGATGCAACTAATCCCCCAACTGCGCCTCTGAGAACACCGGCACCGCTACCAGCCCGGACCCCCACGATCCCTCACATACAAACGCTCGGGCCAATCAGACCTGGGTAGTTACAAATATTCACGATTTGTACCACATCAATCCGGCTGAGTAAAGTGCGTAATCAGGAAGTAGAATGACCCCTTTTTGCGCAAGCGCGCGGGCCAGCAGTGGCGCGGCGATCCGCGGTGGTGCCCCGTCCACTTCGCGGCCCGATGGTCACCACTCAGGACGCCGCCGCCGTATCGAGCGCGAGGCGCGCGCGCTCGACCGTGTTGATCTCGTCGGACACCGTGGTCCGATGCAGCACCCGGCGCTCGGTCATCTCCGCGTAGGGCAGCGCGCGGTGCATGGTGCAGCGGTTGTCCCAGACGATCAGGTCGCCCTCCCGCCAAAGGTGGCGGTGGACGAACTCGGGCCGGGTCGCAAACGCGATCAGCTCGTCCAGGAGCCGCCGTCCCTTTTCTTCCGGCCAGCCGACCACGTGGGCGGCGTGCGAGGCGAGGTAGAGCGCCTTTCGTGCCGTGCCGGGGTGTTCGCGCACCAGGACTTGGTTCACCGGCGGCAGTTCCGCCCGCGCGGTCTCGGAAAAATCGGTGAAGCCCAGCCGCGCGCGGGAATAAAAGATGCTGTGCTCGACAATGAGTCCGTCGATCTCTCGGGCGCGGGTCTCGGGAAGCGCGTCATAAGCGGCGCGCATGTCGGCGAACTCGGTATCGCCGCCGTTCAGCGGTATTTCCCGCGCCGAGAGCAGCGAGCAGCGCGCCGGCACCTGCTTGAAGCTGTTGTCGGTGTGCCAAACCAAATTGCCCTGATAGTTGAGCCGGCGTTGATCGTCCTCGGCCAGCAGGCGGCCTTCGTGGTCGATGTTGGAGATATCGGTGACGTCGAGGCGAATTCTGGGCGTCTCGTTGCGCCAAGCGTAGTTCGTCACCTTGAAGAGGGGACCGAAGAATTCGCTGAAGCTCACCTGCTGGGCATCGGTGAGGGGCTGGTCTCGGAACAGCAGGACCGCGTGCTCGTGGAACGCCGCCTCGATCTCGGCGAACGATGCCTGAGTCATGGGGCGGGTCAGGTCGACGCCCTCGAGCTCGGCGAAGAACAGCGGATGGTGCGGCGATAGGGTGATCGTCATGTCCGGGCCTCCTCTTCCCGCCGCCGTCAGCTCAGCAGGAAACCCTCGTAGCCGTTGCGGGCGGCCTCCTCGCAGCGCTCTCGGTAAGCGGGCGCGCCGCCGGAATAAAGCAGGAAGGTCCGCTTGTTCTTGTGCGCCAGGTTGGAGTTGATGCCCATGAACCAGGAATCGACCTTGGTGAAGAGCATGCGCTCCCCCAGCTCCAGCACATGCGCGGTCCATTCGTCCTCCGCTTCGAGGCTGGCCTCGACGCGGGAGTAGTCGTTCCGCGCCATGTAGTCGATCAGCTCGGTGACCCAATCGACATTCTGCTCGATGCAGCGGGGGATGTTGCAGAAGGTCGCGGCGTTGTGCGGGCCCACCAGGGTCAACATGTTGGGGAAGCCCGCCGTCTGCAGGCCGAGATAGGTGCGGGGTCCGTCCGCCCATTTCTGCCGCAGGCATTGCCCGTCCCGGCCCCGGATATCGATCCGGTCGAAGGCCCCGGTGATGGCGTCGAAGCCGGTCGCGTAGATGATCATGTCGACGTCGTGGTCGCCCTTGGCCGTGCGAATGCCACGCTGCGTGATCCGCTCAATCGGCGCCTCGTTGATATCGACCAGGTGGACGTTCGCCTGGTTGTAAACCTCGTAGTAGTCGGTCTCGAGCGGCACCCGCCGGGTGCCGAAGCCGTGGTCCCGCGGGATCAGCTTTTCCGCTACTTGCCGGTCCGCGACCCGCTCGCGAATCTTGCGATGCATAAATTCGGTGATCGTCCGGTTGGCCTCGGGATCGACCAGGATGTCGCGGAAATTGCCCATCCAGATGCCGAAGCCGGGCTCGCCGTAGAGCTTCTCGTAGAACGCCTCGCGCTCCGCCGCCGTGACCTCCAGGGCCTTGCGCCGATCCGCCTTGTGCATGAAGCAGCCATGGGATTCGCGGCACAATTTGAAGATCTCGTCGTAGCTCGCCTTGATCCGGGCTTGAGTCTCGGCATCGATCGGGCGGTTGCCGAGCGGCGCGCAAAACTCGGGTGAGCGCTGGAAGACGGTCAGGTGGCCGACGGTCTTGGCGATCTCCTGGATCACCTGCACGCCGGTCGCCCCGGTGCCGATGATGGCGACGCGCTTATTGCGGAATTCCACCGCCTCGTGCGGCCAGAGGCCCGTGTGGAAGGCCTCGCCCCGGAAGCTCTCGAGGCCCTCGATCGCCGGCATCGTGGGCACGGAGAGCGGCCCGACGGCGGTGACGAGGAAGCGCGCCCGGGCCCGCGCGCCATCCTCCAGCGCGATCTCCCAAGCGTTCTCGCCCTCGTCGTAGGTCGCGGCCCGGACCCGGCTCTCGAACTGGATATCCGGGCGGAGGTCCAGCTTGTCGGCGACGAACTCGCAATAGCGCAGCGTCTCCGGCTGGGCCGAGAAGTGCTCGCTCCACTCCCACTCGTCCAGGATTTCCGGGGAAAAGGAATAGCCGTAGCTGTAGCTTTCGGAATCGAAGCGGGCACCCGGATAGCGGTTCCAGTACCAGGTCCCCCCGACTCCCGTCCCCGCCTCGAAGACCCGGACCGAGAGGCCGAGCTGGCGCAGGCGGTGGAGCTGATACATGCCGGATATGCCGGCGCCGATGATGATGACGTCGTATTTTGGCACGGCTCGACCTGGGCTGCCTCGAAACGTCGGCGAGCCTAGTCGGGATGCCACCGGGCAACAAGCGGACCAATCGCCGCCCCCCCTAGGGCGGCGGCACGAAGGCCGCCTGGGTGCCGCCGTCGACGGGAATCGTCGTGCCGGTGACGTAGGCCGCCTCCTCCGAGAGGAGAAAGCGGACGACGCGGGCGATGTCGTCGGGTTGCGCGATGCGGCCGAGCGGCGAGGGCCCCGAGGGCCGCCAGGCGCCCCCCTTGGCCGCTTCGCTCTGCTCGCGAACCATGGGCGTGTCCACCGTGCCGGGGGCGATCGCGTTGACCAGGATGCCGGCGCCCGCGCATTCGGCCGCAAGCACGCGGGTCAATTGGCTCACCGCCGACTTGGAGGCCGAGTAGGCGCCGCTCTCGATCGTCGGCCGCAGCGCCGCGATCGAGGAGAGGAAGACGATTCGCGCCACTTCGCCCCGGGCCGCCGCCGCCTCGAGCCACGGCATCGCCTCCCGCGCCGAGAGCCAGAGGCCGCGTGTGTTGACGTCGAAGATCAGGTCGTAGTCCTCGACCGACATCTCCGAAAGCAAACCGACCCGCAGGATGCCGGCGCAGCAGATCAGCGCGTTGACCGCGCCCGCCTGCGCCCCGATCGCGGCCATCGTCGCCGCGACCGCCTCGGGCGAGCGCACGTCGCAGGCCATGGGGTGGAAGCGGCTGTTCGCCAGCCTCTCGCCCGCCTCGCGCACGACGTCTTCCGTCACGTCGAGGCCATAAACCGTCCAGTCCCGCGCCAAGAGATCGCGCGATGTCTCCAGCCCGATGCCCGAGGCCGCGCCCGTCACGACGGCGGTGTTGGTCATGGGTATCCCTCCCGACAGCCGAAAGCCACGGCACAATGTGCCGCCGGCCGGGTCGCCGTGTCCAGCCGGTCGCTCCGTCAGGCTCAACCCTGGAGGATATCCCGGATCGCGAAGACCAGGGTGAGGAGGCCGATGACGGCCAGCGCGAGCAAGGCCAAGTTTCGATAGTGCCGACGACCGTGATCGGAGAACACGCGGGCGCCGAGCCAAGTGGCGCCGATCTGTGGCGGGATGAGCGCCAGGGCGACGGCCGCGACCTCGAGCGTGAAAAGGCCGTGGTACCAGAGCGGCGGTATCGAGGAGAGGGGGAGGGCGGTCATCACGCCGAGGACGTTGGCCCGTGTGCGTTCCGCCGCGCCGGGGCGCGACAGCGCGACCGCGACCACCGGCGGGCCGCCCACGCCCGCCGTGCCTTGCACCAACCCGGCGACGGCGCCGGCCCCCAACAACGTCGCGATGCCGGGGCGGCGCGCCAGCCGCCAGCCCCGACACAGCATTCCCACCATGACGAGAACGATTGCCGAGATGGCGATCTTCATCACCTCCGGGCGGAACGAGATCAGGATCCAGGTGCCCAGCGGCGCGGCGGCGAAGCAGGCGAACGCGATGGGCCAGACCAGGGATCGCTCGGAGAAGCGAACGGCGGTCGGCAACAACTGCAATACCGTCGGCAGGGAGAGCAGGGCGGATATCGCCAATCCCGCGAGCGGGCCGTACGTCAGGCTCAGCACCGGCACGTTCACCATCGCCCCGCCGAAACCGACGAAGCCGCGCAGAAAGCCGCCGAGCAGCACCGCGCCCACCACCAACGCCAGCCCCGGATAGCCCGCCGGCCCGATCAGATCCGCGAGCCCATCGGGCATCCGCCTGCCCCTCCCGCGACGCCATCACGCGAAATCGACACGCGGGGCCGACCGCTCGGCCGGCCCCGCGTGACGTCGCCTCCGTGGCCGCTACTTGAGGATGGCCGCGTCTTCCGCCGCGATGTCGGTTTCCGCCTTGGCGATCGAGGCCTCGAGCGCCTCCAGCCACTCGTTGCCATACTTGTCCGTGAACCACTTCTTGAGTGGCTGCACCATCTCGACGAACTGGGCCTTTTGCGCGGGCGTCGGCACATAAACCACGCCACCCGCCTTGCGGAAGGCCTCATAGGCCGCCAACTGGGTGTACTTCGGATCGTTGCTGGCCATGGTGGTCATGTGATGGAAGCCATCCAGAACCACCTTCTGTATGTCCTTCGGATAGCTTTGTAGCGCGTCGTCGTTCATCCACCAGAACAGGTACATGTAGGCATGGTGGTCCAGCGTGACGAAGCGCAGGAAATCGTGGAACTTCATGTTGACGATGTCGGTGATGCCGTTCTTGTTGCCGACGACCACGCCGGTGGCCAGCGAGGTGTAAAGCTCCTGCCAGGGAATCGGCGTCGGGCTACCGCCCAAGAGCTTCACCATCTCCACCTGCAGCTCGGATTCGATCGTCCTGAGCTTGACGCCCTTCAGGTCGGCCGGGGAGCGGATCTGCTTTTTCGTCGTGAAGAAATCGCGCCAACCGCCGGTGTTGTTCAGGCCCATCAGACGCAAGGTGCCCGTCTTCTTGAGCATCGCGGCGCGAACCTTGCCCATGAAGGCGCTATGCATGACCTTTTCCGCCACCCGGTCGTTCGGGAACATGTAGGGCAGGTCGGTCACTTGCAGCTCGGGCAGGATGTTGGCGGCGCCGCCCACCGTGGTGCCGGTGATCTCGATGGTGCCGATCTGCACCGCCTCGAGACACTGGCGGAAGTTGCCGCAGAGCTGGCCGCCCGGATAGACCTCGACCTTTACCCGGCCGTTGGTCTGCGACTGCACGAAGTCCTGAAACACCAAGGCGCCCTTGTGGTCCTCGTCCGTGGTCGAGCCGATGTGGCCGATCTTGATCGTGAACTCGGCCGCGCTGGCGCCCGTGGCGATGGCGACGGCCGCGAGCGAGGCAATACCCCAGCGGAACAATCGTGAAGACATTCTCGGAACTCTCATTCTCTCCTCCCTAGGCTTTCGTGGTGACCGCGAATGATGCGCGAGAATCGGAAACGCGGTCAATTTTCCGATTTCGCTAATAGAAACCCAAGAGCTTCGGCACCGTCATCGAGACCGCCGGCACATAGGTGATGAGAAAGATGACGCCGATCTCGACGGCGAGGAACGGCAGCATCTCGAGCGCGATGACCTCGACGCGGAGCCGCGTCAGGCTGGAGGCGACGAACAGGATCAGCCCCATCGGCGGCGTCGCCAGGCCGACCGTCAGATTGACGCACATGACGATGGCGAAGTGCAGGGGGTGGATACCGAGCTGGACCATGGTCGGCGCCAGGATCGGGCCGAGGATCAGGATCGCCGGGCCGGCGTCGAGAAACATGCCGACGAAAAGCAGCAGGACGTTGACCAGGAACAGCAAAACATAGGGATTGTCGCTGATCGAGAACAACAGGGTCGTAAGCTTGATCGGAAGCTGCGAGAGCGTGGCGATCCAGGCGAAGGCGGTCGCTGTGCCGACCACCAGCAGGATCGCGCCCGACGCGATGGCCGCGTTCATGAAGATCTCCGGCAGCTCGTTCGGCTTCAAGCTCCTGAGCACGAAGAGGCTGAGCACCAGGGCATAGAAAGCGGCGACCGAGGCCGCCTCGGTCGGCGTGAAGACGCCGCCGATGATGCCGCCGAGGATGATCACCGGCGTCATCAGCGGCAGGGCCGCGCTCCTGGCCGACCTGGCCACCTCGCCGAGCGGCGCGCGCCGTTCGGCTTTCGGGTAGCCGCGCCGCTTGGAAATAATCGCCGTCACCGCCATCAGGGCGAAACCGACCATGAGCCCCGGGACCAGGCCGGCGGCGAACAGGCCGGCGACCGAGACGTTCATCATGAAGGCGTAGATCACCATGATGATGCTGGGCGGTATGATCGGTCCGATCACCGAGGAGGCCGCCGTCACCGCGGCCGCGAACTTGCGGCTGTAGCCGTCGCGTTCCATCGCCGGGATCATGATCGAGCCGACCGCCGAGGTATCGGCCACGGCCGAGCCGCTGATCCCGGCAAAGAGAATCGAGGTCACGATATTGACGTGCGCCAGTCCCCCCCTCAGATGGCCGACCAGGGTATTGGCGAAGCTCACGAGTCTCAAGGTGATGCCGCCTCGGTTCATCAGCTCGCCGGCGAGGATGAAGAAGGGGATCGCGAGGAGCGGAAACTGATTGATGCCGGCGAAGGTCCGCTGCACGATCATGTTCAGGAAAATAGTTTTTTCGGCCAGAATGAAGCCGACCAGTGGTGCGAGCGCGAGGGCGAAGACGATCGGCACGCCGATCGCCATGGCGCCCAGAAAGACCCAGAAGAACACCAAACTCATGACGACACTCCGCGCCCCACCTATTGCCTCCCGTCTATTCTGTCAGAGGGAAGTCGGCTTCACGCTCCTTGACCCGGGATGGATCGAAGACCCCCTTGATCGCGCCGAGCAACTGCTCGAGCGCCACCAAACCCATGGCGGCACACCCGATGGGCATCGCCATGTAGACATAGAGAATCGAGATATCGACCGTCGAATGGCGCTGAATCCGGGCGTTCCAGGTGAGGAAAATCCCCACGTCCACGAACACCACCATTAGCCAGATGATCAGCATGAAGATGCCCGCCAGCAGCGCCTGGCGGAGCCGGCCCCCGAGGCGGCTCGACAGCGCCTCGATGGCGACGTGGGAGCCCCGGGCGAGCCCGACCGGCGCCGCCAGGAAGGTCAACCAGACCATGAAGGCCTTGGCGACCTCCTCCGACCAGGGCAGCGCGTCGTTAAGGACGTAGCGGAAGAAGACGCCGGAGACGACGATGCCGGTCATGACCGCCAGGACGGTGATCGACAGCCACTTGAAGAGACCGAGCGCCGCCCGATTGTAGCGGCCGACAAGCCCCTCCAGACATTCGATCCCGGCGATCACCCGCCCGCCGGACTCCGCCTTCCCGGGCGCTTCGCTCACGCTCCCACCTCGCCCCCTCCCGGGAAGTCCCGGCACCATGGCGCGTCGATTCTGCGAAGGGCTTCGTCCCACTGTCAAGGCCGCCCGATCTCAGCCCGCCCGCCGATTGCCGGCCCGGCGACGGCGTCGTACCGTCGCCGCCGGTTTGATCGGCGGGGACTTTGGCATGCGGATGGGACTGATCGGTTACGGCGCCTGGGGACGGTTGCACGCCCGCGCGATTCTGCGGGCCGGGGCGGAATTGGGGGCGATTTGCTGTCGGGGCGAGGCGAGCGCGCGGCAGGCCGCCGCCGAGCATCCGGGCGTCGCGATCCTGGACGATTGGCGTGAACTGGTCCGTGATCCGAACTTGGAGGCGATCGACATCGTCGTCCCCAACCACCTCCACGGCGAGATCGGCGCCGGCGCCTTGGACGCGGGCAAGGATGTGCTGCTGGAGAAGCCGATGGCCATCACGCGCGAGGAGTGCGATCGTCTGATCCAGGCGGCGACACGCAACGATCGCGTCCTCACCATCGGCCACGAGCTGCGCCTGTCGACGCAATGGGGCGCCGTCAAGCGAATCATCGAGGCCGGCGAGATCGGCCGGCCCCGCTTCGCCAATTTCTCCCTCTTCCGCTTTCCCTTCCGTCCGGGCGCCGAGGGCTGGCGCCATGCGCCGGACAAGGTCGGCTCCTGGCTGCTGGAGGAGCCGGTGCATTTTTTCGACCTGCTGCTCTGGTATTTCGCGGCGGCGGGCGATCCAATCGCCGTCCTCGCCCGAGGTCGAGGCAGGGCCGAGGATCGGGGGCTCATCGGCAACGTCGCCGTCTGGCTCCGCTTCCCCGGTGGGCTACAAGCCTCGGTGACGCAGAGTCTCGGCGGCTTCGAAAATCATTTCGTGCTGGAGATCGTCGGCGAGGACGGCGCCTTGCGGACCTGGTGGTCGGGCGTCATGGACCGCACCTATGAGCCCAGTTTCGAGCTGAAAGTGAAGCGGAAGGGCGACTCGGCGCCGGAGATCCGGCCCATCGAGATCTCGGGCGAGGTGTTCGAACTCGACACCCAACTGCGCCTGGTGGTCGAGGGCTTTCGCGATCGCCGGCCCCTGGTGACGGGCGAGGCGGCGCGACGGGCGGTGATCGTCTGTCTCGCGGCGGAACGCTCGCTGGCCGAGAACCGAGAAATACCCCTCGAATTCTGAGCCGCTTCGCGTCGTGGCCGACGGGTTGGCCAAAGCGGTCCGAAGCGACTACACTGTGCGCCATCTCAACGGGGTGTCTCGCGTGCGTGGGACTGAGAGGTCAAGAAGGCTCGGCTCTTCGGCCGGGGTTCCTGGACCAACCCGATGAACCTGATCCGGATCATACCGGCGGAGGGATTGAGAGGGTTGGCAAAGCAACCTTTCCAACACGCGCAAACACCCTTCGCCCCATCCTCGAATGGAGCGAAACCATGACCAGACTTCTAGCCTTTCTCTGCCTGATTTCGACCAGCCTGGCGGGCCCGGGCGGCCTTGCGCCCGAGGCGACGGCCCGCACACTGACCGTCTACACCTATGATTCCTTCGTTTCCAAATGGGGCCCCGGGCCGAAGATAAAGGCGGCCTTCGAGAAAGAGTGCGGCTGCACGCTCGACCTCGTCGGCCTCGACGACGCCGTCGCCATCCTCGGCCGGCTGCGCCTGGAAGGGGGGCATTCCAAGGCCGATATCGCCCTCGGCCTCGACAGCTCGATGATCCACGAGGCCCGCGCGACGGGATATTTCGCGCCGCACGGTCTCGACCTTTCCGCTCTGAGCCTACCGGTTGGCTGGACCAATCCCGTCTTCGCGCCGTTCGATTATGGCTACTTCGCCTTCGTCTACGATTCCGACAAGCTCGCCTCGCCGCCCCGGAGCCTGAAGCAACTGGTGGCGGCGAAGGACGGTCCCACGGTCATCGTGCAAGATCCGCGCACCAGCTCGCCCGGGCTGGGCCTGATGCTCTGGATGAAGAAGATCCATGGCGCGGGCGCGGGCGATGCCTGGGCCCGGCTGGCGCCGCGCATCGTCACCGTCACCAAGGGCTGGAGCGAGGCTTACGGCCTGTTTCTCAAGGGCGAGGCGGACATGGTGCTGAGCTACACCACCTCGCCCGCCTATCACATGATCGCGGAGAGCAAGCACAATTACCGCGCGGCGCGCTTTGCCGACGGGCACTACATGCAGATCGAGACGGCCGCCAAGCTGAAGACCGCCAAGGAACCGGAGCTCGCCGGCCAGTTCCTGCGCTTCATGCTCTCGCCCGCCTTCCAGAACATTATTCCGACCGGCAACTGGATGTATCCGGCGGCCGATATCGGCGCGGCACTCCCCGGCGCCTTCGCAGAGCTCGTGGCGGTCGACACGCCGCTGCTCTTTACGCCGGCGGAGATCACCGAGAACCGCAAGGCCTGGTCGGCCGAGTGGCGCCGAGCCTTGAGCAGATGAGGGCACTCGGCCCCGGTCCGGCCACGGTTTTGCCGTGGCTTCCCGGCGCCGTTGCGCTGACCGGAATCGCGGCGCTGATCGTGCTGCCGCTGGCGGCGCTCGCGGGCGCCGCGCCGGCGGCGGGCATCATCGAGGCGCTCCGCGACCCCTACCTCCGCCACGTCGCCTTCTTCAGCCTGTGGCAGGCGGCGTTGTCGACGGCGCTCTCGGTTGGGCTGGCGATTCCCCTCGCCCGGGCGCTCGCCCGGCGCCATCGTCTCCCCGGTATCGACTTTCTGCTCAGGCTCTTCAACCTGGCACTGGTGGCGCCGGCGATGATCGCCATCCTCGGCATCGCCACCGTTCACGGCCGAAGCGGCTGGGTCAACGAACTGCTGGCCTTCGGCGGCTTCAGTGGCGGCCACTATCTCTATGGCCTGGTCGGGATCCTGCTGGCGCACGTCTTCTTCAACATGCCGTTGGCGACCCGCGTCTTCCTGCGCGCGATCGAGGACGTGCCGCCGGAGAACTGGCGCCTGGCGAGCCAGTTGGGCATGGGCCCCGGCGCGATCTTCCGGCTAATCGACTGGCCGGCGGTGCGCCGCGTCCTGCCCGGCGTCGCCGGCGCCATATTCATGCTCTGCTTCACCTCTTTCGCCGCCGTCCTGACGCTCGGGGGCGGGCCCTGGGCGACCACCATCGAGGTCGCGATCTATCAGGCGCTGCGGCTGGAGTTCGATATCTCCCGCGCCGTCGCGCTGGCGGGCGTGCAGATCACCGCCTGCCTCGCCTTCGGCGCCGTGTTCCTGTCGATGGGCGCGGGCGGGGCAGCGTTCTCGCTGACCGAGCGGCGCCCCTGTCCCCGGCCCGACATCGATCGCGGCTCGACGCGCCTCACCGATGCGGCGGCGTTGGCGATGGCGCTCGCCCTCGTCGTCGCGCCCCTGGCCGCGGTCCTGGTATCGGGCCTCAACGGCACCTGGCTCGCCGTGCTCGACGACGCGGCGCTCTGGCGCGCGGCCGGGCGCAGCCTCTTCGTCGCCTTGGCGGCCGGCGGACTCTCGCTCGCGCTCGGCCTCGGCCTGCTTCATGGCGGCCGGACGGCGCGGGCCGAATTTGCCCGGCCCCGTCTCGCCGGCGCGATGGAGCTGAGTGGGATGCTGCCGCTGATCACGCCCCCCTTGATGTTGGCGAGCGGGCTGTTCCTGCTGCTCAGGCCCTATGCCGACGTGCTTTCCCTCGGTCTCTACCTGACGATCGCGGTCAATGCCTTGATGGGCCTGCCGTTCGTGCTGCGCGTGCTGGCGCCGGCGATGGCGCGGGCGGACGAGGAGGCCCGCCGGCTCTGCCTCGGGCTGGGCATTCGCGGCTGCAACCGGCTCAGGCTGGTCGACTGGCCGCTGATCCGCGATGCCGCGGCCTTGGCCTTCGCGATCGCCGCGACGCTGGCGGCCGGCGACGTCGGCGTCATCGCCCTGTTCGGCTCTCACGACAACGAAACCCTGCCGCTGCTGCTCTATCGCCGCATGGGCGCCTATCAGATGGAGGCCGCCGCGGTCACCGCGACGGTGCTGGCCGTGCTCTGCCTGGTTCTCTTCTGGGCGATTGAGAGAAGCGTTGGAGGCCGCCGGCGGTGATCGAGATCGATCGCCTGCGTTACGCCTACGACGAGGTCTCGATGTGCTTCTCGCTCGATGTCGCGCGGGGTGAGTGCATGGCCGTCATCGGCCCGAGCGGCGCCGGCAAGTCGACGCTGTTGAGCCTCGTCGGCGGCTTCGACAAGCCGCTCGGCGGCCGGGTCACAATCGACGGGGTGGACGTCGGCAAGCTCACCCCCGACCGGCGACCGGTGACGACGCTGTTCCAGGAACACAACCTCTTCGGCCATCTGAGCGTCGAGAAGAACATCGGCCTGGCGCTCGACCCGGGCCTCCGGCTGAACGCGGCGCACCGGCGCGAGATCGGCGAGGCCATGGCCCGCGTCGGCCTCGAGGGGCTCGAGCGCCGCCTGCCGGCGGAACTCTCCGGCGGGCAGCGCCAGCGCGTGGTGCTGGCCCGCACGCTGGCGCGACGCAAGCCGGTGCTGCTGCTGGACGAGCCGTTCAGCGCCCTCGACCCGCCCTTGCGCCGCGCGATGCTGGATCTGGTGGACGAGATCCGCCGCGACCGGGGCCTGACGATCATGATGGTGAGCCACCAGCCGGACGATGCCCAGAGGATCGCCGAGCGCGTGGCCTATATCGAGAACGGCGAAGTCGTCGGTGTCCACGATTCGGCCGTGATCTTCGGCGACGATCCGCCGGCCGAGATCGCCGCCTTCCTCCACCGCCCCGCCGGGGACCAGCGAGCCGACGCCGTCGACGTGTTCCCATGACGGGGTTTCATGGCCGTACCTCCGCCAGTAGCGGGGCGAACGCGGCGGGAACGAGTGGACGCGACTTTGGACGCCATTTGTTTCGCAAAATTCCCTTTTTGATTTGACACCGTCACTAAAAAACCGCAGTTTTCCGCGATCGGGGAGTGGCGCAGCCTGGTAGCGCATCTGCTTTGGGAGCAGAGGGTCGCTGGTTCGAATCCAGTCTCCCCGACCACGCCGCGCGGCCATTTCCGATAGTCGCGGGCCTAAGGAACGGGGGCGGCCCGATGAAGGCGGTAATCTTTCGACCGGCGAGGACGGCGATGCAGTCGGGGGGGGCCAAGACGGCGAGCTGGCGGCTGGAGTTCGATCCGACCGCGGCCCGCGAGGTCGAGCCGCTGATGGGCTGGACCGCGTCGGCCGATACCCGCCAGCAACTTCGCCTCGAGTTCGAGAGCGAGGCGGCGGCGATCGCCTTCTGTCGGCGGCGCGGAATCGACTATCAGATCCGCGAGCCGCGCGAGCGCCGGGTCCGGCCGAAGGTCTACGCCGACAACTTCAGCTATTCGAGCGTGCGCGGCCCCGGCTCCGCACCTTACGAGAGCTCCTGACGGGCCAGAGCCGCAAGCTCGGCGAGGTGAAAGTTGAATATCGAAGAACAACTATTTTTCAATAACTTGATTGTCATATTTAAACCAATGTATACGATATTTTCAGGGTGTATTCCGAGGCGTCCGGAGGCCCCGTAGCTCAGCTGGATAGAGCAGTGGATTTCTACTCCACAGGTCGCGGGTTCGAATCCTGCCGGGGTCGCCAAGCGCCGTATCGCCGTTGGCCTCCAGACCATCCTCATGGGGCCCGGTGATCGCGAAACCGCAATCATCGAGACCGCGGTTCGCTTCCTACGGCCGCCTGGCCACGAGATCGATTTCGACCAAGGCGTCGAGCGCCAGTCCGGTGACGCCTACGCAAGTCCGCGCCGGCAGCTTGTCCGCTTCGAAATAGGACTGGTAGACCCCGTTCATACCTGCGTAATCGCGCTTGAAATCGGTGAGATAGACTCTCGCGACGGTGACATTGGCGAAATCCAAGCCGAGCCCTCCCAAAACCAGCCGTAGATTCTCCATCACCCGTCGCGTCTGCGCCGCCACGCCCGGCGGCAAGGACGCGTCGGGAGCCGCCGGGTCGCTCGGCACTTGACCGGTCAGAAATATCCAGCCGTCGGCCTCCACGGCATGCGAAAACGGGGCGACCGGCCTGGGGCCACCCGCTACCATGTGATGGATCGGCAAGGACATCGCGCTTTGCTCTCTCGGCACTGTCTCAACGAGTCGATCAGCCGTCCATGTCCGGCATCGCGGCGCGATAGGCCGCACGTCGCCCTTGCCGCTAACCGCTCGGTCGGCGGCGGTCGCGTTCGCCGATGGCATCGTAGGCGGCGTATTTATAGACCTCCGACAGCGTCGGATGATTGTAACAGGTCTGAATGAAGAGCTCGGCCTTCGCCTCGCACAGCAGCGCCGTCAGGCCAATATGGACGAGTTCGCTCGCCTGCTCGCCGATCACGTGGACGCCTAGGAGCCGCATCGAGTCGGTCTCGAACAGCAGCTTCAGGAAGCCGCTGTCGTCGCCCACGATCCGGCCCCGGGCGTTGTCGGCAAAGCGGGCCCGGCCGGCGACGTAGTCGACGTTCGCCTCGATCAGGCTCTCTTCCGTCGCCCCGGCCATGGAGCATTCGGGAATGGTGTAGATCCCGAACGGCAAGATGGCGGCGAGGGCGGTCTTGTAGCCGAGGTCGAAGGCATGAACCATGGCGACTCGCGCCTGCTCCATGGACGTGGAGGCGAGCGCCGGGAAGCCGATGACGTCGCCCACGGCGTGGACATGGGATAGGCTGGTGCGGAAGCAGTCGTCGACCTCGATATGGCCGCGCGGTCCGACATCTATCCCGACATCCTCCAGACCCATGTCGGCGCTGTTCCCGAGGCGCCCGGTCGCGGCCAACAACGCGTCGACTTCGAACCGTCGGCCCGAGGCGAGCCTCACCGTGAGCACGTCCCCGGTCTCCACCGCTTCGACCTTTTGCTTGAGCAGCAGTTCCACACCCATTCCGATCATCTCGCGGGCCAGCACCGCCGAGATCTCGTCGTCCATGAAGCCGAGCAGACGGTCGCGGCCATCCACCAGATGGACCTGAATATCGAGCGCGGCGAACATGCAGGCGTATTCCGCGCCGACCACGCCGCCACCGACGACCAGCAGCCGCTCGGGCAGCTTGTCGATGTCGAGAATGGTATCGGAATCATAGATCCTGGAATCCTCGAAGGGCAGGTCGGTGGGTCGCCGCGGCGAGGAACCGGTGGCGATCAGGAACACCTCGCCCCCGAGACGCAGTCCCGGTTCCGCGTCGCGGGAGACCTCGATGACATGCGGCTCGACGAAGCGAGCGCGGCCTCGCACCGTATCGATACCGTGGCGCGCCAGATTGTCGGCGATCCGACGATGTTCGGCCCGTGCCACGCGCGGCGCGCGATGCAGGAAGTCCCGCGCCTCGACCTCGCGGCGCAAGCGCATGTCGACACCGTAGAGGCCCCGATGGCGAAAGCCCGTGAGGTGCAAGGCGGTTTCGCGGAGTGTCTTGGACGGCAGCGTGCCGCTGTTCACGCCGGCGCCGCCGGGCACCTCAGCCATCTCGACAAGTGCCACCGACTTGCCGAAATAGGCCGCCTGCGCCGCCCCTTTCTCGCCTGCCGGACCGGCCCCGATGACGATTAGATCGTAACTGTCCTTCATTCCGGCCTTCGTTCCGGCGCGCCGCCCGGGCGCCTCCATGCTTCGACCGCGCGGAGTATATCATCGTTCCCGCGCTAGGTTCGAACGCAGCTGGCGGATCGGACCCTGACCGCCCGCTCCCCCGGCCCAACCACCCCCCGAGGGCACCAATTCCGGGGGCTGGGAAGGCGCGGGTCGGCCGGCGAGTCGCAATTTATCTCATTGCACTCAGACCACGCCGTCCGCGCGTAACGCGGCGATCTCGTCGGGACCGAGGCCGAGCTCGCCCAGGATCGCGTCGGTGTCGGCGCCGAGTTCCGGCGTCGCCTCGCGCATTTGCATCGGGGTCCGCGACAGCTTGACCGCTTGGCCGACGAGCCGCTGGACACCGAGCCTGGGATGAACCACCTCGGGCGCCATGGCCAAGGTCTGGACCTGAGGGTCGGCGAAGGTCTCATCGAGGCTGTAGATCGGCCCGCAAGGGACGCCCGCCTCGGCCAGGAATTCGATCCATTCATCGGTGCCGCGTCGGCGCGTATAGGCGGTGATCGCCTCGTTCAATTCATCGCGACGCGCCGTGCGACCCGGACCGTCGGCGTAGTTCGGATCATCGTAGATCTCCGGCGCGCCGAGCGCCTCGCATAGCCGCTTGAAGAGGTGCTGGGCGCTCGCTTGGATGTTGATCGCGCCGTCACGGGTCTCGAAAACCCCGGTCGGTGTGTGCACCGGGTGGTTGTTGCCGGCCTGTCCCGGCACCTCGCCCCGGATCAGATAGCGCGCGGCCTGCAGATCCATCATCGTGATCTGGGCCTCCAGCAGGGAGCTCGTGACCCACTGTCCCTGGCCGGAGCTCTCGCGCTCCAAGAGCGCGATGAGGATACCCATGGCCAGATTGAAGCCGGCGGAGAGGTCGGCGATCGGGATGCCGACTCGGAGCGGGCCCTGTCCGGGCAGCCCGGTCACCGACATCAGGCCGCCCAGCCCTTGGGCGATCTGATCGAGCCCAGGGCGCTCGGCATAGGGACCTTGCTGGCCGAATCCGGAGATCGACCCATAGACGATGCGCGGATTGATCTCGGCGATGGTCTCATAGTCGATTCCCAGGCGATGCTTGACCCGGGGGCGGAAGTTCTCCACCAGGACATCGGCCTCGCGGGCCATGGCGAGCAGCAGGTCGCGACCGCGCGGGTCCTTCATGTCGAGTGTCATGGCGCGCTTGTTGCGATGCAGGTTCTGGAAATCGAAGCTATCGCGATCGCCACCGAGCGTATCGCCGCCAGCCTCGGGTGGCATCTCGATCTTGACCACCTTGGCGCCCCAATCGGCGAGTTGCCGGACGGCGGTCGGCCCCGCGCGCGCGCGCGTCAGATCGATCACGGTGAAGCGTGAAAGTGGCCCGGTGTCCGACATGATGTGTTTTCCTTCCCTCTCGTCCGCTCGGGCGTGCCCGGCCTTGCCGAGATTACCGCAAAACATTGCCCGAGGCGTCGTCGAGGCGATCGCCATCACCGCCGCGCCCGACAGCGATCACGATTGCTCACGATGCGGGGCGATCCTCGTGAGAAGCCCCCTCGAGCCGTGGCGAATTGCTCGCGTGCCCCCGCGGTGGTCGGGCGATCCGCGTGAGCGAATCATGCCCTGACGACGAGGGCCGCCATGGGCGGCCCCGTCGCGCAATTCGCGTTGCAGGTGGTGCTAGAGCAGCATCCGTGCGGATATTGCGCTAGGGGATCGGGAACCAGCGCGCGACCACGGCGCTCGGCACCGGCAGGCGCTCGCAGACCTGGGAATCGAGCTGCTGGTAGCTGACGACCTCCCAATCCCCGGGTCCGACTGGCCTGGGTGTGTTCGGCTTGGCGTAAAGGGCATATTCGCAGTTCGAAAAGCTGCCCTTGACCTCGGAATAGTGTTTTTCGGTCGGGCCGATGGCGTAGTAGTTGGTATTCTCCGACCGGGCCCCCCAGCCGAAGTCGGATTTGGCGAAGACGAAGACGCGCTGCCCAAAATCGGCGTCGTAGGCGCCATGCGCCACACCCAAATGCTGCATCGGCACCTCCAGCGTGCCACCGATGTATAAGGGCATCACCTTGTTGGCGCATCCCGCCAAGATCAACACGGCCAAAAGTCCGACAAATCGCAGCGCTTCGTAGACCACTCCCGGCTTCGTAGACCACTCCCGCGCTTCGTAGACCACTCCCGCGCTTCGTAGACCACTCCCGCGCTTCGTAGACCACTCCCGCGCTTCGTAGACCACTCCCGCGCTTCGTAGACCACTCCCGCGCTTCGTAGACCACTCCCGCGCTTCGTAGACCACTCCCGCGCTTCGTAGACCACTCCCGCGCTTCGTAGACCACTCCCGCGCTTCGTAGACCACTCCCGCGCTTCGTAGACCACTCCCGCGCTTCGTAGACCACTCCCGCGCTTCGTAGACCACTCCCGCGCTTCGTAGACCACTCCCGCGCTTCGTAGACCACTCCCGCGCTTCGTAGACCACTCCCGCGCTTCGTAGACCACTCCCGCGCTTCGTAGACCACTCCCGCGCTTCGTAGACCACTCCCGCGCTTCGTAGACCACTCCCGCGCTTCGTAGACCACTCCCGCGCTTCGTAGACCACTCCCGCGCTTCGTAGAGCGCTTCGTAGACCACTCCCGCGCTTCGTAGAGTTATACAGCAAGCTTCGCGAATTCGAAGCGGAACCGCGCGCCGAGGCGAATTTTCGGGCAAGTGTTACCCGTCCGCCATGCCGGGTGCTCGGCGCGCCAACGTGATCGGCCGGATCGCGCGCGCGGTGCTAGTGGATAGAATCCAACATATGGTACCCCTACGATCCCCTATCCTGGTTTCTCGCCAGGAGGGCGCCCGCCGGCGATGCCGGCACATCGTCAAGGGTGCCCGACGCCCCGAGAAGCCAGGATAGGGGACCCGAAGGGCGGCTTCCCGAGCCCGCCGGACGCGTTGACCGGCGCTTGTGATGCGCTCCCATCACGGCGCACCAGGCGCCTTTCCGGACGAGCTCGGGAAACCGTCGTAGGGGTACCATATGTTGGATTCTATCCAATAGACTGTCGCCTTCGGAGCCGGGGCGGCGGAAAGCCGACCGCATCGAGGGGACCGCCGCTTGCAACATCGATATCTGCTGTTCGTCCGCTTTCTGCTGGTCAACATCGTCGCGACGGCACTGGTCGTGGCGGCCTTCCTGCAAGGCTGGCTCGACGGCCTGATATACGGCCATCTCCGGGAACTCTCGGCTCTGATCGTCCTCGTGTTCCTTTATGGCCTCTGCCTCTGCGGGTTCCGGGTGTGGCGCCACAGTGCCGACCTCGACGCGGTGCTGGCCGCCGCGCCGGACCCGGAAAGTTGGGCCGGTCGCTATCTGGCCCAGCTCCAGGGCGCGGAGTCCGAGGGCCGCGCCACCATGGCGGCGGCGCTTCGCCTGCGTTTGACGGACCGCATCGTCGGCATTCGCGATATCGCCAACGCCCTGATCTTCCTCGGCCTGGTGGGCACGGTGATCGGCTTCATCGTCGCGCTCTCCGGCGTCGATCCGAAAGCGGCGGGGGACGTCGAGAACGTCTCCTCGATGGTGGCGACCTTGATCAACGGCATGTCGGTGGCGCTGCACACCACGCTCACCGGCGCCGTGCTCTACATCTGGCTCACCCTCAACTATCGAATCCTGGTGAGCGGCACGGTCGACCTCATCGCCGGGGCGATGGAATTGGGGGAGCGTCGTGCAGGGTCTTGATCCGCTCGACGAGGAAAGCTGGGGCACCGTCTTTCGCGACGTCATCCTGCTGGCGTTGATCGGCTTCGTCGCCATGGTGATCATGCTGCTGCCCCACGTCCGCCCGGTGAAGACCGAGACCGACGAGCACAGGGCGCCCGGCAACGTCATCGTCGAGATGCAATGGCCCAACGATCTGCCGGTCGACGTCGATCTCTGGGTAAAGGCGCCGCGTGAGGTCCCGGTGGGCTATTGGAACCAGGGGGGGCAGACCTTCAACCTGCTGCGCGACGACCTCGGGATCGAGGGCGACGCCACCGACCGCAACTACGAGGTCAGCTACAGCCGGGGCATTCCGCCGGGCGAATATATCATCAACGTGCACATGTACGGGCCGCTCTCGAAGGGTGATACGGTGCCCGTCAGCATCGTCGTGAGCGTCAAGAAGTGGCTCGAGGACACGCGCCAACTTCTCGCCACCACGGTGAAACTGGAGCGCCACGGTCAGGAGGAGACGGCGTTCCGCTTTCGCCTGACGAGCGAGGGTGAACTGGTCGAGGGCAGCGTCAGCACGCTGCGCCGCCCGCTGATCACCGGGAGATAGGTATGAGCATTCTCTTCTATGTATTCGCCGCCGCGACGGCCCTCGCCGCGGCCCTCGCCGCCTTCGCGATCTGGGCGCCGCGCCGGGCGCGCATCCGCATCCTCGCCACCGCCGTTACCGCGCTGTTCCTGCCGGTGGTCTATGCCCAGATCGTCGAGGTCCTGGGCAAGCCCAAGCCCGCCAGCTTCGAGTGGTACGAGCGCCACGTCGAGAGCGCGGCGCTGCTGGGCGTCAGCCTCGACGAGGGCAAGGCGATCTATCTCTGGCTCCGCCTCGACGGTTCGATCGAGCCGCGCGCCTATGTCGTGCCGTGGAACCTGAAGCTCGCCGAGAAGCTGGAGGATGCGGTGGACGAGGCGGTCCGCCGCCGCGTCGGTATCGTCATCACCAGGCCCTTCTTCAAGAAGAGCCTGGAGGATCTCGGCGATCTCAACGTCGAAATTCGCCCGCCGCCGATGCCACCCCTGAAGCGACCACAGGCGCCGCCGCAGATCTTCAACCCGAGGGAAAAGCGGATCTGACGTCGCGGTCGGGACTTACGTCGGTTGGTATCATACCGGCGAGCCTATGAACGGAGCCATCGGCCGCACGAGTCGTCGGGCCGGGCGAGGCGTGGCGAGCCAGGGCCGCGCGCCCGGCACTTTGACGTTTTGGCGCGGCCGCGAGAGAGTAAACCGGTCCCGCGATGCGCGGGTCGTAGCGCCATTCGGAGGGGAAGAAGGCTCGCGTGTCCGGGGGTCTTTTTCGCTTCGCAAAGGTGCTCGTATTTCCGCCCTCGATGGCAGACTCGATGATCCGTCGGGCGCCGCCGCAAGTAAAGGCTGGCCCTACGGGCCACCGCTGCGCGGCTCCGGCCTTGACTGGCGGCGTCGCTCACCTTTCCTGCTCCGCCATGCCAACTAATGGCGTGGAGCGGGGGTAAGGAAAGGATATGCGATAGCGGTTATCCGGCGGGATCGACGTCGAGGGAACACGATGGCCTCCTCTCCCCAATACTTCTCATGGCGGAGCGTGGGAGTGAGGGGACGGGGGCTGTCAAGGTCGAAGCCGCGTAGCGGGGAGCCGAAGGCTCAACCTTTACAGCCCCCGGCACCTCGCTCACCATCGAAGGTGAGAAGGGCTGGTACCATCATAGTGTCGATCCGATGATTCGACTCCTCGCCGGCAGCTCGCACCGCCGTCAATCGCGAGGTGCTGCGCGCCGCAAAGCCGTCATCGCGAGGTGCTGCGCACCGTGGCAATCCAGGCGGCTTCGAAGCCGCCCGGATACGTCGACATCTTTCGCGTGGCTCTGGATCGCCACGCTTCGCTCGCGATGACATCCGTTGTGGCGGACAGGTCAGCTCATAGGCTCACCGGTATTATTCGTTGCCGCCAGCGGCCGAGGTGCCGGCCAATCGTCCGAACACCGAGCCCGATATCAACCCGCTGCCGCCGGGGTAGTTGAAATAGAACAGGCCGCCCACCAACTCGCCGGCCGCGAAGAGCCCGGGTATCGGCTCCAGGTCGGTGTCGAGAACCTGGGCCTGGGTGTCGATCCGCAAGCCGCCGAAGGTGAAGGTGATGCCGCAGCCGACCTGATAGGCTTCGTAGGGCGGCTCCTCGATGGTGTTGGCCCAGTTGGTCTTGTCGAGGGCTAGGCCTTGCGTCCCCCGCCCGTCCTTGACGTTCGGATCGAAGCCGATGTCGGTGCGGACGGCGGCGTTGTAATTGGCGATCTCGTCGAGGAAGTCTTGTCGGTCGACCCCTTCCAGCTTGCCCGCCAGCTCCTCCAGGCTCTCGGCCGAGACCTTGGTCACCTGACGGATCCGGTATTCGTCGCGCAGGAGGTGCAGCACCTTCTTGTCGAAAATCTGCCAGGCGAAATTGTCTGGCTGCTCCAGGATCACCCGGCCGTATTTGGCGTAGGTGTAGTTGCGGAAATCCGCGCCCTCGTCGAGGAAGCGCCGGCCGGTGGCGTTCACCATGATGCCGAAGGGATAGGAGTGCTTCTGGAAGCCGTCGCCGACCGCGAGGTCGCCGAATTCCGGCGCATTGAAGTCCCAGCCGACGGCGTGACAGCCGGACCAGTTGCCGCGCGCCGCGGCGCCGACGTCGAGCGCCATCTTGATGCCGTCGCCGGTGTTGAAGCGGGTGCCGCGGACCTTGGCGAGTTCCCACCCCGGTCCCAGGTAGCGGGTCCGCATCTCGGGGTCGGCCTGGAAGCCGCCGCTCGCCAGGACGACCGAGCGGGCTTGGATTTCATAGCGCTCGCCGGCGTGGCGCACCTTGACGCCATGGACCCGGTCGCCGTCCTGCAGCAGCTCGAGCGCGCGACAGCGATAGAGCACGTCGATGCCGCGCTCCGTGGCGATTTTGGTCTCGGAGTCCACCAGGCCCGGACCGCCGCCCCAGGTCTCCAGCGCCAACCCGCCCCAGAACTTGAACCTGCCGTCCACCTTGAAGGCTTGCCGGCCGTAGATCGGCACGAAGCGGATGCCGTTGCCATGCATCCACACCATGGTCTCGAAGCTCCGCCTGACCAGGATCTCGACCAGGTCCGGATCGGCGCGGTACTTGGTCACGCGGAACATGTCGTCGAAGAACTGATCCTCGGTGTAGGTGCCGAAGTCGGTGGTGGCGACCTCCTCCTCGGTCAGTTCGGTGAGCTGCTGGATGTCCTCGACGCTCCGGTAGGCGAAGCGAATGGCGCCGGCGGTAAATCGGCTGTTGCCGCCGCTTTCCTCCTCGGGCGCGCGTTCCAGCACCGCCACTCGGGCGCCGCGTTCCTGGGCCGCCAGCGCGGCCGAGAAGGCGGCATTGCCGCCGCCGACCACGACCACGTCGTATTGCCCGTCCGCCCTCGCCATCTCGCCTTCTCCCCCGGCCGTTCCCGCGCTCCGCGTCTCTAGCTCCGCGTCTCTATAGGATAGCTCGGCCGCGAACAACGCCGCGAGGCGGCGTCATTCGAGCCCGTGGCTCAGGGTCAGCACGGTGATTTCGGGCGGCATGTTGAGCCGCACCGGCAGAATCGAGGTGCCGATCCCGCCCGTGACGTAGATCGGCTTGCCGTCGCGGCGGATCAGGCCATGGGCGAGGTCGGGTCCGGCCCGCCCGGGCACCACCGGATCAAACAGCCACGGCAGATAGATCTGTCCGCCATGGGTGTGGCCGGCCAGCGAGAGGGCGACCCGGCGCGGCACAACTTCGATCGCCGCCGGATTGTGCATCGCCATGATGACCGGCGCTTCCTCCGGCACCTCCTCGAGCGCGGCCCGGCCGTCCGGTGTCCGGCTCGAATCGTCGGCGAGACCGGCGACGTGGAAGCGCTCCTCGCCTTCGCCGAGCGCCACGGCGGCGTTTTCCAGGACGGTGATGCCTTGGGCCTCGAGCGCTGCTCGGACCCGTTCGCCGTCGAGCCACCAGTCGTGATTGCCCAACACCGCGACCACCCCATAGCGCGCCCTGAGCGGCGCCAACAGCGCGGCTAGCGTCTCCGGCGCCATGAAGCTTCCGCCGATGACGCCATGGATGACGAAATCCCCCAGCAGCAGGATCAGGTCTGGAGCTTCCGCGTTTACCCGTCGCACGATCTCGGCGATCTTCCCGGCGTCGATATGGGGGGCGCCCGCGTGGAGGTCGGAGATCGCCACGATGCGGAGCGGGGCTCGCCCGGCCGGCCAGTGGGGCGAGGCGAGGCCGAGGCGTCGCGTCACCAGCCGGTCCGGCTCGATCAAGGTGGCATGGCCGGCCAGCGCCAGGCCGGCGAGAAGCAAGACGGCAAGGCCGATCATGACCAGACGCTTCATCCGGCCCTCCCGTCGGCTGCGATGCCGAGGCACGACTGTAGGCTAACTCGCTCGGAAGGGGACGGACGCGCAATCCGTCATCTGGGCAGACGCGGCGAGGGTGACACTCCTATTCGGAGACAGCCGTCTCGTCTGGCGGCACGCCTGGTTGGCCGAATTTGCGGACGCCAAACCAGCCCCGAATCCCACTGATGCAAAACAGGATTATCAATATCGTCAGGATGACACCCTGACCGGGCAATGTGACCAGCTTAACGACCGCCTCGATCAGGCCCCATACGGATAAGATCAAGACAGCCCAGCCCTTGCCCTGTCGGGCCAGAAACCAGAACAACAAGGCGAGCAATAGCAGCACGACGGAAAAGAAAGCCATCCCATACAGTTCCGCTTCGTCTTCAGCTGGTGTTCCATCGGGATATTGATCGGTTGATATCGCAAGAACCAGAGCAAGCCCATATCCGATGGCAATCAGAACTCCGACCCACTGCGCAAGTTTCGAGGCCTCCATGGCCGTGGAAGCATCCTCGATCTTCGGCCACAGCATCTTTCTGAATTTTTCGAATTGGTCCTTATTTGCCATTTCGCATTCCCCCAACTCCAGCTAAACGCCCCGTCTCATCCTCGCCCAGAAGACTAACGACCAAGGACCGGACAATCCATGCCATTGGAATGGCATCGCCATGACCGGTTCTGGCTAGAGCCGCATCCGTCCGAAAGGAAATCGCTTCCGGCGATCCAACTGGCGGATAAAGCTGCGCTATCTTATTGAAGAATAGAGCAAATCTATCCGAACGGAGGGAACCGCGCCGATTCCATCCGTTCGAATATTGCTCTAGGAATCACCGAATCGGCCTCCCTCGCCCGACGGGAAGTCTACCCCCGATAGACGATATTGATGGCCGAACGCCGGGTTTTGCCGAATCGACGTCAGGAGTCCCCTCAGCAACGGGCCTTCCATTAGAAAGCCCTAATGGTCAGGGGGGATCCGCCCGGACAATGGGCCGTTCGCGCGCTAGTGGCGGTCGTCCGGAAATTTCGGCAATCGAGCCTATGTCGAGCTGCTTGTTGCGACGAAGAGCTCGCGTCGTAGGAGCCCGTCGCCGATGGCCGTGAGTTTTGATCGCCACCCGACATTGCGCTCCCCAAACTCGGAGGCGCCAATGAGCGTCTGCAATGCCTCCTCGTGCTCTTCATCGGCTTCAAGCTGACGGCGACATGAGGCGGCATAGTCCGTCGTCAGGTCGAAACGCTCGACACGTCCCCAACCCGTCTCGGTGAGCAGCGTCGAATAATCGGCCTCCGATTCGATGAATTCCGGCCCGTTCTCGACGGCACGCGAATAATCTGCCGGCGAAAGCCCCGGCGCGACGGAGAGCACCGAGAAAACCATGCGGCCGCCTCGGCGGATCACCCGCCGACAGGCCCCGAGAACCGCGCGCTTGGGCCCGAGGCAGCAGAGCAGGTCGCTGTGGCTGACGGCATCGAAGCACTCGTCGGGAAACGGCAGGTTCGCGCCGTCGGCGACAGCGACCCGGCAACGGCTGATTATGCCATCCAAAACCGCGCGCTCGGCGGCGATCTTAAGTCCCGCCAAGGGAAGATCGACGAGCACGATGTCGCAACCGCTCGACCCGGTCATGTACAGCGCCGGCCAACCGGAGCCTGCACCTACATCCAGCAGCCGCATTCCCGGGCGTAGTTCCAAGAGCGCACTGATTTGCTCGCATTGTTCACGCGTAGTCCAGCTCGTTCCGCCGTAGTCGCAACCGCAAACGCTGCGTTCGATCGCCCGCATGGTTGGTGTTTGGGCACAGAGATAGGTCTTCGCAAAGCGTTCAATTTGCGCCTGTTCTTCGAGACTTCTCATCGTCCACCATCGAGCCGTCTTCGATGGCGGATCCACCGCCGATGAGATGAGTTGACGCCGGTTTCGGCTCTGCCGGGTCGGCCGAGACATGACATGGACCGCCATCGGTGCCGGTGGGCCTTCGGGCGCGCCAGGGTTCCCTCTTCGCCATCGCCCCTAAGGCGGCCGTAACCGACGACGTCGCCAGCCGAGATCGCCGCCAGTTTGCGCTGAGTGCCCTCGAACATGGCGGAAGTCTAGCGAACACGATGAGCTGTAGGAAAGGCTCTCGCAGGTGACCGAGGCGAGCCGAGGATGGTGAAAGCGGGGCACGTTGCACAGGCTGGGCCGGCCGGTTCATGATCGGTGGGCCCAGCCTGCGTAACGCGAGGGAGACCGCCCGGCCGATGGTCGAGATCACGCCCGATCTGGTGCTGCGCGCTTATGCCGCCGGAGTCTTTCCGATGGCCGAGGATGGGCGGGACGACGCGCTCTTCTGGGTCGACCCCGAGCATCGCTGCATCATTCCGCCGAGGCAATTCCACGTGCCGCGGCGGCTCGCCCGCACCGTTCGCGCCGAGCGCTTCGAGGTTTCCGTCGACCGCCGCTTCGAGGGCGTGATCAGGGCCTGCGCCGCCGCGCGACGGGACACCAAGGGGACCTGGATCAACCAGCGGATCGTCGATCTCTACGGCGATCTCCACGCCCAAGGCTTCGTCCACAGCCTCGAGGTCTGGCGCGAGGGCCGGCTGGTCGGCGGGCTCTATGGCGTGGCGCTGGGCGCCGCCTTCTTCGGCGAGAGCATGTTCAGCCATGAACGCGATGCCAGCAAGGTGGGCCTGGTGCATCTGGTGGCCCGTCTGCTCGCCGGCGGCTACCTCCTGCTCGACGCGCAGTTCACCACCACGCATCTGGCCCAGTTCGGCGCCGTCGAAATCGCCCGCGAGCGCTATCACCAACTGCTGGCGAGCGCGCTCGACGCCCGAGGCGACTTCTACTGCTTGGCCGAGGGCGCCTCGGGCGCGGCCGTTTTGCAGGCGATCACCCAGACGTCGTAGACGGCGTGCTCCAGCGCCGAGAGGGCCGGGCTGGAGGCGAACATCCAGCCGGTAAAGAGCGGCGTCGACTGAGTTTCGCCGTGGCGAAACTCCTTGATCTCGAGGAAGGCGGAGGTCTCCGGCGGCTCCTCGGGCGGGCGCGAATAGCAGACCCGGGCGGTGATCACCAGGCGGCCGAAGCTCCGGGCCTCGCCGAGGGCGATCTCCATGTCGGTGACCCGGGCGGTGATCCGGTCGAGGCCGCGCACGACGACGATGTCGCCCCGGATCGAGGCGGAGGTCGTCTGGGCGCTCGCCTCGAGGGCGACGAAGGCCCCCAGAAGCAGCGAAAGAAGGGCGAGAGGCGGGACCATGGCGGGCCGGCGCAATCAGAGCCGCGCGTCAGTTCGGCCGCCAGGGCTCGTAGTCCCCGGTCGCGGGCGCCCGTACGCCGCCGCCGATGAGGCTTCCCAGCGGGTGGTAGGCGTGATCGGTGCCGGTGAAGTTGGGGAGGTGCGCCTTCTCCCAATCGTGGCGAGGGGGCGCGCTCTCGCTCGGGGCTTCCTCGACGGTGCGGTGCAGCCAAGCGTGCCATTCGGGCGGCACCTTCGAGGCTTCGGGCCGGCCGGCGAAGATCACCCAGCGCCGCTTGCCGCCGTCCTTCTCGCGGTAATAGGCGTTGCCGAAGTTGTCCTCGCCGACTCGCTCGCCCTTCCACCAGGTCATCAGCCTCGTGCCGATGGTGGCGCTCATCGATTTCACTCTTCCCCGTGTCGCGCGCCCGCCTCGACGCCGGCCGGAATATGACATCGCCCGTCGGCTCCGTCCAGCCGAGGGCGGAGGATGGCGAGCCGCGCCCGCTCCCGGCGACAGCGCGAGAGGCGGGGGCGGCGGGCGTGGCGAGGCCGATTGACAACGGCGGCGGTGAAACCTAAATCATGACGCGGGCGCTTCGCTGCCTTGGCCACCCGGATATGGGGGATCGTCTAATGGTAGGACAGCGGACTCTGACTCCGCCAGTGAAGGTTCGAATCCTTCTCCCCCAGCCAATTCTAAGTCATTGATTCATATAGTAAAACAGGTTCACCCGGCTGTCGCTGATTTGCTTGAAATTACCGGAGGTTGTGCGGCTGGAAGCATCCTGTCCTGGACGGGAGAGACGAATCACAGCGGGTATATCCGCGGATTTGGCTGTGGCTCGTCAAAACCCCATCTGCCGCAGAAATCATAGCGTTTCCGGCCACTGCCGACTACCGTCGTCGGCATGCAAGCGACCATCATGATTCTCTCCACCACGCTGCGCGAGAGCTTCCTCAGCCGCGCGTCGCTACACCTGCAAAACCTCGCCCTCCGCCAGCAGGTGGCAATCCTGAAGCGGGAAAGGCGACGGCCGCGGCTCCAGACGCTCGACCGCTTGTTCTGGGTCATCCTTTCCCGCCTTTGGCCGCGCTGGCGCGAGGTGCTGGTGATCGTAAGGCCGGAAACCGTCATCGGCTGGCACCGCAGGGGATTTCGTGCATTCTGGACCTGGAAATCCAGGCGCGGCAAACCAGGACGGCCTCCGGTGCCCAAGGATGTCCGCGAACTCATCCGTCGAATGTGTCGGGAGAACCCCTTGTGGGGCGCTCCTCGCATCCACGGCGAACTCATGAAGCTGGGAATCGAGGCATCGGAGGCGACGGTATCGAGGTACATGGTGCGGCATCGGAAGCCACCGTCGCAGACGTGGCGGACGTTCCTCGACAACCACGTCGGCTGCCTCGTCTCGGCCGATTTCTTTGTGGTGCCGACGGCCACGTTCGCCGTTCTGTTCGTCTTCATCGTGCTACGCCACGAACGGCGGCGCATCGAGCACGTCGGTGTTACAGCACACCCGACCACGGCGTGGGTGGCGCAGCAGATCCGCGAGGTTTTTCCGTGGGACACGGCACCACGGTATATCATGCGTGATCGGGACGGGGCGTACGGTCAGGAGTTTCGGGAGCGGTTGAAGGCGATGGGCATCGAGGAGGTTGTGACGGCGCCGCGAAGCCCATGGCAAAATCCGTTCGTCGAAAGGGCAATCGGCTCGATCAGGCGAGATTGTCTGGACCACGTCATTGTTCTCAACGAGCGCCATCTCCGACAGATTCTTTGTTCCTACCTCGCCTACTACCACGGGTCTCGCACGCACTTGGCGCTCGGGAAGGATACGCCCGACGGACGGCCCGTCCAGTCGGCCGACGGCGGAAAGGTGGTTGCGTTTCCTCGAGTTGGAGGACTTCATCACCGGTACGAGCGCCTCGCGGCCTAAGGACCGACAACGGCACTGTCCCAGGAGGTGCTGCAAGAAGCGAGCGGCCCGTTTCCGCTGCGCCGACACCGTTGAGAAAAAGAACACAGCGCCAGCATTCCGCCTGCATATCGGCCGATGCGACCGTTGCAATCTTTCCGCCGGGTCCAACGACCGACACTGTCGCCCGGGTCGTTCGTCTCGGACCCCCCCCCCCCCCCCCCCGCTGCAGAATAGGTTTTGAGGAACGATAGCGCCCCGCATCTGACCTCGCGCGGGCCAACGATACGTGGCCCGCATTCCACCGGTCAACGCCTCGCGGCGGTCGCCGTGGCTTGCCCGCGCATTCCGACGATCGCGGCCACTTGGTGGCCGGGTCTTCCGAGGCGCTATGTTTGCCGCCGTCGGGCAGTCCGGCCGCGCGGCTTTGTCGGGACGGCGCGTTCACCCAACCATGCTATAGCCGCCGTTGATGCTCATGACCTGGCCGGTGATCCAGCCGGCGCCGGCCGAGGCCATGAAGGCGACCATCGGCGCCACGTCTTCGGGCGTGCCGATCCGCCCCAGGGGATAGTGGCGCACGATCCGATCGCGGTGCTCGTCGAGCCAAACCTTATCGCTGTGCGAAGTTTCGATCAGGCCGAAGGCGATGGCGTTGACCGTGATGGCGGCGCCGCCGAACTCGCGCGCGAGCGACTTGGTGAGTGAGAGGACACCACCCCGCGACGACGCGGTCACCGCCAGGCGCCGTTCGCCGACCCGGGCCGAATCCCCGGCGATGTTGATGATGCGTCCGCCCTCGTTGGCGATCATCCGCCGCCCGACGGCGTGGCAGCAATGAATCACGCCATAGAGCCCGACGTCGATCTGGCGCTTCCATTCCTCGGGCGTCGACTCGAGGAAGGTCTTGGGTTCCACCCATCCGGCGTTGTTGACCAGAATGTGGATGGCACCGAGATCCGTCTCGATTTTGCCCGCCATGGCTTCGACCGCCCGATAGTCGCCGACGTCGCCCTGGTAGGCCCGGGCCGTGCCACCCTGGGAGGTAATCTCCTCGACCAGCGCGGCCGCCGCCCGGCCCGAGCTGTTGTAGTTGATCGCCAGTTTCGCGCCCTCGGCGGCGAGCGCACGGGCGATCTCGCGTCCGATATCGCGCGCGGCCCCGGTGACCAGAGCGACCTTGCCTTCGATCCCCAAATTCATCTCGCCTCCTCGTCTCCCCGTTGCCGCGCCTTCGCGTCCCGGACAAGTCGAAACAGCCGTTCGGGCGTCACCGGGAGTTCCATGATCTCGATGCCGAGGGGCCGGAGCGCGTCGGACACCGCGTTGGCGATCGCGCCCACAGCCCCGATCGTGCCGCCTTCGCCCATGCCGCGAAAGCCGCCGAGCGTGGCGGGAAGCTCGGTCTCGATATGGACGACGTCCATCGCTGGGATTTCCGCCGCCGACGGCACGACATAGTCGACGAAGCTGCCTGTCAGGTGTTGTCCGTTCTCGTCGTAACAGACCTCCTCGAAGAGGGCGGCGCCGATTCCCTGGGCGACGCCGCCGTGGACCTGTCCCTCGACGATCGCCGGATTGATCACCCGCCCACAGTCCTCCGCGACGACGTATTTCAGAATGTCGACGGCGTAGGTCAGGGGGTCGATGTCGACCACCGCGATGTGTGTCGCCGACGTGGTGGTGCCGAGGAAGGGGTCGTAGACCCGCGTCACTTCCAGCTCCAGGGTCTCGCGGACTTGCCTAGGCAGGCGGCCCATCTCGGAATAGAACGCTCGGGCCAGGTCGCGAAAACCCATTCGCCTGTCGGTGCCGGCGACGGAAACGATGCCATTCGCGATCTCGATGTCGGCGGGCGCGGCCTCGAAGAGCTGCGCGGCCACCTGGACGATGTTCTCGCGCAGGGCTCGGGCCGAGAGCGTGGCCGCGCCGCCCGCCAGCACCGCGCTACGACTGGCATAGGTGCCCGTGCCGTGGGCGACGGCGGCGCTGTCGCCCTGGACGATGTCGATCTCGTCGATCGCCGCGCCGAGCTCGTCGGCAACGATCTGGGCGAGCGTCGTCTCCAGTCCTTGACCGTGAGAGGCGATGCCGAAGGCGGCGCTGATGGCGCCGGTGGCGTCCATCCGTATGGTGGCGGTCTCGGTGCCGGTGTTGATCACCATGCCTGGTGCCGCCGAAATCCGCGAGCCGATGCCGGTCAACTCGGCATAGGACGCGATGCCGATGCCGAACCAGCGGCCGGCCGCGCGGGCCTCGGCTTGGCGCGCGCGGAGGCCAGCATAGTCGCTTCTTTCGCAAGCCGCCTCGAGGCATTCCCGGAAGCCGGAACGATCCCAGACCAGGCCCGAGCCGGTCTTGTAGGGAAACTCGTCCTCGGCCACGAGGTTTCGCGCCCGCATCTCGACGGAATCGATGCCGAGCCGGTGGGCGGCCATGTCGATCAGGCGTTCCATGACGAAGGCGGCGATCGGGCGGCCGACGCCGCGATAGGGGCCCGTCGGCGCCTTCGAGGTGGCGACCGCGCGTACCGAAGCGCGGTAATGCGCCAAGCGGTAGGGGCCGGGCAGGAAGCTGGCGACCTGCACCGGCTCCAGCGCGGCCGTCCAGGGATAGATGGAATAGGCGCCGACGTCGCCGACGACGTCGGCCTCGAGGGCCAGAAGTTCACCCTCGGCGCCGACCGCCAATTCGGCATCGACGATTTCGTCGAACGCCTGGCTCGTCGTCGCCAGGTCTTCCAAGCGGTCGCCGGTCCACTTGATGGTGCGGGCGAGCCGGCGCGCGAGGACCGAGACGACGACCTCTTCCGGGTAGAGCGAGGCCTTGCCGCCGAACCCACCGCCGACATCGGGAGCGACGACGCGAATTCGATGGCCCGGCAGGTCCAGAATGTCGGCCAGCGCATCACGCACCAAGCCGGGCACCTGGGTCGAGGAATAGAGCGTCAACAATTGCCGGCCGGGTTCAAATTCGGCGTGATAGGCCCGGTTCTCCAGCGCCGCCGGCGTCTTGCGGCGACATCGAAAGCGCCCGGCGACCTTCAGGTGGGCCGTGGCCATCGCGCCATCGACGTCGCCCTGGGTGAACGTGCGCCTGGCCAGGACGTTGGTGGCGGCCTCGTCATGCAGCAGCGACGCATCCTCGGCGAGCGCCGCCTCGGCATGGCCGAGGGCGGGCAGGGCTTCGAAGCCGACATCGATGCATTCCACCGCGTCCTCCGCGATGTAGCGGCTTTCGGCGACGACGGCGGCGATCGGCTCGCCCACATGGCGAACCTTGTCGCCGGCCAGCGCCACGAAGCTCGTCGCGGTATAGTCCGGCATCCGCGACAGCGCCCAAAGGGGCCGGGTCAGCGCCCCGATATCGGCCGCCACGAACACGCCGACGACGCCCGCCATCTCCCGGGCGGCGGCGCAATCGATCCCGGTGATCCGGGCATGGGCATGCTCGCTCCGACGGAACGCCACGTGCAGCGTGTCGGGCAGGCGGCGGTCGTCCACGAAGGCGCCGTGGCCGGTGAGAAAGCGGGGATCCTCGAGCCGTTGGACCCGGGCGCCGACGGCCTTGGGCCGCGCCGTCACCGTCTCGTCCGTCACGGCGCAATGCCTTCCCGCTCGTCGACCAGAGCGCGTACCGCGCGGACGATGTTGTCATAGCCGGTACAACGGCAGATGTTGCCCGCGAGGCCGGCCCGGATTTCCGCCTCGCTCGCCAACGGATACTTCGCCAAGAGGTCGGTGATCGTCATCAACAGGCCGGGCGTGCAGAAGCCGCACTGCAACGCGTGGTGCTCGCGAAAAGCCCGTTGCAGCCGGCTCATTTCCTCGATCCGGCCCAGGCCCTCGACGGTCTCGATTTCGGCGCCGTCACATTGCACGGCGAGCGTGAGGCAGGATCGCTGGCTGTCGCCGTCGACGATGACGGTGCAGGCGCCACAAACGCCATGCTCGCAGCCGACATGGGTGCCGGTCAGGCCGAGCGTGTCGCGGAGAAAATCCGACAGCAGCAGCCGGGGCTCCACCTCCCGCTCGAAAGTGGCGCCGTTCACGGTCAGCGAGATCGCCCGTCGCTTGCTCATGGGGCCGCCCTGGCCCAGGCGGAGGTGAGCGCGCGTTTCGCCAGGACGCCCGCCAGATGGCGCCGGTAGTCGGGCGAGGCGTGGAGATCCTCGCCGGGCGTGATCGACGCGCGGAGCACCAGAATCGCGGCGTCGAGGCTGTCGCCGTCGCCCTCGGTGTCCACGAGGATCGCCTCGGCTTCGCGCGCGCGGACGGGCGTGGCGTCGACGCCCAGAAGCGCGATGCGGACCTCGCGCGCCCGCGTGCCCGAAAGCGTCACCGTCGCCGCCGCGCCCGCGAGCCCGAAATCGCCGGCCCGTCGCGCGAACTCCTCGAATCCCCAGCCGGTGCCTTGGGCAAGCACCGGGAGGTCGATCCGGGTGATGATTTCGTCGTCTCGAAGCACGGTGGCGAGCGCGCCCGAGAAGAACCGGCCCGCCTCGATTTCGCGCTCGCCGCCGCTGCCCGTGGCGGTGATCCGCGCCTCCAGCAGGACCGCGATCATCGGCAACTCGGCCGCCGGATCGCCGTGCGCGAGGCTGCCACCGAGGGTCCCCCGATTGCGAATGGCCAGGTGCGCAACATGAGCCATGGCCGCGGTCAGCACCGGAAACCGGGCGTGGACGGCCTCGGACATCTCCAGGCGATGGTGGCGGGTGAGCGCGCCGATCCGAAGCCCACTGGCCCGTTCCTCGATCTGGTCGAGTTCGGGGATTCGGTTGATATCGACGATGACGGCGGGACTCAGCAGACGAAAGTTGAGCATCGCCACGAGGCTCTGGCCGCCGGCCAACAGCTTGGCGTCGTCGCCGTGGCGCGCGAGCAGTGCGACCGCCTCCTCGAGGCTCTCCGGGGCGAAGTACTCGAAAGCCGGTGGTTTCATGGACCGCCAAGGATGAGGGGCGCCACGGCGATGGCGTGGAAGGCGCCGGGCGAGATGAGGCTAGACTAGTGTACCGACTCTAACGCCTGTCGCCCACGAGCGACTTTTTCGAGTATGGCGGTGGCGGAAGCGGTCCATACGAAGGGTTTTGGATCGGCATTGTGGTGCTCGAGGTATTCCTGAATGGCTGTTTCGAGTTCGGCGACGCTCTTGAACACGCCGCAACGGATTTGATCGCTGGTGATCAGGCCGAAGAAGCGTTCGACCTGGCTGAGCCAGGAGGCGGATGTCGGAGTGAAGTGCATATGGAAGCGAGGATGTTTTGCCAACCACGCCTTGACCTTGGGATGCTTGTGGGTGGCGTAGTTGTCGGCGATCAGATGCAGGTCGAGCTTCTTGGGCGTCTCGGCGTCGATACGGCGCAGGAATTTCAGCCATTCCTGATGGCGGTGCCGCTTCATGCAGTGGCCGATGACCTTGCCGGTGGCGACGTCGAGCGCGGCGAACAATGTCGTCGTGCCGTGGCGCTTGTAGTCATGCGTCATGGTGCCGGCTCGGCCCTTCTTGATCGGCAAGCCGGGCTGTGTGCGGTCGAGCGCCTGGATCTGGCTCTTCTCGTCGACCGAGAGAACCAGCGCCTTGTCCGGCGGATCGAGATAGAGACCGACGATATCGCGCACCTTCTCGACGAAGTGCTCGTCATTCGACAGCTTGAAGGTCTTCACCAGGTGCGGCTTGAGGCCGTGCGCCTTCCAGACCCGCTGCACGCTGGTGTAGCTGAGGCCGACGGCACGGGCCATCTTGCGGATGCTCCAATGCGTCGCCGCCTCCGGCGTCTCGTGCAAGGTCTTATGCACAACCCGCTCGATCACCTCGGCGCTCAGCGGCGGCTTGCGTCCCGGTCGCGTCGCATCGCGGCGCAGTCCGGCGATGCCTTTGGCAAGGTAGCGCTCCTGCCAGCGCCACACCGTCACCTTACTTTTGCCGACCAACCGGACGATCGTCATCGTGCCGATCCCGTCAGCCGACAGCAACACGATCCGTGCCCGCCAAACCAGCTTCTGCGGCGTGTTCCGCCCAGAAACCAACCCTTCCAGCGTCGCCCGCTCCGCGGGAGACAGCCAGATGCATGCCAATGTCTTCGTCATTCCCCCAGAATCGCAGAACGCAAGCCCTTTGGGAAACTTTTGTTAGGATCGGAACACTAGCGGGACGGGCTGGGCGGTGCCATCTCGCAGGTGCTCGAAGCTTGCCCGCAACCTCGGGGTTGCTCTGCTACGATGGCACGCGGGAGGGCCGCCATGGGAAGCGATATCGACGGTTGGCTCATTGATCTCGGTCTTGGGAAGTATCGAGATGTCTTTGCCGCGAACGAGATCGCCCTCGACGACCTCCCGGAAATCACCGAAGACGATCTCGAGGAATTGGGGCTGCCGATCGGCCCCCGCCGCCGCGCCCTGAAGGCGATCACCGAGCTCCGTGATCGGCAAATGGCGTCGCCCACCCCCGACGGACCCGAAGCCTTGCCGCACCCGCGGGTCGGTCAGGACGCCGAACGGCGCCAGTTGACAGTCTTATTTTGCGATCTCGTCGGCTCGACCGAGTTGTCGCAACAGCTCGATCCCGAAGACCTGCGCGAGGTGATGCGAGCCTATCAGAGCAGGGTCGCCAGCGAGATCACGGGCTACGGAGGCCATGTCGCCAAGTTCATGGGCGATGCCGTGATCGCCTATTTCGGCTATCCCGTGGCGCACGAGGACGATGCCGCCCGCGCGATCCATTCGGCACTGTCGATCGTTCGCGCGGTCCGGGAACTCGCGCGCGACACCACGGGCCCGTTGCAAGTGCGCATCGGCATCGCCACGGGGCGGGTCGTGGTCGGCGACCTGATCGGCGAGGGCGCGGCGCAGGAGGAGGCTGTGCTAGGCGTCACGCCGAATTTGGCGGCGCGTCTGCAAGCTGTCGCGGGTCCCGGACGGGTCGTCATATCGGAGGCCACGAAGAGTCTGAGGTAAGTGGAGAACGCCGCTTCGAAAGCCGCTTCGAGGCTCGTCGGGCGACGGTTCGTCCTGGCTGAGCTCGCTTCCCTCGATCTCAAGGGGCTGGAAGGCCCGGTGACCGCCTATGAGGTAAGTGGAGAACGCCGCTTCGAAAGCCGCTTCGAGGCTCGTTCCTCGGACAAGGTCCTCCCCTTGATCGGGCGCGAGCAGGAATTGGCCCTGCTGCGGGAGCGCTGGCGCCAGGCGCGGGCGGGCGAAGGCCAGATGGTGTTTCTGAGCGGCGAGGCCGGGATCGGCAAGTCGCGGATCACCCGCGCGCTGATCGACGCCGTGGCCGGGGACGATAACATTCGGGTGACTTATCAGTGCTCTCCCTATCACGCCGACTCGGCCCTTCACCCGGCCGTTCGGCAATTGAACATGGCCGCTCGGATCCAGCCCGAGGACACGAACCAGATCGGGCTCGACAAACTCGAGGCGCTTCTGTCCCTGGCCGGCGAGAGCAATGCCATGGCGACGGCGCTGATCGCCGAGCTGATCGGTCTTGACGGCGAGGTCCGTCACGGCAAACTCGACCTCTCGCCGCAACAACGGCGCAACCGCACCCTCGATGCGCTCGCCGATCAACTCGTCGGCCTGTCGCGCGCGAAGCCCGTCCTGTTCGTCGTCGAGGACGCGCATTGGATCGATGCGACGACGCTGGAATTCCTCGATCTGTGTCTCGATCACGTGGGCGATGCGCCCGTGTTCATCCTCGTGACCGCGCGTCCCACCTTCACGCATGGCTTCGGTGGACACCCGAATGTCACCCGTCTCGCCCTCAATCGCCTCGGCCGTGACCATATCCTCGCCATCGCCGAGGGCATGACGGATGGCAAGGTGCTTCCCGCCGAGCTCCTCGACGAAATCGTCGCCAGGACCGACGGCGTACCGCTGTTCGTCGAGGAGTTGACCAAGACTTTGCTCGAATCTGATGGACTGACCGAAACCGACGATGCCTACGTGCTCGAAGGATCCTTGAGCCGGTTGGCTATCCCCGCGACGTTGCACGACTCGTTGATGGCACGTCTCGATCGCCTGCAACCCGTCAAGGAGGTGGCGCAGAGCGCCGCCTGCATCGGCCGCCAGTTCGACTTCCCACTCTTGCCGGCCATCTCACCGCTCGACGATGGAGCGCTCGGGGAGGCGCTCGATCAGCTCGAGGGCGCGGAGTTGTTGTTTCGTCGCGGCGTGCCGCCGGATGCTCGCTACACGTTCAAACATGCGCTGGTCCGCGATACGGCCTATGAGAGCCTGTTGCTGGCTAAGCGGCGAATTTTGCACGGGCGGATTGCGCGCTCGCTGGAGACCGACTTCGCGGGTCGCGTCGAGGCGGAGCCGGAGCTCGTCGCCCACCATTTCGTCTCTGCCGGCGACTTCGAGCGAGGTATTCACTACTGGCAGTTGGCGGCGCGCCGGGCCGTGGAGCGATCGGCGCATCGTGACGCGGTGGAACACCTGACGCGAGCGCTCGAGGTGCTTCCTGAACTGCCCGAGGACGGCGAGCGCATTCGATCGGAGGTCGAACTACAGGCCCGCCTGGGCATGGCCTACACGGCCACCAAGGGACAGGCCGCGCCCGAGGTGGAATCGGCCTTCCTTCGCGCGCGAGAACTTTGCCGGCGGGTGCCCGACGCCTATCAGCTCTTTGCCGTATTGCGGGGGTTGTGGCTCTGTTATCAGGTCGGCTCGCGCCTGGATGCCGCTCGCGAAATCGGTCACGAACTGTTGCAACTGGCACAATCGCGAGAGAGCTCGACTTACGCCGTCGAATCGTATCGGGCCCTCGGGCAAACAGCGCTTTGGCGCGGTGATTTTGCCATGGCGCGTGATCATTTCGAACATGGGCTCGAGCTCTACGATCCCGCGGCCCATGGTGAAAATGCCATGACCTACGGGCAGGATCCCTTCGTCGTGTCATCATGCATGGCGGGTGCCGCACTGTGGATATTGGGCTATCCGGAGCGCGCCGACCGTCTGCTGCGACGAGCTGTCGAGCATGCCGACCACCTGAACCACCCCTATTCACGGGCCGTCGTGGGGATCGTGACGACCTTCGTCTACGCGTTGCTTCGCGACGTGGAGCAAAGCCGGATCGAGGCCGATCGAACGATCGCGCTCGCGACCGACTACGAGCTTCCGTTCTTCTTGGCCTTCGCTACCGTCTATCGCGGGCGAGCCCTGGTCCTGTGTGGATCGCTCGACGACGGCATGGCGGAGATCCGTCGCGGCCTCGACATGCCCGTGCCGAAGACGGAGGCTTGGTGGCCCTTCGCCCTGGTCGATAGCTGTCTCGCCGCCGGCAGGTTTGAAGAGGCCCGCGAAGCCCTGAACGACGCCCTCGCGGTGGTCGATCGGACCGGTGACCGACTGGTCGAGGCGGAGCTGCGGCGTTTGAAGGGGGTACTTCTGCTGCGGTGTGACGAGCCGAGCGATCGAGAAGTCGATGCCGAGAGGTGCTTTGGCCAGGCGATTTCGATTGCACGCGATCAGCAGGCGAAGTCTTGGGAACTTCGCGCGGCAACCTCCCTCGCCACGCTGTGGCGCGATCAAGGTTGGAGGGACACGGCACGTGACCTTCTGGCACCGATCCACGGCTGGTTCCGGGAAGGCTTCGACACCCCCGACTTGAAGGACGCCGAAGCGCTACTCCTCGCGCTCGAGTAGAGGGCTCGATTGCGAGAATTCGGGCAAGGCCTCAGCCCGACGGAACCAACCGTTTCGCCAGATGGGCCAGGGCCACATAGTTTCCGAGCAGATTTCGCATCGGCAACAGGGGCCAGAAGCAAGCCGGCGGGGCGGCCGCCGAACCCGTCGTCGCGACATGCTCCAGGTGCGCCGCCACCCGGCGCATGTAGCCGACACCGTGCGGCCAGGCGGCGAGACCATCGATCCAATCCTTCGGGATGCCGTCCTCTCCCGTCGTGGCGCCGGCGAGCGCGCCGGCGCCACGACCGTATCCGTATCGCCGCCCGCTTCCAGGACCTCGGCCGGGGTCGCCTCGAAGTCACCCCAATGGGCATGCCAGGCGTAAATCGCCACGGGGACGGTGTGATAGATGAAACCGCTGACGCCATCGCCGAGGCCGAGCCGGCCGGCGAAGTCTGCGACCGAAAGTCGATCGGTGGCGGCACGTCGTATCTGGTCGCAAAGCTCCGACCACGCCGCGTCGCCTTCGCCCGCCGGGCGCAAGGCGGCGTCCAGCGCGTCGATCTCCGGGCGGCGGTCGCAATCCGTGGCCACGATCAGGGCGGCGACGAGCGCCACGGCACGGGCACCGACCAGGGCGCGGGGATCGGTGTGGGTGATCCGGGTCGAGGCTTCGACATAGTCGTCGAGCGCCACCCGATCATCGGCGAAGAACGCGCCGATCGCCGCACTTCGCATCGCCGGGCCGTTGCCGGCGGAATGGATACCGCTTCGGCTCGGAGGGAACCCGAGCCACAGGCGGAGGATCGAGAGGTAGGTGGCGCGGCCCGCGCCCAGCGGCAGTCCAACCAGCCACCACCGGAGGCGGCGCGCCAGGATGGCCTCGAAGCGCTCCCGCGCGCGGGGCGCGGCGATGAGCGAAAGCGCGACGAGGAGGGTGTGGTTGGTATCGTCGCTGACGAAGCCACGACCGAAGAGAAAGCGATGGCGCCAGCGTCCCTCGTGCAGGCGCGCGATCCGCCGCCGCCCCAGCCCTTCGAACGGCAGGCCGAGCGCGTCGCCGACGGCGGTGCCGAGGATCAATCCGCTAAATCGATTTCCCCGGGTCATGCTCTAATACCAATCGGCATTAACCAGAACTCATGCGCCCATTTACGCCGCCCGATGGACGTGATGTTCCATGGTTGATCGATGAGCTTGTTCCAGGCTTCGCAGCAGGAGGTGATGATCTGCTCGTCGGATTGGAAGACCAAGTTGGACAGCCAGTTGTCGCGCATGAACTGCCAGATGTTTTCGGTCGGATTGAGCTCCGGCGAGCGTGGTGGCAGGGGCAGGAGGGTAACGTTGGCGGGGATCTTCAGCTTGTCCGTGGTGTGCCAACCCGCCTGATCGAGGAGCAGGAGGGCATGCGCGCGCGCGCCTACCCGGGAGGAGATCTCCTCCAGATGCAGCTGCATGGCCTGGGTGTCGCAGTGGGGGAGCACGAGGGCGGCGCCGACGCCGCGTTCGGGACAGATGGCGCCGAAGATATAGGCTGATTTGGTGCGCTGGTCATGCGGTGCGCGGGGCCGGGTTCCGCGCCGCGCCCAGCGCCGAGTGATCTTGTTCTTCTGGCCGACACGGGCTTCGTCCTGCCACCAGATTTCTATCTCGGTGCCGTCGGGCAGGCGCCGGCGGGCTTGCGCCACCAGCTCGGGGAATTTTTTTTAAAATCCTCGATGACGCCCTCCTCCTGGGCATGGTGGCGCGGACGCGCCGTCATCTTCGTGAAGCCCATCGCCTTCAATTCCCGGCTCACCGTGGTCTCGTCGAGCGAGATCGCGAACATATCCCGGATCCAGCCCGCCAGATCCTTCAGCCGCCAGCGCACCACGCCGTCGACCGCCGGGTTCGGCCCCGCATCGACGCGTGCCCCCAGCGCCTGGCGTTGTGCATCGTCGAGCTTCGCCACCGCACCGGGCGCCTTGCGATCGATCAAGCCGTCCGGGCCCTCGGCGTTGAAATGCAACACCCAATCTCGGATCACCTGAAGCCCCACGTGGCCGGTCCGTGCCGCATCCGTCCGCCGCCCACCGTCATAGATCACCGCGAGAGCCAAGAGCCGGCGGCTCTGGCCGGCATCCTTGGAAAGCTTCGCCAAGCGACGCAGCTCCGCCGCATCGAAATCCTCTCGTAACCCGATCGCCGCTCCCATGGTGAACCTCCTCAACTCCGAATCACCGGAATTGAGTCAGAAATCATCCACCATGGGAATCCTCAAAGTGAGTCTCCCTCAAGGTCAATTGGTATAAGTTACGCGGCTAGATTTTTATCGTCTCCGCCTCGACCGGGGCCCGGCATCGGGTGTCCGAGTTGAGCGAAGCCAGTCTGCTCTGGGCGCTTGCCAATTTAGCATCGATGTCGTCGTCGTCTTGATCGGGGTCGTGATGGACGATGTACAGATTTTCGGCCTTTGCCCGGTGGGCGAGATCGACGACCTGGCTGACGCAGGAATGGCCCCAGCCGACCTTGGTCGCGTATTCCTCGTCCGTGTATGTGCATTCGGTTATCAAGGCGTCGGTGCCCGCCACGAACGCCGTCAAGCGGTCGAGGTAATGCGGATTGTGCTGTGGAGAGTCGGGAAGAAAGAGTTCATTGTCGGTAATATAGCAAACCGATCGGCCGCCGTATTCGACCCGATATCCGAGGCAATTTCCCGGATGGCTGAGCAACATGGTCTTGACGGCGAGCCCCTCGATTTCGAATTCCTCTTCGCCCAGGTCCCGAAAATAAACCCGCGCGCCGAATTCCTTCATGGTTATCGGGAAAAATACATCGTCCATTTGTGCCGAAATCAGCTCCCGCATGGACATATCCGCGTGCACCGGGCCGGAGATTTCAAATTCGTTGCCCGGAAGATAGAGCGGCGCGAAGAAGGGCAGGGCGTTGATGTGATCCCAATGCGGGTGCGAAATGAATATCTTGGCGTCCAAGTTCAATTTGTTTCCGGCCGCCAGGGCATTGGATAGCTCCTTGATGCCGGTGCCGGCATCGAAAATGAAAAACCGCCCCTGGGGAAGAGACGCCCCTGGGGAAGAGACAATGTCACGCAGGAGGTGTTTCCGCCGTAGCGTAACGAGCGTCGCCCGGCGACGGGAAGGGTGCCGCGCACGCCCCAGAACGTGACTTCGATCTTATCTTCCATCACCTGGTCGACGACGCTGAAAAATCCGTCGGCGTCGAAGGGTTTTTCGATAAACGCATCGGCTCCGAATTTCCTGGCTTGCCGTTTATCGAAGCCGAAGGACTTGGCCGACACCACGATGACCTTGATTCCCGCCAGCTCGGCGTCTTGCTTTATCGTCTTCACCAGCTGCATTCCGTCGGTGCCGGGCATCAACAGGTCGGTCAGCACGCAATCGGGCCGGGCCTCGCGAATTTTGGCGATGGCCTCGCCGCTCGTCGAGGTCGAGCGGACGTCATGCCCCTCGGCTTCGAGCAGGCCGCTCAGAGCCTCGATGAAGAACGGGTCGTCATCCACGACGAAGAATTTGTAGGTCTTTGGCGATGAATCGGTCATGCCATACATTCTCCACGGGTTGCGGTCGAGGTGAAGATTCCCACTAGCCCCGCGCCCGACGCGTCGAAGCCAATCGTTCCGCCGCGCCGACGGCCTCGTTAAAGGCAGCTTCGAAATAATTTACCAGATCGGCAAGCCCCTTGGAATGGGGCTCTAGCAAGGCGTGCTCGAGTTTTTCGGCATGAGCGTACAGTTCCAACGCCGCCAAATGTCCGGCCGCCCCCTTCACCGTGTGAACCAGGTGGTGGGCCTCCCGCATTTCCTCGTTTGCCAAGTGATGGCGCCGTCGGCGAAGCCATGGCACCGCCCGGGGAAGGCCTCTCGGAGCGACGCCTGCAGCACCGTCGCGCCGTCGCGGTCCTGGATATCGCCGACCAGGGCGCCGAGCAGCAAGCCGCCGCCATTGGGGGATGATGGTCGAGATCGTGCAGGACGGCGTCGCGACGCCAGGCGTAAAACTAGCGCTACAGGGTCGAGCGCGGCGGGAACTCGCGCGGCAATATCCTCCATTGCCAACCCGTGCGCGCCATGGGTACGATCGCGTTCGGCAGTTCGCGAAAATCGCTCCTCCGTGGGCGACCCAGACGCCTGACCGATGGCAACAGGGCGCAATCGAGTTCCATTCCGCCTCCGTCAGATCACTTATATATCGTAGGCTGGACCAGTCATGCTGCGGCTGAGTCATTTCAGTCCACACATCGTGCCTCCTAATTTGCTTCAACACAAACGAGAGAATCACAACATACTGAAATCACTCAACTCTTTTTGGGCCAGACACTAAGGAACCGTCATGGCTTCATCCTGGTTCTGGCACCGCGCATCGCATCGGTAGCACGCGTGTTCGCCTCAAGACTGATTGGCGATGAAGTCGGCCACCTCGCTCATGCGCTCGCGCAGTATCGGCACATCGCTCTCGATCGTCGGCCAATCGGATGCCGCGCCCGCTCGCTCTAGTACGACACAAACCTCGGACAGAGCGTATGCCCCAATCTGTCTCGACGACGACTTCAATTTGTGGCCGAGGGCGCCCACCTCCTCAGCCGATTTCCGCCTGCAGGCGTCTTCGATTTGGGCGACCGTCTCCGACGCCGACGCAACGAATTTCGCGAGGAGTTTACGGATGGTGTCGGCGGCGTCGCCGAACAAGCTTTTCAGGGCGTTCGGGTCGAGGGGACCGGTCGGGCCGTCGTCTTGTTCACCCTTGGCCGGCGTCATCGCGGGCGCTTCCACGGCCGCAACCGGCAATCCGTCATCGGGGACCGGCATCCATTTGCGCAGGGCCTCGTTCAGCTTCGACATCTCCAGCGGTTTGGAGAGATAGTCGTCCATCCCCGACTCGAAGCACCGATCGATCTCCGCTTTCAGCGCGCTGGCGGTGATCGCGATGATGGGGCGGCGCGTTCCGGTTTTCTTTTCGGCCTTCCTGATGGCCTCGGTCAGCTCGTAGCCATCCATGTTCGGCATGTGGCAGTCCGTCAGCAGCAGAGCGTGGGATCTGGTCCGCAAGGCCTCCATCGCTTCCTTGCCGTCGGTTGCGATCGTCGCCGCATAGCCGAGTACATTGAGCTGGCGAAGGATGACCTGTTGATTCGTGACGTCGTCCTCGGCCACCAGGATGAGCTGTCCCATCGCTTCGGCTTCCTCGACCGAGGGCGCCGGTCTGCCCTTGGCGGCAACTACATCCTCATCGAACTGAACTTCCGGGCTGGCCCGACCGGCCGCCATGGCGACGGCGCGGATAAATCTGGCTCGGCGCAGTGGGTCCGCATCCACAATCGCGGTCTCGGCAATATGCATTCGATCCACCTTCGTACGGGTTGAAGCCATGACGGTGAACCGGGTCCCGGCCAGGCCCTCGGCGCCGCGAATGGACGCGATGACATCGGCCTGCTTTTTAGGCGACCATCCCGAACCAATGACGATGACATCGAACGGCTTGCCCTTAGCCACGGCATCCGGCGCGAGCCGCTTCGTTCGGCCGATCTGCCCGCACAGAGTGACCTCGGCATTCCAATGTCGTAGATATCGGGAGAACAACTCCCGCACGTCGTCGTCCCTAACGAGCAAGAGGACGTTCAGGCCAGCGAGATCGAGGCCGTCGGATTTGATGCGATGCTCCTCGGCCACGGGGAAGCTCGCCGTGAGCGTGAAGACGGAACCCTTTCCGGGCGTGCTCTCCACCTCGATCGAACCCTTCATCATCTTGGCCAAGCGCTGGACAATCGAGAGCCCCAGCCCGGTGCCGCCGTAGCGCCGCGCCGTCGAACGTTCGGCTTGGGTGAAGGCCTGGAACAGCTCCCTTTGAGCCTCCTTCGGAATTCCGATGCCTGAATCGATGATCTGGAAGCGGACGGTCACCTTCTTCTTCGCCTTCGAGGGCACCCTGTCGGCGCGAATCAGCACCTTGCCCGCTTCGGTGAACTTGATCGCGTTGCCGCCCAGATTAAAAAGGATCTGGCGGATGCGCGTTTGGTCACCGACAACCGCATCGGGAATGGCGGGATCGACGTAGGTGCTGAGCCGGATGCCCTTGTTTCTGGCGGTGGGCGCAAGGGTTTCGCCGACGCCTTCGAGGGCATCGCAGATCGAGATCGGGATCGCCTCGAGATCGAGCTTGCCGGCCTCGATCTTCGAGAAGTCGAGGATGTCGTTGATGATGGTGAGCAGCGAATACGCCGATTCGCGCACGGTCGTCATCATCTGGCGTTGATCATCATCCAGCGTGGTCCGGCGCAGCAGGTCGACCATGCCGATGACGCCGTTCATGGGCGTGCGGATCTCATGGCTCATTGTGGCGAGGAACGCCGCCTTGGCCTGCGTCGCCAATTCGGCGGAGTCGCGCGCCTCGCGCGACGCTTCCTCGGCGCGCTTGTGCGCGGTGATGTCGGTAACAATATTCACGAAACCGCCATCCGGCGTTGGTGCCGTGCGGACCCGAAGCGTTTTCCCGCCAACCGTTCTTCGTTCCCAACTCGCGGGTTCGGTTTGCACCGGAATTTCGTTTCGCCATTCATCGACCAGCGTCTCCGGATCGCCGTCGCCGAAGTCGCCGCGTCGGGCCTGGTAAAGATTCTCGACACGGCTGGAATCGCCGACTTTGAGAAGTCCTTCGGGAAAATCGTACAATTCGGAGTATCGCGAGTTGAATAATACGTAATTTCTGTCCTTATCGACAAGCCTTATGCCGCCGGGCATACGGTTCAGCGTCAGACGGAGTTGGGCTTCCTTCTCGGACAGGTCCGCTTCCGCCCGTTTGCGTTCGGTGATGTCGCGGCCGTAAATATTGATGTAGGACTCGTCGGCGACCGGTGCGATCGACAAGGCGAAGACGCAATCGCCGCTTTCGAACTCGCTCTCCCGGACCTCGGCGGTGCGAGACGCCTCGGCACAAACCCCGGCGAGGTCGCGCGGGAGCGTCGACTTCCTGCCTCCCTCGAGCAGCCCATTGACCGCAATCGCGGCATCGTTGGCGTAGAGCACGGCGCCGTCGGGCATCACCCTGAGCACCGGGCTCGGGTCCTCGGACGGGAACCGGGCGAGATGGGCGAGCTCGCGGGTGCGCTCCTCGACGCGGCGCTCGAGCATGTCGCGCGTTGCCTCGAGATCCTGCTCGTAAGCCTTTTGGCGTTCCTGCATCTCGTTGAACGCCGAGACCACGGCGCCGATCTCGTCGTTGCTCCGCCAATCGACGGCTTGGCGTTTGCCGCCCTCGCGCGAACGGTCGATCGAGGCGAGCAGCCGCTCGAGCGGGATGCCGATCGTGCGACGGTTGCCGAGCAACGCGCTGAACACGACCGAGACGATGAGAATGGCCGCCAAAACGCCGGCCAGGAACATGCGCTCCCGTGCGGCGGATTGCAGACGCGCGTCGGTCAAGGCAACCGTCAGCCGGCCGATGACCTCGGGCTTCTCGTCATAGACGTAGACGATCTCTTTCGACGCGAAGAACGGCCGTGTCTCGATCTCATCGGCCGATCCGGTAAAGCCGACGAGCTGGTCCCGCTCGTCGTATACGGCGGCGCTCTCGACGTCGGGATCGATGGCCAGCGCGGCGAGAATCAACCTTACCTATCCGGTTATCACCCACACCCACTATATGTAGTGTGCACCCATTTTCCTGAGTAAAGCTCGGTGCAGGTCGAAGCGGAGATATCTCCGGCGATGCCGAGCAGGGACTCGGACGGCATTGTAGCGCCTTTTAGGCGACACTTTAGCGTGGTGGAAATCCTAATCATTGAGTCGGATTTGGCAAAACGCCACGTTGCATAAAGGACCGTCACTTCATTGAAATTTATCTGAAATCGGAGGTGAACGACACCGATGGAATATTCCAGGAAATCAGAGCTTCATTGAATTGTAGGATTCGAGTGCCGGATTATTCACAAATAGCTCTGTGAACTGGTTTTCAAGTTCGCTCAATACGTCATATGAAGTAAACGGATTGAGGATCACGTTCTTGCGTGTCGCTTCGTCTTCGCTGCGACTCAAAACGCGCAGGAGACTAACAGGCGCGGACGGGTTCTTCGCAACGATTCGTGCCAGCGCGTCGCTTTCTTCGACTAGTGCCGTCAATCGCTCAGACGATGTCGTTTCATCAGCAGCTTCCCGTCTGGCCGTGGGTTTCTTCGTTTTTCCCTTGGTCGCCACCGTTCCGTCCCCCGATGTTAAGTACGTGACGTGAATTAAACTCCGGTTCGGTTTTCAGAACAATCAAGAATTAGCCGGATCGCCTCCTCAATGCGCCTGCGCCGGCCCTTGCCTGCAGTCCAAGGAGACACACTACATATAGTGGGTGTGGGTGATAACCGGATAGGCAAGGACTGATCAACGGCGTTCCGAATTTCCACACATCAGGTTGCTCAATCGGTGATCGACAGCATTAGGTGACAGTGCACTTAATGTCAGATTGCACAGTACACGACTCGTTCATGCTGGCTTTGGCCTGGGCACCTGGACTGGTGGTTTTCCGGGGACGAGGAAACGAATCAGCTCAATGGCTTGACGCCTGTCGATAGGATTGACGAGCTGTCGCCTTATCCACTCGAAACCGTATCGGAAGATGGATTTTGCCATCCTTTTGTGGGTTTTGAGGCGGATCGGCTCGGCCTCGTGGAGCCAATCGCCGACTTTGTGCGCCCAGCAGAAGGTGATGGAAAGGACGGCGGTGAGCTTGGAGATGCGCTCCGGGTCGGTCATGTGGGTGTCTTCGAGGTTGAAGCCTTGCCTATCCGGTTATCACCCACACCCACTATATGTAGTGTGTCTCCTTGGACTGCAGGCAAGGGCCGGCGCAGGCGCATTGAGGAGGCGATCCGGCTAATTCTTGATTGTTCTGAAAACCGAACCGGAGTTTAATTCACGTCACGTACTTAACATCGGGGGACGGAACGGTGGCGACCAAGGGAAAAACGAAGAAACCCACGGCCAGACGGGAAGCTGCTGATGAAACGACATCGTCTGAGCGATTGACGGCACTAGTCGAAGAAAGCGACGCGCTGGCACGAATCGTTGCGAAGAACCCGTCCGCGCCTGTTAGTCTCCTGCGCGTTTTGAGTCGCAGCGAAGACGAAGCGACACGCAAGAACGTGATCCTCAATCCGTTTACTTCATATGACGTATTGAGCGAACTTGAAAACCAGTTCACAGAGCTATTTGTGAATAATCCGGCACTCGAATCCTACAATTCAATGAAGCTCTGATTTCCTGGAATATTCCATCGGTGTCGTTCACCTCCGATTTCAGATAAATTTCAATGAAGTGACGGTCCTTTATGCAACGTGGCGTTTTGCCAAATCCGACTCAATGATTAGGATTTCCACCACGCTAAAGTGTCGCCTAAAAGGCGCTACAATGCCGTCCGAGTCCCTGCTCGGCATCGCCGGAGATATCTCCGCTTCGACCTGCACCGAGCTTTACTCAGGAAAATGGGTGCACACTACATATAGTGGGTGTGGGTGATAACCGGATAGGCAAGGAATCAACTTGATCTGCTCGTCGGCGACGTTCCACAGCGATTTGGCGACCACCGCGCTCTGGATGGCGACCAGCTTGTCGAGCTTGTCCTGAAGCATGCGGTTTGCGTCCCGGCGGGCATCGAACTCGAACAGCCCGAAGACGGCGATCGTCGAAAGCAACACAAGCGGGATGACGAAAGAAAGCCGGACTCTCTAATCATGTTTCGCACCCCCATTGAGATCACGATCACGACGCGCTACATGAGAGCCGCGCCAGTTATCCGCTTGATATGTCTCTTCTCGCGAGAAACTTTGCCCGGATCGTGTTGAACGAAAGAAAGCCGGACTCTCTAATCATGTTTCGCACCCCCATTGAGATCACGATCACGACGCGCTACATGAGAGCCGCGCCAGTTATCCGCTTGATATGTCTCTTCTCGCGCCTCGTCACGGCTTGGCGTACTTGCCGGCCAGAGCGTCGGCGATGATCTGGTCATACCGCCCGCTTTACCTTGAGGCGCTTCAGTCCTTCGTTGAACAGATCGCGCATCGCCTCGTTCCCCGCGACATTTTTGCTCAGCAAGAGGTGCATCGGGGCCTCGTTTATGGCTTTGGGGTGGTGCGTGAACAACGCCGCGTCCTCCTGGGAGAAGGTGTCGCGAATCTGCGCGTAGGTCACCTTGACCTCGCCGGGAAACGCTTCGATTCGGCCCTTCAGCAGCTTCTTGAGTCCGATTTCGTCGCTTGGCGCCCGATTCGTATTGATAATGCCGGCCTTCTCTGCGGCGTCAAATCCCTCGCCATATGTGTATTGCAACGTCCCGCCAATACGGATGCCTCTCAATCCCTCGTAGCTATTCCAATCGAAATCGGAACCTTTCAGATAGAAGAACGCATACTTCGTTTGGACGACCCCTTGCGAGTAAAGAAAATGCTCTCGGCGCTCGTCGGTGTAGAGCCAGACCACGGTGCCGTCCCAAGTTCCTTCCTTTACGAGTTTGAACGACCGCTTCCATGGGAAGAAACCGTTTTCGACCTCGACGCCGACGAGGGCAAAGGCCTCGGTGACGATGTGCGAAGCGTACTCGTAGTGCAGCGTGTCCTTCGAGAGATAGGGCTGCCACTCGCCGTTGGTCAGGCGGATGGTCTTCGACGTCTGCGCGGCAGCCACGCCACAACCGAGGATTAAGATCCATGAAGCGACCAAGCAGGTCAGCATGCGACGCATCGTTCAATTCTCCCTCGTTCGTTCCTCCCTCAGATTCGCGACTTACACGTCGTACCCGCAGGCGATAAAATTATCCTCGAACCTCGAATATCCACGACGGCTGGCGTCAACGCCATCGCAATCGTGCAACCCGCTTTACTGCGCAATGAAGAGCACCCAGTCGAGCTCTCGATCGCCAAGCATCATGCCGCCCAGCATATTGTCCAGCGCGACCCGGAGTTGCGCTTCCTTCTCCGCCAGTTCCTGCTCGCGGCGTTTCAATTCGCCGTTTCGGGGGAGAGTACACTATTTCTCGACCTCGCGAACGACAGGCACCAGGCGAGTAGGATCGTGGCTAGCCGAACCGTCACCATTGCGCGGCCACGCCTCATTTCTCCCCCGCCGACATCGAGACCTTATCCTCAAGCGGGCGATCGCTCATGGTTCTCTCGCTCCAGGACAGGTTCCCATGGCGTCGACGGTCGCGTCCGCCGAACTATATCGAACATTAGATCGGGGTTCGAACGACCGCGCAACTTAGCCCGGCGAGCGACGGTGGCGGAGAGGGGAAGGCGGCCCCTTGCCCTTGGTGAACCCGAGCCCGCTCGGATCGCCGGCCCTGGCCTCGGGGGTGTCGTCTCGCGCCGAGCCAACACGGCTTTTCATTCCAATTCTCTCGTCGACCTCCTCGCCACCTTGCCCGATACAACACCGCGCCCGACGCGTCCTTGATGCAATTCGCCGTCTCTTCCCTCGATTCGTTCCCTCCGACATACTCAACCACGGCCGCTCTCCAATGAAACACGCGGGAGAGCGGCCGTCGGAATTATCCTATGGGGTTTGGCCAGGGGAGAAAACCGGGAGCGGGGCGGCCGGGGAGTCGCCATTTTTGGCGGTTGGTATGAACGGAATCGAGCAGGTTGTCGGCGCGCCTGGGCGCCTGACGCTCGCCGGCGCGCCGGAGGGGGTCGACGCGCAATTTCTCGCAGGCCTCGCCCGCCGGCTCGACGGTGGTCTGCTCCACGTCGCGCGGGACGAGGGACGGATGATGGCGCTCGCCGAGGCGCTCGCCTTCTTCGATCCCGGGCTCGAGGTCTGGTGCTTTCCGGCGTGGGACTGCCTGCCCTACGATCGCGCCTCGCCCAACGCGGAGGTGGCGGCCAGGCGCGCCGACATGCTCTCGCGCCTGGCCGAGCCCGGGGCGGGCGCCGGGCGTCCGCACATCCTCGTCACCACCGTCAGCGCCGCCCTGCAACGGGTTCCGATGCGGGCGAGCTTCGCCGGCACGGTGTTCGAGGGCCGGATCGCGGGCGCGGTCTCGCTCGACGCCCTGGGCGCGTTTCTGGCGCGAAACGGCTATTCGCGATCCGGCACGGTGATGGAGCCGGGAGAATTCGCCCAGCGGGGCGGCCTGCTGGACATCTTTCCACCGGGGGGCGAGGCGCCGATGCGGCTCGACTTCTTCGGCGACGAGTTGGAGAGTATCCGCCTCTTCGATCCGCTGACCCAGCGCACCACCGGCAAGGCCGTGGAATTTCGCTTGGGACCGGTATCCGAGGTCTCGCTCGACCAGGCCTCGATCGACCGCTTTCGCGCCGGCTATCGCCGCGCCTTCGGCGCCGTGACCGGGGAGGACCTGCTCTATCACGGAGTCAGCGCCGGCCGCCGTCACATTGGAATGGAGCACTGGTTGCCGCTGTTCCACGAGGGGCTGGAAAGCCTGTTCGATTTCCTCCCGGAGGCACGGATCGCTCTCGACCCCCTGGTGGAGGAAGCGGTCGTCGCCCGCCTGTCGCAGATCGAGGAACATTTCGAAGCCCGCAAGGACCATGTCGCCCAGCGCGGTGACGAGGCGCCGCCTTACAATCCGCTGCCGTCGGAGCGACTCTATCTCCGCCAGGGCGAGTGGGACGAGGTGTTGGCGGCGCGCGCCGCGCTGGCCCTGACGCCGTTTCGGGCGCCGCCGTCGGAGAGCGTGATCGACCTCGGTGGCCGGCGCGGGCGCGATTTTGCCGCCGAGCGGCAGCACGACGGGCTCGACGTCTTCGGCGCCCTTCGCGATCACCTTCGAGCCCATGTATCGGCTGGGCGCCGGGTCGCCATCGCCGCTTACTCCCCCGGCTCGGCGGACCGTTTGGCGACGCTGCTCGGGGATTACGAGATCGACGACGCGAGCGTGGTCGCGGACGGCCCGGCGCTGGCGGGCCTGGCGCGAGGCCGGCTGGCGTTGATCGTGCTGGCGCTGGAGCACGGCTTCGAGACCGACGATCTGGTCGTCGTCGGCGAGCAGGACATTCTGGGCGATCGCATGCGCCGCGCCGGCCGGCGATCGCGCCGGGCGGAAGAATTCCTGACCAGCGCCACCGAGCTCGGCGTCGGCGACTTGGTGGTCCACGCGGAACATGGGATCGCTCGCTATGAAGGGCTGTTGACGATCGACGTCGGCGGCGCGCCGCACGATTGCCTGCACCTGCGCTACGACGGCGGCGACAAGCTCTACCTTCCGGTGGTCAACATCGAGATGCTGTCCCGCTACGGCTCGGAGCAGGCGGGCGTCGCCCTCGACCGCCTGGGCGGTGCCGGTTGGCAGGCGCGCAAGGCCCGGCTGAAGTCTCGCCTCGAGGACATGGCGGAGGCCTTGATCAAGGTGGCGTCGGCCCGTGCGCTCAAGTCCGCGCCCAAGATCGACGCGGACGATCCGCTCTACGCCACATTCTGCGCCCGCTTCCCCTTCGAGGAGACGGAGGATCAGAGCCGCGCGATCGAGGACGTGATGGCCGACCTGGCGGCCGGCCGGCCGATGGACCGCCTGATCTGCGGCGACGTCGGCTTCGGCAAGACCGAGGTAGCACTTCGAAGCGCCTTCGCCACGGTGATGGCCGGGGGCCAAGTCGCGGTGGTGACGCCGACGACGCTGTTGGCGCGCCAACACTTCGAGACCTTCGCGGAGCGTTTTCGCGATTCCGCGGTGGAGATCCGTCAACTGTCCCGCCTGGTCGCCACCAAGGACGCGGCGGCGACGCGGGCGGACATGGAGAGCGGTCGCGTCGATATCGTGATCGGCACCCACGCGTTGCTCGCCAAGCGTATCCGCTTCAAGGCTCTCGAGCTGCTGATCGTCGACGAGGAGCAACACTTCGGGGTCAAGCACAAGGAACGGCTGAAGCAACTGCGGGAGGACGTCCACGTCCTGACCCTCACCGCGACGCCGATCCCCAGGACGCTGCAACTGGCGATGAGCGGCGTGAAGGAGTTGAGCCTGATCGCGACGCCACCGGTCGACCGCCTGGCGGTCCGGACCTTCGTCCTGCCGTTCGATCCGGTGATCGTGCGCGAGGCGATCCTTCGAGAGCACTATCGCGGCGGACAGAGCTTCTACGTCTGCCCCCGCATCCAGGACCTTCCCGACGCCGCCACCTTCCTCCGCGACAACATCCCCGAGGTGAAGTTCGTGACCGCGCATGGGCGGCTGTCGGGGGGCGAGCTCGAGGAGGTGATGAGCGCCTTCTACGACGGTGCGTTCGATGTATTGGTCACCACCACGATCATCGAATCGGGGCTGGATATTCCCAACGCCAACACCCTCGTCGTGCACCGCGCCGACATGTTCGGCCTGGCCCAGCTCTATCAGTTGCGCGGCCGCATCGGGCGGGCCAAGAAGCGGGCCTATTCCTACTTCACCCTGCCGCCTCGCCGCGCCCCCAGCGCCAACGCGATGAAACGCCTGAAGGTCCTGCAGGCGCTCGACACGCTCGGCGCCGGCTTCTCTCTGGCGAGCCACGACCTCGACATTCGCGGCGCCGGCAATCTCTTGGGCGAGGAGCAGTCTGGCCATATCAAGGAAGTCGGGCTCGAGCTCTACCAGCAATTGCTGGAGGAGGCGGTGGCCCGCGCGCGCGATGGCGAGGGGATGGACGAGGTCGAGCGTGGCGATTGGTCGCCACAGATCGCCCTCGGCATGGCGGTGCTGATCCCCGGCGATTACGTCGCCGATCTCGATCTCCGCCTCGGCCTCTACCGCCGCCTGGGCCGATTGCGGGAAGCCGCCGAGATCGATGCCTTCGCGGCCGAGCTGGTGGACCGCTTCGGCCCATTGCCGCGGGAGGTCTCGCATCTGATCGAGGTGGTCGAGATGAAGCGGCTCTGCCGCGAGGCCAATATCGAGAAGCTGGAGGCGGGGCCGGGTGGCGCCACCGTCGCCTTCCGCGACAACGACTATGCGAACCTGGCGGGCCTGGTCGCCTTCATCAATTCCCAGGCGGGCACTGCCAAGCTCCGGCCCGACCACCGATTGGTCTTCAGGAGACAGTGGGAAACGCCGGAATTGCGATTGCGCGGGGCGCGCGACCTGCTGGTCCGCCTGGCCGGAATCGCTCAGGCCTCGGCGGCGCCCCCCTCGGCGGCCTGAACGCCGGCGTTGTCGTCGCCCTGAGCGAGATCGATCATATTGACCAACACGGTGGGGTCCTGTGCACCGGAGACGGTGTATTTGCCGCCGATGATGAAGCAGGGAACACCCGTGACGCCGATGCGCCGCGCGGTCTGTTCCTCGAGGCGCACGCTGTCCGTGTCCTCCCCGGCGGTCAGTTTTTCGCGCACGACCTCCCGGTCCATCCCGGCCGCCTCCGCCGCCTCGAGCAGGACATCGCGATCACCGATGTTCTCGCCCCTCAGGAAATAGCGCTGGAACAGGTCCTCGACCAGCGCGTCTTGGACACCCCTCTCGCCCGTCAGCCGATGGGAATCGACGGTATTCGGCTGCCGCACGATGGCCTCGAAGTCGAAGGAGATGGCCTCGCTCGCGCCGGCTTCCCGCACCCGATCGTAAATCTGGCTCGCGCGATCCTTGCCGCCGAATTTCAGTTCCAGATAGCGCGATCGGTCCATGCCGGCGGACGGTAAATCCGGGTTCAGTTGGAACGGCCGCCAGTCGATCTTGAAGTCATGGTTCGGGCGAGCGGCGAGCGCTCGCTCCAGGCGTCGCTTGCCGATATAGCACCAGGGGCAGACGGTGTCGGAGATGATGTCGATGGCGATCATGGCTCGGACTTTACCCCGAGCCGACGCGGACGTTAAGGGGCTTCGCCCGCGCGGCCGGGACGGCCGGGACTCACCTCGATTGGTCTCAGCCTTTCAGGCCGAGGCGGGCGCGACGGAGCAAGGTATCGGCGCTGTCGCCCGAAACCCGCTCGACGCAACAGGTCGTGAGGCGCGTGGTCACGGGCGAGGCGGCGTCGGGCAAGGCGTAGCTGCTGTTGTTGACTACCCCGCAAAGCCTTCCGGTGACGATTCGGGCGTCCGCCAGGATCGTATCCGGCATGACGACGGCATAGGTATCGCCGCGATGGCGCGCTGCCAGATCCTCGCCCCGGACCAGCGTGCCGATCATGCCGCCGACCTGGCGAAGAAGCTGGTCGCCGGCCGCATAGCCCAGGGTCTGATTGACCGAGGAAAGCGTTTCCAGCTTCATGATTGCGAGCGTCAGCGGTTTCTCGGAGACCTCCGCTTCGGCCAGTTGTGTGGCGAGATGGGCCTGGAGGAAACCCCGCGTGTAGAGGCCGGTCAGGCTATCGCTGGTCACCAGGTGGCGCGCCTCGCGGTAAATCGCTTGCATCGACAAGCGATAGCGCTGCTGTCGCACCTGATTGGTCACGCGGAAGGCGACTTCCTCCGGCGGGGCGTCTTGGGCCAGCACGTCGTTGACACCGGCCGCGAAGGCATCGGCCTTGAAGGCCTCGTCGGCGGATTTGGTGATCACCAGGATCGGCAGGTTGTAGAGGCGGGAGTTGCCGCGGATCGAATGAAACAGGTCGAGCCATTTGCCCGCGCCGTCGACGGCGAAGGCGAGCAGCGCGTCGAAGGAATCGCGCTCGAGGCGCTGGACGGCCTCTTCCCGGTCGGGTACCAGCGCCAACGCCGCTTCGCGACCCAGCGTCGCGTGGAAGGGGGCGACGTTGACGTCGTTCTCCGCCACCAGGAGCAATCGGGCGTCGCTCACCGTGGTCGGCGGCCGAGACGCCTCTTGTCCCTGGACGCCGTAGCTGCGGGTCGTGGCGGCGCGCCGGTTGAGTTCTTCGCGCATCGTCGCGAGCCGGGTCAGGCCGCGAAGTCGTGCCAGCAGCTCGATTTCGGAGAAACTCGGCGAGAGGTACTCGGTCAAACCATCGTCGAGCGGTGCCTCGCCGCCGGTGTCGGCATCGGCGATATAGAGGATCGGCAGCGGGTCGTCGTCCGGACCTCGCCCGAGCGCCCACCCCACGTTCGCCGGTCGCGGATCATCGGGACCCATCGCGGCCACGATGGCGATGTCTGGTGGCGTCTCGCGGCTCAAAGCTCGCGCTTCCTCGAAGTCGTGCGCCGTCCGGCTGGCATAGCCTTGCGCCTCGAGCTGCGTCCCGATGTCCGGGTAAGCCTCGCGCGGGGCGACGACGAGAACGCGCGCAGTGACGTTCATTTAGGGAACTCCTCGAATTTCGACTCGGATGCTACCCTGAATCGGTTAAGGAGTGGTTCGCGCGGCGACGCCCTCGACCGGAGCGCTGGCGGGCCGTGATGGTCCCCTCGGTCGGTCGGACGGGGGAGGAAGGCGGCTATGAGTAGGGAGACGGGCGAGCTCGCCGGCAAGGTGGCGTTGGTCACGGGCGCGTCGAGCGGCCTCGGCGAACATCTGGCGACGACCCTGGCGGCGGCGGGCGCGCGGGTCGCAATCACCGCGCGCCGGCGCGATCGGCTGGACGATTTGGCCGCTCGGATCGAGACCCGGGGCGGCACCGCCTTGGCGGTCGAAATGGACGTGGTGGATCCAGCCTCGATCGAGGCGGGCGTGGCACTTACCGCGGGCCGACTGGGCGCCATCGATATCCTGCTCAACAACGCTGGCATCGCCGTGACCAAGCCGGCCATCGATTGCACCGTCCAGGACTATGACGGGGTGATGGACACCAACGTCAAGGGCGCCTTCTTCGCCGCCCAGGCGGTCGCGCGCCGCATGATCGATCGCGGCGAAGGCGGCAAGATCATCAACATGTCCTCGTTCTTGGGCTTGAAGGTGCTGCCGCAACTCGCGCTCTATGCCATCTCGAAGGCGGCGATCGCGCAGATGACCAAGGCGATGGCGATCGAGTGGATCCGCTATTCGATCCAGGTGAACGCCATTTGCCCCGGCTACATCGAGACCGAGATGAACCGCGCCCATTGGCAGAGCGAGAGCGGCAAGGCGCTGATCCGCCGTTTTCCGGCCCGAAAGCTCGGCCAGCCCTCGGATCTCGACGGCCTGGTGCTGTTGCTGGCCTCCTCCCGCTCCGCCTTCATGACCGGCTCGGTCATTGCGATCGACGAGGCCCAGTCGCTGATGTGAGGCGCCGTGCTCTAGCCGTAAATCTGGCGCGGCAGCCACAGCACGATATCCGGGAAGATGATGCACACCGCCAGCCCCACCGCCTGGAGGATGAGGAACGGGATGGCGGAGCGGAAGATGATGGCCATGGTGATCTCGGGCGGGGCGACACTCTTCAGGTAGAACAGCGCGTATCCGAAGGGCGGGCTGAGGAACGACATCTGCATGTTGACCATGTAGACGACGCCGAACCACAGCGGCACGTCCTCGCGAGCCACTCCAGGCAGCCCGAAAACGCCGTCCCACGGAAGCGTCAGCATGATCGGCGCGAAGATCGGAACCGCCAGCAGCAGGATGCCGACCCAGTCGAGAAACATGCCGAGGATCACCAGCATGATCATCATGATGAGCAAAATGCCATACGAGCCGAGACCGGTGCCGAGCAGGCTGTCGGTGACGAACTGCTGGCCGCCGCTGACGATGTAAAAGCCGACGAAGATCGAGGCGCCGAAGATGATCCACAGCACCATGGCCGTCGCCTTGAGCGTGGTCAGCGATGCTTGCCGGAGCCCGCTCCACGACAGGCGCCGGTAGAAGGCGGCGACGACGATGGCGCCGAAGGTGCCGATGCCAGCCGCCTCCACCGGCGTCGCCACGCCCGTGAAGATCACGCCCAGCACCAGAATCACCAGAATGATGGGTGGGATCATGCCCCCTAGCAGGCGGACCTTCTCGCGCGAGCCGATCCTCTCTTCGGGCGGCAGCGCCGGCCCCACCGCCGGGTCGAGGTAGCTGCGCCCGATCACGTAGAGGATATAGAGGCCCGACAGCAATAGGCCCGGGATGACGGCGCCGATGAACAACTCGCCCACCGATTGCTGGGCGACGACCGCGAACAGGATGGCGAGGATCGACGGCGGGATCAGGATGCCCAGGGTCCCGCCGGCGAGGATGGAGCCACACGCCAGCTCCGGGTGGTACTTGCGCTTGAGCATGGCCGGCAGCGCGATGATGCCCATGGTCACCTCGGCCGCGCCGATGACGCCGACCATCGCGGCGAGGATGGTCGAGGCGATGATGGTCGCCACCGCCAGGCCGCCCTTGAGGCCGCCGAGAATCTTGTAGATGACGTCGAACATCTCTTCGATGAGGCCGGCGCGCTCGAGCATGGAGGCCATGAAGATGAACAGCGGGATGGCCGACAGCTGATAGTCGGTCATGAACGGGTAGATGCGCGACGGCAGGATGTTGAGCATCCGCGCGTCGCCGAACACGAAGAGGAAAATGCACGCCAGGCCGCCGGTCACGAAGGCCAGCGGCAATCCCGCCAGCAAGAGGATCACCAGCGACCCGAACATGAGCAGGGTGAGCCAGCCGATGTCGATCTCGAGGCCCATGGGCTACGCCCCCGCCCGGGTCAGCAGCCGGACGTCCTTGATCAGCTTGGAGAGCCCTTGAAGGATGATCAGCACGGCCCCGAGGACGATGGAGATTTTGATCGGCCAGTACTGGACCGCCCATTCGGTGAAGGACACCTCCATGACGTCGATGGAGTCCATCAAGAAGATCCAGCCGGTGACCAGCAGGGTGGAGGTGAAAAGGAAGAAGAAGACGGAGGTGGTGATGTCGGTGATCACCTTGGCGCGATCGGAGAGCAGGAGGTAAAGCACGTCGACGCGCACGTGGGAGTCCTCGCGCAGGGCATAGGCACCGGCCAGCAGGTACTGCATGCCGAACATCAGGAACATGCTTTCGTGCGCCCAATTGGTGGGCGAATTGAAGACGTAGCGGGCGATGACCTCGTAGTAGTAGACGAACACCGCGATCACCGACCAGTAGCAGACGAACTCCCCACAGAAGCCGTTGATCTTGTCGATGGCGTTGGTGATGTAGTCATGCACCTCCCGCGCCTGCTCGACGTCGGCCGCCGGCCCCGTGACCTCCTCGATCACCTCGGCGGGCCGTTTGCCGGCCACCTTTGCCGCCTCCTCCTCCCGTTCCGCGCAAGCCCGCGCCAGCCGGGGCAGCAGGACGGCATCGATCAGCAGCAGCACGGCGATGGCGATGGCGAACCCGCCGGAAACCGTCTGCCACTGCTCGAAGCTGGCGCTCGCCGCCGCGAAGAGGTCGTGCATCGCGGCCAGCGCCTGCTCGGCCTTGGCGAGCATCGCCTGGGCCGCGTCCTTGCCCTGCTCGACGGCCTTTTGGAAGCGCTCGACGTCGAACTCGGCGCCCATGAGGTCGTTGCGGGCGCCGGATATCCGGTTCCGCGCCTCGCGCCCGCGGACGTTGCCGAAAAGGATGGCGACAAAGAGCGGGATGTAGAGCGCGCCCAGGAAACTGCGCAGGTAAAACCGGTGCAGCCCGACGAATCCGCCGAAAAGCCACAGAAGATAGGCGATGGGAAGGGTCACGGTCTTTGCTTCGGGCTTCGCCACCTGGCGCCGCACGATGAACATGGCGGCCAACGGAAACAACAGAAGACCCGACCAGTACAGCCAGTGGGGCAGGATGAACGTCAGGCTTGGCATGTCACCGATCCCGGGCAGTCACCCGCGCGCCCATAACGAAGGGGGCGCCGCAATGGGCGCCCCCCCCCGGATTTGTGGGTCTCCGACCCTGGGGGATACCGCGCTCCTTACAGTTTGAGCGTGTGGCCCTTGATCATGTCTGGAGTCACGTAGCCGAGGCTGCCCGACATCATGTAATCGAGCTGGATCTTGAACACCCGGGCCGCGTCCTTGTCCTTGTTGGCCCATTTGAACCACAACGGCACGGCCAGCTTGGTGAACGCATCCACGTCATCCCCCGACAGACGGGTCACCACCGTGCCCGCCTCGGTGAATTTCTTCCAGGCGTCCTGGTCGGCCTTCTGGATGCCCGCGAAATGATGGTCGGAGTAAGAGTGCACCTCGCATTCCACGAACTCCTTCATCCGCGGAGACAGCGCGTTCCAACTTTTCATGCCCACCGTCAGGTCCATGAGGTCGACCGGCTGGTAAATCGACATGAAGCCCGCCGGGCCCATGGAGATGTACTTGGTCACCTGATGGAAGCCCAGCGCGTAGTTGATGGCCGGGCCCACGTAGTCGGCTACGTCGATGGTCTCCTTCTCCAACGCGGCGAAGATTTCCGAGCCCGGAAGCAGGGTCGTCTTGGCCCCCGCCGCCGAGAACAGCTCGGCCACCATGCCGCCCGGGACACGCATCTTGCGGCCCTTGAAGTCGTCGATGGAGCGGATCGGCACTTTCGAGTGGATGATGTTGGGCCCGTGCTGGATGTGCCCGACGTAGAACATGTCGAACCTGGCAAACAGCTCGCGGGCGATCTCACGGCCGCCGAGGCCGTAGAAGAAGGTGTCCCACTCGCCCTCCGTACGCAGCCCCAGCGGATAGGAGCTGAAGAACACGGACGCCGGCATCCGCCCCGCCCAATAGAGGGTGAACGGATTCATGGCGTCGAGGACGCCGTTCTTGACGGCATCGAACAGCTGCCACTCGCCGACCACGTCCTTGGCCCCGAAGGGCTTGAACGCCAGTTCGCCGCCGGACTTCTCCTTGATGCCGTTGCACCAGTCCTTGAAAAGCTCGAGGCCGATGCCGCCGGGCCATGAGGTTTGAATTTTCCAGGTGGTGGTCGTGGCGGCTTTCGCGTCGCGAATATAGGGGAAGCCGAGTGTCTGCGCCGTCCCCACGGCGGCCACGGCGCCGGCGCTCGCGACGCTGGCGCTCTTGAGGAACCGGCGGCGGCTGCTGCTTGTTTTCTTGGTGGTATCCGTGGTCATGAAGAGTCTCCCCCCCTGTTTGACGAGGCTCCAAGGATCAATCCGGTCACGGTACCCCCCGGTCATCGATCCTCTGGCGGCGCATGGAGCACCTCCGAGGCGCGGCCCGAGGATATTGAAGCCGCCACAGCATCGCTCTAAACCGGGGAGCAGTGCAACCGACATTTTCTCGACCACCCGCCCCTTGCGCGCGGACTGGCCAGACTCTATGGGGAGGAACGCGAATGTCTCGAACCACCAAGATCGAGAACGCGGCATGGGCCGTGCTTTGGGACCCGGCGGCGGGTTGCCAGATCTACGCGCGTGACGTCGATGTCGTCTTCGCCGACGACGTCATCACCCATGTCGGCGCCGGACACGACGGGCCCGTGGACGCGATCGTCGACGGCCGCGACCGGCTGGTGATGCCGGGCCTGATCAACCTCCATAGCCACCCGCAGACCGAGCCGGCCTACAAGGGCATCCGCGAGGAGCACGGCGTGCCGGAGCAGTACATGACCGGCCTCTACGAGCGGTCGCAGGCCTTCCGGCTCGACGAGGAGGGCCGGCGGGCGGGTGCCGAGCTCGCCTATGCCGATCTCCTCTGTTCGGGCGTCACGACGCTGGTCGAGCTTTCGGCGCCGATGGAAGGTTGGCTCGACCTGTTGGCGAGAAGTGGTCTCCGCGCCGTCGTCGGGCCTGCCTTCCAGTCGGCCCGCTGGCGCCTGGAGAATGCCTGGGAGTTATGCTTCGATTGGGACGAGGCGGTGGGCAAGCAGGGCTTGGAGACCGCGTCGCGGCTGATCGAGGCGGCGGAGCGCCACCCCTCGGGTCGGCTTTCGGGCATCGTCTTTCCGGCCCAGATCGAGACCTGTAGCGAGGAGCTGTTTCGCGAGGCCTTCGACCTCGCCGAAACCGGCGGGCGGCCCTTCACCACCCATATCTCGCAGAGTGTGGTCGAGTTCAACGAGATCGTCCGCCGCCATGGCAAGACGCCGGTCCAGTTCGCCCACGAACTCGGCATCCTGAGCCCGAGAACGATCCTCGGCCATTGCCTGTTCATCGACAGCCATTCCTCGCTTCGCTGGCATGGCCGGCGCGACCTGTCGCTGCTGGCGGAAAGCGGGGCGACGGTGGCGCATTGCCCCTCGCCCTTCGCGCGCTACGGCGACAAGTTGGAGGATGTCGGCGCCTACCTCCGCGCCGGCGTCGCCATGGGCCTCGGCACCGACGTGGCACCCCACAATCTGTTGGAGGAAATGCGCCTCGCCCTGATCTTGAGCCACGTGGCGAGCAAGGACGTGCACGCCTCGACGGCCGGCGATCTGATCCACATGGCGACGGTCGGCGGGGCACGCGCCTTGGGGCGCGACGATCTCGGCCGGCTCGCGGTCGACTGCAAGGCCGACATCGTTCTGGTCGACCTCGCTCATCCGGCGATGCGGCCGGTGCGCGATCCGTTGAAGAGCCTGATCTATCACGCCGCCGACCGCGCCGTGGTCGAGGTCTACGTCGATGGACGACGGGTCGTCGCGGGCGGCAAGGCCCTGGAACTCGATGCGCAAGATGCCGCCGGCCGTCTGGAGGCGGCGCAGGCGCGGATGATCGAGTTGGTCCCCGAGCTCGACTATGCGCGCCGGACGGCCGAGGAGATCGCCCCGCTCAGCCTGGCGCTCGGCGGGACTCAGTCATAGCCGGTCGTGACTTCCACCAGGATTCCGTCGGGATCGCGCATATAGACGCTTCCCTTGGCTTCGGAGCCGTGGATCGAGTGATCGATCCCCTGGGCCTTCAGGCCCTGGACGATTCGCTGGTAGTTCTCCGCCGTCGCCTTCAGCGCGACATGGTGCATGCTGCCGATGCCGCGCACCGTCGGCGCCGGTCCGTGCTCGGGAAAGTCGAAGAAGGCGAGCTGATTGCCGCCGCCCATGTCGAGAAAGATGTGGGTCGAGGTCGGCTCGTCGCGATTCTGGACCACCTTGGTGAGCCGCATCCCCACGGCCTCGGTGTAGAAATCGATGGTGGCCGCGATGTCGGAACAGATCAGCGCCAGGTGGTCGACGCCGCCGGTCGCCACGGGCTCCGCGTCCGGCGCCGGCTCGCCAATGTAGCGGCGGCGCAACGCGTCGCGCTTCTCCTCGTGGCTGTCGGTGGCTTCGGCGACATTCGACATGGTGGAATCCTCCGTTCGGCTTCCCGCCATTATTACAGAATCGTGGCCAGAATGCGCGAAACCTCGTCCCGTTCGTGGCGGGGGAGGGGGGTGGCATCGCTTTTCCGCACGCCCGCGCCCGCCCGCGCCCGCCCGATGATCGCCGCCGGCCGGCCGTCGGCCGCGAGCGCCGCCCGCGCGGCCTCCACCCTATCCGGCGGGAAGGCGGCGAGGAGCGCGCCGGAGGCCAGCGTGCCCCAGGGATCGGCATCGAGCGCGCGACAGATCGCGAGCCCGGGCGGGAACCAGGGGACGGCGGTTGGATCGATCTCGATGGCCAGGCCCGATGCGGCAGCCAGCTCGTGCAGGCCGGCGGAAAGCCCGCCCTCGGTCGGATCATGAAGCGCCGTCGCGCCGAGCTCGGCCGCCAAGAGCGCCGACTCGACCACCGAGATGCCGGGATCGTCCACCGCCCGCAACGCACTATCGAGGATTTCCGGGTCGAGCTCGCCGAGCCGCCCGGCGGCCTCGGCGGCCAGCACCGCCGCGCCCTCGACCGGCGCCATGCCGACCTGAAGGACGGCGTCTCCCGCCCTCATGGTGCCGGTGGCGACGAAGCGGCCGTCGGCCCGCCAGCCCAGCATTTGGCCGACGACGAGGGGCTGCGTGACCGCGCCCGTCACCTCCGTGTGGCCGCCGACCAGGGCGATTCCCATCTCGTCGAGCACCGCGCCCATGGCGGCGAAAATCGCCTCGACCTCCGCCTCGGTGGTCCCCGGCGGCAGCAGCACGACGGCGAGGAACCAGCGCGGGCGCACGCCCATGACCGCGACGTCGTTGGCGTTGACGCGGACGGCGAGCGCGCCGACCTCGCCGCCGGTGAGCGTGATCGGATCGGCGCCCACCACCAGCGCACCGTCGGCGATGTCGATGACGGCCGCGTCCTCCCCGATCTCGGGACCGAGCTTGACATCGCGCTCCGCGCGGGCGTGGCGCCGCAACAGCCGGCTCAACAACGCGGCGGGAAGCTTGCCGGGGACAAGTCCGCCGCCGCTCATCGCCGAGCCCACCGGATCGCGCGGCGTCGCGGGATCACCATGTCGTCATCCGACATCCGCGGCCCTCCTTGCCGTTCGGCGAATGTTCGGCGAGGTCGGGTCATAAGGCAAATGCGAAACCGCCGTGGACAGAGGTCGTCTAGATGCGGCCACGTAGGGCGTGCCAGGCGAGGCGAAGTGGCGCCACGGCGCTCGCCGGCTCGGAACGAAGCGCGAAGGGGTTGTCGCCCACGCCTGCGAGGGCCCGGCGATGCGCCCGGGCCAGCGGCGCCGGCAGCAAGGCCGCTCGGGCCCGGGGCGGCATCCGCGGCGCGAGGCGTCGCGCCTCCTCCAGGCATTCGATCGCGCGCGCCGCGACCAGGGCCACGATCATGCCCATGGCCGGGGAAAAGCGCCCGTCCACGACATCGCGCCGGGCGACGCCGGCGGCGGCCAATTCCTCGCCCGGCAACATCACCCGGCCGGCCCTGGCGTGGAACGGCACCGCGCGCAACAGCCCGAGCAATCCCCAGGCCCGTCCGACCTGGCCCGCGGCCTCGCGAAGCGATGCCTCCAGTCCGGAAATCTCCGCCACCGCCAGGTTGAGGCGCCCCGCCGTCGCCTCGACATAGGCCTCCAGCGCCACCATGTCGGTCGGCCCCTCTTCGTCCAGATCCGCTGCCCGTCCGTCGATCAGCGCCTGGCAGGTTCGGGCCGCGAGCACGCCCTCGCCCAGGCAGGGCGCCAGGGCCTGGACCACCGGGTGGGCGCGGGTCCGACCCTCGACGATGTCCTCGATCGCCTCGCGCCACCACTGCAGACGGATCTCGCCCAGCATCGGCTCGCTGGCGATTTCATGAATTTTGGCGAGTTCGAGGTTGAAGGCGAGAAGGGCCAGGAGGGGCGCCCTTGTCTCGGCCGGCGCCAGCAGGGTCGCCAGCCAGCGTTCCCGATCGTGCTCGCGCGCCGCCTCGGCGCAAAAGGCGATGGCGTCGCCCCGCGCCCGTGACGTACCGGTCAGTCGACCGGCAGCAGCGCCGCCGCCACGCGCCGCTCCTCCAGCATCAGGACGTTATAAGTGCGGCACGCCGCGCCGGTGTCCATGGCGTCGAGCACGATGCCCCAGGACTTCACGGTCCGGCGCAATTCGGTCTCGATCCGCGCCATCCGGGCCCCGGTGCCGATCAGCAGCAGCTCGACGCCAGGGTCGGTGTCGCGAAGTGCTGCCAGGCTTTCGGCGTCGATCGCGGGCGGTGCCGCGAGGGGCCAGGAAAGGGTTTTCTCCGGCAGCACCAGAACCGCACCTTCGTGTCGCGCGCCGGCGATCCGGAAGCCGCCGCCGCCGTAGGCCTGGATCACCTGGTGGCCGGCGGCGGGGGGCGGGGTGATGTCCATGGCTCAGGCTCTAGTCGGCCGCGCCGGCCTCCTCCCCGATCTCGCGGGCCCGCTGGCGCTCCAGGCCGAGGGTCATGAGCAGGGGCGCGGCGATGAAGATGGAGGAATAGGTGCCGATCAAGACGCCCCAGATCATCGCCGAGACGAAGCCCCGGATCACCTCGCCACCAAAGAGAAAGAGCGCCAGCAGCGCCAGCAGCGTCGTCAGCGAGGTCATGGTGGTGCGCGAGAGCGTATCGTTGATCGCCCGGTTCAGGACGTCGAGCAAGGGTGTCGATTTATATTTCCGGAGGTTCTCGCGCACCCGGTCGTAGACGACCACGGTATCGTTGATCGAATAGCCGACGATGGTCAGTAGCGCGGCGATGGTCGAGAGATTGAACTCGAGCTGTGTCACCCCGAAGAAGCCGATGGAGAGCAAGACGTCGTGGATCAGGGCGATCACCGCGCCCAAGCCGAAATGCCACTCGAAGCGGAACCAGATGTAGACCAGCATCAACACGATGGCGAGGACGATCGCGATCGCGCCCGCCTCGATCAGCTCGCCGCTGACCTTGGGGCCGACGAACTCCACCCGGCGATAATCGACCCCCTCGCCCAAGGTGTTGCGAACCTTCTGTACCGCGGCGTTCTGCGCCTCCGAGTCGCCGGGTTGGCGCTCGATGCGGATCAGCACGTCGGTGTCCTGGCCAAATTCCTGCAGCGCCACCTCGCCGAGGCCGAGGTCGCCGAGCGAAGCGCGCATTTGGCCGAGGTCGGCCGGGCCCTGCGTTCTAACCTCGATCAAGATGCCGCCCCGGAAGTCGATACCGAAGTTGAGTCCGGGCACGAAGGCGACTATTACCGAGAGAAGTGCGAGGGCGAGGGAGGCCGGAACCGCATAGCGCCGCCAGCTCATAAAGGGGATCTTGGTGTCGCTTGGAACCAGTTTCAATCCGCGCAGCATGGCCATCCCTCTAGATCGGCAGGGTCTGCGGCCGGGTGCGGCGCAGCCAGATGACCAGCATCATCCGCGTGACGAACACGGCGGTGAAGACCGAGGTGATGATCCCGATGGCCAAGGTCACGGAGAAACCCTTGATCGGACCGGAGCCCATGGCGAAGAGGATCGCGGCGGCGATGAAGGTCGTGATGTTGGCGTCGAGGATGGTGCCGATGGCGCGGCGATAGCCGGCCTCCATGGCGTTGAAGGGTGTCTTTCCGCTCCGTATCTCCTCGCGGATGCGCTCGAACACCAGCACGTTCGCGTCCACCGCCATGCCGATGGTGAGCACGATTCCGGCGATGCCGGGAAGCGTCAGTGTCGCCTGAAGTGCCGACAGCGCACCGACGATCAGGAACAGGTTCAAAATCAGCGCGATGTCGGCGGCGATGCCGAAAATGCCATAGGCCACCACCATGAAGATCATCACCAGGACAAAGCCGATGATGCTGGCGATCTTGCCGGCGGCGATCGAGTCGGCGCCCAGCGCGGGTCCGACCGTACGCTCCTCCAGAATTTTGATCGGGGCCGGCAGCGCGCCGGCGCGCAGCAGGACGGCGAGGTCGTTCACTTCCTGGTAGGTGAAGCTGCCGGAAATCTGGCCGGCGCCACCCAGGATCGGCTCGCGGATCACCGGCGCGCTGATCACCCGGTTGTCGAGCACGATGGCGAAGGGGCGGTTGACGTTTTCCTGCGTCACCTTGCCGAACTGTTTGGCGCCGGAGGAATCGAACCGGAAGCTCACCACCGGCTCGCCCGTGCGCGAATCCGTCGATGCTTGGGCATCGACCAGTTTGTCGCCGCTCACCATCACCCGCTTGCGCACGACGTAATAGTCGGCCGGCTCGCCGTCGGGGCCGCGTTCGTCCGACTCCAACAGTTGCGATCCCGGCGGAAGCCGTCCACCGGCACGCACGCTCGACGCACTGGTGGTGACGTCGACCAGGCGGAAGACCATCTTCGCGGTCTTGCCGAGGATGGTCTTGACCCGCTCGGGATCTTGCAGGCCGGGAAGCTGGACCAGGATCCGTTCTTGCCCCTGGCGCTGGATGGTGGGCTCACGGGTGCCGAGTTGGTCGATCCGGCGGCGAATGATTTCGATCGTCTGGTCGAGGGCCGAACTCTTGCGCTCGCTCACCGCCGCCTCGGTTAGCCGGATCTCGATGCCGCCATCACCCGTCTCTTGGATCTCCAGGTCCTGGCCGCCGCCGAGCCCGGTCAGCGGGTTGAAGCTGATCGGCGCGGCGAGGCCGCGCACCAGCTCCAGGGCGCGCTCGAACTGCTCCGGCTTGCGGATCTGGACGGAGACGTAATCGGCATGGGCGCCGAGGCCGCGATAGCCGATGCGATCGCTCCGGAATTCGTTCCGGATCGCATCCTCGATGCTCTCCATCCGCTCGGCGACGACCGCGTCGACATCCACCTCCAGCAACAGGTGAGAGCCGCCCTGGAGGTCGAGGCCGAGGCTGATCTGGTTGCGCGGCAGCCACTCAGGGATAGCCTCGGCGGTCCGTTCGGCGACGAAGTTGGGCCCCGTGAAGCCGACTCCGGCGAGGCAAATCAAGAGGACCAGAATGATCTTCCAGCGGGCGAAATAGAGCATCGCGGGTGGGCCGTCGCCTATTTCTTCTGGCCGAAGCTGAAAATCGACTTCTTCTCGCCGCTCGCCTTTGCACCGTCCGTCTTGGCACCGTCGTCCTTGGCCTCGCCCTCGTCGTCCTTCTTGGAGTCGGCCTTGGCCGAGGCGGGCTGCGTGCGGCTCATCACTTCCGAGATCTTCGCGCGGGCGACGCGAACACGGACGTTGTCGGCGATCTCCACCTGGACCATGGCTTCGTCGAGCAGCTTCGTCACCTTGCCGATGATGCCGCCCTCGGTCAGAACCTGATCGTTCCGCTTCAGGTTCGAGACCATCTCGCGGTGTTCCTTCGCCTTGCGCTGCTGCGGGCGGATGAGGAAAAACCAAAAGATCACGAAGATCAATAGCAGCGGCATCATCTGGAGGAGAAAATCGCTCCCGCCGGCGCCACCGGCCGCCTGCGCGTACGCCGTGGAAACGAACATCGCCAATTCTCCCTGTGGTGCCCCCGGGGCGGCGGGACTATAGCGACCCGCCCGGCATTTGCAAACAACGGCTTAGGCGCTCCTGGCCGATGAATTGCCCCTTCCGCGCGCGGTTGACCGGGCCCGAGTCCGTGCTAGGTTCCGCGCGCCTGGCAACTGCGGATACCATGCCTCCCATGTCGGAAACCACGGCGGAGAATCAAGCCCTCCTGCAACGCGTCGCGGCCGCGCTCGAGCGCCTCGCCCCGCCCCCGCTCGCGCCCGCCGACTTGGCCGCCGCCGACGCCTTCATCTGGCATCCCGAGGGCGAGATCCTGGAGCCCGTCGCCCGAGTCAGCCGGATCGAGATCGACCTGCTGGTGGGGATCGAGCGCAATCGCGACATCCTGCTGGAGAACACGCGGCGCTTCGCCCGCGCGCTGCCGGCCAACAACGCGCTGCTCTGGGGCGCCAGGGGCATGGGCAAGAGCAGCCTGGTGAAGGCGGTCCACGCCGAGGTCGCGGGCGAGTATCCGGGCAGGCTCAAGCTGGTCGAGATCCACCGCGAGGACACGCCTTCGCTGCCGCGCCTCTTGAAGCTGATGCGCGGCGCCGAATTGCGCTGCCTCCTGTTCTGCGACGATCTCTCCTTCGATCACGACGACACCAGCTACAAGTCGCTGAAGGCGGTGCTCGAGGGCGGGATCGAGGGTCGGCCCGAGAACGTGATCTTCTACGCCACCTCCAACCGCCGCCATCTGATGCCTCGCGACATGATGGAGAACGAGCGTTCGACCGCGATCAGCCCCTCCGAGGCGGTGGAGGAGAAGGTCTCGATGTCGGACCGCTTTGGGCTCTGGCTCGGCTTCCATAACTGCAGCCAGGACGAATTTTTCCAGATGATCCGGGGCTACCGCGATCACCACGGCATCGAGATCCCGGACGACGAGCTGGAGGCGGAGGCGATCGAGTGGTCGATGACGCGGGGCGGGCGCAACGGGCGCGTCGCCTGGCAGTTCATCCAGGACCTCGCGGGCCGTCGCGGGGTGCGGCTCTGAAGCGCACGCCCGCTTCGGCCCGGCGCGCCATGTATTTCAGCGGATCGACAGCCGCCTCGCCTCGGCGCAGCTCGAAATGGAGCTGTGCCGTGCCGACGTTGCCGGTGCGGCCGACCCGAGCGATCACCTGACCCCGGCGGACGCGATCCTCCGGTTTCACCACGATCTCGCTGTTATGCGCATAGGCGGTCATCCAGCCGCCGGCGTGGCGGACCAGCAAGAGGTTGCCAAAGCCGCCGAGTTCGTTGCCGACATAGGCGACGACGCCGTTTTCGGCCGCGCGGACGGCGGTGCCGTGGCCGGCGGCGATGTTGATCCCGTCGTTGTAGAGGCCCCCCGGCTTCGGCCCGTAGCGCGAAATCACCCGGCCCCGGACCGGCCAGGCGAAACGCGATCCGGCGCGCTCGCGCGGCCGCTTCGGCGCCGGCCGCGCCCTTGGCGCCTCGCGCCTCGGCCTGGCCGTGGGGATGGGGGGGGCGCCGGCGATCACGCGGACTCCTGGCGTCGGCCGTCGCGCCGCGTGGCGGGGAATCGTCGAGGGCAGGATCAGTTCCCGGCCGATGTGGATGGTATAGGGCGGCACCAGGCGATTGGCGGCCACCAGGCGTCGCGGGCTCACGCCGTAGGCGCGCGCCAGCCCGGAAACGGTATCGCCGGCGACGACGACATGGCGCTTGGACCTGGGCAGGCGGAGCGTCTGGCCCACCGCCAAGCGATAGGGCGGGGCAATCGCGTTCGCCGCCAACAGGTCGCGAAGCGGTACCGCTTAACGCCGGGCGATCAGATGGACCGTGTCGCCCGGCTGCACGACATAGCGTTCGCCGGGCCAGGGCTGAGATGGCTTCGCCGTCGGAATCGGGGCTGCGGGTGTCCGGGCCGCGGGTATCGGCGCGGTCGGTTCCGTGCGATCGACGAGGGGAGCGGGCCGATCGCTCGTGCAGGCGCCGATCACAAGGCACGACGCAACGACGGCGAACGCCGTCGAGACCATCGAGGCCCGCGCCCGGATGCGACGAATCATGCGCGAACCTTATGCGCCGCCCATCGTCCTCGCAACGGCCACCGGCGGGCTCATTCCGAACGGGCGATACCCGCCACCATCGGCACGAAGCGGACGGGAAGCAGCCTTTCCTGCACGAACTCGTCGTCGACGCGACGCACCCGCACCACCTCCTGATCGCCGTGGCGACCCACCGGCGCGATCAGCACCCCATTTTCGCCCAACTGCGCCAACAGGGTTTCCGGTATCTTTTTGGGCGCCGCCGTCAGCATGATCCGGTCGAAGGGGGCTTGCTCGGGCCAGCCGGCATGGCCGTCGCCGTAGCGGGTGGTGACGTTGTGGAGATCGAGCGCCCGGAAGCGCGCCTCGGCCTCCCTGAGCAGCGTGCGATGGCGTTCCACCGTGTAGACCCGGCGACAGAGCCGGGCCAGGACGGCCGCCTGATAGCCGGAACCGGTGCCGACCTCCAATACCTTCATCCGCACGCCGATCTCCAGCGCGGCGGTCATGAAGGCGATCACATAGGGCTGAGAGATGGTCTGGCCCTGACCGATGGGCAGCGCGATGTTCTCGTAGGCCCGATCGCGAAAGGCGTCGGGCACGAAGGCCCCGCGTGGCACCCGCTCCAGCGCCGAAAGCACCCGGGTATCCGTGATGCCCTCGCGGCGGAGGGTCATGACCAGCGCGATCTTGTCTTCCTCGATGCTCACTCGAGGACGGCTCCGAGCGCCTTCATCGCCCGACGGTCGGTGAGATCGAGCTGCAGCGGCGTCACCGCGATGGCGCCCGCCAGCACGACGGCGAGATCGGTATCGCGCTTCGGGCGGCCATCCTGGCGGCGGAAGCCGAGCCAATAGTAAGGCTGGCCGCGCGGATCGACCCGGGAATCGATCAGCAGATCGTTGAAATCTCGCCTCCCCTGCCGGCAGATCCGCGTGCCGGTGACGGCGGCGTGGGGCACGTCGGGAAAGTTCACGTTGATAAAGGCCCGGCTCGGCCAACCGGCCGCCACCAGTTTGCGGATCACGCTCGGCGCGTGGGCCTCGGCGGTCGACCATTTGGGCGGATGGTCGGGCGCCACGCACTGGCTGAAGGCGATCGACGCCACGCCCAGGAGCGTGCTCTCCATCGCCGCCGCGATGGTGCCCGAATAAGTCACGTCCTCGGCCATGTTGGCGCCGCGATTGACGCCGCAGAGCACCAAGTCCGGCGGCCGGTCGACCAGGATCTCGTGCAGCGCCATCAGGACGCAGTCGGTCGGCGTGCCGCGCACCGCGTAGCGGCGGCGCGATTGCAGGCGAACGCGCAGCGGCTCGGTCAAGCTCAGCGAGTGGGAGGCGCCGCTCTGCTCGGTCTCCGGCGCCACCACCCAGACGTCCTTGGAAAGTCCGCGCGCCACCTTTTCCAGCACCTTCAGGCCGGGCGCGTGGATCCCGTCGTCGTTGGTGACGAGGATGCGAGCCTGGCCGAGATCGGGGATGGCGACGTCAGCCATCGGCGTCGATCCGTTCCCACCCGCCGATGTAGGGGCGCAGCGCCGATGGAATCGTAACCGAGCCGTCGGCCGTCTGACGGTTCTCCAGCACGGCGACCAGCGTCCGGCCGACCGCGAGCGCGGACCCGTTCAGGCTGTGGACGAAGCGGGTGCCCTTGCCTTCGGCGGGTCGGAAGCGCGCGTCCATCCGCCGGGCCTGATAGTCGCCGCAGTCGGAACAGCTCGAGATCTCCCGATAGAGACCTTGGCCGGGCAACCACACCTCGAGGTCGTAGGTCTTGCGCGCCGCGGGGCCCATGTCGCCGCTCGACAGCACCATCACCCGATAGGGCAGTTCGAGGCGTTGCAAGACGGCTTCAGCGCAGGCGGTCATCCGCTCGTGCTCAGGCCCTGAGGCCTCGGGCGTGGTGATGGAGACCAGCTCGACCTTGGCGAACTGGTGCAGGCGGATCATGCCCCGGGTATCGCGCCCGGCCGCCCCGGCTTCGGCGCGGAAGCAGGGCGTGTGCGCGACAAAGCGGAGCGGCAGTTCCGCCTCTTCCAAGATCCGCTCGCGCACCAGGTTGGTGAGCGGCATCTCCGCCGTCGGGATCAGATAGAGTTCTTCCTCCGTCCGAAACAGGTCGTCCGCGAATTTGGGCAGGTTGCCGGTGCCGAAGGCGGTGTGCCCGCGGACCAGATAAGGCGGGCTCACCTCGGTGTAACCGAATTCCTCGGTGTGGATGTCGAGCATGAACTGCGCCAGGGCGCGCTCCAGGCGCGCCAGCCGGCCGCTGAGCACGACGAAGCGCGCGCCCGAGAGGCGCGAGGCGGTTTCGAAATCCATCTCGCCCAGCGCCTCGCCGAGCTCGAAATGCTGCTTGGGCTCGAAGTCGAACGCGGGCGGCGTGCCCCACTGGCGCGCCTCGACGTTCGCCGCCTCGTCTTCGCCGAGGGGCACGTCGTCGGCCGGCAGATTGGGCAGTGCGACCAGAAGCTCGCGAAGGCGCCCCTCGACCTCGCGAATTCGCGCCTCGTCGTCGGCCAGGCCTTGCTTCACTCGCGCCACTTCGGCGATCAGCGCGCTCGCGTCCTCGCCGCCGGCCTTGGCCTTGCCGATCCGCTTCGAGGCCTCGTTGCGCCGCGAGCGGGCTTCCTGCGCCTGCGTCGTCGCGGCCCGGCGCTCGCCGTCCAGCGCGACCAGATCAGCGGCCAAAGGCGCCAGCCCGCGCTTGGCGAGACCGGTGTCGAAGGCTTCCGGATTCTTGCGTATCCAACGAATATCGAACATCTCGAGCGGCTTGCATCGTCATCGGGAAGCGGCCGTGCCGGCCACGGCCCGCGACTTATACTGACGGCCCTCCGCTGCGTCCACCTCGCGCCAGGGTCAGGAAGCGCATCGCGTCGCGGAATGCCCGGCCGCGGCGCCGGCGGCGCTCCATCGCCTCCTCGTCCTGGCCCCAGAGTTCGGCCTGGTGCGCCTCGTCCACCTCGGCCGCGATCCAGGCGGCCTCGACGTCGATGGCGCCCCAAGAGAGCGCATTCGCGATGGCGAGCGAGCCCGAAAGCGTGGTCAATTCGGAGAGCGCAGCGAGTTCCATATCGTCGTGCGCGCCGATCAGCCGGCGCAGGGCGGCGAGCGTCGCGGGGGCCTGCACCAGCGGCATGATCCCGGCAGTGGCCAGAAGCTCGATCCCGTGCGCGCTCGCCAACCATTCGCGGATCGGCCGCCAATGCCTCTCCTGGCGCGCGACGAGACTCGAAGGCTCGCCCGCAAGATAGCACACCATGTCGGTCTCGCCATAAGCGGCAACGGCATCGATCACCCCTTCGCGGTCGTCGCCGACCCGATCGATCGCGGTATTGGCGAGGGTCGATATCGGCATCGTCGCGGGCTCGATGTCCTCGCCCTGGGCACGCCATTCCTCGGCGACGGCCTCGGCGAGCGCGAGCGTCGGCAGGCGAAGTGCGGCGCGGAGCGGCGTGCGCACCGGCCGGCCGTCGAGCGCGATCTCGTGGCCACCGTCGGCCAGCGGCTGGACCGCCACGGCGTCGTAGAACCGCTTCACGGCGCCGCCGCCAGCCACTCGGCGATCAGGCGCAAAGGGGCTTCCGACCTGGGGGGTGCGACCTGGGGGGCCATAATGCACGGCCCGCCGGGAGCGGCGAGCCGAGCCCCGGGTGCCCGCTCAGAGCGCGTCCTCGTTCTCCTCGCCGGTACGGATGCGGACCGCGCGGCCGACCTCATGGACGAAGATCTTACCGTCGCCGATCTGTCCGGTTTGCGCCGTCGATTGGATCGCCTCGACCACCTGGTCGATCTGGCCGTCCTCGACCACCACCTCGATCTTGATCTTCGGCACGAAGTTCACGACGTATTCGGCGCCGCGATAGATCTCGGTATGGCCGCCCTGGCGGCCGTATCCCTTGACCTCGCTCACCGTCATGCCGTGGACGTTGGCGGCGGTCAGCGCGTCGCGAACCGCGTCGAGCTTGTGCGGCTTGATCACCGCCATCACGAACTTCATGGTCTCGCTCCTTTCCGCTCCGCGAGCAGGAGCCCGGGCGCGCGTCTAGAGATCATAACCGCGCTCGCCGTGGGCGACGATGTCGAGGCCCTCGATCTCCTCGTCCTGGCTGACCCTGAGGCCGACCAGCCTGATGACCACCTGGCAGATCACGTAGGTCGCGATCCCCGACCAGATGGCGACGGCCGCGACGCCCAGGACCTGGACGCCGAACTGCTGGCCCATGGTCGCGTTGGAGAGGCCGAAGCCGCCCAAGGCTTCGACGCCGAAGAAGGCCGTCAAAATCGTGCCGAGGGCGCCGCCGACGCCGTGGACCGCGAAGACGTCCAGGGAATCGTCGATTTTGAAGTGCTGTTTTATCAGGCTCGTGGCGTACTGGCAGAGCAGGCCGGCGGCGATACCGATGACCAGCGCGCCCGCCGGGCCGACGTAGCCGGAGGCCGGCGTGATCGTCGACAGGCCGGCGACCATGCCGGTGACGATGCCGACCAGGCTGGGCTTGCCGAAGCGGATCCATTCGCCGACCGCCCAGGCGGCGGCGCCGGCGGCCGAGGAAATGTGCGTCACCGTCATCGCCATGGCGGCGTCCCCGCCCGAGGTGAGCGCGCTGCCGGCGTTGAAGCCGAACCAGCCGACCCAGAGCATCGAGGCGCCGATCATGGTGATGCCCGGGTTGTGCGGCGGGCGCAGCTCGTTGGGAAAGCCCCGGCGCCCGCCGAGCACCATCGCCAGCACCAGGGCCGAGACGCCCGCCGTCACATGGACGACGAGACCGCCGGCGAAGTCCATCACCCCCAAATCGGCGAGCCAGCCGCCGCCCCAGACCCAATGGGCCACCGGGGCGTAGACGACGATCAGCCAGATCGCGCTGAATAGGATCACCGCGGAAAACCGCATCCGTTCCGGATAGGCGCCGACGATGAGCGCCGGCGTGATGATCGCGAAGGTCATCTGGAACATGAAGAAGAGCGATTCCGGGATCGTGCCGGCAAGCGTTTCCTTACCAATGCCCCAGAGGAGCATCTTGGAGAGGCCGCCGATCACCTTGTTCGCCGCCCCGCCATCGTCGAAGGCCAGGCTGTAGAGGCAGATCAGCCAGAGGATCGAGGCGAGGCAGGCGATCGAGAAGCAGTGCATCAGCACCAAGAGGACGTTGTTCGCCCTGACCAGGCCACCATAGAAGAGCGCCAGTCCCGGCAAGGTCATGAACAGGACCAGCGCGGTCGCGGTCAGCAACCAGGCGGTGTCGGCGCCGTTCGGCCCGGCGTCCTGGGCGGCGGCGGGAATCGCCGTCGCCCCCAACAGGATCAACGATACCATCGGCGCGCCGATCAGCCGCGCAGGCCACGAATGCCGCATCGATTACCCCCCTTGCGCTCGGCCTTCCCCAAGCGCCGGGGAGGATATAGCACGGGCGTGGTTGCGGCCAAAAACGCCGGTAAAACCCGCATCTCCGGCCCCCTTCGTCCTCGCACGAAATCGTGATCGCGATGAACGCAAAATGAATGCGAGCCTCAGCCTGGGTTCAGGCGGCCGGCATCATGGTGCGGGCCATCGACACCGAGCCGTGCTCGGGTCCGGCCAAGGAGAAGGTTCATGAAATCGTTCTACAAACCGCTCATTCTCGCGCTCTTCGCCTTGCTGGCGACGCCGGCGCTCGCCGATGGCGGCCACGGTGGCCGGGGCTACCGTGGCGGGGTGGCGTTCTGCGATCGGCCGCTCTGCATCTTCTTCCGCAATAGCGGCCTCCGGCGGCCGCATCACGTGTATCGCCATCCTCGCCCCTTCTTCGGCGATACCGGTCTCCGGCGGCCACATCGCGTGCAGCGCCATCATCGCCCTCATCGTTGGGGCCATCGGCCGCGCCGGCGGTTCAGCGGTCATTGGCACGGTGGCACGTTCCACCGTCAACCCCACTTCCAGGGCCGCCACGGTGGCAACCGCCATGGCGTCTCGCGTCGCCATCGCTCCCGCTCCGAGGTTTGGCGGAGCCGGGTCGAGCGCCGAAGGTCCCATGTGTCGCCCGACCGTCGCGCGCGCAACGTCGCGAGGCCCGCGTGGCGCCGGAACCACGGCGGGTAGAGGTGCGGAAAGACCGGCGGAAGCCTCGCTACCGGTTCCAGAGCCCGGCTACGGGCCCCAACATCGACCTGACGCGCTGAGGGGGTGGTGCCGCTCGGCTCGGGGCTCGGCGAGCGGGAGGGTCGTTTCGAGTCGTCGCTCGACGACGGCGAACCGAGGTCGCCCGACGCAGCGCGCCGGAAGGAGAATTCCATGGTCAAGCCGCGTGTCGTCACGCCCCTCATATTTCTCGCTACCCTCGTGCTGGCGGGTTGCCACGCCGGCAACAGAATCCACGACGAGAACGGCTCCTGTGAGCATCCGGTCTGCGCCGGCCTCGACGGCTTTTTCAGTGCCAGTCCGATCTTCTACCTCCTGGGTTACGATAGTACCGCTGGGTTCGACCTCGATGATCGAGAGCGCGAACATCGGGGACACCGAGGCCATCGACGCTCTCGCGACGACCACCATGGGAACGGAAATCGTCGACGCCACGACTCCAACGATTGGGGCTCCCGCGTCGAGCACCGGTCGTCCCATGCATCATCTCGCCCGAATGGCGGGGAGCGACGTGGGCCTGGGAGCGAACGTCCCGCGTCTCGCGGCCCCAGCAAACCCCGGCGGGTCGAGGTGTGGACGGACCGGGGCGAGACCGTGTACCGGATCGAAAGGCCGGGTCCGGCGCCCTCCATCGACCTGACGCGCTGAGGCGGCGAGTTCGTGGCGGATCGCTCGAGCCCGGCGAGCATCCACGCGAGCGTCCAGCCGGAGGGAAGACGCAACAGATGCGCCGGACAGCGCCGGCAATCGCTGGCGCCGAAGCCCGCGATCGGAAAGGCGACGCCGGGCCGGGCGGACAGGCGCTCGACCAAGTCGCACTCCCGCCCGCCAACCTAGAGCATGATCCGAGCATAGGAAAGCGTTTGATGGCGGCAAATCGGCCTCTGGGGCAGGCGCGCGGGGCCGCCGTCGCCCGTGATCTCGGCCGCGTTCACGCGCCGATGGCGCCGCTGGCCTCGCCTTCCATGCCTGTGCGGCTCGCCAGTTCGGCGATGTGGCGCTCCGCCATGTCGCGCGCCAGGGCGACGCCGTCGTCATCCTGAGGCAGGTGCCTGACGAAGCGCAGGAAACGGTGCCAGTCGGTGGCGGGGGCCAACGGGGAGGGCTCCTCTATGACATATGTGAACGACATGGCGATCATCCTGCACCGACATCTTTGCCAAGCCGTTAACGATCTCGGTAGCGTCGATCTCGCCCGACCGGCAGGGGTTTCGTGCCGTCTCTCCCATATGGGGCATATCGTCGACCTCGACCAGTGATCCACGTCACCGGCTCGCGAAGACGTGCTGCCGCCTCGAAGGGCCGGCAAACGCGCTAATCCTTTTCATCCCGACGGTCCCTGCCCCGCCGCAGCGCGCGCGAACGCGCTCGGGGGTGGCCGGCATGTCGAGGTGGCCGGCCGCCGGGCCCAGCGCATCGCGGATCGCGTTCATCAAGGCGCCGGGTGCGCCCGTGGTGGCGGATTCGCCCGCGCCCTTGACGCCGAGCGGGTTGTCGGTTTCCACCTGTTCGTTCAGCGCCACGGCGAAGTTCGCCAGATCATCGGCGCGAGGTAGCGTGTAATCCATGTAGCTGCCGCTCAGGACCTGACCGCTGGCGGGATCGTGGATCACCTCCTCCATCAGCGCTTGGCCGATTCCCTGCGCGGCGCCGCCGTGGATTTGGCCGTCGACGATCATCGGGTTGATCGCCCGGCCGACGTCGGCCACCACGCCATAGCGGTCGATCGTCACGCGGCCGTCCTCGGGGTCGATGCTGACCTCGCAGACGTGGCAACCGTTGGCATGGGTCTGACGTTCGGTGGTGAAATCGGTCTCGCCCGCGAGCCGCCCGCCCCGCGCCTCGGCGAAGCCGGCGAGGGCCGCCAGCCCGACCGCGCGATCGGTTCCGGCGACGACGAAGCGACCTCGGCGGTACTCGATGTCGCCCGCCGAGGCCTCCAGCATTTCCGAGGCGAGCTCGCGGCCGAGTTCGACCAGTTTCTGGGCGCCGCCGACGGCGGCGGCGCCACCGATTCGGGCCGAGCGGGAGCCGTGCGAGCCGGCGCCGCGCGCGATCCTGTCGGTGTCGCCGAAGACGACCCGGATGCGTTCAAATTCGATGCCGAGTTCGCTCGAGAGGATTTGGCCGTACATGGTGGCGTGGCCCATGCCGAAGTCCTGGGTGCCGACATGGGCGGTGACCGTGCCGTCCGCGCCGGCGACGATCTCCGCATATTCGCTCGGCACGCCGCCGTCGTTCTCGACATACATGGCCAGGCCGATGCCCTTGAGGAGGCCCCGCGCCTCGGCCGCCTCCCGCCGCCGGGCGACGCCATCCCAATCCGAGAGCTCGAGCGCCTGTTCGAGGTTGGTCGCGAATTCGCCCAACTCGTAGACCGCACCCCCGGGGGTTTCCCACGGCATCTCCCCTTGGGCCACCAGGTTGCGTCGGCGCAGCTCGATCCGATCGATGCCCGAGACGCGAGCCGCCGCGTCCACCAAGCTTTCCATCAGGTAATTGCTCTCGAGGCGGCCGATACCGCGATAGGCGCCGAGCGGCACGGTGTTCGAGAAGACGCCGCGCAGCGCGACGTGGCCGAGCGGAATGCGATAGGGCCCGCCCAGTGTCGGCGGCAGATAGGCGACCATGACCCAGATATTGCGGCTGGTGAGATAGGCGCCGTGGCGCCACTCGATGGCGACGCGGAGCGCCGTGAACCCGCCCTCGGCGTCCAGCGCCAGCTCGCCCCTGAGCACATGGTCGCGCGACTGGTTGTCGGCGAGGAAGCTCTCTGCCCGCTCGGCGCACCATTTCACCGGGCGCCGCAGGCGGCGCGCCGCCACCAGCAATACCGGGAATTCCGGGTAAACTCCGCCGCGCGCGCCGAAACCGCCGCCGGTATCCGGCACGACGACGCGGAGCCGGTCCACCTCCAGTCCGAGCATCCCGGCGAGCCCGGCCTGCATCCCATGCGCCGACTGGCAGCCGGCCCGAAGCGTCAGCCGGTCCTCGCCCGCGTCGTATTCGGCCAGTGCGGCACGCGGCTCCATGAAGCTGATGGCGACACGGTTGTTCACCAGTTCGACCCGCGCGACGTGGGCCGCCCGGGCGAAGGCCGCGTCGGTGGCCTCGGCGTCGCCGCGCTCCCAGGCGAAGGAGAGGTTGTCGGGCTTCTCGTGCCAGACCCGGGGCGCGCCCTCGGCGAGGGCGTCCGCCATATCGAGCACCACCGGAAGCGGCGCATAGTCGACCTCGATCAGCTCCGCCGCGTCACGGGCCTGGCTGAGAGTGTCGGCGACGACACAGGCGAGGGGCTCTCCGACGTAGCGCACCTCGCCCTGGGCCAGGGGATATTGATCGGCCTCCGCCGCCGGCCCGTCCGGGCGCCGCGCGATGTCGAAGGGGGGCGCATTCGAGAGCGAGGGAATCGGATTTGGGATGTCTTGGAGGATGTCGGCCGCCGTCAGCACCAACCGCACGCCCGGCGCGGCCCGCGCCGCCTCGGCCTCGATGCCCAGGATTCGAGCGTGCGCGTGGCTTGATCGGAGGAAGACGGCAAGCGCTTGGCCGTCGGCCACGAGATCGTCGGTGAAGCGGCCATGCCCGCGCAGGAAGCGGTCGTCCTCGACCCGCGGCACCCTGGCGCCGATGCCTTTCGGCTGTTCCATCGAAATCCTCTCCCTCCACGACCCTCGACGCTCCGACGAGCGAGCTTAAAGCCTCGCTCGACTCGACGGAATGCGTCATTCGCGGGAGGGTAGCCTCGAGCGGGGAGCGGGCGCGGCGTCCGCGTCGAGAAGGCGCCGGCGTTCGACGCGCGCCTCGACAGCCGCGGTTGCTTCCCGCCCGATTCCGACGACAATCTCGTCGGAACATGACAGTTTCCCGATCTGGACGGAACCGCCCCAGACCGGACCCCTGACCAGCGATAGCGGGAGCCGCCGAGCCATGAAGATCACCGACGTCACGCTCACTCTCTTCGCCTGGGACGACATTCCCGCCACCACCTACGGCCGGCACACCGGCCGGTTCGAGGGCAAGAGCCAGCTCGGGCTGCTGAGGATCGCCACCGACGAGGGCGTCGAGGGCCATGCCTTCCTCGGCTCCGCCTCGCGCAGCGCCGAGTTCGATGCCGCCTCGCTGATGCACTATCTGAAGCCGCGCCTGATGGGCGAAAACCCGCTGAATCGCGAGAAGATCCATCGTGCCTGCATCGGCCAGACCCGTAACACGACCTATCGCTCTGTCGGCGCGGTGGACGTGGCGCTGTGGGATCTCGCGGGCAAGGCCGCCGGCCTGCCGGTCCACCAGTTGATCGGCGGCTACCGGACCTCGATTCCGGCCTACGCCTCTTCCGCCGTGATGGCGGACCCGGCCGCCTACGCCGAGGAGGCGGCCGGGTTCAAGGCCAACGGCTGGGCCGCCTACAAGGTCCACCCGCCGACCCGGTGGCGCGAGGACATCGAGGTCTGCCGCGCGGTCCGCGAGGCGGTCGGCGACGATTACACCGTGATGCTGGATCCGACCTGGTCCTATCGCTACGACGAGGCGCTCCGCGTCGGCTTGGCGATCCAGGAGCTCGGGTTCTACTGGTACGAGGACCCGCTGGCGGACGACGACATCACCAACTACGTCAAGCTGAAGCAGCGCTTGGACATCCCGATTCTGGCGACCGAATACACCCCCGGCGGCCTGACCGCCTACGCGCCGTGGCTGACGCTCCAGGCGACCGACTACCTACGCGGCGACGTCGCGGTGAAGGGCGGGATCACCGCGATCCTCAAGGCCGCGCACCTGGCCGAGGCCTTCCACATGAACTACGAGGTCCACCACGGCGGCAACTCCTTGAACAACGTCGCCAACCTGCACGTGATGATGGCGATCCGGAACTGCGAGTTCTTCGAGGTGCTGTTGCCCGACGAGGCGCAGAAATACGGCCTGGCGGGCGACATCGTGGTCGACGGCGACGGCCTGGTGCACGCGCCGGACGGCCCCGGCCTCGGCTACGAGATCGATTTTGAGCTGATCGAGGCCAAGTCGGTCGCGACCCTGACCTAGACCTTCGATCTCGCCGATCAACCTCGTTCACGTCCGGGGGAGCGAACCTCGTAATGAGCGAATTGGCGCCCATCTCTGGTCGACGCGACCCGTCCCTCGGGCCGGAAGGAAAGGGGTCTCCGTTGCGCAACATCCTGGTCATGGTCCTCGTGGCGCTGCTCATGCCAATCGCGGCGGTGGCGCAGGTCGCCCTCGATCGGCCGCGCGAGGCCGAGGGCGATCCGGTCACGGCGGCGAGCCGGGCGCTGGTCCTCGGCCCGCCCACGGAGGCGAGGCTGGCGGTGGACTCGCTGATCCGGCGCGGCAATCCCGACATCGTCGCCACCACCATCCTGGGCTTGCGGTTTCGCGAGGATATGCGAGGCGACTTCCTCAGGCTGCTGAAGGCGGTGACCGGCGAGGAGATCGACGGCTGGAACCAGGCGATGCTCTGGCAACAGGCCCATCCGGAGGTTCGCCCGCACGCCAGCTACCGCGAGCTGAAGCTCGTCATGTTCGATCGCATCGACCGCGCCTTCCGCGTGCTCCTGGGCGGCGATCGTTCGGACCGGGACAAGATGGAGATCCGGCTGGAGGAGATCGCCTGGGGCGGCGTCCGCTTCGACGGCATTCCCTCGCTCGACGGCCCGGCGATGATTGCGGCCGCCGAGGCCGACTATCTGCTGGACGAGGATCTCGTGTTCGGGGTGGCGATCAACGGCGACGTGCGCGCCTATCCGCTCCGCATCATGGGCTGGCACGAGATGTTCAACGACGTCGTCGGCGGGGTGCCGGTAGCGCTCGCCTATTGCACGCTCTGCGGCGCCGGAATCCTTTTCGAGACCACGCTCGAGGGCCGCTCGCCCGCCTTCGTCTTCGGCTCCTCGGGCTTTCTCTATCGCTCGAACAAGCTGATGTTCGACCGCACCACGTTCAGTCTGTGGAACCAGTTCACGGGCGAGCCGGTGAACGGCCCGCTGAGGGGAAGCGGCATCAGATTGAAGATGCGGCCGGTGCTGATCACCTCGTGGGCCGACTGGCGGGCGCGGCACCCGAAGACCACGGTGCTCTCGCTCGATACGGGCCACGCGCGCGACTATGGCTCGGGCGTCGTCTATCGCGACTATTTCGCCAGCCCCAATCTGATGTTCCCGGTCGTGGTCCAGGACGAGAGCCGGCTGAAGCGCAAGGACTACGTCTTCGGTATGCGCGAGTTCGGCGCTGCCAAGGCCTGGCCGCTCGACGTCTTCGCGGGCGGTGCCGTGATCAACGATCGGGTCGGCGACAAGCCGGTGGTCCTGATCGGCGACGACGCCACGCGCAGCGCGCGGGCCTATTACCGGGGCGAGGCCAGCTTCGCCAAGGCCGACTCGCCCGACCGATTGAGGGGGCCCGGCGGCGTCTGGCGGATCGAGGAGGCGTTCCTGCGAGGCCCGAACGGCGAGCGCCGGGCGCGCGCGCCCGGCCATGTCGCCTATTGGTTCGCCTGGGCCGACTATATGGGGGCGAAAAGCGAGCTCTACGATGCCAAGCAATGACCCCCGCGAAATCGGCTATCCGAAGTGAAATTCCGTCGTCACACCGGATTCGCCGGCTTTGCCCATACAGCTTACCGCTACATTAGGCATATCTAAAGGTCTCTTCGTGACCCAGCACGAGTCGGTCTTGCGGGCGCAAGCGTGGCCATGCGACGATGCGCGGGCTGCGAGCAACGAGGGCTGTTGCATTATCGGCGTTGAGCGGGGATAGCCTCGGCGGAGGGCGTGTGGACCGGTGGCGGCGGATGGCGTACCTATTGTCAGGTTCGAAGGTGTCGAAAAGACCTACGACGGGAAGGTCAACGTCGTAGAGCGTTTGAACCTCGACATTCAACAGGGTGAATTTCTCACCCTTCTCGGCCCCTCCGGTTCGGGCAAGACCACGACGCTGTTGATGCTGGCGGGATTCGAGGCCACGACCGCCGGCGACATCACGCTCCATGACCGATCGTTGAGGACCGTCCCGCCCTTCAGGCGGAACATGGGCATCGTATTTCAGGATTATGCCCTGTTCCCCCACAAGACCGTCATTCAGAATGTCTCCTTTCCGCTGTTGCAACGTCGCCTGTCGAAAGCGACGGTCCGCGAGAAGGCGTTGTCGATATTGCAGATGGTCGAGCTCGAGGGCTTGGAGGATCGCCGTCCCTCCCAGCTCTCGGGCGGCCAGCAACAACGCGTGGCCTTGGCCCGCGCACTCGTGTTCGAGCCGGAGCTCGTGCTGATGGACGAACCGCTGGGTGCGCTCGACAAGAAGCTCCGCGAGCAGATGCAGCTCGAGATCAAGCATTTGCATCAGGCCTTGGGCATGACCGTGGTTTACGTGACCCATGACCAGAGCGAAGCCCTGACGATGTCGGACCGGGTGGCCGTCCTGAACAATGGGGTCATCCAGCAGATCGGCACTCCCCATGAGATTTACGAGAACCCCGCCAACTCGTTCGTGGCGAACTTCATCGGCGAGAACAACAACCTGCAGGGCACCATCGAAAGCCTCGACGGCGAATTTTGCACCGTCCAATTGGCCTCGGGCGCACGCGTCATGGCGCGCGCCATTCGGGCCACGGAGGTCGGTGGTCGCACGACGCTGTCGGTGCGCCCGGAGCGCTTGGCGATCGATCCCGGCGGCGTCGACCACGCGAACCGTCTCACCGGCGAAGTCGTGGAGGTCATTTATTTCGGCGATCACCGGCGGGTGCGCATCGCCTTGGCCGACACGGACGATTTCACCGCCAAGGTGGAGATCAGCCCGTCGAGTCGCGACCTGCAACCCGGGGAGGCGGTGGAAGTCGGCTGGGCGTCCGAGCATTGCCGAGCGCTCGATCCGACATGATCACGGCGGTCACCGAGGCCGATCCCCTGGCCGGGATGCGCGGCGGCGAGAGCCTCGAAGGCAAGCTGCGAAAGGCCGACCGGCGGCGTAAGCTCAAGGCCTTCGGCCTAGTTGCACCCCTTTTCGCCTTCATTGTGATCACCTTTGTTCTGCCGATCGTCTCGCTCCTGTTCTACAGCGTCGACGACCCGAAGCTGCCGCGGATACTGCCGCGGACGGCCCAGGCCGTTGCCTCGTGGGATGGCGCGGCCGTGCCCGACGAGAGGGTCTTTGCCGCGCTGGCCGCCGACTTGGCCGAGGCCTACGAGGCCAAGACGGCGGCGCTGATCGGCATGCGCCTGAACTATGAGATCAGCGGCTTTCGCAGCATGCTCATGCGCTCGGCGCGGCGCGCCCGCCGACTCGAGGGACCGCGCTTCAAGGAAGCCCTCATCGCCATGGAGGAGCGCTGGGGCGATGTCGCCTACTGGCGCGCCATAAAGGCCTCCAGCGGCCCCTTCACCACGCGGTATCTGCTGGCGACGCTCGACCTCGAGCGGCGGTGGGACGGCAGCGTAGGCTGGGCGCCGCCGGAACGAACGCTTTATATCAGCTATCTCATGCGCACCTTCTGGATCAGTTTTTGGGTGATGGCCTATTGCATCGCCATCGGCTACCCAATGGCGTACCTGATGGCGACCTCCCCCAAGCGCCTTTCCAGGTTCCTGCTGATACTCGTCTTGCTGCCGTTCTGGACCTCGCTGCTGGTGCGCACCGCCGCCTGGGTCGTTCTGTTGCAGGCCGAAGGCGTGGTGAACACCATCCTGCTCACCCTCGGGCTGACCGGCGAGCCGGTGGCGCTGATCTTCAATCGGATCGGCGTCTATATCGCCATGGTGCACATCCTGCTGCCGTTCCTGGTGCTGCCGCTCTACGCCGTGATGAGGAATATTCCCACCAGCCACATGCGAGCGGCGGCCTCGCTAGGGGCGCGACCGACGGCGGCGTTCCTCGCCGTCTACCTGCCGCAAACCCTGCCGGGACTTGGTGCCGGCTGCCTCCTCGTCTACGTCTTGTCGCTGGGCTTCTACATCACGCCAGCGCTGATCGGCGGCGCCCGGGATCAGATGCTGAGCTACCTGATCGCCGAGTTTGCCACCAAGACCGGCAATTGGGGCATGTCGAGCGCAATCGCCATTCTGCTGCTGTTGAGCGTCGCCGTGCTCTATCCGATATATCGCGGCCTGGTCGGTCGCGGCGGCATAAGGGTCAGCTGAGGCGAATTATGGCACTGCCGGTCAACGCGACGCGCGGTCAACGCCTCTGGTACGTGGGCTTGCGCGTCGTTTGCGGGCTGGGCTTCGTCTTCTTGCTGGGTCCTATCGTCGTCATTGTGCCGATCTCGCTCAGCTCGGGCAGCTTTCTGAGCTATCCGCTGCCCGGGTTCTCGACGCGGTGGTATGAGGCCATCCTCGTCCCCTTCCCCTGGATGTTCGCGCTGGAAAACAGCCTGATCGTGGCCACGGCGACGACCATCATCGCCACCTTCCTCGGCACGCTTGCCGCCGTCGGCCTGTCGGGCGCGAGATTTCCCGGCAAGGCGCTGATCTTCGCGCTGGTGATATCGCCGTTGGCCGTGCCGCTGGTGATTACCGCCTTGGGGCTTTACTTCTTTTTCGCCTGGATCGGCCTCGTGCAGACGCACCTCGGCCTCATCGTCGCCCATGTCGTCTTAGCGGTGCCCTTTGTCGTCATCACGGTCACCGCCACCTTGCAGGGCTTCAACCGGAACCTGGTCCGGGCGGCCGAGAGCCTCGGCGCCTCGCCACTCAGGGCCTTCTTCCAGGTCACCCTTCCGCTGATTTTTCCAGGCGTGCTGTTCGGCGCCGTCTTCGCCTTCGTGACCTCGTTCGATGAGATCGTGATCGCCCTCTTCGTCACCGGTCCGGGGCAACTCACGCTCCCTCGTCAACTTTTCACAGGCTTGCGGGACCAGCTCGATCCCTCCATCGTGGCCATCGCGACCCTGCTCATCGCGGTCTCCGTCGCCCTCTTGGTCGTCGTCGAGCTGCTCCACTGGCGCAGTGAGCGCCTCCTGACCAAGGCGAGTAAATAGGCTTCTCCGAGGCGAGGCGGATCGAGGGCGAGCGGTGTGGCCCGCGGCCCCGCGGGGGAGAGAACATTTGCGTTGCGTATGATGGCGCGAAGCACGAGAATGTGAAATTCGTCGGCTTCGGATCAGGCGCGAGGACAGTTGTGAACCGAGGAGGAGCGATGTCGGTCAAGGCGTAGTGACGTCGCGGCGTGGCATTGCGGCGCCGGAAATTGGCGGCACCGGAAACTGGCGTTATGAAAATGGCCTGCACTACAGGGAGGGAGAGGAACATGCGGAACTCGTTTTGGGGCATCAAATGCCTAATTGGCGCTGTTGCCGTCTGCGCGATGCTAGCCGGCACGGCGCAAGCTCGGGATTTCACCATCGCCAGCTGGGGTGGCAGCTACCAGGAGGCTCAGCGCAAGTATTACTTCGAGCCGTTCAAGAAAGCCGAGGGCATAAATTATCTCGAAGACACTTATCTCGGCGGTTGGGCCCAATTCCAGGCGATGCAGGAGACCGGCAAAATCAAATGGGATGTGGTCCAGGTCGAAACCTCCGAGCTGATGCGGGGGTGCGAGGAAGGTGTTTTCGTGAGCCTCGACTGGTCGAAAATCGGGCCGAAGTCGGAACTCCTGCCGGACGCGATCAGCGAGTGCGGCGTCGGCATGCTCGTCTGGTCCGTGATCATCGCCTACAACGCCGATAAGGTGAAGAAGGAACCGGTGAAGCTCACCGACTTCTGGGACACCAAGACGTGGCCGGGAAAACGCGGCATGCGCAAAGGCCCCAAGCTCAACCTCGAGCTGGCCCTGATGGCCGACGGCGTCGCGCCGAAGGACGTCTATAAGGTGCTGGCCAAGCGCGCGGGCATCGACAGGGCGTTCCGCAAGCTCGACCAGATCAAGCCACTGGTGCAGTGGTGGGAAGCCGGGGCCCAGGCACCGGAGTGGCTGGCTGCCGGCGACGTCGAGCTGAGCGTCGCCTACAACGGGCGCATCACCAATGCGCAGAAGGAAGGCAAGAATTTGAAGATGATCTGGGACAACACGATCTTCGCGATCGATTCCTGGGCCATTATCAAGGGCGCGCCGGAAACCGAGATGGGCTACAAGTTCATCAAATTCGCCGTGGATCCCGGCCGTCAGGCCGACTTCACCAATGCCTACGCCTATGGCCCGACCAAGGTGGCGGCGGCGAAGCTCATCGCTCCGGCGCAGTTGAAGGAGCTGCCCGCCGGCGACAACCTGAAGACCGGCCTGTTCGGCGGCAGCAAGGAGTCGATGGACTTCTGGGTCGATTTTCAGGAAGAGTTGACCGAGCGCTGGAATGTTTGGGTGGCGAAGAACTAAGACCAAAAGGGGTAAAGCGGCCATTCCGGCCGCCGCTGGCGGGCGCCGCTCTTAAGCGTTGGCCAGGACGCGGATCGAATTTCGAGCCATTGTCCGTGGCCTATGGCCATGCCCTGGCAAGCAAGGGTCGAGTTTTGTGCGCCGCGCCGCGGCGACGATGCGGCGGACCGAGGCGGGCAGCGATGGGGTGAAACCTCTCGCTCTCAGCCTCGTCGCCGCGATCGTCGCGCTCTCGGCTCTGGCGGCGAGCCCGGGCCGGGCGCATCCGGGCCATCGGCACCCAGACGGCGTCGCCGAATTCGGCCTCCGCTTCCGCACCTCCACGATGCAGGCACTGAGCATCCACATGGGCCTGCTGGCGGCCGAGAAGAAGGGCGATATCGAGCTTGTCGCCGACGACCGCCGGGTGCATGGCCAGGCGGTGCGCACCCTCTCGGCCCTGCTCGTCGATTTGTTTCAGCACGACACCTCGGCCCGGACCCGCGCCAAGGCGGAGATTTGGACGGAGTGGGACCGATTCGCCGCCATGACCGAGGACCTGGAGACGGCGGCGAACAAGCTCGCCGAGGCGACGGTGGGCCGGGAACGGGCGGCGATCGATGCGGCGATCGAGGCGGTGGGTGCCGCCTGCGGCGCCTGTCACAAGGCCTTCCGCAAGCCCCGCCGCCGGCGCTGATCGATCACGTTCCTCGAGCCGGTCGGCGAGATCCGATCGGGACCGCCACCGCGCTTTCAAAACGTGCCGGCCTCCAAGATGTAACGGAAATTTTTCTCGCCCAGCCTCGAGATCAAGGCGTGCAATGTCTTTCTGACCTTCATGGGCGTACCGCGGGTACCGGAAATGTAGAACGGCTTGCCATCCTTGCCAAATTCATACTCGATCGGGCTGGCTTCGGCGTCGATATCCCCGAACAATGCCTCGGCCGTCGAATAGTCGGGATGCGGGTTGAAGCCCAGTTGCCTTGCATAGGCGACGGCACTCTCCACGATCTTGCGCGCGCATTCCGGAGCGATCTCGGCGAGAGAGAATCCGCCTTCGGAACTGCTATCCATCATCTCCCTGAATTGCCCATTCGTCAATTCGGAATAGAAGGCGTCCTTGACCCCCAGGCAGTAAACGTCGACGAGGAAAAAGCTTGTTGCTATCTTGGTCGAGGAAACCGCACGCCCGAGAATTACGCAGCCTATGCCGACGTCGAAGAGGCTTTCGCTCACCATGCAATAGTCGACGCCGGAGGTCGAAGCGGCGGCCCGTGCTAGATGGAGGCCGGAATGGGGCGCCGCCGCTTGTTCTCTTTTTTTGACGGCCCCCGCGGCTTTTCGTCTCGCCTCCTTCAGGGCACGGTTGCGTTGGTGGTTGTTGCCTTTCTGTCGCTTCATCTCGAACTCCTTCTGATAACGACACCATTGCCATCACCCTACAGAACCTGATAACGCATCGAACCACGACCTGTCCTTGGCAAGCGACGGTCGTTCCGCTTTACTTCCGCTTCTTGTCTTCCGGCGTTATCGTCTCGGCTTGGCCGGACCGTTTGGAACGATCAACTCATGGCGCTTGCCGTATTTACGCAAGATTTGGTTCCGTACTTCATTCCGCTGAGAATCATTCATGCCATACACGGTCAGGCTATAATTCCAAGCTCGATCTCGAATCAAATCGCGTTCCAGTTTCCCCGAACAGTCGCCGCATAGTCCCACTTCATTGTTGCGGCCGAAGTTCCCGCATCCGGCGCATTCGCCTTCAATGCACCCATAGTCGTCGTCGGTTACTTCTATCATGCTCTCCGGGACAGGCGGTTCCTCATCCTCCGGGAAGGGGTCGTGGTCGCCAAACAAGATACTCTCCATCCGCTCGGCCGTCCGCAATGCTTCGCCCGGTGTATCGAAGATCTCGAGTTGCAAATACTCCGGGAGATCCCTGAACTCCCTCGCCACGTCTCCATGCAGCCAATTGCGATGGGTCGTTTGAGCTGAATACTCGAGAAATGCCAGCCACAGGCGATTGAATTCCCGCGCGGGAAACCGCTTGCTGGGCCCATATAACCGAGCATCGAGCTCGCCTCGAGCCTCTAGTAGTCGCACAGCCGAGGCATCGAGTGCCTCATTCCCCCGGGTAGCCATTTTTTTCACCTAGCCAAGTTTGCTCGGCGCGTCAATCGGAGGGGCGAACTCCACGAGTTTACCGTCTCCTATGGGCTTGACGATGCGCCCGCCTCTCCCCTATGCGCTTTTCCTCTATCGCGGAGCGGGCGAGGGCGCGCTAGCATGGCGGGCGGCGGCGGAGAACGAGGGGAGAGGGCACCATGGAGTACGGCTTCAGCATTCCGACGCGGGGACCGCTCGCGGATCCGGATTCGATCCTGGCGATCGCGCGTCACGGCGAGGCGCTGGGTTTCGAATATATCGCCATTCCCGACCACATCGTCGTCCCGCGCGAGGTCGCCTCGACCTATCCTTATTCGAGCGACGGCAGCTGGGCCGGCCGGGCGATCGGCGCCTGCCTCGAGCAACTGACCCTGATGGCCTGGCTCGCAAGCGCGACACGCACGGTCAAGCTTTTGACGTCCGTCATGGTGGTGCCGCATCGCGCGCCCGTGCACACCGCCAAGATCCTGGCCACGATCGACGTGCTGTCGGGCGGGCGCCTGGTGCTCGGCTGTGGCGCCGGCTGGATGCGGGAGGAGTTCGAGGCCATCGGCGCACCGGATTTCGATGCCCGCGGCCGGGTCACCGACGAGTATCTGATGGCCTTCCGCGCGCTTTGGGAACAGGAGGCGCCGGAATACGACGGTGAATTTGCGCAGGTCGCCAATCTCGTCTTCGAGCCCAAGCCGGCGCAGGCGCGGGTGCCGTTCTGGATCGGCGGCGAGAGCGCAGCCGCGCTGCGCCGCACCGCCCGGCTCGGCGATTGCTGGTTCCCGGTCGGCACCAACCCGCGCTTTCCCTTGAACACGCTTCATCGTTACGAGAAGCGGGTGGCGCGGCTGCACGGGCTCGCCGACGAGGAGGGGCGCGATCCGGCGACGATCGAGCTCGCCTATTGGGCCAATTGGCTGTTCACCGAGCCGCCGCTGGCGCTGGAAGCCGGCGAGCGCCACCTCTTCACCGGTGAAGTGGCGGCAATCGCCGAGGATATTTCCGCCCTCGCCGCCCTCGGTGTCACCCGGGCGCTGTTCAATTTCCAGCACCCGACGCTTCAAGCCACGCTCGACGAGATCAGCCGTTTCGCGGCGGAGATCCGCCCCCGCGTCGGCGCCTGATCTACACCAACAGGAGGAGAAGAGATCATGGAATTTGGTTTCGGCATGCCGACCCGGGGGCCGATGGCCACCCAGCGGGAGCTCAAGGCGCTCGCGCGCAAGGGCGAGGAGATGGGCTACGAATACCTCACCGTCTCGGACCATATCGTGATCCCCAAGTCCTTCGCCCACGTCTACCCCTATGCCGCCGACGGCAAGCCGACCTTTCCCGACCTCTGGCTCGACCAGCCGACGGCGCTCGCCTGGCTCGCGGCGGTGACGACACGGGTGCGGCTCCTCACTTCGGTGATGGTGGTGCCGCACCGCGCACCCGTCCACACCGCCAAGATCCTCGCCACCATCGATCACCTCTCGGAGGGGCGAGTGACGCTCGGCTGCGGCGCCGGCTGGATGAAGGAAGAGTTCGAGGCCCTGGGCGCACCGCCGTTCGAGGCCCGTGGCGACGTCACCGACGAATACATCCGGATCTTCCGCAGCCTCTGGCAGGATGACACGCCGAGTCACGACGGCGCCTACGGCGCCTATGCCGACATCGTCTTCGAGCCCAAGCCGGCCCAGGGCACCATTCCGATCTGGATCGGCGGCGAAAGCCCGAGGGCGCTCCGGCGGACGGCGGAACTGGGCGATGGCTGGTACCCGATCGGCGCCAATCCCAGGTTCCCGTGCGCGACGCTTCCGCAATACACCGCCCGGGTCGGGCGGCTGGAGGCGGCGGCCGAGAAGGCCGGACGCGATCCGGCGACGATCACGCGCAGCTACTGCGCCAACTGGCCGTTCGACGCACCACCTTTCGCGCTGGAGGGTGGCGAGCGCTTCATCCTCACCGGCACGGCGGACGAGATCGCCGGCGACATTCGCGCGCTGGGGGAGGCCGGCGTCACCACCATGATCGTCAACCTGGTCCGAGGCAGCGTTGAGGAGTCGTACGAGGTGATGGACTGGTTCAAAACCGAGGTGCGGGCTCGGGTGGAGGCTTAGGCGGGATCGAACGTGACTAGTTTTGGTGTCGTTCGTTCGCCCGGCGCTTTTCTTCTTTGGTGATTTTGAGGCGCGGCGGCACTATCGCGGTGATCTCGTCTCGTCGCCATCCCGGACGGCACGAGGTGCAATTCGCCACCTCGACGACCGCGAAGATCTGTCCACGGCCGTCCTTGACGCCGGGAGTGAGCAAAAATTGGGCGGTCAAAAACGGTGGTATGTAACCAGGGGTCAAAACCCGTTTCAAAACAGAGGTTTATCTACACGCCATTCGGTAAGGATATACGAACCTAGCGTGTGGTGTCCGGTCTATCGTCATTTAGCGCACGGGCACCGTGGCATCTTCGACGGTGAAGTCCTAGACTTGCTGGGAATTTGGTAGGAGGTGCATCCTTCGAGGTGTCGATTCCCACCCGGGCATGGCTGCGCGCCAGCCCAGCACAGGAGGCACCTCCATGACGAAGAGACTACCCGGAAGCGAGCGCACGCGTGAAGCCTTGAACGACCTGATCGAAGGGCGCGCCCGCGTGGTCGACGCGAAGAGTGAATTGGTGCGGTTGGCGACGCGGTTGATCATCGAGGAAGGCTTGGAGGCCGAGGTGCGCGACGCCCTGGGCCGGGACTATTACGAGCACGGTTCCGAGCCTGGCCGAGGTTACCGGAACGGTTCGCGCGAAGGTCATCTGAAGACGGCCGAGGGGCGGATCAGGTATGCGGCGCCGCAGGTCGCCGGGACGGACGAACCGTTCCGTTCGGATCTGCGAGCGCAGCTGAAGGGTCATTCCGAGGGCCTGGAGGATTTAGCCGTGGAGATGCTGGCGCGCGGTCTCTCGGTGCGCGACATCGAAGATGCCTTCAGGGAAGAAAGTGGGCGCTTGCTGCTGTCGCGCACGGCGGTCTCGGAGATGGGGGAGCGGCTCTGGGCGGACTACCTCGGCTTCGCCAAGCGCGACCTTAGCGAGTTCGAAAGGGGATTATAAAGACTACTTGACATTAGCTGACTGACTCCCTATATTCCAAGGTGTTGGAAGGGAGACACGGACATGACGCAGAAAGCCCCAGGCAAAGCCCATCGCGAAGGCGTTACGCTGGTCCAGCTCATGGACATGTTCCTGGATGAGGCTGCCGCGACGGCATGGTTCGAGTCCGTTATCTGGCGTGACGGCGAGCGGCATTGCGGCAAGTGCGGGAGCGTTCGGACGCGCGAAGTCCCGAACGCCAAACCGATGCCCTATTGGTGCTCTGACTGCCGGTCGTATTTCAGCGTCCGCACCGGAACGCCGATTGCCCGCTCCAACGTCCCGCTTCGCAAGTGGGCCATCGCCATCTACTTGTGCCTTACCAGCCTTAAAAGCGTCGCCAGCATGAAACTGTCCCGCGATATCGGCGTATCCCAGCCTACAGCTTGGTTCATGTTGCACCGTATCCGTGAAGCGTGGGCGGGCGAGAACGGCGAACCTTTCGACGGCCCGGTCGAGGTAGACGAAACTTACTTTGGCGGCAAGCGCAAGAACATGAGCAAGGCCAAGCGCAAAGAGTTGGCGGGCACCGGACGTAGTGCAGTTGGCAAGACCGCCGTTGTTGGTATGAAAGACCGCGACAGCAACAAAGTGACGGCCCGTGTCGTTGACGACACAGATGGCCAGACATTGCAGGGGTTCGTCGCGGATCACGCCGCGTCCGATGCCAAGGTCTACACGGACGATCATGGCTCCTATAAGGGGCTGACTTTCGACCACGAAACCGTCAAACACAGCGTTGGCGAGTACGTTGACGGCATGGCGCATACCAACGGTATTGAAAGCTTCTGGAGCATGCTCAAGCGCGCCCACAAAGGAACCTTCCACAAGATCAGTCCGAAGCATCTTGACCGTTACGTCCAGGAGTTCGCTGGCAAGCACAACATCCGCGACTCAGGCACTCTTGCCCAAATGCGGGACACTGTTGCCCGGCTCGTCGGTCGAAACCTTCTCTACCGCGACCTCGTCGCCAGCAACGGGCTTTCCAACGCGGGGCGGTAGCGGCTCGGTTCGGCGAAAGAGCGCCTTCGCCAGTTTCTCCGGGGTCGCACCCTTCAGGTGCACCGCCGGGTCGAGAACAGGGACGCCTCGGGTCATTGTGCGGCCCTCCATTCGGCCATCGTCTTGTTGCCCGTGCTCTGGGCCGCTGGCGAAGTTGGGTCTAGTCATCTGATCTGAATCTCAGATTGGGATCTCTCATAATATTCCTCGCCACCTTCAGATTGCCGTCTTTACATGAATCAATCAGCAGCGCCATATAGTGAAGCCAAATCCTTACCGTGTCGGCGTCTATTTCAGGACAGTCAATGTTAAACGTTCCTGTGATGCGTTCCACGTCTCGTTTTGCCAAGTAGTGATTATGCGTAAATCCGTCAGGAGAGACGTCAGGACTTTCGAGAACTCGAAATATATCCGCTAGTTTCCATGAGAACGTCCAAAAGAGAGTGCGATCGAAACACGGACACCGATGCAGGCGGAGCATTAATAAGAAGCGCCTCACGACCGCCCCCACCTCTTTGACCGTAATGGGGAGGGATGCCTCGGTTCCAAACATCCGTCCATCATGCGGATTTCCCGCAGGGCGTCAAGTAGCATTCATAATCCCCATTTGTTTTCCCAGGAGCGCGCGCCAACGCTGCCTCGCGCACCGGATGAGGAACTTGGCGGCGAAGGTGCCCGAGGATCTCTGGCCGGAGTTCAAGGCCCGCGCCCAAGCGGCCTACCAGGCCCCCTCGCGCGCCATCGCCCGCGATCTGGCCGAGGGCGTGGTGCGTGACTGGGAGCGCGAGCTGCCCTCGGCGGTGGCCTGTTTCCTGGATGATTTCGAGGCCTGCATCGCGCACCTGCGCATGCCGGTCAATCACCGCCGGGCGATCCGCACCACCAACCTGCTGGAGAGATTGTTCGGGGAGGAGCGCCGGCGCTTGAAGATCATCCCCAACGCCTTCGGCGAAAAGGCGGTACTGAAGCTCATGTTCGGTGCCATGAGCCGCGCCGCCGAGCGATGGAAAGCAGTCAAGGTCACCGTCTTCGAGCGGCGCCAGATGGACGCCGTCAGGAAGGAACTCGATCAGGAATACCAAGCCGAGCTGGAACTACCAGAACAGGCCTCGACGGAGGCAACCCCGGAGAAAATTCCCAGCAGAATCCGGACTTGACCATCTTCGAGATTGGTCATTGATCTGGACCGAGGATGGTTTTGCCATCGAGGTGCGGCTGGACATAGGATCTGATCCGGCACAGAGGTGGAGGGTATCATGGTCGCATATGCAGTTGGTCTCACATAGGATCTGATCCGGCACAGAGGTGGAGGGTATCATGGTCGCATATGCAGTTGGTCTTTAAGATGCATGACCGATCGTGGATAGAAGACTACAAGGATCCCGTGGCGGCATTGATCGCGAAGCATGGGGGACGCTACCTTGCGCGCGCAAGAAACTCGCCGTGGGAGATGTTGGAAGGCACGCAGCCAGATATCACGGCCATCAATATTATCGAATTTCCTAATATGGAGGCCGCCCGTGCCTGGCATAGCGACATCGAGTACCAGCCCTTCATCAAATTGAGGCAAGGGCTCCCAGATGGATATGATGCTCGTCCAAGGTAGCGACGAATAATTCAGTTCGCGGAACTGTCGTTATCTGGATTTCTCGTTTCGGTAGGCGATCAAAAACGGTGGTTATCGTGAATTCACAAAACCCCTTTCAAAACATAGAGTTATCCACAGATATGGTAAGAGGGGCAAAACCCCGGGCATTTTTTGAGCCGGGGGGATTCTCAGCGGACTCGAAGTATGAATCAATGGGGCGATGGCCGAAGGCGATGTCCCGCCCAATGTTGAAAAGTGCGAGATAGGCATCGTCTGATCGAGAGGCTACGCGGCCACCTCGATGTCTTCAATGACGGACTTTGCTCCGGCCTTTCTCACCGCCTCCCGCAGGGCGGCGTCAAGGACGGGGAGCTGGCGGTAGGCCTTGAGGCGGCGGAAGGTCTTTTGCGCCTCCAAGAGGCCGGCGGCGGTCCAACGCAGCGCCATCTCGGCGTTGCGCCAGCGCTTGACGTTCCGCTGCACCGTCCGGACGGTGCCGATCGCGTTCTCGATGGCGTTGGTGCAAGCCAGCGAGTGTCGAAGTTGCGGCGGGAGGCCGAGCCGGATCACGGTCAGGATCTCGTCCAGGCCCTCCAGGATCGAGCCCGAGACGCCGGGTGCGTCATGCTCCAGACGGCGGGCGAGGTTGCGCAAGAGCCGTTCGGCCTTGGCCGCGTCGTCCTGCTGCCAGGCCTGCCGCAAGACCTTCCTGACGCCGGCATGGAGGCTCTCGTCCAGCCGGTCCGTGATGTTGCGCCCCTTGTGCACCTGGCAGCGCTGGAGGGCCGCCGCCCGCCCGAAGGTCCGCCGGATCGCCTTCGAGAGCGCCTTGGCGCCGTCGACGATGTAGAGCCGAGGCCGTTCGGGATCGAGACCGCGCTCGATCAGGTTGTCGAGCATGGCTTGCACCGTGGCCGCGTTCTCCGTCGCGCCCTCGGCCAGGCCCAGCACGTGCTTCGCGCCGCCGGTGTCGATGCCGATCGCCGCCACCATCAGGTGATCGCCGACATGGAGCCCGTCGATCTGGAGCACCACGAGATCGAGATCGTCGAGCGGGCTCGCCAGCCAGGCCTTCAGCTTGCTTCGCGTCAACGCCACGAAACGGCGCGAGACCGCCGACTTCGAGGTTGCGTCACCCGATGCCGCCGGCAGATCGCCGCCCGCATCGTCCGGCAGGCGCACCGCGCGGGCATACTTGCGGGTCGAGACGTTGATCACCATCAGATTCATCGCCCAGGCTTGCAAGAGTTCGGGTTCCGACAGCAGCTCCCAACTCGGCAGGCTCATCTCCCGACCCGCGAAGTCCCGCACCCGAGGGCGCTCGACCTTCACTTTGCCGCCGTGGTAGGCGATCTCGCTCCGGGTCGTGCCCCATCGATGGCCCTTGCGCTCGCCCGAGCGGGCGTGGCGCGAACCGCACAAGGCTTCCGCGTCCGCCGACATCATCTCGTTCAAAGACTCGAGGCCCGCCAAAAGGCAGAAGCGATCGACGCTCATGCGCAGATCGTCGAAGGCCTCCGGCATCGATGGCAAGAGCCGACAGGATGGTTCCGAGGAACGGTCGTTGCGTGTAGTCTTGGTCATGGCGTCGTTCTCCTTGATGGAATCAGCACCCAGAGCCTAGCGGCTCCAGGCGGACGACGCCTACTTCAGCTTTTCAACAGAGCCCGGGACATCCCCATGGCCGAATCGCTCCCGGATATTGAGGCCCTGAGCCTGGACGACCTCAAGCGGTTGGTGCTCCGGCAATTGGAGGAGGTCGCGCGTCTGCGAGTGGAGAACGCGGCCTTGCGCGAGGAGATCGCGCGGCTGAAAGGGCTCAAGGGGCGGCCCAAGATCAAGCCGAGCGGCATGGAGAAGAAGGCGGCCGAACGACGCAAGACCAAGGAACGGCGCCAACAGGCCCGCCGGGGCAAGAAGAACGCGCGGCTGCGTATCGACGAGGAGCGCATCCTTGTGGCCGAGGTTCCGCCGGGCTCGCGCTTCAAGGGCACCGAGCCCTACGTGGTCCAAGATCTCTTGGTGCGCCCATATACCCTGCGCTACCACCGGCAACGCTGGGTGACGCCGTCGGGAGAGACGGTGATAGCGGCCTTGCCAGCGGGGGCGAAGGGCCACTTCGGGTCGGAGTTGCGCCGCTTCGTGGTGGACCTCTACCACCAGGGCCAGACCACGGTGGCGCGTCTGGTGGCCTTGCTCAGCGATATCGGGGTGGCCTTGCCTATCCGGTTATCACCCACACCCACTATATGTAGTGTGCACCCATTTTCCTGAGTAAAGCTCGGTGCAGGTCGAAGCGGAGATATCTCCGGCGATGCCGAGCAGGGACTCGGACGGCATTGTAGCGCCTTTTAGGCGACACTTTAGCGTGGTGGAAATCCTAATCATTGAGTCGGATTTGGCAAAACGCCACGTTGCATAAAGGACCGTCACTTCATTGAAATTTATCTGAAATCGGAGGTGAACGACACCGATGGAATATTCCAGGAAATCAGAGCTTCATTGAATTGTAGGATTCGAGTGCCGGATTATTCACAAATAGCTCTGTGAACTGGTTTTCAAGTTCGCTCAATACGTCATATGAAGTAAACGGATTGAGGATCACGTTCTTGCGTGTCGCTTCGTCTTCGCTGCGACTCAAAACGCGCAGGAGACTAACAGGCGCGGACGGGTTCTTCGCAACGATTCGTGCCAGCGCGTCGCTTTCTTCGACTAGTGCCGTCAATCGCTCAGACGATGTCGTTTCATCAGCAGCTTCCCGTCTGGCCGTGGGTTTCTTCGTTTTTCCCTTGGTCGCCACCGTTCCGTCCCCCGATGTTAAGTACGTGACGTGAATTAAACTCCGGTTCGGTTTTCAGAACAATCAAGAATTAGCCGGATCGCCTCCTCAATGCGCCTGCGCCGGCCCTTGCCTGCAGTCCAAGGAGACACACTACATATAGTGGGTGTGGGTGATAACCGGATAGGCAAGGGGGTGGCGATCTCCAAGCGCCAGGTGATGCGGCTCCTGAACGAGGACCAGGCGTGCTTCACCGGCGAGGCGGGCGCGGTTCTGCGCGCCGGCCTGGAGACCGCGGCCTGGGTCAGCGTGGACGACACCGGCGCCCGCCATCGGGCGCGCAACGGCGTGTGCACGCAGATCGGCAACGACCATTTCGCCTGGTTCGCCACCGGCTTTTCCAAGAGACGGCGGAACTTCCTGGAACTGCTGCGGGCCGGTCACGAAGACTACCTGGTCAATGACGCGGCCTTGGCCTACATGCGCGAACGCCGTCTCGCCGGCCCCCTCGTCGCCCGTTTGGAAACGGCCCGGGTGCGCCGCTTTGCCGACGAGAGGATCTGGATGAGCCACCTGAAGGCCTTGGGGATCACGGACCTCGAGGTCCAGCCCGATCCGGTCAAGATCGCCACCGAGGGCGCGCTCTGGGGCTCCCTTACTGACCACGGCCTGCTCAAAGACAGCGTCATCCTCAGCGACGACGCCGGCCAGTTCAACGTCGGCCATCACGCGCTCTGCTGGGTCCACGCCGAGCGCTTGGTCCATAAGCTGGATTGTTTCACTCAGGCGCAGGCGCAAGCGAAAGAACGGATCCGGACCCGGATCTGGTGGCTCTACGCGGACCCCAAGGCCTACCGCGAAGACCCGCGCCGGCGACGAAGACGCGAGCTTCGCCGGCGCTTCGACGATATCTTCACCAGGCGCACCGGCTTCGCCACCCTCGATCGCCTGCTCGCCCGGCTCCATGGCAACAAGGAAGAGTTGCTGCTGGTGCTCGAGCGCCCCGAGGTGCCGCTCAACACCAACGGCTCGGAGAACGACATCCGCTGCCAGGTGACCCGCCGCAAGATCTCCGGCGGCACCCGATCCGAGGCCGGCCGCGAGGCCCGCGACGCCTTCCTCGGCCTCATGAAGACCTGCGCCAAACAGGGCATCTCCTTCTGGGTGTGGAACGGCGTGCAAAGTTGACCCCTGTTGAGGGGTGATCGGCGTCCAAATTTGACCCCCTGAGCCTGGCTAGTCCAAGTCACCTCGTTTTTGGGCGGACGAGGTGGTGGGGGATGTTGGTCGTGGAGACGATAGCGCGGATCCGGCGGGAGTATTTTGTCAAGGGGAAGCCGATCAAGGAGATCGTGCGGGACGTGAAGGTCTCGGGCAACACGGTGCGCAAGGTGATCCGTTCGCAGGCGACGGCGTTCACCTACGACCGGCGGGTCCAGCCGATGCCGAAGCTGGGGCCGTGGACGGCCGAGCTGGAGCGGATGCTGGAGGCCAACGAGACCAAGTCGAAGCGGGAGCGGCTGACGCTGCTACGGATCTCCGAAGCCCTCGAGGGTCTGGGCTATGGCGGCGGCTACGACGCGGTGCGGCGCTACGCCAAGGCGTGGCGGTGGCGCCGTTCGGCATCGACGGCGCAGACCTATGTGCCGTTGGTGTTCTCGCCGGGCGAGGCCTATCAGTTCGACTGGAGCCACGAGTACGTGGTGCTGGCGGGGGTGACGACCAAGGTCAAGGTCGCGCACGTCCGGCTGTGCCACAGCCGAATGTTCTTCGTCCGCGCTTATCCGCGCGAGAGCCAGGAGATGGTGTTCGACGCCCACGACCGGGCATTCCGGCTGTTCCAGGGTGCCTGCCGGCGAGGCATCTACGACAACATGAAGACGGCGGTGCAGACCGTCCTCATCGGCAAAGGAGGCTTGTGTAGCGTGAGGTCTGGAAATTTGGCTTCGCCCCGCGCCGGGGTATACCCCGGCGCGGGGCGATCGGTCATTTTGGTTATCCGTGAAAGCGTCCAAACAAACATGGAGAACCAGTATGCGGAAAGACTAGGATAGCGCTGTCGAGGCTTTGATGGAACAATTGATCGAAGGCGGTAGCGAGAACATGGCGACGGTCTTCGCCGGCCTTTTCAATCTCGCCATGCGGATCGAGCGGGAGAGGTTCTTGGGCGCCGGCCACTATGAGCGCACGCCCGAGCGGCGGGGATACGCCAACGGCACCAGACCCAAGAAGATCGACACCCCGGCCGGTACGGTGAGGCTCGAGGTTCCCAAGACCGCCGGTCATGAGGCGCCTTTTTACCCCCAAGCCCTGGAGCGCGGACGGCGCTCCTGCCGCGCTGTCATGCTGGCCGTGGCGGAGATGTATATCAAAGGCGTCTCCACCCGTGACGCCGAGGCGGTGATGCGCGAGTTCGGCCTGGAGAGCCTGTCGTCGAGCCAGGTCAGCCGCGCCGCCAAGCTCTTGGATGGGGAGCTGGATGCCTGGCGCAACCGGCCGCTGGGCGAGATCCGCTACCTGCTCCTCGACGCGCGCTATGAGAAAGTCCGAGAGGGTGGCGTGGTGCGCGACGCCGCCGTGCTCTCGGTGATCGGCATCGGCCCCGACCAGCGCCGCCGGGTGCTCGGTGTTTCCTGTGCGCTCTCCGAGGCCGAAGTGCACTGGCGCGCCTTCCTGGAGACCCTGGTTGCCCGTGGCATGCGCGGTGTCGCCTATATCGTTTCCGATGATCATCCAGGCCTCGGCGCCGCGCGCAAGGCCGTCCTCGGCGGCGCCGTCTGGCAGCGCTGTCAGTACCATCTGGCTCAAAACGCCATCCATCACGCCCCCAACCTCGCCATCCGAAAGGCCATCGGCAAGGAGCTGCGCCGGGTCTGGAACGCCGCCGACGGCAAGGCCGCCGAGGCCGAGCTGGGCCATCTGGTGGCGGCCTACCGCGATAGCGCCCCCAAGCTCGCCGATTGGCTGGAGACGGCGATCCCCGAGGGCCTCGCCGTCTTCGCCCTGCCCGAGCGCCACCAAAAGCGCATGCGAACCTCGAACCCCATGGAGCGATCCATCCAGCAGGAGATCAAGCGCCGCACCGTAAAGGTCAGGGTCTTTCCCAACGAGGCCTCGCTCGAACGTCTGGTCACCGCCATCCTCGTCGAAATCGACGAGAAATGGGAAACCACCGAAAAACCCTACATCACTTGGAAAGCAGAGGATGACTGATCAACGGCGTTCCGAATTTCCACACATCAGGTTGCTCAATCTGCAGGGAATAGCCGAACGGGCCAGCCTCATAGCAGAAGTGAAGACGCGCGCCGTCCCGCGACAGCTTCTTGCAGAGCGAATAGAGCGCCGTCGGTCGGTACACGATGGTGCCGAAATAATGAACCGCCTCTCGCGGATCACCCGGCGCGATCCCGACCGAAATCGTCTCCTTCGAAACATCCAAGCCAACAAAGGTGATATCGTCCGTCATGTCCGTCTCCCATGTATGAGGGTAGGCACGTAAACGCGTGCAACCCTCGAAACTACATGCTGAGGCGGACACCTGGTCCCGGCGTCGAAACCTCAACGGACATAGGGTCTATCAATGACCGAATCGGCCACCGCGGCCCGACGGAGACTATACCCCCGATCACAGTACACGACTCGTTCATGCTGGCTTTGGCCTGGGCACCTGGACTGGTGGTTTTCCGGGGACGAGGAAACGAATCAGCTCAATGGCTTGACGCCTGTCGATAGGATTGACGAGCTGTCGCCTTATCCACTCGAAACCGTATCGGAAGATGGATTTTGCCATCCTTTTGTGGGTTTTGAGGCGGATCGGCTCGGCCTCGTGGAGCCAATCGCCGACTTTGTGCGCCCAGCAGAAGGTGATGGAAAGGACGGCGGTGAGCTTGGAGATGCGCTCCGGGTCGGTCATGTGGGTGTCTTCGAGGTTGAAGCCACGGGTTTTCAAGGCGGCGAAGAGGGTCTCGATTTGCCAGCGCTGGGCGTAGATGGCCAAGGCCTCCTCGGGCGCGTCGTTGGTCACGACGATCAACAGTTCGCCGGTCTTGAGATGGAGCGCGGCGACGAAGACGGGCCTGGCCTTGGGTTTTCTGGCCTCCGAGAGGCGCCTGGCGTTGGAGAGGATGCGGCTTTCCCCGGGTTTGAGGTCGCGAAACAGCTCCCTCGCCTTGACCATGCGACCACGCGTGTTGGCGATCTTGATGTTGGATCGGATGCGGATGTGAAAGGGGATGGCCTTTTCCTGCAACCATGCCAGCCAGGCGTCGCCGATGAATTCCCGGTCGGCCAGGAGGCTGGCGATCTTGTCGACCCCGAAGAGCCGGAGGACGTGTTCGAGGATCGCGATCCGCTCCTTGGTATTGGAATTGCCCGCCTTGTCGAGCACCCGCCAGCACACGGGAATGGCGATGGCGCGGTTGACGATGCCGATCATCAAGATGTTGACGTCGCGGCGACCCAGCCGCCAGTTGGTCCGGTCCATGGTCAGCCGCCACGGCCCCGCCTGGAGCCCCATCATCGCGACCAGGAACTCGGCGAGGCGATCGTAATCGAAATCGACTTGCTCGAAAAACCGTTGCAGGCGCCGATAGTTGGAGCTGGATCGCGCGCGCCCCGGAAAGTGGCAGGCCAAGTGAGAGAGGTTCACCGTCCGGGCGACGAACACGCCGAAGACCAAGACGCAAAGGCTCTCCAGACGGCTCTTGCGAAAGGCGAAGCCGCATCGTAGCGTCTCACGCAGGGCGTTGATCGGGTTGTCTCGCATGATTTCCCTCTTGACTCGTCGTGGAGTGAATCGGGAATCCTACAACCTTTTCAACGTCCTACGTAAATGCCGTCGTGTACCATGACCCCCGATAGAAGACATGGGTGGCCCTCGCCGTGCCGCGTAAGCTCACCCCACCGCCGCACGCCTGCCCGGCAGATGGCGGTAGAGCGTGTTCGACGACACGCCTACCCGCTCCGCCACCTCGGCCACCGAGATCCCGTTCGCCCCCGGCTTCGAACATTCCCAGCCGGTTCCGTCGGCGACGCGCCGACGTCCGAGGAAATCGCCGGCATGATTTCGGAAACGGCGGCCAACCCTGCCCGACTCCGATATCGCGGCGGCGAGACGGGCGCCTAACCGCGCTTGCTCGCGCCGACTTTCTCGAGCAGCTGCTCCAGAACCTCGTAAGGCTGCGCGCCGACCACGCTATGACTGCCGGCGGCGAATGTCGGGACACCGGTGACACCGATGGCGCGCGAGCGGTTCCAGTCGGCATCGACCGCTTCGCTGTAACGCCGCTCCTCGAGCGCATTGCGGGCCTCCTGGGCGTCCAGGCCGACGCTCTGGACGATATCGACCAGGACCTCGATGTCGCCGATGTTTCGCACCTCCACGAAATAGGCCCGGTAAAGTGCGTCATGCAGGGCGTCGCCGCCCTTCTGCGAATCCGCCCAAACGCCGAGTTCCTGCGCCAGACGGCTGTTGTATGTGTGTGTCCGCTGGCCATAGGGAAGCCCTTCGGCGTCCATCAAGCCTTTCATGCGCTGATACATGGCATCGATGTCGACACCGCGGCCGGCGAAGAGTTGCTCCAGCGACTGCCCTTCGGCCGGCGTCTCGGGGTGCAGCGGGAAATGAACCCACTTCACCTCGATGTCGAACGTCTCTTTCAGTTTCTCAACACGCCCGGTGCTGAGGTAGCACCACGGTCAAACGTAGTCCGTGAAGATCTCCAGGGTTACCGACTCGGTCATCGAGGGACTCCTTTCGACTCCAGTGTTTTCACAGGTCGTCGCCTTTGGGAAGGCCGGCCCAAAGGTGCACAGTTCCGCGGTTTCGGCAACCGCGGCACCGTCGGCGAACAGCCGGTCTATCTCGTCCGGAGAGAGGCCCGCTTCGGCCAGAACGTCCCGGGTATGTTCACCCAGCAGCGGGGTCGGGCGCCCGGCCGTCGACGCCGTATCGGCGAACTGGACGTAGTTCCATGCCGTCCGCATCTTGCCCACTTTCGGATGTTGGCGCGTCGCCACCATTCGGTTCTCCAGCGAATGCGGATCGTCGAGGAACAGTTCGCTATCGCCCGCCTGGGCTTCCGTTGCCGGTACGCCGGTGGCTTTTAAGCCCGCGATTGTGTCGGCCAGGCGCCTGCCCTGGAAGGCGTTCGCCATCGCACCGTGCGGTGACACGGCCGGGTGCCCGGTGCCGGCGGACTCCAGATCTGCCAGCCCGAGCCAGTGCCTGAGTGCCGCCTGCTGATCCAGCGCGTCGGCGGCGAGGTAGATCCAGCCGTCCGCGAGGCGGTACAGCCGGTGGAATGCGTCGGCTCAGCGCCGCTAAGACGTGGTCTGGAGCGGCGATCCGATGATGAGGTAGGCGCGCGCGGGGCGCGCATCCGGACCCCATGGAAGATGCGGCCGACGAAGATGGGCGCCGATTGCTATTAGGTCACGGTCAGGAGGATCATTCCGATGAGCGTGACGATGCGGGCCGACTCCGCTAGGGCAGGTTCGCCCTCGTGGCGCTCCGCAGCCCGCCATACCCCCACGAGCGCGACGACGTTGTACGGCACGGACAAGCCATAGCCCACGACAAGGGCAGCAAGTAGCCAATCCGCTAAAACCAGAATCAAGAACAGCAAGCTCGTGATGAGATTGACGGCAAGTCCTCCGACTACAGCATAGGTCCAAAACGCCTCGCCGAGAGGCAATCCGCCAGACCAGACGCGACGCAGCTTTGTCACCGAACTGAGTATCGGCCATATCCTCCGCAAGCGCCGATTTTAGCGAACAGCCAGCGAAGAATCTATGCGCGTCGCCTCATGGCTATACCCGGGCGTGGATGGCACGGCCTGGCGACGGAGAGTTCACCCCCAATTCCCGACGTACCCGGGATCCCACCTGATTCGCTGGCTCAATCTGTCCGCCCATCCGGCACCCTGATGGTTCAGACGGCCGGCTCCACCACGACCCTCCCGCGACCACGGAGCACCGTGTAACCGACCACGTCGGCGGAGACGATCGCCGCTAGCCTGCGCTGCGTACCCTCGGACATGGGCGAAGTCTAGCGAAGCTGAACACTTGCCTATCCGGTTATCACCCACACCCACTATATGTAGTGTGTCTCCTTGGACTGCAGGCAAGGGCCGGCGCAGGCGCATTGAGGAGGCGATCCGGCTAATTCTTGATTGTTCTGAAAACCGAACCGGAGTTTAATTCACGTCACGTACTTAACATCGGGGGACGGAACGGTGGCGACCAAGGGAAAAACGAAGAAACCCACGGCCAGACGGGAAGCTGCTGATGAAACGACATCGTCTGAGCGATTGACGGCACTAGTCGAAGAAAGCGACGCGCTGGCACGAATCGTTGCGAAGAACCCGTCCGCGCCTGTTAGTCTCCTGCGCGTTTTGAGTCGCAGCGAAGACGAAGCGACACGCAAGAACGTGATCCTCAATCCGTTTACTTCATATGACGTATTGAGCGAACTTGAAAACCAGTTCACAGAGCTATTTGTGAATAATCCGGCACTCGAATCCTACAATTCAATGAAGCTCTGATTTCCTGGAATATTCCATCGGTGTCGTTCACCTCCGATTTCAGATAAATTTCAATGAAGTGACGGTCCTTTATGCAACGTGGCGTTTTGCCAAATCCGACTCAATGATTAGGATTTCCACCACGCTAAAGTGTCGCCTAAAAGGCGCTACAATGCCGTCCGAGTCCCTGCTCGGCATCGCCGGAGATATCTCCGCTTCGACCTGCACCGAGCTTTACTCAGGAAAATGGGTGCACACTACATATAGTGGGTGTGGGTGATAACCGGATAGGCAAGGCTGAACAGACACAGGAATAGCGACCTCAGATGGTCGAGGCACACCGATACATTAGAAGTGTCGAATGGAAAGTATTGGCTGAGGCTGTTGAAAAAGTATTTTGGGTCCTCGCGCTCGAAAGATTGATTCGCGCCGGCCAACCCCGACGAAAGATGGCACCAGATCAGGCCCTCCCCCGATTCTTTTCTTTCGCCGAACGCCACCGAGCGGGCGCTTGACCGACTTTTTCAACAGCCTCGGCTAAGTGAGCCTGGAGGCCATGTCCGCTCGACGGCGACTATGCCCCCAGCAATTGACGTCCATCGGATGCAGGTCCGGAATCGCCGGGTAACGTTCAGAGGTGCCCCAGGTCCAAGCGTTCCATCAGGGCTTCTTGCCAGGATTGGCGTTGTGATCGAGGTGCCCGATAGCTACGCTGATGACCAAGCCCGAGGGGCAAGTGGGGAATGCCGGGCCACGAAATGTGCGAATGTGGTGTCATCGGCTCCGCCCCCGCGATTGCAAACCTCGTAGCCCAGCTGCTTTGCTTGCTCGGGTCCAACACCGACGTTGTGCCCCTCGCCCCAAGCCAGGGACTTGGTTTCAGCTGCGGTTCGGTATGCGCATTGCTCGATGCTGAGGGAGGGAAGAGATGCGGTTAGAGAATCGGGTCGCCGTCGTCACGGGCGCGGGGAGCGGGATTGGCCGCGGCATTGCGCAACGCTTCGCCGAAGAAGGCGCACGGGTGGTCTGCGCCGATATCGTCGAAGAAACGGCCAAGGCGACGGTCGATCGCATCGTCCAAGATGGCGGTCAGGCAATTGCAGTCCCGGTCGATGTCACAGATCCGGCCCAGGTCGAACAGCTCGTCGCCGCCAGCATCAAAGCGTACGGACAACTCGACATCATGGTCAGCAGCGCAGGTACTGCCAGGTTGACGCCGTTCCTTGAGACGACACCGGAAGAGTTCCGCGCGATTATGACGCTTAATGTCGAGGGCGTGCTCCATTGCGGTCAGAGCGCGGCACGCGAGATGGTCAAGCGCGGGTATGGACGGATCATCAATATCGCCTCCATCGCCGGTGAGCGCGCCGCCTTCGGGCGAACCGCCTACGGGACCTCGAAGGCCGCTGTCATTGGTCTCACCCGCCAAATGGCGCTGGAGCTGGCGCCGCTAGGCATCACTGCCAACGCCATTGGCCCAGGGCCGATATCGACTCCGCTTTCCGAAGCGGCACTCAGCGACGAAGGGCGGGCGGCCTATCTGGAGCTCATCCCCGCTGGTCGCCTCGGCGCTGTCCCCGACATTGCGGACGGCGCGTGTTTCCTCGCCGGCGAGCAGGCTTCATACGTCAACGGCCAAGTGCTTTTCATCGACGGCGGCTACACTGCTATCGGCGTGCGCAAGGCGTAACTCAGGCAGCGGTGCGCTCACCGGGCTTCCAACCGTTGGTGCCGTCGTAGGGATCCTGATCGCCACGGGCGTCACAGGGCCTTTCCTGGTGTTACTGAGTATCCGGACGGCGCTTACGAGCAATCAGTAAGGCCTCCCACAGTTGGCAAACCATAGCCTGGGCCGCCGAGTGCTCGGAAAGGGCGCGCAGGTCGGCGCCGGCTTTTTGCGTGCGCTCGATGCCACGGGCTACGGCGAAATCACCCGGGGCGCGCCGGTTCGCATCCGCAAGCCCGACGCCTCCGAGACCAGTGAGCAAATAGCCCGCCTGTTCCAGAGCCAGCTGTCGGTGCGCGGTTTCGGTATCGCCAGTACCGGCATGGCCAACGTGCTCAGCTTTCGCTTCACCAGCGATGTCAGCGCCGATCCCAAGGCCTTTCCGATGGTACAAATCGACGACTGTCGGCACAACGTCTCGCCATCTTCATCTCGACCGAGCACGCCGCCGACATATATCGCAACATGGGACCAGGTCGATTGCGTCAGATATATGATCGCCGTGCTGAATCGCGCTATGCCGTCCACGAGCAGAGCATCGGATGGGCGAAGAGCGGCCCGCAGCCGTTCCGGATCGCCGGGCGGATTGAGGCTCGGTGAACCGGAGGGCCGCGTCAGATAGGCCGCCAACAGACTGCCGAAATAGCGACAAACCCGCCTCATGGAACAGTACGGTCTTCTGCGACTCTTGCGTCGTTCGGTTATGTTTCCCGAGCGCCGGAAACGACGCGCATGGATGTTCGAGCTGAATGAACAATTCGCCAGACGTCCTCCGACGTAAGACCGTCGCTTAGCACGAGAGAAATGCAGATCGAATCCGATAAGAAATCGTCTACTGAAGGTTCGGCTGCTTTCGCGCGACCAGGCTTCATTCGTTCCCGCCTCCTTCGTTCGTATTCAGCTCGGCAGCCCGATGATGGCCTGCGATCGATGCGCTCGTATACCACCTAGTGTACCGACTCTAACGCCTGTCGCCCACGAGCGACTTTTTCGAGTATGGCGGTGGCGGAAGCGGTCCATACGAAGGGTTTTGGATCGGCATTGTGGTGCTCGAGGTATTCCTGAATGGCTGTTTCGAGTTCGGCGACGCTCTTGAACACGCCGCAACGGATTTGATCGCTGGTGATCAGGCCGAAGAAGCGTTCGACCTGGCTGAGCCAGGAGGCGGATGTCGGAGTGAAGTGCATATGGAAGCGAGGATGTTTTGCCAACCACGCCTTGACCTTGGGATGCTTGTGGGTGGCGTAGTTGTCGGCGATCAGATGCAGGTCGAGCTTCTTGGGCGTCTCGGCGTCGATACGGCGCAGGAATTTCAGCCATTCCTGATGGCGGTGCCGCTTCATGCAGTGGCCGATGACCTTGCCGGTGGCGACGTCGAGCGCGGCGAACAATGTCGTCGTGCCGTGGCGCTTGTAGTCATGCGTCATGGTGCCGGCTCGGCCCTTCTTGATCGGCAAGCCGGGCTGTGTGCGGTCGAGCGCCTGGATCTGGCTCTTCTCGTCGACCGAGAGAACCAGCGCCTTGTCCGGCGGATCGAGATAGAGACCGACGATATCGCGCACCTTCTCGACGAAGTGTTCGTCATTCGACAGCTTGAAGGTCTTCACCAGGTGCGGCTTGAGGCCGTGCGCCTTCCAGATCCGCTGCACGCTGGTGTAGCTGAGGCCGACGGCACGGGCCATCTTGCGGATGCTCCAATGCGTCGCCGCCTCCGGCGTCTCGTGCAAGGTCTTATGCACAACCCGCTCGATCACCTCGGCGCTCAGCGGCGGCTTGCGTCCCGGTCGCGTCGCATCGCGGCGCAGTCCGGCGATGCCTTTGGCAAGGTAGCGCTCCTGCCAGCGCCACACCGTCACCTTACTTTTGCCGACCAACCGGACGATCGTCATCGTGCCGATCCCGTCAGCCGACAGCAACACGATCCGTGCCCGCCAAACCAGCTTCTGCGGCGTGTTCCGCCCAGAAACCAACCCTTCCAGCGTCGCCCGCTCCGCGGGAGACAGCCAGATGCATGCCAATGTCTTCGTCATTCCCCCAGAATCGCAGAACGCAAGCCCTTTGGGAAACTTTTGTTAGGATCGGAACACTAGAAGTTTCTCTTCGACGGCACGGCGGCTTCAGGACGCCTTGGCGGTATGGGTTTGGGTGCGCATGCGAAGCGCCTGTACCAAGCCGTCCATGCCATGGTTCCGGATGACCGTCGTGAACTCCGCCCTCTGCGTTGCGGCCATGCTAACACCCTCGACCGCGACGTCGATGATTTTATACTGTCGGTCGATCACCCTGACGAGCCAGCCGGCCTTGACCCCCGCCGCGGCCCCGATCCCGTGGCCTACATCCTCTCGACCAACATCCACCGCCGCCACATGACCAGGGGCCGGAGGGCAATGGCGGTGACCTCGGGTGGCAGTGTGCGGTAAACTGCCGAGTGTCGTTAGCGAGACTGGAACAGAGACTCGTGCGTCGACCGTATCGGACAAGCATCCTACTTGCCATCGCGATCCTCATGGGGGTCACGATGGGCCACGCCGCGCCCCGGGACAGTCCCGACGAGAGCACGAAAATGGGCGCCGCCTTCCTTTACTGGCAAAAGGGATACGTTCTCCACTTGCAGGGGCAGTACGAGGCTGCGGCGCGCCATTTCCGCCTGTCGATCGACGCCAGCCCGACCGCGGAAGGACATACCTACCTCGGCTGGTCGCTGAGCCATCAGGGTCAGACCGAAGAAGCCATAGAGGAATGCAGGAAAGCCATAGCGATCGATCCCGATTACGGCAATCCCTATAACGATATCGGCGCCTATCTGATCACTCTGGGGCGGGCGGAGGAGGCCATCCCTTGGTTCGAGAAGGCGATCCGGGCCAAGCGCTATTGCTGCTACCAGTTCCCGCACTTCAACATGGGTTGGGTCTTGTTGAGACAAGGGCTGATCGAGAAAGTCGAACGCGCCTTCGAGCGTGCACTGTCCCTTGCCTATCCGGTTATCACCCACACCCACTATATGTAGTGTGCACCCATTTTCCTGAGTAAAGCTCGGTGCAGGTCGAAGCGGAGATATCTCCGGCGATGCCGAGCAGGGACTCGGACGGCATTGTAGCGCCTTTTAGGCGACACTTTAGCGTGGTGGAAATCCTAATCATTGAGTCGGATTTGGCAAAACGCCACGTTGCATAAAGGACCGTCACTTCATTGAAATTTATCTGAAATCGGAGGTGAACGACACCGATGGAATATTCCAGGAAATCAGAGCTTCATTGAATTGTAGGATTCGAGTGCCGGATTATTCACAAATAGCTCTGTGAACTGGTTTTCAAGTTCGCTCAATACGTCATATGAAGTAAACGGATTGAGGATCACGTTCTTGCGTGTCGCTTCGTCTTCGCTGCGACTCAAAACGCGCAGGAGACTAACAGGCGCGGACGGGTTCTTCGCAACGATTCGTGCCAGCGCGTCGCTTTCTTCGACTAGTGCCGTCAATCGCTCAGACGATGTCGTTTCATCAGCAGCTTCCCGTCTGGCCGTGGGTTTCTTCGTTTTTCCCTTGGTCGCCACCGTTCCGTCCCCCGATGTTAAGTACGTGACGTGAATTAAACTCCGGTTCGGTTTTCAGAACAATCAAGAATTAGCCGGATCGCCTCCTCAATGCGCCTGCGCCGGCCCTTGCCTGCAGTCCAAGGAGACACACTACATATAGTGGGTGTGGGTGATAACCGGATAGGCAAGCACTGTCCCATGAGCCGGACTATCTTCCGGCGCGGAAGGCGCTCGAATACGTGCGCTCGCTTGCAGGCGAATCCCTTTAAGCAGAGGGCTACTCCCTCTCGATAGACCGAAAATTTGCCAACCTCACGCCGCCTCGCGCACCACCAGCGCGTCGAGGGCGCCCGGGCTCGTCATCCCTCGGCTTGAACGGCGGCTCCCTCACCCCCGGACGTGACGGCGCGTTGCCTCACCACTCCCGCCAGGGATCGGAACCAGGCGCGATCGGGGCGGACGTTGCCGTCGATCATCTCTCCGAGGCCGGCGGAGCCGTTGATGCCAAAGGCTACACCCGCGTCCAGATCACCCCGCGTCAGGTATTCGATCCTGTCCGCCATACCCATGCCGTCCAATGCCTTGAGATCGGCCTCGTGATGAAGCCACAGCACCATGCTCACTTCCGATCTGTAAGCGCGGCCGTGCTCACGGTGGATCTCTTCCGCCAGCGCCCGGTCAACCGCCCTCCGTTCGATGGCCATCTCGCGGTCCAGCGTATCGGCGGCCGCCATCAGGCGCTCGGCTTCGGCCCGCATACGACCGGCTTCCGCCTCTTGCTCGTCGAGCTTGCCGTAGATTTCGCGCCAACCTTCGGCTTCGCGCGCCTGCTCCAGGCGTTCGGGGAACATTGCGCCGGCCTCGTTCGGCTCGACGATAATTTCGGCCCCCGGCTCGCCATTCTTGTGGCGGCCGTATCTGAGGGTAATCCTCCGGCCGTGATGTGGAACGGCGTGCAAAGTTGACCCCTGTTGAGGGGTGATCGGCGTCCAAATTTGACCCCCTGAGCCTGGCTAGTCCAAGTCACCTCGTTTTTGGGCGGACGAGGTGGTGGGGGATGTTGGTCGTGGAGACGATAGCGCGGATCCGGCGGGAGTATTTCGTCAAGGGGAAGCCGATCAAGGAGATCGTGCGGGACGTGAAGGTCTCGGGCAACACGGTGCGCAAGGTGATCCGTTCGCAGGCGACGGCGTTCACCTACGACCGGCGGGTCCAGCCGATGCCGAAGCTGGGGCCGTGGACGGCCGAGCTGGAGCGGATGCTGGAGGCCAACGAGACCAAGTCGAAGCGGGAGCGGCTGACGCTGCTACGGATCTCCGAAGCCCTCGAGGGTCTGGGCTATGGCGGCGGCTACGACGCGGTGCGGCGCTACGCCAAGGCGTGGCGGTGGCGCCGTTCGGCATCGACGGCGCAGACCTATGTGCCGTTGGTGTTCTCGCCGGGCGAGGCCTATCAGTTCGACTGGAGCCACGAGTACGTGGTGCTGGCGGGGGTGACGACCAAGGTCAAGGTCGCGCACGTCCGGCTGTGCCACAGCCGAATGTTCTTCGTCCGCGCTTATCCGCGCGAGAGCCAGGAGATGGTGTTCGACGCCCACGACCGGGCATTCCGGCTGTTCCAGGGTGCCTGCCGGCGAGGCATCCACGACAACATGAAGAACGGCGGTGCAGACCGTCCTCATCGGCAAGGAGCGCGCGTTCAACCGGCGCTTCGTGCAGATGTGTGGCCACTACCTGGTCGAACCGACAGCATGCACGCCGGGAGCGGGATGGGAGAAGGGGCAGGTCGAGAACCAGGTCGGGATCATCCGCGGTCGGTTCTTCACCCCGCGGCTGCGCTTCAAGACCTACGACGAGCTCAACGCCTGGCTCTTGGACCAGTGCGTCGCCTACGCCCGGCGTCATCCCCACCCGGTGTTCAAGGACAGGACTGTCTGGCAGGTGTTCGAGGACGAGCGTCCGTCCCTGGTCGGCTATCGCGGGCCGTTCGACGGCTTCCACGCGGTCCCGGCGTCGGTGTCGAAGACCTGCCTGGTGCGCTTCGACAGCAACAAGTACAGCGTGGCGGCGCGCGCCGTCGGCCGTCCGGTCGAGGTCCATGCCTACGCCGATCGCATCGTCATCCGCCAGGACGGCGAGATCGTCGCCGAGCATGCCCGGCGCTTCGGCCGCGACCAGACCGTCTATGACCCGTGGCACTACGTGCCCGTGCTGGCGAGGAAGCCCGGTGCGCTTCGTAACGGCGCGCCGTTCAAGGACTGGGCGCTGCCCGGCGCCCTGGGTCGCGTGCGCGTCCGGCTCGCCGGCCACGACGACGGCGACAGGCAGATGGTCGAGATCCTCACCGCCGTGCTGGCGGATGGGCTGGCGGCGGTGGAGGCCGCCTGTGCCGAGGCGCTCGCTGGCGGCGTGTGCAGCGCCGACGTCGTGCTCAACATCCTCAATCGTCGGCGCCAGCCGTCCGAGACGGCGCCGATCCCGACGCCCGCGAACCTGCGTCTTCGCTTTGAGCCGGTGGCCGATTGCACCCGCTACGACCGCTTGAGGGGGGTCGGCCATGGAGCGCCATGAGGTCCTGGAGATGATGGCCGCACTCAAGCTCGCCGGCATGCGCGACGCGTTCGACGAGGTGCTCGCCGACGGCCTCAAGCGCCAGCATCCGATGCAGCGAATCATCGGCGAGCTGTTGAAGGCCGAGATCGCCGACAAGCAGGCGCGATCCATCAAGTACCAGATGAGTGGCGCCAAGCTGCCGCTGGCCAAGGAGCTGGCCGACTTCGACTTCACCGACACCCCGGTCAACGAGCCGCTGGTCCGCGAGTTGGCGATCACGGGATTGAGCAACCTGATGTGTGGAAATTCGGAACGCCGTTGATCAGTCATCCTCTGCTTTCCAAGTGATGTAGGGTTTTTCGGTGGTTTCCCATTTATCGTCGATTTCGACGAGGATGGCGGTGACCAGGCGTTCGAGCGAGGCCTCGTTGGGAAAGACCCTGACCTTTACGGTGCGGCGCTTGATCTCCTGCTGGATGGATCGCTCCATGGGGTTCGAGGTTCGCATGCGCTTTTGGTGGCGCTCGGGCAGGGCGAAGACGGCGAGGCCCTCGGGGATCGCCGCCTCCAGCCAATCGGCGAGCTTGGGGGCGCTATCGCGGTAGGCCGCCACCAGGTGGCCCAGCTCGGCCCCGGCGGCCTTGCTGTCGGCGGCGTTCCAGACCCGGCGCAGCTCCTTGCCGATGGCCTTTCGGATGGCGAGGTTGGGGGCGTGATGGATGGCGTTTTGAGCCAGATGGTACTGACAGCGCTGCCAGACGGCGGCCGCCGAGGACGGCCTTGCGCGCGGCGCCGAGGCCTGGATGATCATCGGAAACGATATAGGCGACACCGCGCATGCCACCGGCAACCAGGGTCTCCAGGAAGGCGCGCCAGTGCACTTCGGCCTCGGAGAGCGCACAGGAAACACCGAGCACCCGGCGGCGCTGGTCGGGGCCGATGCCGATCACCGAGAGCACGGCGGCGTCGCGCACCACGCCACCCTCTCGGACTTTCTCATAGCGCGCGTCGAGGAGCAGGTAGCGGATCTCGCCCAGCGGCCGGTTGCGCCAGGCATCCAGCTCCCCATCCAAGAGCTTGGCGGCGCGGCTGACCTGGCTCGACGACAGGCTCTCCAGGCCGAACTCGCGCATCACCGCCTCGGCGTCACGGGTGGAGACGCCTTTGATATACATCTCCGCCACGGCCAGCATGACAGCGCGGCAGGAGCGCCGTCCGCGCTCCAGGGCTTGGGGGTAAAAAGGCGCCTCATGACCGGCGGTCTTGGGAACCTCGAGCCTCACCGTACCGGCCGGGGTGTCGATCTTCTTGGGTCTGGTGCCGTTGGCGTATCCCCGCCGCTCGGGCGTGCGCTCATAGTGGCCGGCGCCCAAGAACCTCTCCCGCTCGATCCGCATGGCGAGATTGAAAAGGCCGGCGAAGACCGTCGGGGGATGTCCCGGGCTCTGTTGAAAAGCTGAAGTAGGCGTCGTCCGCCTGGAGCCGCTAGGCTCTGGGTGCTGATTCCATCAAGGAGAACGACGCCATGACCAAGACTACACGCAACGACCGTTCCTCGGAACCATCCTGTCGGCTCTTGCCATCGATGCCGGAGGCCTTCGACGATCTGCGCATGAGCGTCGATCGCTTCTGCCTTTTGGCGGGCCTCGAGTCTTTGAACGAGATGATGTCGGCGGACGCGGAAGCCTTGTGCGGTTCGCGCCACGCCCGCTCGGGCGAGCGCAAGGGCCATCGATGGGGCACGACCCGGAGCGAGATCGCCTACCACGGCGGCAAAGTGAAGGTCGAGCGCCCTCGGGTGCGGGACTTCGCGGGTCGGGAGATGAGCCTGCCGAGTTGGGAGCTGCTGTCGGAACCCGAACTCTTGCAAGCCTGGGCGATGAATCTGATGGTGATCAACGTCTCGACCCGCAAGTATGCCCGCGCGGTGCGCCTGCCGGACGATGCGGGCGGCGATCTGCCGGCGGCATCGGGTGACGCAACCTCGAAGTCGGCGGTCTCGCGCCGTTTCGTGGCGTTGACGCGAAGCAAGCTGAAGGCCTGGCTGGCGAGCCCGCTCGACGATCTCGATCTCGTGGTGCTCCAGATCGACGGGCTCCATGTCGGCGATCACCTGATGGTGGCGGCGATCGGCATCGACACCGGCGGCGCGAAGCACGTGCTGGGCCTGGCCGAGGGCGCGACGGAGAACGCGGCCACGGTGCAAGCCATGCTCGACAACCTGATCGAGCGCGGTCTCGATCCCGAACGGCCTCGGCTCTACATCGTCGACGGCGCCAAGGCGCTCTCGAAGGCGATCCGGCGGACCTTCGGGCGGGCGGCGGCCCTCCAGCGCTGCCAGGTGCACAAGGGGCGCAACATCACGGACCGGCTGGACGAGAGCCTCCATGCCGGCGTCAGGAAGGTCTTGCGGCAGGCCTGGCAGCAGGACGACGCGGCCAAGGCCGAACGGCTCTTGCGCAACCTCGCCCGCCGTCTGGAGCATGACGCACCCGGCGTCTCGGGCTCGATCCTGGAGGGCCTGGACGAGATCCTGACCGTGATCCGGCTCGGCCTCCCGCCGCAACTTCGACACTCGCTGGCTTGCACCAACGCCATCGAGAACGCGATCGGCACCGTCCGGACGGTGCAGCGGAACGTCAAGCGCTGGCGCAACGCCGAGATGGCGCTGCGTTGGACCGCCGCCGGCCTCTTGGAGGCGCAAAAGACCTTCCGCCGCCTCAAGGCCTACCGCCAGCTCCCCGTCCTTGACGCCGCCCTGCGGGAGGCGGTGAGAAAGGCCGGAGCAAAGTCCGTCATTGAAGACATCGAGGTGGCCGCGTAGCCTCTCGATCAGACGATGCCTATCTCGCACTTTTCAACATTGGGCGGGACATCGCCGACCGTCGCCATGTTCTCGCTACCGCCTTCGATCAATTGTTCCACCAAAGCCTCGACAGCGCTATCCTGGTCTTTCCGCATACTGGTTCTCCATGTTTGTTTGGACGCTTTCATGGATAACCAAAATGACGGATCGCCCCGCGCCGGGGTATACCCCGGCGCGGGGCGAAGCCAAATTTCCAGACCTCACGCTACACAAGCTTGACCTGGGCATAGATGATGCCTGGGTTGATCGCCTTCACCACGTCGTAGGACAGGCCCAAACGCTCGATCGCACCGGGGGCGAAATTCTCCATCATCACGTCCGTACGAAAAAGGAAAAAGGGGTCATTGTACTTTATTCGGCGACCGGATGCGTTGGGATCGGCGCATGCTTTGCAGCGCGCGCGGCCGTCGCCGACATGGCCTATCACGTCATCAACCGCGGGACGCCGTTCGGCACCGATCGCTGCGCACCGCCCGTCGGCTCGGCCTCGAGTCCACCCCGAGACCCCGTGGCCGGCCCCGCAAATTACCCGAAAAGTAGAATGACACCTTTTCACCCGACGCCTTCGCCGGTGACGCTTACGCGACGAAGCAGTCCGATCCGCAGCTGGTGGACGTGGCGACGTGACACCACCACCGCGTCGCGCCGTGCGCGCGGCGGGTGTGGCCCCGCCGCCGGCCCTCCCAATCCGACGGCGGAGGCGGCGCGCCGGTCGAGAGCATGTTGGACCCTCGGTCCCGTCGCGCCCCTGGAGCTTGGATAGCGAACGCTGAGAAAGCGTCACGAAGGCCTCGCCGGTCCGTGCGGCTTGCGGGCCTTCGCGAAAACGTCCCGTTCACCGGTTTCGCGGCAGCAGGTTCCGGGCAACAGTTTCGGGAGACGAGACGCGGCGGAAACGCGTCGCCCTCATGGCGGCACCGGCCGTCTCCCAAAACCGATCTTTTGCCTGGTCGATTATTTTAGACCCACGGAGGATGGCGATGAAGGGTCATGCGTTCCCGTCGTCGGATTTGCGAAGCGGGAGACTTCGATTACCATGTCGCCGTCGCCACTTCGCGCGGCACCTTGGGCAAGGAACGGATGATGGACTACGACCTGGTAATCAAGAACGGCACTCTCGTGGACGGCACCGGCGCCCCGGCTCGGCCAGGCGACGTGGCGATCCGGGACGGCCGCATCGCGGCCCTCGGCAAATTCGACGGTGGCGCCGAGCGGGTGATCGATGCCAGCGACCTGGTGGTCTCGCCCGGCTTCATCGACCCGCATACGCATTACGACGCGCAGATCTGCTGGGACGGCGCGATCACGCCCTCGTCGTGGCACGGGGTCACCAGCGTGGTCATGGGCAACTGCGGGGTCGGCATCGCCCCCTGCGCGGCCGAGGCGCGCGAGATCGCGATGCGCGACCTGGTCAACGTCGAGGCCATCCCCTACGACGTCCTGGAACGAGGCATCACCTGGGATTGGGAGAGTTTTCCCGAGTATCTCGACGCCGCCGAGCGGCGGGGCTCGGCGCTCAACCTCGCTTTCCTGGCGCCGCTGACGCCGTTCCGCCACTATGTCATGGGCGCGGAATCGATGGAGCGCGCGGCGAGCGCGGAAGAGACCGCCCGGATCAAGGCGCTGCTGGGCGAGGCGATGGCGGCCGGCGCCTTCGGCTTCTCCAGCACCATCCTCAACCAGCATCTCGGTTTCGAGGGCCGCCCGCTGGCCTGCCGCAACGCCAGCCCGGACGAGTTGAAGGCCTACGCCAACGTGCTGAAGGAATGCGGCAAGGGGGCGATCGAGATCGCGCTGACCCGCCAGGTCGCGGTACTGGAGGCGGAACAGTGCGAGACCCTGGACCTCCTGCTGGAGGAAAGCGGCCGGCCCGTCACCTTCATCGCGCTATTCGATCGCGACGATATTCCCGATGCGGTGCGCAACACGCTTCGTCTGGCGGCACCCCAGATCGCCAAGGGCGCGAGGCCGCAGACCTCGCCGCTTCCCCTGACCCGCGAGATCAGCATGCGGAGCCCATTCTCCTTCGCCGCCTTCCCGGCCTGGAAGCGGGTCTTCGCCGACACCTCGAAGGAGGCGCAACGGGCCGTCTATGCGGACACCAACTTCCGCGACGCCTTCCGCGAGGACCTGAAGAGCCCGATGGGCTTCGGCGACTGGGACCGGATCGTGCTGCACGAAGCGCGCAATCCGGAGCTCGAGAAGTACGAGGGCCAGAGCGTGACGGAGATCGCCCGGGCCGAAGGCAAGGACAGGGTCGATGCCTTCCTCGACGTGACGCTGGCCGGCGATCTCGAGTGCGAGTTCACCATGTCCTCCTTCAACACCAGGGTCGATCGGGTGAAGGAGATCCTGGCCAATCCGGACGTGCTGATCGGCCTGGGCGATGCCGGCGCGCATGTCGACATGATGTGCGACGCGGGCTATCCGACCTACACGCTGGGCACTTGGGTGCGCGAGCGCGAGATCATGACGCTGGAGGAAGGGGTCCGGCGGATGACCTCGGACCCGGCCGACTTCTTCGGCATTGCCGATCGCGGCCGCCTGGCGCCGGGTCTCGCCGCCGACGTCACCGTGTTCGATGCCACCACCATCGGCTCCGGCAATCGGGGCGAGCGGCGCCACGACCTGCCGGGCGGCGGCAAGCGGATGGTGATGCCCTCCAAGGGCGTCGAATACACCCTCGTCAACGGCGAGGTGACCTGGGCCGACGGCACCGTGCAAGAGGCCCGGGCCGGCAAGGTGTTGCGCTCCTGACCCCGGTGGGCCGGCAATGACGATCGACCTTCGAAGCGACATCGTCGCCCGCCCGACGCCGGTGATGGTCGAGGCGATGGTGGCGGCCGCCAAGGCCCCGCCCGGCTTCGATGTGCGCGAGGACCCGATCGTCTCGGCGCTCGAGCGGCTGGCGGCGGAGACGGTGGGCAAGGAGGACGCGCTGTTTTGCCCGACCTGCATGATGGCGAACCAGATCGCCATCCACCTGCACTGCCGGCCGGGCGAGAACTTCGTCACCGAGTCGAGTTCCCACGTGCTTACCTCCGAGGCCGCCGCCGCCGCGAGCCTGACCGGCGCCATGGCGCGCCTCGTCGACGGCCGGTTGGAGGCGGCGACGGTCGAAGCGGCGATCCACTCGGGCGATGCGCTCCGCTCACGCAGCGCCATGGTGCTGGTGGAAAACACCCATGTGAGTTCCGGTGGCCGGGTCATGGCGTATCGAGAGATGACGGCGATCGCCGAGGTCGCGACGCGCCACGCCATCCCCGTGCACCTGGACGGCGCCCGCCTCTTCAACGCCGCGATCGCGCTCGCCCGCCCGGCGGGCGAACTGGCGGCGACGGCAACCACCGTGGCCTTCAACCTCAACAAGGGGCTCGGCGCGCCGCTCGGCGCGCTGATCGCCGGGCCGGGCGAGCTGATCGAAGAGGCAACCCGGGTCCGCCAGATGTTCGGCGGCGGCTGGCGGCCGGCCGGCATTCCCGCCGCCGCCGGCATCGTCGCGCTCGAAACCATGATAGAGCGCTTGGGCGAGGACCACGCCAACGCCCGGAGGCTGGCGGAAGGGCTTGCGGCGCTCGACGGCGTCAGCCTCGATCCGGCGGCGGTCGAGAGCAACATCGTGCTGGTCGACATCGACCGCGACGACCTCGACGCGGAAACCCTGGCGGCGACGGTCGCCGAGGACGAGGTCCTGGTGCTGCCCTACGGCCCCCGGCGGCTTCGTTGCTGCACCCACCACGAGATCACGCCGGGGGACGTGGACCGCGCCGTCGCCGCCTTCGCCCTGGCGCTCGACAGATAGGGAGCGAGGCCATGGCCCATCGGCTGGGGATCGACATCGGCGGCACCTTCACAGATTTCGCCCTGGTCGACGACGACAGCGGCGAGCTTAGCGTCCACAAGACGTTGACGACGCCCGACGATCCCTCCGAGGCCGTGCTCTGGGGCCTAGAGGAGATGCTGGCGCGCGACGGCGTCGACATCGCCGCGCTGGCCAGCGTGATCCACGGCACCACGCTGGTCACCAACGCGGTGATCGAGCGCACGGGGGCCAAGACCGGCATGCTGGTCAGCGCCGGCTTCCGCGACGTCCTCGATATCGCCATGGAGCGGCGCTACGACCTGTTCGATCTCCGCCTGGTCTTCGCCGAACCGGTGGTGCCCCGCGCGCTCCGCTTCGAGATCGACGAACGGCTCGGCCACGACGGCCGGGTGATGACGGCGCTCGACCCGGCGGCGGCCGTGGCCGGCGCCCGCGAACTGGTCGAGCGGCACGGCATCGAGGCGCTGGCGATCTGCTTCCTCCACAGCTATGCCGACGACAGCCACGAGCGCGCCGCGCGGGCGGCGGTGGAGGCGGCCTTTCCCGATCTCTTCGTCACCACCTCGGCCGAGGTGCTGCCCTTCATGCGGGAGTACGAGCGCTGGTCGACGACCACGATCAACGCCTATGTGCAGCCGCTGACCAACCGCTATATCGGCCATCTCGAAGGGGGTCTCGCCGGGCTCGGCTTCCAAGGCAGCTTCCTGATCATGACCTCGAGCGGCGGCACCGTGACGGCGGAGACGGCCCGGCGCTTTCCCGTCAGGCTGATCGAGAGCGGGCCGGCGGCGGGCGCCCTGATGGCGGCGCTGCTGGGCGAGATGCTGGGCGAGGGGGAGCTGCTCTCCTTCGACATGGGCGGGACCACGGCCAAGGGCGCGCTGATCCGCGAGGGCGAACCGCTGCGTAAATACCAGCTCGAAGTGGCCCGCGTGCACAATTTCAAGCCGGGCAGCGGATTGCCGCTCCGCATACCCGTAATCGACATGATCGAGATCGGCGCCGGCGGTGGCTCCATCGCGAGCGTCGACGCGCGCCGCCTGCTCGCCGTCGGGCCGAGGAGCGCGGGCGCCGATCCGGGACCCGCGTGCTACGGCCGGGGGGGGATGCGCGCGACGCTGACCGACGCCAACCTGGCGCTCGGCTATCTGGTGCCGGAACGGTTCCTGGGCGGCCGCATGGGCCTGGATGTCGCAAGCGCCGAGCGGGTGCTGGCGGCCGAGGTGGGCGGGCCGCTCGAGGTGGCGACAACACGGGCCGCCTGGGGCATCCACGAGGTCATCAACGAGGACGTCGCCCGCGCCTTCCGCGAGCACGCCTCCGAGATCGGCTTCGACTATCGCCGCTCGGCGATGGTCGCCTTCGGCGGCTCCGGGCCGATGCACGCGCTCAGGATTGCCCGCAAGCTCAGGATCCCGAAGGTGATCTTCCCCGCCGGTGCCGGGGTGATGTCGGCGATCGGCCTATTGGCCACCCCGCTCACCTTCGCCAGCCTGCGCTCCCACCGCGCGCGCCTGGCGCGAACCGGCCCGGCGGATTTGGCCGAAGGCTTCGCCCCGCTCCTCGCCCAGGCGCGCGACCTGCTCCGCGCCGCCGGCATCGCCGAGGACGAGATCCGCATCACCCGCCGTCTCGACATGCGCTACCTCGGACAGGGCTACGAGGTGGAGGTCGATCTGCCGGACGGGCTCGACGACGCGGCCGCCCACGGGCAGCTCGGCGAACTGTTCCGGGCGAGCTACGAGGCCGTTTTCGCCACCAGCTTCCTCGACAACGAAATCGAGATCGTCAACTGGAAGATCGAGGCGCGCGGCCCCCGGCCTGACCTGGCGAAAGGCTACCGTCCACCCCATCCGCCCAGGGCCGAGGATGGCGTGCTCGCCCAAGCGCGGTGCTGGTTCCCTCGAGACGAAGCCTATGTCGATTGTCCGGTGCTGGACCGCTATGCCCTGGCGTCGGGCGCGGTGGTCGAGGGACCGGCGCTGATCCAGGAGGACGAGTCGACCAGCGTCCTCGGCCCGGGCGAGCGCGCCACGATCGATTCCTTCGGCAACCTGATCGCCGAACTCGCGGCCGATTAACGAGGAATTGGAATATGCAACGCTTCGATCCGATCAGCCTGAAGATCCTCTGGGACCGCCTGGTCTCCATCGCCGACGAGGTGGTGTTGTCGCTGGTACGGACCTCCTTCTCGATCAACGTGCGCGAGGGCTACGACCTTTCCTGCATCCTGTTCGATCACCGGGGCCGGATGATCGCCCAGGGCAACTACTCCGTCCCCTCCTTCACCGGCACGGCACCACAGACGCTCGCCCACATGCTTCGCGACTGTCCCCCGGAGACGCTCGCCCCCGGCGACATCGTGATGACCAACGACCCCTGGATGGGCACCGGCCACCTCTTCGACATCAACGTGATGCGGCCGGTATTCCGGGACGAGCGGCTGGTCGGCTACACCATGAGCGTCACCCACCTGCCCGACATCGGCGGCGCCGGCATGTCGTCGACCTGCACCGAGGTCTACCAGGAAGGCCTGCGCTTTCCGGTCTGCAAGCTGGCCGAAAAGGGCGTGATGAACCAACTGCTGCTCGACGTCGTCAGGATGAACGTCCGGGTGCCGGAGCAGGTGATCGGCGACATCATGGCCAACGTCAGTTGCAACGAGGTCGGCGGCAGGGCGCTGCTGGAGTTCATGGACGAATACGGCCTCGACGAGTTGAGCGCGCTGTCGGACGCCATCAACGACCACGCCGCCAAGGCCATGCGCGACGAGATTCTGACGATCCCGGATGGCGTCTACGCCAACGAAATCCGGATCGAGGGGCGCGAAGCACCCATCGGCCTCGCCGCCAGGGTGGAGGTCGAGGGCGCGCATATCGCCATCGACTTCAGCGGTACCGATGGTCCGGTTCGCGCCTCGATCAACGTGCCGCTCTGCTACACCCGGGCGCAGAGCTATTACGTGATCAAGTGCCTGACCATTCCCTCGCTGCCCAACAACGAGGGCGCGGTGCGCCCTATCGACGTGCGCGCGCCGGAGGGCTCGATCCTGAACGTGCAACCGCCCTGGCCCACGGGCGGGCGCCACTCGGTCGGCCATTTCATCGTGCCGCTGTTGATGGGGGCGCTGGAGCCGGCGCTGCCGGAGCGCGTGCAGGCCGACGTTTCGATGATGAACGTCTTCAGCGTGCAAGGCCATGACCAGGATGGCGAGGAGATCTCCAGCCTCTTCTTCCTGGCCGGCGGCTTCGGCGCGCTCCAGGGCATCGACGGCCGCGCGGTGACGCCGGCGCCGTCCAACATGACGGTGGTGCCGACGGAGATCTGGGAGAACCTGACCTCCATGACCATCGAGCGCCGAGAGATCCTGGCGGATTCCGGCGGCCCCGGCACCTGGCGTGGTGGCCCGGGGCAGGAGACGGTGTTCCGCAACGATACCGGCCACCTGGTCGACTTCGCCCTGATGGGCCAGCGGACCGAGTTCCCGGCCCGGGGCTTCGGCGGCGGTGGCGACGGCGCCGTTCGGCGTTATCTGTTGAACGGCGCGGCCGCCGATCCCAAGGGCCGGCTGGTGCTGGCGCCCGGAGACCAGGCGGTGATGCGGGAAGCGGGCGGCGGCGGCTTCGGCGATCCGCGCGCCCGGCCGGTCGCCGAGGTGCAACGCGACCTCGATCAGGGCCATGTCTCGATCGAGGGCGCCACGCGGGACTATGGCTGCGTCGTCGGGGCGAGCGGCCGCATCGACGCCGAGGCGACGGCGGCACGGCGTCGATCGTAGGTTCGGCCGGCCTCGCGCTGGGATACGGGGAGATGGCCCCCGAATCCCCCTCACTCTCGAAAATGCCCGGCCCACGGCTTTCTCCGACCATTTCGCTACGTGGTACACTGGGGACGGCGCCATCGCGGCGCGAGGGGAGCTTGCGTCCACGGATCGGGGGAATGATGCGATATGACCATCGCCGGTTGCGATACCTGGCCGCTGCACTTTCGTTCGCCGGCGCCGCGCTGCTGGCGCCGGCGGCGCTCGCGGACCGCGTGGCCGTCGAGCAACGCGCGACGCAACGTCTCCAGATCCAGGAGAGCTGCCAATACAATCGGGTCTGGACCGACAAGGGCTCGGGCGCCGAAAAGGACGTCGCAATCTATCGGGTCGTGCCGCCCGAGGGCTTTTTCACGCTCGGCGACTACGCCATCGCGACCTACAAGAAGAGACGCGTCCGCTGCATAACGATCGTCCGGCCGGATGGCGCCAACATCGAGGGCGGGCGACGCTTGCTGGCGCCGCCCCTGGGTTGGAACCGGATCTGGAGGGACAAGGGCTCCGGCGCCAAACGGGATGGCTCGTTCTGGCGCGCGACGGCGCCGCAGGGCTTCAGCTGTCTCGGCGACGTCGGCACGCGCGGCTACCAGGCGCCCGCGGAGCCGAACTATCGCTGCGTCAACGATTGCCTGGTCGAACCCCTGGTGGCCGACAAGGTGGTCTGGACCGACCGGGGCTCGGGGGCCCGGCGTGACGTCTCGCTCTATTTTCTTCCCAACATCCGCGCCTTCGTCGCCGCTCGGGGCTACCGTTCCTCGACCCGAGCCGCGGACCTGAAAACGTCGCTTTCTTGCGCGCCGACGGCGCAGGAGATCAAGCTGGCCGAGGCCGAATTCGGCAACGTCACCGGCCTTTCGGTGCTGCAAGGCGTGCTGATCGGCGCGGTGGCCGACGGCCTCGCCCGCGAGGACGTGGTCAACCTCGGCGATCCGATCTGGGCCTCGGACGGCGGCGCGGCGAACAAGTCGGCGGTCAGCCGGATCCAGGCCGGTCTCGCCAAGCTCGACTATGACGCCGGGCCGATCGACGGCGTCATGGGCCGGCGCTCGACAGGTCGGGCAATGCCGTGGGCGTGGGCAAGCTGAACGCCATCCGGATCACCCGGGCGCCCGGCTATATCCCGCAAAACGTGGACTTCGCCATCAGTGCCGGCACCGCGCGGGCGTTCCTCGACGCTCAGGGCGTGCCGTACGAAACCGCGCCACCCGCCAAGCAGCTCGAGCCGGCCGACGACGTTGTTGATTGGCTCATCGGGCACGGCTACGCCCCCGATTTGCAAACGTCGATCGTCCATGTCTTGGAGCAAACCAAGAGAGTTGAGGTGGGTCGTCGGCGGCGGGAAGGCGATTGGCTCCGCTCCGACCGTGTTCCGCCCTTCCTCCCGTGGTGGCCCCCACAACCCACGGGATGAAGGGCGGTACGTGGCTCTCTGTCGATTTCGCGTGGCCTCGATGCCCGGCGCCGAGGAAACGGTGAACTGGCCCCCGAAATTTTCATCTGGGTCTGCTTGTCGGAAACATCCAAGCCGGCATAGACTTCGCGCATGGGTCATCCTCCTTCTAAAAGGAAAAGGGGTCATTGTACTTTAATTTGGCGGAACGGATGCTTTAGGATCGGCGCATGCCGCGCACCGCCCGTCGGCTCGGCCTCGAGTCCACCCCGAGACCGCGTGGCCGGCCCCGCGAACCAGCCGAAAAGTAGAATGACCCGTGCGCCGGGAGGCCGGTGAGATACTCTGCCGCTCGAGGGGTCACGGTCGGGCCCCTGGGCCCGGCGTGCGGCTTTCCCTCGAGCGGCCAGCGCCGAGCGCCTCCAGCGCCAAACCCAGGCTCCGCACCAGCTCGGCCATGAAATCGTAATCCAGGGTCTCGGGCCGATCGCCCGGACCGTGGTAGTGGGGATTGCGGAAATAGGCCGTGTCGGTGACCATCAAGGCCGGAATGCCTCGATCCCAAAAGGACGAATGGTCGCTCAGCCGGGTGTCGGGCAAGAAGTGACCGTCGAGCCAGACGAACAGCGATTCGACCGGCAGCGCCGGATTGCCGCGCATGGCCCCGATGACCCGTCGGCCGAAGTCGCGCGAGGCGCGGTTGGCGACGACAGCGATGAAATCGCCGGCTTCGGGATAACCGGCCCAACGCAGGACGGCCGGATAGGATTGCCTCGGCGTGGTCATCCCGAACCATCTCCAGGACGATGGCGCCCGCGACGCTCTCGCCCGAGTGCAAGAGCCGACGGAGGAAAACCCGGCTGCCCTGGAGCTCGCTGGCGAATGCCGGCGACTCCTCGAGCGTGAAGGCGACGAAGCGGAGCGCGATGCCAGGTGGCCTCGCGGCGGCACGGCGGGCGAGTTCGAGCAGGACCGCGACGGCGCTGGCATTGTCGTCGGCCCCCGGCGTCCCGATCACGGTATCGTAATGGGCACCGATGACGTAGGGCGCGGAGGCTGGTGAAGCGCCGGGGAGCTCGGCGATCAGGTTGGCCACCCGCCGTCCGCGAAACTCATAGGCTTGCTCCGCGACGTCGAGCCCCGTCGCGCGCAACGCCTGCAGAAGATAGTGCTCGGCGCGCTGCAGTCCGTCACCTCGCAACCCCGAGCGTTCGCCGATCTCGCCGCCGAGCGTCCAGACGTGACGGCGGAGCGCCCCGATCAGCTCGCTCTTCTGGTCAGGCCTCTCGGGTATCACGCCGTCGCCTTTCGCTGCCATCCTCGCCTCGCCCCAGGTCTCTGAAGCATGCTACCCGAAGCTCGCGACGCGCCCGTCCTGTCCCCTAGTGGATAGAATCCAACATATGGCACCTGTCGTGGTCCCGGGGCTGGGGCATCGTGGCCCCCAGGACCGCCCGCGAAAGGACGCGTCGAGCAGATAAGGCAAGGATGGAATTGGAAAACGGGACCGCACCCCTATCCCCCCTACCTTGCGCCAGGCAATCAGACGGCAAGATTGGCGGAATAGAGCGAGAGACAGGGGAGATAGCCGTCCGGCACGGGCGTGCCGGGGGCATGCGTCCGACCGGTTTTCAACAGCTCCGGCAACACGTGCGTGTGGGGACCGCTCGGCGAGCTGGTCTTGGCAATCGGCTGGTAGACCTCGATGCGCCCGAGGGCTGAAATCGCGATGCGAGCAGGGCTGGCATCGACGATGGCGGGAAACAGCCGGGACCCAGGTCCGAACAGGGAACTTCCAACGCCCTTCCTCAGCAACTCGATCAGCGTTCGATCCGTGGTTCGAATGCAAAAATCGACGTTCAGAGCACCAAGCCCCAGATCGAAAAGAAGCGCCGCTCGATCAGCCTCGTGGATCGCGTCATGATCCGGGCCGAGATCCCTCAGCACGATTCTACGGTGTCGGGTGGCGGCGGCCCTCGGCAGGCAGAAGAGCACTTCCCTTTGCGTCTCGCCAGCCCGCCGGCAAGAGCCTTCGTCAGTCGTTTCCTCATGAGTGATCGGGACGACACCGGCTCTCAAATCGATGCCGAGCGCTCCGCGTGGCGTCGCGATCGACAGCCTCTCGAGCGCGTCGAGCGTCAGCGGCTCGCCCGCATCACGGTGGAACTCGGCGATGGCACCGAGCGATCCGATGCTGAAACTGTTTTCGGGATCGGCGACGGCGTCACGAAGTAATTCTGCAAGTCGTGCTCTAGACATGGCCGGAGCCATCCTAACATCGGGTTGCGGTCGTCACTAGTTCATCGTTTCCAAGAATCGACTCCTATGCCGCTTGTTGGAGCTTGAGCTTGTAGGTCCACTTGTGGACGACAGGATCGAGGTTGATATCGTCGATGTAGGCCATGATGCGGTCCTTGAGCTCTTGGGGAATCGGGTGGAATCGGGGACAGTATTGGACCGCACCCCTGTCCTGACACAGAGAAATGAGTGACAGTTCTTCCGAGGAGGAACTGATGGAACGAAAAGGTGCACGGCGTTTCAGCCGAGACTTCAAGCTGTCGGCGCTGGCGCGGATGGAGTCGGGCGAGAACGTCTCGGCGCTGTCACGCGAGCTCGAGGTCCGGCGCAAGCTGCTCTACGAGTGGCGCGATGCCTACCGAGCGGGCGGCGCGGAGGCCTTGCGCCCGCCCGGCCGGCCCAGAAAGGGAAGCACGGTCGTCGGAGGGAGGCGGGCGCAAGGCCTCCGCGCCGGGTCCGAAAGTGCTGTTCCGGCGGTCCGGCCGGATGCCCTGAGCCTGGCGCGCCGGCGGATCGCCGAGCTGGAGCGGAAGGTCGGCCAGCAGGCCTTGGAAGCGGATTTTTTCAGGCAAGCCTTGCGGCTCTCGGAGAGCTGCCGCGGAGCGAACGGTCGCTCTGGCGGGAGCGCGTCTTCGGCCTCGTCCGGGCCGGGTCGCGGCGGCAAGGCGGATTGAGCATGGGACGGATGTGCGATCTGATGGGGCTGAGCCGATCGAGCTTTCACCGCCATTGGCGGGCATCGAGGCCGAGGGCTGAGGAAACGGCGTTACGCGATAAGCTCCAGCGCCTGGCGATCGACAACAAACATTACGGCTATCGGCGGATCGGGGCGCTGTTGCGGCGCGAGGGCTGGAGCGTCAACCACAAGCGGGTGCTGCGTTTGATGCGCGAGGACAATCTGCTATGCCTGCGTCGACGGAGCTTCGCGCCGGCGACCACGGACTCGAAGCATAGCTATCGGATCTATCCCAACCTGGCGCGCCGGTTGGAGACGACGGCCCCCAACCAGCTCTGGGTCGCCGACATCACCTATGTTCGCTTGCTGGAGGGCTTCGCCTATCTGGCGGTCGTGCTCGATGCGCACAGCCGGCGCGTCATCGGCTGGGCCTTGGCCGATCATCTGAAGGCGAGCCTGACGCTGGCGGCCTTGGATATGGCGCTTCTGGAGCGCGAGGTGATCCCCGATGGCCTGGTGCATCACTCCGATCGCGGCGTTCAATATGCCTCCGGCGACTACATCGCCCGCCTGGAGGCCCATGGCATCCTGCCCTCGATGAGCCGGATCGCCTGCCCTTACGACAACGCCATGGCGGAGAGCTTCATGAAGACCTTGAAGACAGAGGAGGTTGAGGGCAGGCCCTACCGGGACATCGCCCACGCCGAGAGCGACATCGCCAGCTTCATCAAAGAGGTCTACAACAAGACGCGCCTCCACTCGGCGCTTCGATACCTATCACCAGAGGAGTTCGAAAACACCATCATCACCCCAGAGACCGCCGCCCGGCGGGCGCTGGAAATGACAACCAACTGTCCCTGATTCTTTGTGTCATCCAGGGGGTGCACTCCATCGGTGTCCCCAATTGTCCTGTCCCCAATTTTCGGTGGGGCGCCCTGCGCCGCGCCGCCGGCGGCTGCGTGATTTCCGCGCCGTAGTACAATGATCATGGCCGTTTTTGGGACGCGGCTCGGCGGCGGACCTCGAGCCCGGCGGTCAGACCGGGGCGAGCACGGCGAAGCCATAGGCCTCGCTCGCGCTCTCCAGCCAGCGCCAGAGATAATCGGCGTAGCTTCGGTGCACGTAGATCTCGTAAGCCGGTCCCTCGGCCGCGTCCTCGGAGAGCTGGTGGATCAAGACCTGGGCCAGCGCCAATCGGCTGGCGGCGCACTGCCCGGGCTTGAAGACGCTCGGGTGGAAATCGAGCGAACAGCCCTGGGCCAACAGATCGCGCGCGCTCGTGCCTTCGAGGCGCAAGAGGGTCCGGCTGTCGGTGACGTCGGTGACCGCATGGTGCCGCGCGCCGAGCACCTCGCCGAGGCGCGCCGCCAGATCGCTTCGCTCGCCCGGCGCCGTGACCAGCCATTCGTCGGGTCCGAGCCAGAGGATGGTCGCGTCGCCCGCGCGGGCCACGCCATGGGCGGCGAGCGGCGGGGCCACGCCGGCGACGCGCCGCACCGCCTCGATTAGCCCCGTGTCCCCGGCCTCGCCGCGCAACGCCAGTTGGACCCGCCGGCGCTCCTCGGCCATGGCGATACCGGCCGTCCCCCGGCGTGCCACCGCACGGGCCTCGAGTCCGAGATGGGCCAGCGGGCTCACGTGGAAATGACGCTCAACCACGGGCTCGAACCCCATCGGGATCGAAGAACCTGGGCGCGCGGATGTGGGCCGGCGCGCTGCGACCGTCCCAGGCGAGCTCCACCATCTCGCCGTGCCGCTCGGCCCCGCGCGCCACCAGGGCCAGGGCGAAGGCGTGGCCGAGGTTGGGGCTGAAGTAGCTGGAGGTGACGTGGCCGATCATCGCCACCGGCGGGCGCAGCCCCGGCCGCGCGACGATCTGGGCGCCCTCCGGCACGACGAGCCTCGGATCCTCCGACTGGATCCCGACGAGCCGGCGGCGATCGGCGCGGCCTGTGTCGGGCCGCGCGAGCGAGCGCTTGCCGATGAAGTCCTTGGCCCCGCTCACCATCGCTTCCAGCCCCAAATCGATCGGCGTCACCGTGCCATCGGTCTCCTGGCCGACGATGGGGAAGCCGACCTCGGCCCGGAGCACGTGCATCGCCTCGGTCCCGAACGGCGTGATGGCCCAAGGCGCGCCGGCCCGCATCAGCAGCTCCCAGAGCGCCGAGCCCAGGCTCGCCTCGACGTTGATCTCGTAAGATAATTCGCCGGTGAAGGAGACCCGGAAGACGCGGGCGGGGAGCCCCGCGAGCCTGCCCTCGCGCCAGGTCATGAACGGGAAGGCCTCGGCCGAGAAATCGATATCGCCGCCGAGCGTCCCGAGCAAGTCCCGCGCCCGGGGGCCGGAGAGGCTGGCCACCGCCCACTGCTCGGTTACCGAGGTGCAATAGACCCGGAGCTCCGGCCATTCGGTCTGCAGCCAGCTCTCCAGCCAGGCCAGCACCGTCACGGCGTTGCCGGAGGTGGTAGTCATGTGGAAATGGCTCTCGCCTAGCCGGGCTGTGACGCCGTCGTCGAAGACCATGGCGTCCTCGCGCAGCATCAGGCCGTAACGGCAGCGCCCGAGCCCGAGACCTTTCCAGCCGTTGGTGTAGATCCGCTCGAGCAACTCGCCTGAGTCCGGCCCCTGGATGTCGATCTTGCCGAGGGTGGAGGCGTCGAGCAAGCCGAGGCTGGTCCGCGTCGCCTTCACCTCGCGCTCGACGGCGGCGTCCATGTCCTCGTCGCCAGCCGGATAGTAGCGCGGCCGGAGCCATTGCCCCACCGGCTCGAAGACGGCGCCGCGCGCCTCGTGCCAGTCCTGCATGGCCGTGCGGCGGACGGGATCGAGCATGCCCCCGGTGTGGCGCCCGGCGATGGCGCCGAAGGTCGCCGGCGTATAGGGCGGGCGGAAGGTGGTGGTGCCGACGGCGGAGACCGCCTCGCCCAAGGTCTGGGCGACGATCGCCAGCGCGTTGACGTTGGAGGTCTTGCCCTGGTCCGTCCCCATGCCGGTAGTGGTGTAGCGTTTGACGTGCTCGATTGAGCGATAGCCCTCCCGAACGCTGAGCTCGAGATCCGCGGCGGTGACGTCGTTCTGCAGGTCGACGAAGCGTTTCGCGCTTCCTTCCTTGCCCGGCCGGGTCGGGATCAGCCAGAGGTTCCGGGGCGCCATGGGCTCGCCCGGCGCTTCGACCCTCGGCGCCTTGGGCTTGCGTCCCTTGCGGGCGATCCCGGCGGCCTCGAGCGCGGCGAGCCCGGCCGCGTCGCCTCGGGCCAGGCAGGCGCCGAGCTCATATTCGCCGGCCGCCGCGCCGACCACGGCCACCGCAGAAGCGCCTTGGCCCGGCAGGAAGGCGCCCAGGATCGGGTCGAAGACCAGCCGCCCGCCCGACTGCGAGAACAGGTGCACCGTCGGATTCCAGCCGCCCGACATCGCGACCAGGTCGCACTCGATCCGCCCCACCTCGCCCGTCGCGCGGCGGCCTTCGGCGTCGAGCCGCATCACGTACGCCGCCTTCACCCGGCGCAGCCCGCGAATGCCGACCACGGCCTGGCCGAGCCTGAGCTCGATACCGGCGCGGGCGAGCCCTTCGGCGAGCGCCGGTGGCGCTTCCTCGCGCAGCTCGACCAGCGCCGGCACCTCGATGCCGGCGTCTCGAAGCTGGAGCGCGACCGAATAGGCGGAATCGCTGTTGGTGGCGACGACCACGCGCTCGCCCGCCTTCACGCCATGACGGTTGAGGTAGCGCTGGGCCGCGCTCGCCAGCATCACGCCGGGCCGGTCGTTGTCGGCGAAGACCAGCGGGCGCTCGATCGCGCCGCTCGCCAGCACCACTTGGGCTGCCCGCAGCTTCCAGAGCCGCCGGCGGGGCTGGCCCGGATCGGGCCGGGGCCGGTGGTCGCCCAGCCGCTCGATCAGGGTCAGATAGTTGTGGTCGTGATAGCCGATCGCGGTCGTGCGGCGGAGTGCCACACCGTCGCCTGAGCTCTCGATATCGCGCACCGCGCCCGCCACCCACTCGAGGCCGGACGCGCCGTCGATTTCCTGCCCGTCGCCCAACAGGCTGCCGCCAAATTCGGCCTGCTCGTCCACCACGATCACCCGGGCGCCGGCCCGCGCCGCGCGCCGGGCCGCCGCCAGGCCCGCCGGCCCGCCGCCGACCACCAAAACGTCGCAATGGGCATGGCGGTGCTCGTAGAGGTCGGGGTCGCCCGGCTCCGGCGCCCGGCCGTGCCCGGCGAAGCGGCGGATGACATATTCGTAAAGCTTCCAGAACCGCGCCGGCCACATGAAGGTCTTGTAATAGAAGCCGGCGGGAATGAGCGGCGCCAGAGCCGAGTTGATCTCGCCGACATCGAAACGAAGCGTCGGCCAGCGGTTCTGGCTTTCCGCGACCAGGCCGTCATAGAGCTCGACCACCGTGGCCCTGACGTTGGGCTCGCCCGCGCGGCCGGTCCGCAAGCGGACCAGCGCGTTCGGCTCCTCGGCGCCCGCGCTGAGGAGGCCGCGCGGGCGGTGATACTTGAAACTGCGGGCGAGGAGGCCGACGTCGTTGGCCAGCAGCGCGGAGGCCAGGGTGTCGCCGGGATGGCCGAGGTATTCCCGCTCGTCGAAGCGGAAGCGCAGGCTCTGCTCGCGATCGATTCGCCCGCCTTTCGCCAGTCGGCCGCTCACCCCTCGACCTCCGGCTTCGGCTCGTCTAGCCGATAGACGGCGAGGATGTCGTGGCTCACCGTGTGGCGGGCGAGGTTGAACCAGCGTCGGCAGCCCTCGAGGTGGCACCAGCGCTCGTAGTGCACGCCCTTGGGGTTGGTGCGCATGAAGACGTAGTCGGCCCAGGCCGCGTCGTCGAGCCTCTCCGGCTCCAAGGGCCGCGCGAGGTGCGCCTCGCCGCCGCAGGTGAACTCGTGCTCCTCGCGGGCGCCGCACCAGGGACAGGCGATCAGCAGCATGGCCGCGGCCCTCAATGCGCCACGGCGGCGGCGCCGTGCTCGGCCACCAGCGCGCCGCTGGAGAACCGCTCGATGGTGAAGGCGGCGTTCAGCGAATGCGGCTCGTCGCGCGCGATGGTGTGGGCGAAGACCCAGCCGGAGCTCGGCGTCGCCTTGAAGCCGCCGGTGCCCCAGCCGCCATTGAAGTAGAGCCCCCGAACCGGCGTCTTGGCGATGATCGGGCTGGCGTCGGGGCAGATGTCGACGATGCCGCCCCAGCTCCTGAGCATCGCCAGCCGGCTGGTGAAGGGGAACAGTTCGACCAGCGCGCGGACCATCTCCTCGATGATCGCGAAGCTGCCGCGCTGGGCGTAGGAGGTGTAGCGGTCGGCGCCGGCGCCGATCACCAGCTCGCCCTTGTCGGACTGGCTGACGTAGACGTGCACCGCGTTCGACATCACCACGCAATCGAGGATCGGCTTGATCGGCTCCGAGACCAGGGCTTGCAGCGGGTGGCTCTCGATCGGCAGGCGGAAGTTGGCCATGGCGGCCATCACGCTCGAGTGCCCGGCGGTGACGACGCCGATCTTGGGCGCGCGGACCTCGCCCCGCGTGGTCTCGACGCCCCTGACCTCGCCACCCCGAATGATCAAGCCGGTGACCTCGCAGTTCTGGATGATGTCGACGCCTCGGGCATCGGCGCCCCGCGCGTAGCCCCAGGCCACGGCGTCGTGCCGGGCGACGCCGCCGCGCCGCTGCAGGCTCGCCCCCAGCACCGGATAGCGCGCCTCGGGGTCGCTGTTCAGGACCGGGCAGAAGGCCCGAACCTGGTCCCGCCCCAGCCACTCCGCATCGACGCCGTTCAACTGGTTGGCATGGACCCGGCGGCGAAGCTCGCGCACGTCGGCCACGGAGTGGGCGAGGTTCAGCACGCCGCGTTGGCTGAACATGACGTTGAAGTTGAGTTCCCGGCTCAAGCCCTCCCAGAGCTTCACCGCGTGGTCGTAGAAGTGGCTGCTCGCGTCCTCCAGATAGTTGGAACGGATGATCGTGGTGTTGCGCCCGGTGTTGCCGCCGCCGATCCAGCCCTTCTCCAGCACCGCGACGTCGGTAATGCCATGCTCCTTGGCGAGGTAATAGGCGGTGGCGAGGCCGTGGCCGCCGCCGCCGATGATCACCACGTCGTAATTTGGCCTGGGCTCGGGGCTACGCCAAGCCTCGCGCCAATCGGCGTGTTGGCGGGCCGCGTTTCGCGCCAGCGAAAGAATCGAATACTTGGCCATTCGGTGCTCGGGCGGTCCGGCCGCGCCCCCCTGTTCGACGGCCCGTTTATAGCCCGCGCGCCGCCCGGGGCGCCAGCGAATGCGAAGTTGGGAAGACCCCGCGCGACAACGGCGCGCGCGAACGAGGAACCGGCCCCGGCGCGGTGCGCGCGGGGCCGGGCCCGAAAAGTCGCTGGTCGGCGGCTCAGGCCGCCTGCTTGTTCGGCACGAAGGGTTGGCGCGGTTCGGTCTCGAAGTCGCGGATCGACATGGTCCGGTGTTGCGCGCAATAGGACGAACCCGGCGCCTTGCGGGCGCAGCAATATTCGTGTGTGGGCCGGGACGCGTGCGGCCATATCGGCCACCGGCACCCCCGGCCGGTCCGATTCTCTTCCATGGTACCGACTCTTCAAAGGCAATGTTCGACGCCGGCATTATTTGGTGCGCTGCAACAAAAAATCAAGCGAAAAATCGCAGGGCAATCGCGTGAACGCGATTGCCCTGGATTCTTCTTGTTCCCTCAGACGCCGGGCGCGCCCAATCGGGCGCTCGGGCGCTGCTCGCATGGGCTCGCGGGGCCTCAATGGCCCATTCGCGGCGGTTGGCGCAGGTTCGAGGCCGTGTCCATCACTTCACGCGGTTGCCCTGGGAATAATCGTCGCGGATGTCGCGGAGCAGGCGTTCACGGCAGCGCGGCGAGACCCTTGGTGACACCCTTGAGCGAGGCGGGGATCGTGAAGACCTTGCCTTTCGCGGCGGTTTTGAAGCCGATGAAAAGCTGGTTTCCCGCCTTGAACGCTTCCAGCGTCTTGTCGGCCAGCTCCGTTGCCGCCTCGCACCCGGTCTGGGTGCAGGTCCTGAGCTGTAGGGGGAACTGCGCTCCCTGGTCGATCCGGGCCGCCACGCCGGGGGGCAGGTAGATGCCGAGCGGCAGCAATGCGACGAGGATGATCTTGCGCTGCTTCGTCTTCTCGTCTTCGAGCCGGCGCAAAAGCAGCGTCAATATCCGACCGCGTCCCTGCTGGGCCTTGACGGTCACCGTCTGCGTCAGGGCGCACACGGTTTCTTTCGAGGATAGCGCCTTGCAGGTGAAGACCCAGTCGCCGAAGCGTTCGCCGACCTTGGGCGATTGCGCCAGGCCGGCCGAGCCGGCGAGCGCAAGCGTAAAGACCGTTGTTATCGCGAGGACACGGCGCATCGATGGTTCTCAAAAGCGCAGGCGCAGGCTGGCGGTGAGCGCGTGGCGTTCGACGTCGTCGTTGGCGAGCGTGCCCCGGTAGCCGAGCGAGAGGCGGGCGTCCGCGCCGAAGTCGAGGCTGAGGCCCAGGTCGAGCTCGAGATAAGTGTCGTCGGTGTCGTCGGTCGGGACCGTGAAGGGGGTCCCGGGCGCGCCGGTGAAGCTGGCGGTGAGCGAGGGCGCCTCGTTCTCGAAGGCGTGCACCAGGGCGATCCCGCCGCTCGGCGTCACCCGGCCAAGGCGTGTCTCGATCGGCACCGCGCCCCGGACCCCGAGGCTGCCGGCGAACCATTGCGCGCTCTCGTTGCCGACGGTGAGCGAGAGCCCGCCGGCGCCCGTCTCGGTGTAGCCGTCGATGCTGACGTCGGCGTATTCGAGCCTCGCGACCGGGCCGACGAAGCCCGCGCCCACGGGGAAGCGCGCGGCACCCCGCACCACCGCCGACCACGCGGTGCCGTCGGTATTGCCCCTGGCCACCACCGCGGCGCCGCCCGCGGTGAAGCGCCGCGTGGTGTCGTGGTCCGACCAGGTGTGGCTGATCGTGGCATCGAGGAAATAGTCCCGCGCGATGCGCGCCTGCGCATAGCCCGAGACGCCGTAGAAGTCGCTATCCGTGGCGCCGCGCCCGCCGTCGATGTCGGCATCGAGGGCGCCGTAGGTCCCGGCCAGGCCCAGGCTGATCGCATCGTTGATGCGGACCTCGACGCCGGTGGTCAGCGCGCCGCCGCTGAAGTCGTAGCCGGACTGGTTGGCCGAGGCGGCGACGTCGCCGAATTCGCCCGTCGCGGTGATGAAGGCCTCGATCGCGCCCTCGGAGAACAGCGTCGCCTCGCCGCTCGCCGAGCCCGAGGTCAGGCCCCGGGCGAGGGCCAGGAGATCGCGTTGCTCGCGCACCAGGGTCGGCTGGAAGGCGGGCGTCGGCGTGGAAGCGGCCGCCGAGGCGGTCGGCCGCGCGGCGCTCGGGTTCCAGATCGCGGCATCGAGATGGCGCCCGAGATGGCCGGCCGCCCGCGCGGCGCCGAGCCGGCCGGCATCGTAGAGCGCGGTGACGGCATTGGGGCCGGCCTCCGCCAGCGCCTCGGCCCTGGCCGCGTCGGACTCCAGCGCCGCCAGCTCGTCGGCCAACGCCACCACGTCGGCCGAGCCGCCCGCCGCGGCGGCCGCCTCCAGCGAGGCGCCCACCGCCGTCTCGGCGGCGGAAAGGCCGGGGGTCGCCGTTAACAGCGCGGCGACGAGCGCCTGCAAGCGGAAGATGTCCTGGCCGTCGATGGTAAAGAGCGCGGCATCGAAGGAGACGTCCATCGGCAAGCCGGAGAAATCCAGCAGGGCGGAGAGATCGTCCGGGTCGGGCACGGTGATCGCGTCGGCGAGCACGATGTCGAAGGTATCGCCGTTGGCGGGACTGAAGACGTTGGCGCCCGCGTCGTCGGCGGGATCGATCAGCACCACGGTGACCGTGGTGCCGGCCTCGAAACTCGCCGTGCCGCCGACGATGAGCTGGTCGTGCTCGGTGCCGGCGGTGGTGCCGCCGAGCTCGATCTCGAGGTTGCCTTCGGACGTTTGCTCGTAGTCGCCGCCCAGGGTCGCGATGCCGGCAGACGTGCCCGGGCCCAGAATGGCATTATTGATGACCGTGCGCGCATCCAAGGTGCCGTCGACGATGAGCCTCCCTGAATTCTCCACTCGGCCCGTCGAAACGTCCAGGCGGTGCCTCTGGAGAGTGAGGGCCCCCGAATTGAAGACGTTTCCCAATACCCGGGAGGTCGGAACAGGACCGGGAATCGGCGCGTTCGTATCGGGATCAAGGTTAGTGAGGGACGCACTGTTTCCCGCCCCAATAACTAAATCCCCAGTCACGGTAATCGTAGATCCAGTCAATATACTGATAGCCCTAGCAATCCCTCGTGGGGCTGAACTGAGAAGATCTCCGTTCACTCGAAGATGGCTTCCACCGCTTACCTCCAAATTACCACTACCAATAACTCTGAGATCTCCCGCCGTTGAGAAGCTTGCATTGGATAAAATATGCAAGACACCGTCTACAGTCAAATCTCTCTGCCTGGACGCTGACATGGCGTCAACAAGATTAATCAGCCTCCCACTACCATGTAGAAACAGTGCTGCTCTGCCGCTGATTTCGTTGATTATGACATTAGTCCGCACCCAAGCGCAGCTTCGCGCCATCGAGAACTATGAAATGTTCGGAATTTAAACGATCGCCACCCAGGGTGATCGTGATTGTATTCGTAGCGAAAATCGTCCATTTGCACCTACGGCTACCGTTACGTCAGATACCGTTACGTCAGATATGATGTTAAATAATCTGATGCCGAAGGTGTTGAATGCACCGGATTGATTTATGGTCGTCCTTTCCAATATAAGGTGGCCGCTATTATCAAAAGCGTTTCCAATGAGGAGAGCGTTGTCCCGTAAATTTCCGGAGAGTCTATAGGTTGCATAATTCGCGATTCTTCCGCCATATTGTATGCGAATCGTTGCGCTCTCCTCATGAATCACCGTTCCTGCGTTGAGCAACATAGTGCGAAGTATATGATCGCCACCTCTGGCGATCCTGAGCACGCCAGTGTTGACGAGTATACGACTTTGTTGGTCGAGATCCGGATCGAAATCTCCGGATATAGTGCCACTGGTCCACGTGCTCTGTCCGAAAATTTCGGTCCTTCTGTTCATCCTTAGATCGCCGTCCAAGGTGAGTGATTCGATCCGCGAATCGGCCTCCAGCGCGAGCGCGGTGAGGACGGTGAGAGACCCGGTCGCGGTGATCGAGCGCAGCGTGACCGGTTCATCCTCTATGACGACCCTCGCGTTCACTATGGTGGCGGTCTGCGCCGCGTCGGTGCCGGGCGGCGTCGTGGCGATGTTGGTTTCGTCGGTCGCATCGACCCAATTGGCGGCGGCGCAGGGGTCATGCCAGTTCCTGCTCCCGCAGTCGCCGGTCCAGACGAAGTCGGTGATCGGCTGAAGATCGCCGAGGTCCGCCAGAATGAGCACGCCGCTGAGGTCGAAGCCGCCCCCCCGGAACCCGGCCACATAGACGATCTGCCCGGCGGCGTTGAAATCGGTGGCACCGCCGCCGCCCAAGAAGTTCAGGCTTTCCCAATCGCGGATCAAGGTGATCAACTCGATGCCGTCGACCGTCTCGCCGGTTGTCACCACGAGCCTGAGATTTCCATTCGCGTCGACCGCCCAGAGGCTGGTCACCCTCGGCGCTGGAACAAAGGTCGCCGAGCTGTTCGTGAGCTCGGCGAGGAAGGCGAGCCGTCCTTCGGCGCTGATCGAGAGGTCGGTGATGTCCGAGAAGACGAAGCCCGCGCCCGCGAGCGCCGCCACGTTGTCGCCGGAGAGCGTCCGCAAGGTGCCGTTTTCGGCGAGGCCGAAGAGGCCCGGCGCGTCGATCAGGCTCGCCGCGCCGGCGGTGAAGAAGATCTCCCCGCTGGTCGACAGCACCACCGCCTTGATGTCGTCGATCTCCGCCCCCGTCGCCACGCCGTTCGGGATCCGGCTCGGATCCGAAGAGGTCGCGAAGACCAGCGCGCGATCGCCCGCGCCCGTGCCGCGCCAGATGCCCTGCACCACGCTGCCGTCGGCCGCCGTCGCCGTGCCCGAAAACACGAAAGTGCCGTCCGCCCGGATGCCCGGCACCTCGTCGTGCCGCGTGGCGAAGGGCGAGCCGTCGATGTCGTCGACCGCCGTCAGCGTGAAGCCCGTCAAGCCCGGCGCCGGCTCGCCCTCGCGCACGATCAGCGTCGGCACGCCAGCCACCGTGCGCCAAAAGGATTCGTCGTTCGTCGTGTCGACCCCGGCGCCGGACAGGTCGGCGGCGAAGAAGCCGTCGCCCGACGTGCTCACCGCGAGCGGGCGTATGCCGGCGAACGTCGCGCCGCCGAGGCCCATCGCGCCACCGAGGTCGATCACGCTACCCCCCAGCACTAACTCGCCAAACAGGACTCGGGTATCCAGATCGCGAAGGGTCCGAAAATAGAGCGAGGTGCCCGTGTCGTTGATGACCAAGTCAGTGAACGCGAGAGCGCTGTCGAGGATGCGCCGGGTTCCGTCTTGGGACTGCTCGAGGATGTGTATATCCCGGGAATCGGCGTCGCTGCGATCGGTGCGGACGAGCACGTCGAAGATTGTGCTTCCATTATCCGGTCGAACGGCGAAGACCGCCCGCGGGATGGGAAAGCTGAACGTGCTCGGAGAGCCGTCCAGATTCGTTATCAGCGGAAAATTTTGCTCGAGTATCGCCAGCTCCGTCAGCGCGCCGCCCGAGGGGATGGTGAACAGGCCGCCGATGTTCGAAAATTCCGCGTTGGACCAATTGGCGATGAAGACGACAGCGCCGTCGTCCAGCACGATCGGGCTCGAGAAGCCACCGAACGTCTCCCCGGTTCGCCCCGGTACCGCATCGCCACTGGTGACGATCATCTCGTTGGTGACTTCCTGTGCCGGCGCGGCCCACGCCAGGGTGAGCACGATCGGGACCGCGAGCGCCGCCATCCGGCGCGAAGTGACCTTGAAGCCCGCCGCGACGATCCTCGTCGGCCGGCGAGCGCCACCTCCCTGCGCCATCCGTGCTCCCCCCAAACGGTCTCGACTCTACATGCCCCCTTTCGGTTAGGTAAATACGGCTGCCGCGCCCTCGGGCACGCCGGGTGGCCCGAACCGCGATCGCGCGAGGCGGCTCGCCGCGCCACGGCGCCGGGCCGGGGGAGGGGGGGGGTCGCGCAAGCTTGAAAGGCGCTAGAACTCGAAGCGTAATCCCACGGTTCCCACATGAATACTCGCCGAGCGATGTCCGAGGCTTGCCTATCCGGTTATCACCCACACCCACTATATGTAGTGTGCACCCATTTTCCTGAGTAAAGCTCGGTGCAGGTCGAAGCGGAGATATCTCCGGCGATGCCGAGCAGGGACTCGGACGGCATTGTAGCGCCTTTTAGGCGACACTTTAGCGTGGTGGAAATCCTAATCATTGAGTCGGATTTGGCAAAACGCCACGTTGCATAAAGGACCGTCACTTCATTGAAATTTATCTGAAATCGGAGGTGAACGACACCGATGGAATATTCCAGGAAATCAGAGCTTCATTGAATTGTAGGATTCGAGTGCCGGATTATTCACAAATAGCTCTGTGAACTGGTTTTCAAGTTCGCTCAATACGTCATATGAAGTAAACGGATTGAGGATCACGTTCTTGGGTGTCGCTTCGTCTTCGCTGCGACTCAAAACGCGCAGGAGACTAACAGGCGCGGACGGGTTCTTCGCAACGATTCGTGCCAGCGCGTCGCTTTCTTCGACTAGTGCCGTCAATCGCTCAGACGATGTCGTTTCATCAGCAGCTTCCCGTCTGGCCGTGGGTTTCTTCGTTTTTCCCTTGGTCGCCACCGTTCCGTCCCCCGATGTTAAGTACGTGACGTGAATTAAACTCCGGTTCGGTTTTCAGAACAATCAAGAATTAGCCGGATCGCCTCCTCAATGCGCCTGCGCCGGCCCTTGCCTGCAGTCCAAGGAGACACACTACATATAGTGGGTGTGGGTGATAACCGGATAGGCAAGGTCCGAGGATGGTCGAATAGTTGACGAACCCGTTGATGCCGCCGGGGAATACCGCGAGAAGAGATAGACCGAGCCCGAAATAATCTCGGTCCGGATTGTCCGTCAACACCGAAAACGTGAAGTTATTCGGATCCGCGGCGTACTGTACCGTGAGGGATTGGGAATCATCCATGTATTCATGAATCCATGCCAAGCTCGCCTGTGGAACGACGACGCCGAAGTCCGTCGAAATCGCGTAAGCAATGTCCGCGCCGACGTCGGAGGCGAGCGACTCGTAGTCCTGGCCGCGGTAGCGGAGGTTCAATCCACGCGCACCGCTTTCCGTAAAGCCGTCGATGCTCGAATTGAGATAGTCGATACGTGCCCTGGGAGTGATCGTCCATCCGCCGACGGCGAAGTCGTAACCGGCGCCGAAACTGATCAGGAACTGATCTCCCGACGGATCTCCCCTGGCCGTCCTGTTGACCGGCCTGATGGCCGCCCCATAGACGATGCGCCTGGATATATCGTATTCACTTCGCGTATAGCCGAAGGCACCTTCGACGTAGAGCGCATCGGTAATGCCATAAGTTCCGTAGAGAGTGATATTGAAAGCGTCGGTATCCATGTTGCCGCCGCCGTCGAAGCTCGAATCGCTATTGCCGTAACCATATGGCGGCCCCGGCGACGAAACTGTCCGTGATACGATAGTCGAGACCGGCGCTGATGGAGAAGAGTGTGACGTCATAGCCGGCCTCCTCGCTCGATCCATCCGCGTCGCCGGTGCCGAGGGAACCACTGAGAAAGGCGCCGAGCCTCCCCGCGAACCAGCTTTCCCCGGAGCTTCCGGCCGCTTCGCCGGCGGAATCGACGCTCCCCATCATATCCGCGAGCGAGACGCGGCGCCTCGCCTCGCCCGGCACGTCGAAGTGAAGACCGGCGAGGCTGAAGCCCGTGGCGCCGCGCCGTATGGCCGACAATCGCCCGGCGATCGACTTGGCCTGGGAGCTTCGGATTTCCGTGCTGTTGGCGCCGAAGGCCGCGGCCTCGTCGTGCGCGATTTCCACCAGGGCCTCGTTTGTTTGCGCCGCGGTCAAGCCGAGACTGAAAGTCGTTGCGCCGGCACCGAGGATATCGTTGGCGGTCTGAACCATGTCTCCACAACGCGCGAAGAGGTCTTCGGTATCGGAGGGGCCGGTGCGGTCGGTCCGCAAGCCAATCAGGGCTACGCAAACCGTGGTGATGGCGGTACCGGTGCGAATTTGCAACTCTGTCTGCCCCGGCAGATTGGCGAGACTCTGCGCGACCGCCGGGTCGGCCGTAATGGCGACAAATGACAATACCAACGATGCGATTAAGGCGGATCTCGAAATTCGGGCGGTTTTCAATTCAAAGCGTGGCGCCATGGAGGCGATCGGGTTCACAGGCTTGCAATCGGCGGCGAGAGCGCCCGAAACCCCGTCACGCGCGATACCTTCGGACATAATCCCCTCCAAAACGAATTCGAGAAGTCGGACGATCAAGCCAATAGCTTCGACTCCGACGATAGGCTTGATACCAAAGTTGCCCCAGAAATACTAGGGGAATTCAACGCGCTACGCCTCTTCGCGCAAATATTCGGAGACCGTGGGGACTTTTACCACACTGCTTCGACCCGCCGGCTCAATCGGGGGCGGCGGCCGCCAAAGGCCGGGGGCGCCGCGCTAGTCGTGGGCGCGGGGGACGAAAAAGAAGTCGCCGGCTTCGTGCCCGGCGTATTTGATGGGGGCATAGCTCGGAATCTGACCGATGCGGGCCGCCGATGAATCCGCGAGCCGCTGCGCGACACGCCGGTATACGAGCTGGCCTTCCAACACCGAATCGTTGCTCCGAAGAACCTCGATGAAGGCCTTGGCGAAGACCGAGTGTTTTCCTCCGCCACTGTCGAGCACGGGCTGAACCCCGCCCGACGAGAGGACGACGCGTGCCCGCTTCGTCGCCATGACCTTGATCCATTTCACCCGACCCTTGTCCGAGACCCCCCCGTCCAACTGGGCCAGCGCCGCCCGGGTGAGCGTGCCGGAATAGCAGGAATCCGCCACCACCATGATTTGGCGGATCAGCATGGAATTCAACACGTCGGTGATCTGAATGTTCGAGATCCAATTGGCGGTACTGTCGGGTTCCGCGTCGACCGGCAGCCAATTACCGCGATCGTTGGCGCGGTCGAGTTCACCATGACCGGCATAATAGATCAGCAGATTGTCGTCTTCGCTCAGTTCGGCGCGAAGCTTGTTCAACGTCGACAATATCGCATAGCGATCCGCGTTCAGGAGGACCGTTGTCTTGAAGCCGTAGCGCGTCTCCAGCAATTTCGCCACCGCTTGCGCGTCGCCGCGCGCGGTTTTCAGGTCGGGCAGGTGGGCATATTCGTTGTTGCCGATGACCAGGGCATGGAAGGTGCCGAAGGAGACTCCGGCTAATTTTGAGTCGGACCCGATTTCCTTGGACACAGAATTGGCTTAATCGAAGTGTCCAAGGAGGACCGGAACATGACCGACAATTTTGAGAACAAAGTTGCTGTTGATGGGCCTGTGGTAAACGAGGGCGAGCTTGGCTCGTCCACGTTTTCCCCGGGCCAGGTTTCGCCGGCAGGCCCGCTGGGACTTGGCCAGCGGTGGACGGTGACGCGCAAGCGTGAGGTTGCCCTGCGGCTTTTGCGTGGCGAGCCGGTGGAACTTTTGTCGCGGCAGTTGGGCGTGGAGATTTTCCGGCTCGAGCAGTGGCGTGAGAAGGCGATCGCCGGGATCGATGCCTCGCTCAAGGAACGCAAGGGCGATCCGGTAAAGGCGGAACTGGACATCGCCATGAAGCGGATCGGGGAGTTGATCATGCAGGTGGAACTGCTGGAGGCCAAGACGGAGACGTCCGGCCCTTTGGGGCGGCGGAGGTCGCGGCGATGAGTGCCGCCACCTCTCCCGGCACGGGTTTGGCCTACGGCCTCCAGCGGGTCTGTGCGGCCTGGGGTTTTGCCCGTTCCTCGTTCTACGCCATGAAATCCCGGCAGCAGGCCACCGCTGAGCGCCCACCAGCAAAGCGCCGGGGACCGAAGCCCTCGATCTCGGACGAGGCTCTGCTGGTGGCCATCGAGGCCGACCTGGAGGCATCCCCCTGGGAGGGCGAGGGACACCGCAAGGTCTGGGCTCGGCTTCGGGTCTGTCGTGGCATCCGTGTTTCCCGCAAGCGGGTGCTCCGGGTGATGCGCGAGAACAACCTGCTCTCGCCCCATCGCTGCCGCCGCCGTGGCGGAAATCCCCATGTCGGTGAGATCATCACCCATGCCCCCAACCTCATGTGGGGCACGGACGGCGTTCGGGTGTTCACGGTGGACGACGGCTGGGGCTGGATATTCACCGCCATCGAGCATTGGAACGCCGAGTGCGTCGGCTGGCATGTGTGCAAGCGAGGCGACCGCTTCGCCGCCCTTCAGCCGATCTCCATGGGGCTTGCGAGGCTGTATGCCTCGACCTCCGCCGGTGCGGCGCGGGGGCTGGCCTTGCGGATGGATCACGGCTCCCAGTATCTGTCGGACCACTTCACCAACCAGATCAAGTTCTGGGGCATCCAGCCGTCCTACGCCTTCGTCGAACAGCCCCAGACCAACGGCGTCGCCGAGAGGTTCAATCGCACGCTCAAGGAACAGATCATCCATGGCCGCATCTACCGCAACATCGCGGAGCTGCGGAACGCCGTCCGCGGGTTCGTCGAACAGTACAATGCCCAGTGGATCGTGGAGAAGAACGGCTACCTGAGCCCCGCTCAAGCTCGTCAGGCGTGGCACACCGCGATGTCACTCAGGCCCGCCGCATGAGACAAACTTGTGTCCAAGGAACCGGGTGCGATACAACTCCGGCTAATTTCTTGCTCGGCGCCTCTCGCTTCGGCTCGGGGTTCGGATCGGCATTCGGCTTCATGACGAAGGAGAGGGACGAACGAAGGCCGGCGGCGTCGATGGCGACGATATGGACCGGGGTTTCCGGATAGTCGACGGGCACCTTTACCCGGAACATGCCGTCCTTGCCGGTGGTTTGTTCCTCGTCGTTGATCATGAAGGCGATGAGGCCGCCCGGTGCCTGAACCCTGCCGATGACCAGGCGCTCCCACGTCGCCTTGATATTCACGCTGGCGGGGTCCGCCGCCCGCGTTCGCGCCAGGGGCGGTTCGATGATCTCGATGATCGGTCCCCTCGTGCCCGCCGCCGCCACTTTCCGCTTTGTCGCCGCCACTTCCCGCTTTGTCGTCGCCTCGGTCCTCAGCGCTTTGAGCTCGTCGTGTAGCGAGGAGATTTCGCCGTCGAGTTCGGCCAGCCTCTGGTCGCGTTCGGCCAGCGTGTCTTCCTTCGCCGAGAGATCGCGCTCGAGCCCCGAGATTCGGGCGCGATCCTGCTTGGCCGCGCTCTGCTCCGTCGCGAGCGCGATTCGTATCCGCTCCACTTCCGCGCGGCCGCCCGCCTCGACCCGTCGCGCCCGCGCGAGTCTCGCCTCGGCCTCGCGTAGCCTCGCCGCCGTCTCCGAAAGATCCTGCTTCGCGGAAACACTGGCATCTTGTTGTTGGGTTCGATCACGCTCGCGATCCGAGCGCGCCTTCACCAATGCCCCCTCGAGCCGCGTCGCTTGGCCGTTGAGCGTTGAAACGCGATCGCGCAATCGGTCCAGCTCGCGCTTCTTGCGTTTCGCTTCCCCCGCCTTCGCCTCGAGCGCCTTTTGCAGTCGCGCGACCTTAGCCGTGTCGCCCTGGCGCTCGGCAACCTTGCGCCGGGCTTCGAGTTCGACCCGGGTCGTCTCCAACTCGCGCAAGGTCGCGTTGGTTCGCCGATGCTGGCGCCGCAGCTCTTCCTTGGCGCGCTCGAGCTGGGAGCGAACGGCATCGAGCTCGCGATCCAGCGCGTCCCGTTGCGCCGCCAAGCTATCGCGATCCGAACGCAGCTCCTCCAACTCCGCCTTGACGTCGGCGGGCACATAGGCGAGGCCGACCTCGGACAGGCCGGAGGCGCGGCGATACCACTCCACCGCCTTGACCATGTCCTCAGGCACGCCCAGCCCACGCTCGTAGAGCGAGCCCAGGTTGATCTGGGCACGGGCGAAGCCCTGTTTCGCCGCCTTCAAATACCAGGCCGCGGCGATCTCGTGTTGAGGCTCGACGCCCAAGCCCTTTTCGTGGATCTCTCCGACATGGTTCTGGGCCGCCGCATCGCCTCCCTTGGCGAGAGGAAGCCAAACCCTGAGCGCGGTGGCGTAGTTGGCTCGATCGTTGGCGGTATATTCTCCGCCACGGATCTCGCAATCCGACGCCGTGGTGCGCACGGCGCGACGCGCGGTCACGAAGGTGACACGCCTGCCGAGACGTCGGACCTTTCCGGGAAGAAGGCAGTCGACGACCAGAAGCTCGTCGCCGGGGGCGGCACGCGCGGCATGCTCCGGCGCGAGCATGTCCGCGAACAAAAGACCGGCGAGCAAGAGCACCAGGAGCAATTTCGGTCGCATGTATTCAGTTTGCCTAAATAGCCACCAAGGTAGATTGGATGCTGGCGGGAAAGAAATCAAGCAACAGGATTCGAACCAAGCCGGTTCATGGACGCTTGAAATTTCGAGAACAATACCAGGAGAAATTTTTCGGTATAGACAGTTTCCATTAGCGGTTAATCATTCGAACGATGGTTCGAATGATTAACCATCTCGCTCGTATCGGGGCATGAATTTTCCGCGCTTGCGTTTGGCTATTTGTGCTTGCCGAGCACTGTCCTACCTTGGAACATGAGCCTCGATGGCCCCGCCCCCTCGGGGCCACCATTCCTGTTGGCCCGGAGCGGGAAGCGGGGCGGCCCGGTTACGTCACTCGCCTCAAAGCGGGAAGATGATGTCGAAGAGCTGCTGGCCGTAGCGGGGTTGCTGCATGTCGGTGATCTGGCCGCGCCCGCCATAGGCGATGCGGGCCTCGGCGATCTGGTTGTGGCTGATGGTGTTGGCGGCGCTGATGTCCTCCGGCCTGACGACACCGGTGATGGTCAATATCCGCATCTCGTAGTTGACCCGGACCTCCTGGCTGCCGGTGATCACCAGGTTCCCGTTCGGCAGCACCTGGGAGACGATCGCCGCGACCGTCAGATTGATGGTCTCCCTGCGATTGACCGAGCCGGCGCCGGTGTGGCTGGAGGTGCTGCCGAGGCTGACCACGTTCGCAGGCGTGAAGTCGTCCGGCAGGACCTTGGCGAGCACGCCTTCGAAACCGAGGATCGCGGTGACGTCCGCGTCCTCGCCGCCGGCCCGCGTCCGCGTGGTCTCGTTGTCGATCTGGGCCTCGTCGTCGATGGTGATGTCGACGGTCAGGATATCGCCGATCCGGGCCGCGCGCTGATCCTTGAAGAAGGCCCTGGCGCCCGGGCGCCAAAGCGAGTTCGCGCGGCGCACCACCGGCTCGGGCCTCGGCATCGGCAGCGAGACCGGCCGGTAGCTCGCCTGTTGCACCGGGTTCTCGATATGGCTGAGGGCGGGAGGCGAGCCGATCTCGCTCACCCGATCGAGGGCGTTGCAGCCGGGGAGCGCGAGAGCGAGCATGAGGGCGAGCGGCGCGATGGTCCGCGGCTGCGGGTTCTTCGGCATCGGAGATTGCTCCTCGGGTCTCGGGTTCAAGGTTTGAAGTGGCCGGCGCGGGTCGCCACCCGGACCGTCGCCGGCGAGGTCACGCGGGCCTCGATCGTGCGCTTGGAGCGCAAGTTCATCACCGGAATGAAGGCACCCTCGGCACCATCGGCGAGCGCGCGGCCGAGGGTGCCGAGGCTGATGCCCGGCACCTCCAGGACGATCGCCACCACTTTGCCCTTGGCCACGACCACGGGCGGCGTCAGGTCGCCGGCGCGGAGCGGCCGGCCGGCGCCGAGCCGCCGCCGGCTGGTCATGCCGACGATCGCCGCCTCGTCCTCGATGACGTCCGCGCCCAGGCGGTCGAGGCGGAACGGGCGCCAATCGAGGTCCGCCCGGGTCAACTCAGCCCCCCGGGGGACGGCGCGGCGCGGCACCGGCAAATCGACGATCTCGTAAGCCCGCCCGGCGAGCCGAGTGGTCGTGAGCGATTCACCCGCGCCCAGGCGCAGCACGGCGGCGAAGCGCCGGCTCGCCGGGTCGAAGTCGACGATCTCGACCGCGAGATTGCCGTTCCCGGCCCGGACCAGCCGGCGCATCAAGTCGCGCCGATTGGTCTCGACCCGAAGCCGCTCGCCGGCGCCGGCGTCGCGAAGCGCGTTCTCGATGGCCTCGAATATGGCGGCTTCGCCGCTGGAGAGCGCGGACGAGGGCGCCGGGGCGATGAGAGCGAGGGCGAGACCGAAGGCGAGGGCGAGGCGGGGGATCATCATGGACACTCCTATCTGAGCGTGCTCATGGTGCGCATCATCTCGTCCGAGGTGGTGATCACCTTGGAGTTCATCTCGTAGGCGCGCTGGGCCTTGATGAGGTTGGTGATCTCGGCGACGGGGTTGACGTTGGCCGTCTCGAGGAAGCCTTGCAGCAGGGTTCCGATGCCGGGGCTGACGGGAACGCCGGCGTTGGCGGCGCCGGAGGCCGCGGTCTCCAGGAACAGGTTGTCGCCCTGGGCCTCCAGGCCGGCGTCGTTGAAGAAGGTGACGAGCTCGATCTGGCCGACCAACTGAGGCGCCACCTGGCCGTCGATCGAGACCTGCACCTCGCCGCTGGCGTTGATGGTGATGTCGATCGCGTCCTGCGGAATGGTGATCCCCGGCTGCACGATAAAGCCGTTATTGGTGACAATCTGGCCGTCGGCGCTGACCTGGAAGGAGCCTGCGCGGGTATAGCCGGTCTGGCCGCTCGGCAGCTCGATCTGGAAATAGCCCCGGCCCTGGATCGCCAAGTCGAAGTTGTTCTCGGTGTTCTGCAGCGCGCCCTGATCGCTCAGGCGATAGACCGCCGCCGTCATCACGCCGGCGCCGATCTGCACGCCGGCCGGGATCAGGTTGCCGGCATCGGAGGATTGCGCCCCGATCCGCCGCAAGTTCTGGTACAGCAGATCCTGGAACTCGGCCCGCTGACGCTTGAAGCCGGTCGTGTTCATGTTGGCGATGTTGTTGGAGATCACCTCGACGTTGAGCTGCTGCGCGAGCATGCCCGTGGCCGCGATGGAGAGGCTTCTCATGTCTTCGGCTCCGCTCGGTTGCTGTTTGGTGGCCGCCACCCGGCCGGGCTCATACCAACCGACGGCAGTCCTGACCGCCCCGCTCCCCCGGCCCAACCACCCCGAGGGTACCATTCATGGGTGGTTGGGCCGGGGGAGCGGGGCGGCGCGGGGAGTCGCCATTTATGGCGGTCGGCACAGTACACGACTCGTTCATGCTGGCTTTGGCCTGGGCACCTGGACTGGTGGTTTTCCGGGGACGAGGAAACGAATCAGCTCAATGGCTTGACGCCTGTCGATAGGATTGACGAGCTGTCGCCTTATCCACTCGAAACCGTATCGGAAGATGGATTTTGCCATCCTTTTGTGGGTTTTGAGGCGGATCGGCTCGGCCTCGTGGAGCCAATCGCCGACTTTGTGCGCCCAGCAGAAGGTGATGGAAAGGACGGCGGTGAGCTTGGAGATGCGCTCCGGGTCGGTCATGTGGGTGTCTTCGAGGTTGAAGCCACGGGTTTTCAAGGCGGCGAAGAGGGTCTCGATTTGCCAGTGCTGGGCGTAGATGGCCAAGGCCTCCTCGGGCGCGTCGTTGGTCACGACGATCAACAGTTCGCCGGTCTTGAGATGGAGCGCGGCGACGAAGACGGGCCTGGCCTTGGGTTTTCTGGCCTCCGAGAGGCGCCTGGCGTTGGAGAGGATGCGGCTTTCCCCGGGTTTGAGGTCGCGAAACAGCTCCCTCGCCTTGACCATGCGACCACGCGTGTTGGCGATCTTGATGTTGGATCGGATGCGGATGTGAAAGGGGATGGCCTTTTCCTGCAACCATGCCAGCCAGGCGTCGCCGATGAATTCCCGGTCGGCCAGGAGGCTGGCGATCTTGTCGACCCCGAAGAGCCGGAGGACGTGTTCGAGGATCGCGATCCGCTCCTTGGTATTGGAATTGCCCGCCTTGTCGAGCACCCGCCAGCACACGGGAATGGCGATGGCGCGGTTGACGATGCCGATCATCAAGATGTTGACGTCGCGGCGACCCAGCCGCCAGTTGGTCCGGTCCATGGTCAGCCGCCACGGCCCCGCCTGGAGCCCCATCATCGCGACCAGGAACTCGGCGAGGCGATCGTAATCGAAATCGACTTGCTCGAAAAACCGTTGCAGGCGCCGATAGTTGGAGCTGGATCGCGCGCGCCCCGGAAAGTGGCAGGCCAAGTGAGAGAGGTTCACCGTCCGGGCGACGAACACGCCGAAGACCAAGACGCAAAGGCTCTCCAGACGGCTCTTGCGAAAGGCGAAGCCGCATCGTAGCGTCTCACGCAGGGCGTTGATCGGGTTGTCTCGCATGATTTCCCTCTTGACTCATCGTGGAGTGAATCGGGAATCCTACAACCTTTTCAACGTCCTACGTAAATGCCGTCGTGTACCATGGGCGGTCGGTCATTGCACGCTGCCCAGGTTGCGGATCATCCGGCGCTGCAGATCGTGGCTGTCGTTGATCATCCGCTGCGCCGTCTGATAGCTGCGGGCGACGTTGATCATCCGGGTCATCTCGACGATCGGCTCGACGTTCGAGCCTTCGAGCGCGCCCAGGAGGATGCGCGGCTGCTCGACCGCTTCGACCGGCTGGTCGCCTCGATAGAGACCGTTGCCCTCGGCGGCGAGTCTCTGCTCGTTGGCGAAGCGGACCAGGGCTAGGGTGGCGATCGGGCCCTCGCTGTTGGAGATTGCGCCCTCGGCGGTGATTTCGAGGCCGGGCGCGGCCGAATCGAAGACGATCCGATTGAACGAGACGTCCAGCACGGCGTGGCCCTCGCGGGTGGCGAGCTCGCCATCGCCGTTCGGGAAGAAGCGCCCGTTCCGGGTGTAGCGGCGGCCTTCCGGCGTCTCGACGACGAAATAGCCGTCGCCTTCGACGGCGAAGTCGAGCTTGCCGCCGGTCCTCACCAGTGGGCCCGAGGCGGTGTTGCGAAAGACCGAGAGGTCCTGCACGAAGGAGATGTCGGGGGCGTTGCCCTTTTGCTCGACCAGATATTCCGCGAACAGGATCGTCTGCGACTTGAAGGCCGTGGTCCCGGTGTTGGCGATGTTGTTGGCGATGACGTCCATCTCTTGGCGTAGCGCCATCTGGCGCGAGAGGCTGATGTATCCGACATTTTCCATCATGGACCGGCATCCTTCCGCATGCTGCGGGGAGGGGGCGGAAGGGGCGGTGCATCGAACGTGCCAAGCGCCAAGAGGCGGAATATGGCGCCGAGCGGTGCCGTCGGCCGCCGCCCGAGGCCCGGGGGGATCGTCCTTGCCCGGTCGTTGTTGCCGCCCGGCGCTTTGCCGCCGCCTCGGCAACAAGTTCTTAACCAAGGTCACCTAAGGTCTCGGGCGAACGACGATTCGATCGGACAAGCAGATGAGTGATGTCGACGTAAACGCCAGACGGGAAGCTGCTGAGATGAGCGATTGACGGCACTAGTCGAAGAAAGCGACGCGCTGGCACGAATCGTTGCGAAGAACCCGTCCGCGCCTGTTAGTCTCCTGCGCGTTTTGAGTCGCAGCGAAGACGAAGCGACACGCAAGAACGTGATCCTCAATCCGTTTACTTCATATGACGTATTGAGCGAACTTGAAAACCAGTTCACAGAGCTATTTGTGAATAATCCGGCACTCGAATCCTACAATTCAATGAAGCTCTGATTTCCTGGAATATTCCATCGGTGTCGTTCACCTCCGATTTCAGATAAATTTCAATGAAGTGACGGTCCTTTATGCAACGTGGCGTTTTGCCAAATCCGACTCAATGATTAGGATTTCCACCACGCTAAAGTGTCGCCTAAAAGGCGCTACAATGCCGTCCGAGTCCCTGCTCGGCATCGCCGGAGATATCTCCGCTTCGACCTGCACCGAGCTTTACTCAGGAAAATGGGTGCACACTACATATAGTGGGTGTGGGTGATAACCGGATAGGCAAGCTTCTTTCTTCTTGCGCCGCCGGCCGATGGCGAGGCGCCGGCCACGGTGGCCGACGAGGGTGGCGCGGGGCCGGCGACGGCGAGGGGGCTGGTATTCTACAACCTGCCCCACATTCTGGTGAACCTCAACAGTGGCGGGCGACAGAACAGCTACCTCAAGATCGCCATCGCGTTGGAGCTCGAAGACGACGACGATCTGCGCAAGGTCGAGGCCGTGCTGCCGCGCATCATCGACACCTTCCAGATCTATCTGCGCGAGCTTCGGATCGAGGATTTGAGCGGCTCGGCCGGGCCGATGCTGCTCAAGGAGGAATTGCTCGCCCGCATTCACGCCTCGACCGGGGCGCCGAAGGTGAATGACATCCTGTTCAAGGAATTTTTGGTTCAGTAAGTCCGGGGGGCGGTGATGGCGGACGACGATACAGCGCCCGACGACGCCCAGACCGCGGCGGAGTGGGAGGCCATGATGGCCGCCGAATCCGCCGAGGGCGAGGGCGAGAGCGGCGCCGGCGGCGATGACGACGTGGCCGCCGATTGGGCGGCGATGGTCGACGAGGACGAGGACGAGGACGAGGGCGACGGTGCCGGCAACAGCCGGGTGCTGGACCAGGCCGAGATCGACAGCCTGCTGGGCTTCGATGGCGACGACGACGACGACGCCAATCGCACCGGCATTCAGGCGATCATCAACAGCGTGCTGGTTTCCTATGAGCGGCTGCCGATGCTGGAGGTGGTGTTCGACCGCCTGATCCGCATGATGTCGACCTCGCTTCGCAACTTCACCTCGGACAACGTCGAGGTCTCGCTCGACAACATCACCTCGATCCGCTTCGGCGACTATCTGAACTCGATCCCGCTTCCGGCGATGCTTTCGGTCTTCCGGGCCGAGCAATGGGACAACTACGGCCTGCTGACGGTCGACAGCTCGCTGATCTATTCGATCGTCGACGTCTTGCTCGGCGGGCGGCGCGGCACCGCCGCCATGCGCATCGAGGGTCGGCCTTACACCACGATCGAGATCAACCTGGTCGCGAGGATGGTCGAGGTCGTGCTGGAGGACCTCTCCGCCGCCTTCGAGCCGCTGAGCCCGATCAACTTCGTCTTCGACCGGTTGGAGACCAACCCCCGTTTCGCCTCGATCGCGCAGCACGCCAACGCCGCCGTCCTGGTCAAGCTCCGCATCGACATGGAGGATCGCGGCGGCCGCCTGGAGCTGCTGCTGCCCTACGCGACCCTGGAGCCCATTCGCAAGCTCCTTCTGCAGATGTTCATGGGTGAGAAGTTCGGCCGGGATTCCATCTGGGAAAGCCATCTCGCCACGGAGCTGTGGCAGACCTCGATCGACCTGGAGGCGGTATTGGAGGATCAGACGATGTCGCTCCGCCAGGTGATGAACCTGGAGGTCGGCCGCACGCTGATGCTCAACAACAAGCCGGATTCGCCGGTGGAACTGCGCTGCGGCGGCATTTCCCTGCTGATAGGGCGGATGGGTCGCAGGGGCCAGAACATCGCCGTCAGGGTCGAGGAACGCCTCAGATGAGCGTGCTTTCGGGCAACGCCCAGCTCTGGATCGACCTGGTCCTGGTCGTCTTGTTGATGGTGACGATCGGCTATTGCCTGGTGCTCAATCAACGCTTGGGCGCGCTTCGCGCCACGCGCGGCGAAATGGCGGAATCGGCGAGGGAGTTGGAGCGCTCGGCCGGACACGCGCAAGCCAGCCTAGGCGAGCTGGCCCGAGCCGGCGACGTGCTGGGCGTGGAGTTGGAAGGGCGCTTGGCCCGGGGACGAGAGCTGGTGGACGAACTTCGTCGCATGATCGAGTCGGCGGATTCCGTGGCGACACGGCTCGCCACCGTCGCTCGCCCGGAGCCGGGCGCCGCCGCCGCCCGGCCGTTGTCGGCGGGCGTGACCGACGAGCCCATCGCCCGCACACCGTCGGAATCGGAGCGCGAACTGCGTCGCGCCTTGCGTGCCGTGCGCTGAAGTAGCGGAATGAGGGCTGCCGATGTCGAGCCGATTACGCCTGCTGCCGGTGCTGATCCTGACCGCCGGCCTGGTCTGCGTCTTCAAGCTGGAGGACGTCTGGGAGGGATTCCAGGCGCTGGGACCGACGGGCGCCGTCGCCCAGGAGGCGCTGGCCAAGAAGGCGCCCGCCAAGGCAAAGACGGAGAGCAAGACCGAGACCGAGAAGGAAGACCGCACGGCTTCGAGCCGCGGTGACGGCGAAACGGCCAAGGCGGCGGCCATCGACCCGGCCACGCTCACCGCGAGCGAGGTCGTCGTGCTCCAGGCCTTGGCCGAGCGGCGCCAGCGGCTCGACGCGCTGCGCCGCGACATGGACGTCCGCGAGGGCGTGCTGAAGGCGACCGAAAACCGGATCGACGAGAAGATCGCCCAACTGAAGAAGATCGAGGTGCGCATCGCCGAGTTCGTGGAGGGCCAGGAAGAACACCGCGAGGAGCAGCTCAAGAGCCTGGTCAAGGTCTACGAGTCCATGAAGCCGAAGGACGCGGCGCGGATCCTCAACCGCCTCGACATCGAGGTGCTGTTGGAGGTGACGGGGCGCATGCGCGAGGTCAAGATGGCGGCGATCTTGGCGCGGATGACGCCGGCCCGCGCGGAGGAGCTGACCCTACGCCTCGTCAAGCGCCGTCATCTCCCCGACGCCGAGGGTTAGAGCATCCGCCCGCGCCGATGGCCTCGATTTGCCCCATGTTTTCAAATTATTAAGGCGACTGTTTGAAAATATTGTCTCGAGGGTCGCGCGCGAGGCGAGTGGCCCCTGGAGATGAAGGGAGCCAGGGTTGGCGAGCCCGAGAGGTTTCGATCTGGCTGGCGCGCAAGTTCGCGACACGCCCGGCGACGACCCGGTGCCGGTCTGCGAGGGACCGAAGGCGATCTATGGCCTGAGGTCGCGACAGACCATCCGCCGTCTCCTCGCCGACTGGCTGGCGCAATACAAGATCACGCCGACCGAGCTGCTGCACCTGCCGGAGCATCTCGCCCGTCTGGAGAACGCAGGAAGTCTGCTGCAGGGCGCGGTGCAGTGGGCGGCCCGGGCTCAGGTCAAGGGAACCAAGGGTGACGTGCAGCAGCGCATGCGGGTGCTCTATGCGCTGTTCGACGAAATCCTGAAACAGGTCCGGAGCGACGCCCGCTCGGGCCGCATGCCGGTGTTGCAGAACGACGACCTGGCCGCGCTCGCCCGCCGGGTGGGAGAGGATCCGGACCCCACATATTGCTTCAACGCGGCGCTGTCGCAGCACGTCGCCGGCGAGGACTCGCTCTCCGACAGACTGCGCGTGCTATTGGGATTGCTCGATAATGCCCCGGACGGGGCGGTCCCCCTGCTGGACCAATTGATCGCCGATTTCCTGGACGATGCCGGCGCGCTCACCGACCTGCTGGGGGAGCAGCCGGATCTGATGGCCGCGCTGCGCTGTCTGGTTGCGCTCGTCGAGGGAGAGACCGGGGGACGGCCCGACGTGCCTAGGGGCCGTGACCGCCTCTGTCGCTGGATCGGCGCCGGCTGGATGCCGCGGTGTCGGGATACGGTGCTGCGCCGGATCGCCCAGACGCTCTGGGGCCATCGACCGCTCGCCGAGGGCGACCTGATGAACGAGGCGCGGGCCCAGGCGAGCCTGATCGAGGGGCTTCGCGACGCGGAGGGCAGGCTCCGGGGCGGCCTCGCCATGACCGAGGCGTTTCGCGCCCGCGCCCGCCGCCAGCTCCATCCCGAGGCGATCGGCGGCCTGTTGAAGGATGCCCAGGGGGCGCTCGCCCAGTTCGAGCGCCTGCTCGAGATCGAGGACGGCATCATCGAGGGGCCGAGCAAGGAGCTCCTTGGCGATTACATCCAGGCTATCGTCGCTTCGCGCGCCAATCGGGCGGATTTCACCGAGGTGCCGGCGAACGACGCGCGCCAGCGAATGCGCCGGCTCGCCGAACTGGAGCGCCGCGTCGCCGCCTCCGGCTTGGCCGAGGTACGGCGCGAAACGCTGAGGGCGGCGCTCGATGATTTTTGGTACGAGGTGCTGACCGGCTCGCGCCTGCTGGAGCGTTTGGCGAAGGGCGCGGACGATCCGACCGAACGCGCGGTGCGGCTGTTGAGCTTCTGTGCCGAGGCCGGCGTCACCCAGGGCCGGGCCTTGGGGCAAGTTCGGGCGAAGGCGTTGGGCGTGGTGCGCGCGCCCGGCTTCATGGAGGCGCTCTCGACCCGCGCCGCTGCCGACGCCGACGGCCGCGACCGCCTGATCGCGCTGCGCCGCCTGCTGCGCTCGGTCGAGGCGACGGGCCACGCGTTCTGAACCTAAGCGGCAAAAACGTTCGGCCCCTCGCTTCCTTCACGCCGCCTGCTGCGCTCGGTCGAGGCGACGGGCCACGCGTTCTGAACCTAAGCGGCAAAAACGTTCGGCCCCTCGCTTCCTTCACGATGACGTTTTGGGCGCTACGGGCCAGCTAGGAAGGGAACCCTCGCGGCGGGTCCGGCGCGGTGGCGGTCGGGGTGCTGCCCCGGTGGTGTCGCGGTCAGCCTCTCAGGACAGCGCGCCGGTTTCGCGGTACCAGGCGACGGCGTCGGCCAGCGCCTCGTCGACCGGCCGGGAGCGGTAGCCGAGCGTGCGCTCCGCCTTGGCGGCGGTGAAATACATGCGCTTCCTGGCCAGCCTGACCCCGTCGACGGCGACGAACGGCTCTCCCCCGCCGAGCCGCGCGATCGCCTCGGCGACATGGGCGATGGGAATGACCAGAGCGTGGGGCAAGCGGAGCCTGGGCGGCCGGCGGCCGACCAACGAGGCAATGCGGCGCAGGATCTCGATCAGCGCCAGATTCTCGCCGCCGAGGATGTAGCGCTCGCCGATGGTGCCGCTCTCGAAGGCGAGGAGATGACCCTCGGCGACGTCGTCGACGTGCACCAGGTTGAGGCCGGTCTCGACATAGGCCGGCATCTTGCCGCCGGCGGCCTCCAGCACCAGCCGGCCGGTCGGCGTCGGCTTGATGTCGCGGGGGCCGACGGGGGCCGAGGGGTTGACGATCACGACCGGCGCCCCCTCCTCGGCGACGAGCCGTCGGACCTCGGCCTCGGCGAGGAACTTGGAACGCTTGTAGTGGCCGGTGATCTCCTCGAGCGTGACCGGCGTCGCCTCGTCGGCCGGCTCGCCGTCGGGACGGAGGCCGAGGGTGGCGACGCTCGAGGTGTAGACGATCCGCTCGACGCCTGCGTCGAGCGCGGCACGGATCAGATCGCGCGTGCCCTCGACGTTGGAGCGATAGATCTCCTCGGGATGGCGCGCCCAGAGGCGATAGTCGGCGGCGACATGATAGAGCGCCCGGGCCCCGGCGAGGGCTCGAGCCAGCGAGGCCGGCTCGCGTAGGTCGCCTTCGACGACCTCGACCGGCAAGCCGGCGATGTTGGCGCGCTCGCTCGACGGGCGGACCAGGACGCGGACCGACCGCTCGCGCCCCAGCAAGGCCCTGACGACGGCCGAGCCGACGAAGCCGGTCGCCCCGGTGACCAGCGTGGTCACCCGCCAGACGCCTTGTTCCGGACCCGCTCATAGGCGCCGCGAGCGATGCCCGAGCGGTGCCGGCTCGCGACGCAGGAAGCAGATGGACCTAGCAAGATCGCCACGGCGTCGGCCCGAATCGGAGGGGAGCCTCGATTATTCGAGGCATCCTATCGCCTGGCCCGCGCCGCGTCCAACCGAGCGCGCGACGGGCCGGCCGTCGCATCCCGGCGATCGCGTGCGCCCCTTTCGCCGCCTCAGTCCGTGCCGCCGAGGCGGAAGCGCGGGTCGAAATCGTCCAGCCTCGCCCCACTGAGGGCCATGACCTTGACGTTCGGCTCGACCTCGGCGACGACCAGGTCGGCTGCATCCAAGAGCCGCCTGCCGTCGGGCGAAATGCGGGTGACGCGGATGCCGTCACCGACCTTGAGGCCGTGGAGCCCGTCGAAATAGCCCCGCGCGCAAACCGCGTCGAGCGCGCGCGTGGTTCGGTAGCCCCAGTGGTCGAAGACCGCCTCGGCGGCGCGGTTATGGGCGACGAGGGCGATGGTCAGCGGATCATAGCGGAGGGCCGCGAGGGTCTCGACGAGGCCGGTCATGGCGCCCGGGTCCCGGCCGTCGAGGGGCCGGCGCGGACGGGCCTCGAACCTCGCCCGGCCGGCGTCACGAATCGTGTCGTCCTCGTGGCCAAACGGCAAGGAATCGGGACCGCCGATCGCTTCGCCGCCGCCAGGATCATGTCGCGGTGCCGACGCTTCGCCTCTCCCGCCATGCTCTCCCTCTCCCTTGGCCGGGCCCGCCCGCCGGGAAGGAGGGGGAGCGGGCGGGCCGACCTCGGCCTCGCGCGGGGCGTGGTACGGACTGTATCGATACATTTGGTATATGTCAATTGGTATATGTCAATACAAAACGTAATGTTTCCGCCCCCACGCACGCAGGCGCCGCAAGCCCCCCACGCACGCAGGCGCCGCAAGCCGAGACTCGGGGCTCGCTTTGGTGTCGTCGACCTCGGCGTGGGTTCTGGCGCGGCGGCGGCTCGCGCGCCTTCGAGGGGGGATCGGGCCGAGCGCTGCCTCAGCCGAGCTTGGGCAGCACCTCGTTCTGCAGCAGTGACATCGACTGGTGCCAGGCCTCATAGGGCTCCCATTCGTGGCCCATCGCCAGCAGGGTGCCGAAGGCGCCGATCTCGCCCACCAGGTCGTTCAGCTTCTGGGCGACCTCGTCGACGGAGCCGACGATGAACACGTTGTCGACCAGATAATCGATGGTCACGTCCGAGTCGGCCATGTCGGGATCGTTCTTCATCAGCCCGAGCATGCCCACCTTGGGCAGCAGGCGGAGAAAATACTGCTCGAAATCGCGGGCCATGACGCCGCTCGTCGCCTGTTTTCGTGCCTCAGCGCTGGTCTCGGCCACGAAGATCTCGCGCGCCACCCGCCACGCGCCGCGCTCGGGCGTCCGGTCGGCCTCGCGGGCGCCCGCCTCGATCGCCTCCCAGTGGGTTTTCAGCAGCCCCGGCGGGACCAGGTTGATCGACATCGGGATCCACCCCCGGGCCCCGGCCATTTTGAGCGTCGAGGAGTACGGCGTCACGCCGGCTAGGCCGATCGGCGGGTGCGGCCGTTGGTAGGGTCGGATGTGCGCGCGGAGCCCAATGTCGTCCTCGATCTCGGGTATGGTGAAGCGCCACCATTTGCTCTCGTAGACGCCCGGCCTCGGGTCGGTCCAGAGCGCGAGGATCGTGTCCAGCGAAGCCCAGGTGTAGGCGACGTTGTCCACCGCCGCATCCTCGCCCCAATAGCCGAAGACCCGCATGTCGCCGGGAAAGCTGCCGGTGCCGATGCCCCAGTTGAACCGGCCTTCGGCCATGTGGTCGAGCTGCGCGATCCGGTGGGCCAGCGTGAAGGGGTTGTGATTGGGCATGCAGCTGACGCCGGTGCCCAGCCTGATCCGCTTGGTCAGCGCGATCGCCTGGGCGATGAACAGCTCCGGCGAGGGGATGTTCTCCCACTCCGCGGTGAAGTGCTCGCCGATCCAGGCTTCGTCGTAGCCGAGCTCGTCGAGCGCGACGATCTGCGCCATGTCCGATTTGAGGGTCTCCGTCAAATTGGCGCCCGGCGGGTGGAGCGGCATGGTAAAGAGGCCGAGTTGCATGCGACGATCTCCCGGGTGCCTCGGGGGGCCGGCGGCTCGCACCTGGCCCGACGATCCCGAGATATGCTGGCTTCGCCCGCGACGATAGCAGCAAACACCGGCCCGAGCGAACAGGCGAGCGGGGCAGCGAAGCCATGGAGCGAAACGCCGCCCGCCAAGGGCCGGATGCCATTCGAAGATCCCCCCCATGGCGTGCCTTTCCCCGGACCGCGCCAATCGCTAATCTAGCCCCCACCAATCGAACCGAGGGAGGGGCCATGGTCATCGCGCACAGCGAGGTTTCGGCCGGCAGCGAGACCGGCGAGGACTTTCTCGCCCGCGTCGAGGGGTTGGCGCCGCTGATTCTGGACTCGGCGGCGGAAGGGGATCGCCGCTGCGAACTTCCCGAGGCGCTCCTCGACGGGCTGCACGAGGCGCGGCTGTTCCGCCTGCTGCTGCCGCGCGCCTACGGCGGGGCCGAGCTGAGCCCGCCCGAATTTTTCGGCGTGATCGAGGCAGTGGCCAAGCTCGACGGCAGCACCGCGTGGTGCCTCTGCCAGGCGAACGGCTGCGCCATGGCGGCGGCCTATCTGGAGCCCGAGGTGGCGAACGAGATTTGGGGCGACGATCCTCGCGGCGTGGTGGCCTGGGGACCGGGGCCCGCCACCGCCCGCCTCGACGGCGAGGGCTTCCGCATCACCGGCCGCTGGTCCTTCGCCAGCGGCGCCCATCACGCGACCTGGTTGGGCTCCGCCTGCGTCCTGGTCGACGAGAACGACGAGCCGCGCCACCACGAGAGCGGCAAGGTGATCATGCGTACCGCGCTGGTGCCGGCAGCCGAGCTGCCGCTCGAGCGGATCTGGGACACCATCGGCCTGCGCGGCACCGGCAGCGATGCCTTCGAGGCAGAGGATCTTTACGTTCGCTGCGAATACACCATCTCGCGCGACGATGCGGCGGAACGGCGCTATCAGGCCCCGCTCTATCAGTATCGGCAGATGTCGCTCTACGCTTCGGGCTTTTCCGCCACCGCGCTCGGGCTCTCGCGCGCCATGTTCGACGCCTTCAAGGCGCTGGCGATGGAGAAGACGCCCCGCATGGCGCGCGACGTGCTGCGCGACAACGCGGTGGTGCAGGGCGAGGTGGCGCGCGGCGAAGTGCGCCTGAAGGCGGCTCGGACGTTTGTTTTGGCCGAGCTCGGCGAGATTTGGGAGGACGTGGTCGGCCGCGGCGAACTGAGTATCGAAAACCGTGTCCGTATTCGGCTCGCCACGACCCATGCGATCCACGAGGCCAAGGACGTCGCCGACAAGGTTTACGATCTCGCCGGCGCCACCGCGATCTTCGCCTCCAGCCCGTTCGAGCGGCGCTTCCGCGATCTCCACACGGTGACGCAGCAGCTTCAGGGCCGCCAGACCCACTTTCAGACCGTCGGCGCCTACATGCTGGGCCATCCGGCCGATACCGCCGTGCTCTGAACGCGGGCACGAATTTTCACCAGACGAGGGGAGGGCGGGGGAGTCCATGGGCAAGCTCGACGGCAAGGTCGCGATCATCACCGGGGGCGCGGGCGGCATCGGCCGGGCGGCGGGGCGGATCTTCGCGGGCGAGGGCGCCCGGGTCATGCTGGTCGACCTGAACGCCGACGCGCTGGCCGAGGCCGCGACGGGGATTGGGGGCGAGGACGTCGCCTATCACGCCGCAGACGTCACCGATCCGGCCCAGTCGGACGGCTACGTGCAGGCTACCGTGGATCGCTTCGGGGGCCTCGACATAGCCCTCCTGAACGCCGGCATCGAGGGCGACGTGGTGGCGCTGGTGGACTATCCGGACGCGCTCTACGACAAGGTCATGGCGGTCAACGTCAAGGGCGTCTGGCTGGGCTTGAAGCGGGTCTTCCCGCTGATGGAGGCACAGGGCGGCGGCAGCATCGTCATCACCTCGTCCACGGCCGGGATTCGCGCGGTGCGCGGGCTTTCGGCCTACACCACCTCGAAGCACGCGGTGATCGGCATGATGCGGGCGGCGGCGATGGAAGGCGCGCCATCCGATATCCGCGTCAACACGGTCAATCCCTCGCCCATCGATACCCGGATGATCACCTCGATCGAGGAGAAGATGGGTTTCGCCGTCGGCGATCCCTCGAACCGGCCGATGGCGGCGGGAACGCCGCTGAAGCGTTACGGCGAGCCGGAGGAGGTGGCCCGCCTGATGCTCTTCCTCGCCAGCGACGATAGCTCCTTCTGCACCGGTGGCGTCTATATGGTGGACGGCGGCGTTTCGGCGGGACGGCCCTGAGAGGGGCGCCCGGGCTAGTGGATGAAATCCAACATACGGTACCCCTACGATCCCATATCCTGGTTTCTCGCCAGGAGGGCGCCCGCCGGCGATGCCGGCACATCGTCAAGGGTGCCCGACGCAGCGAGAAGCCAGGATTTGGGAGAAGCCAGGATATGGGACCCGAAGGGCGGCTTCCCGAGCCCGCCGGACGCGTTGCCCGGCGCTTGTGATGCGCCCGCATCACGGCGCACCGGGCGCCTTTCCGGACGAACTCGGGAAACCGTCGTAGGGGTACCATATGTTGGATTTCATCCACTAGGCTCCGGGCGTGCCCGTGATCCGACCCGAAAGTCGCCGCGCGCCGCTCGCGGCGACGTTCTACATGCTGGCGGCGATGGCCTGCTTCGCCGCGATGAGCGGCTTCATCCGACTTTCGACGGCCGAGCTGGATCCCCTCGTGGTCGTCTTTTTTCGCAATTTTCTGGCGCTGTTGATGATGTTGCCGTGGCTGGCGCGAAGCGGCCTCGGGGCCCTGAAGACGAAACGCATCGGCCTCTACGGCTTGCGCGCGGCCATCAACATCCTCGGCATGGCTGCAAGCTTCACCGCGATCACCCTCATTCCCCTGGCCGAGGTGACGGCACTGAGCTTCACCGCGCCGTTGTTCGCGACCCTCGGCGCGGTGCTGGTGCTGGGGGAAGTCGTGCGGGCGCGGCGGATCACGGCGCTGGTCGTCGGCTTCGTGGGCGTCTTGGTGGTGTTGCATCCCGGGGCCGATTCGATCTCGCCGGGCGCGATGCTGGCGGTCGTCGGCGCGTTTTCGATCGCGCTGACGACGTTGATCCTCAAGCCGCTGACCCGCACCGAGCAGCCGGCGGCGATCGTCACCTACATGGCGCTGCTGCATTCGCCGTTGGCCTTGATACCGGCGCTCTTCGTCTGGCAATGGCCGAGCGGCGAGGCCTGGCTTTGGCTGGTCCTGCTGGCGGCGGCCGGCACGCTCGGGCATCTCTGCTTCACCCGGGCCTTCGCGCGCGCGGAAGTGACCCAGATCCAGCCGTTGGAATTCGTCCGCCTTCCCCTGGTCGCGATCTTCGCCTTCGTCGTGTTCGCCGAGGTGCCGACGCTGTGGACCTGGTTCGGCGGTGGGGTGATCTTCGCCTCGACCGCCTACATCACCCACCGCGAGGCCCGGCTGGCGCGCCAGGGCCGCTGATCAGGCGTTCTTCTTGCGGGCCTCCAATAATTCGATCGTGCGCACCGTGTCGGCCGCCTCCATCCGGCCGAGCGGCCCGTCGCTGTAGCTGGAACAGAGCACGCGGTGATCGTCGCCCAGCAGGAACTCCGAAGGCTGGATGATAGCGCGCCGATCCTCCCACCAGGCGTCGAGGATCTCGGCGTCGGCCCGGGAGACGCCATGGCCGATGGGAAAGCCCAGGTTTTCCGCGACCTCGCGGGCATGGTCGGTATCGTCGACGCTGGCGGCGACGATGGTGGTGTCGAGGGCCACCAGATCGTCGAGCAGACGGGAAAAACCGACCAACTGCCGGCGGCAGTACGGTCACCAATGGCCGCGATAGAACAGGACGATGTTGTAGGTGCCCCGCAAGCCAGTGGGCAGCGACAGGGTGCTACCGTCGACCAAGTTCAGGGCCATTTCGGGAAAAGCGTCGCCGATGCCGAGCTTCCGTCCCATCTCGCGTTTTCCCGTTGTGATCCCGGACCGTGCCGGTCGAGCGCGTTGATTGGAACAGATATGGTCGAGTGCCTCAACGGACCGGAGCGGAATTCGACCAACCGCGAGGTGATTTTAGATGGCCGAGGGCGCGCTCGCCAAATACCGTCGCACCAGTCCCGGAGAGGATGCTGGTCCACCCGGCGATGGCGCCCGCTTCCGGAGCTCCCCGATCCTGGAGGAAAACATCGACGCCTCGTTCGGACCGCGCGCGCTCGTCAAGTGAACGCCTCTTGGCGTCGGTTTCACCCCTCGAGATCGAACACCAGGCAGGTCGTGGTGCCGTGGGCGTAAAGGCGATCCTCGTCGTCGAGAAGGCGCCCCTCGGCGGTGGCGATGCGCCGTCCCCGGTAGAGGACGCGGCCCTCGGCCCTGAGTTCCGCCCCTTCGGCGCTGAGCGGGCGGACCAGGTTGATCTTGAATTCGAGCGTGGTGTAACTGCGGCCCGCCGGCAGGGTCGAATGCACGGCGCAGCCCATCGCCGAATCCAGCATCGAGGCGGCGAAGCCACCGTGCACGGTGCCCGAGGGATTGAGCATGAAATCCCGGGCCCGACCGCGGAAAATCACCAGCCCGTCCGCGACCTCCACCAGTTCGTAGTCGAGCGTGGCTTGCATCGAGCAGGCGGGCACCCGCCCGTCCCGGTAGGCCTGGAGGAATTCGAGGCCCGAGAGTTCGGCCGCGATCTCGGCCGCGCCCGCCGTCTCGATCCACGCGTATCGCCGCTCCCGCGCCGTCATGGGAGCGGGCTTCAATTGCGCGGCTTCGGCTCGCGCGGCTCGACCTGGCCGCCGGCCTGCTTCCAGGCACCGAAACCGCCCTCGAAGTGACAGACCGGGGCCAGCCCCATGTCCTGCACCGCCCGGGTCGCCCGGGTCGCCCGGGTCGCCCGGGTCGCCCGGGTCGCCCGGGTCGCCCGGGTCGGCGGGTCGCCCGAAGAAGCCGGCTGGCGGCGCAGAAGAAGACGAAGCGTTTGCCGCTCTGAAAAATCTCGCGGGCATAGGGGCTTTCCGGATCGACCCAAAATTCCAGCATGCCGCGCGGCGCGTGGAGGGCGCCCGGAATCGTGCCGTCGCGCCAGAGCTCGCGGACATCGCGAATGTCGACGAAGACGGTCTCCTCGCCGCCGTGCGCGGCCATCGCCTGCTCGACGCTCCAGACCTCGATTTCGGCCTCCGCCTCGGCGACGAGCTGTTTGATTCCCTTGGTGATCGGCATGGTTCGACTCCTTCCAAGGCGATCGAGCGTAGTGATCCAGAGCGAGGCCCGCAAACCCGAACGCGACGCTTCCCTCTCGCCATCGGCGCCTCAGTTCGCCGACGCGGCCGAGCGCCACGGCCCGGCTCGATCCGCGCCGCCCCCCGGAGCTGGCGGGATTGCTTGACTCCCGCGTCGAGCTGGTCGCAGTCTTTCCCCGCCGTTCATCCCCTCCCGGGCGATCATCTCGGTTTCGAGTCTCATGCCTTTCAGTCCCGTGTCCGATGTATAGCTATATCGTGCGGCGTTTCGCCTTTGGTGCCCTCACCATCTTCGGTGTGTCCATTATCGTGTTCCTGGTCATGCGGGTCATGCCGGGGGATCCGCTGACGGCGATTTTCGGTCCCGAGGGCATGATCAAGCTGACCGAAGCGCAGCGCGAAAGCTACATGAAGGAGCTGGGCCTGACGGATCCTCTCCTCGTGCAGTATTTCAAGTGGATGGCCGACATCGCGCGCGGCGACTTCGGCCGTTCCTTCTTCCGCGCCGAAAGCGTCGGCGACATGATCCTGCGGCGTGGCCCGCTGACCGCCCAGATCGCCGCGCTCTCGGTGGTGTTGTCCTGGATCATCGGCATTCCCGTGGCCCTGGTCAGCGCGCTGCGCCCCAACAGCATCGGTGACAACGTCGGAAGGTTCCTTTCCATCACCTGCCTGGCGGTGCCCGGCTTCTGGCTGGGCATGCTGATCGTGCTCGGACTCTTGTTCGGCTTCGGCTATCGCGCGCCGCTGACCGCCGCCGGTGCCTCGATATTCGAAGAGCCCTGGTTGCTGTTCCAAATGATTATCGGCCCGGCGGTGGTCCTGGCATTGGGGCAGGCGGCCTACATCGCCCGCATGGCGCGGTCCTGTTTGCTGGAGGTGATCCGCGAGGACTACATCAGGACGGCACGCGCCAAGGGCCTGAACGGGCGGCTGGTGGTGAGCCTGCATGCCTTGCCGAACGCGCTGCTGCCGGTGATCACGCTTTCCGGCATCCTGCTCGGCTTCGTGCTGGCGGGCTCGATCCCGATCGAGCGAGCCTTCGGCACGCCCGGGCTCGGCAATGCGATGTTCAACGCGGTGAAGGAGCGCGACATCTTCGTGATGCAAAACTTGGTCTTCGTGTACTCCATCGTTTTCGTATTGCTCAACATCATGGTCGACCTGATCATCGCCTGGCTCGACCCGAGGATTCGGATTCAATGAGCACGCGGCCCGAGACGACGACCGCGTTGCCGCCGGGGGCCACGCGGCCGGCCCGATCGCTGGCGGCGCGAGCGCGGAACGGGCTCGAGAGCTTCGCCCGGCGCTCGCCGCTCTCCGCCTTCTGGGGCGTGGTGGCGATTGCCATCGTCGTCATGGCCATCACCGCGCCGCTCATCGCACCCTTCGATCCGCTGAAATCCGACTTCCGGCGCATGCAGTTGGCACCCGACGAAATCAACTATTTCGGCACCGACCAGATCGGTCGCGATACGCTCAGCCGCACCATCCACGGCAGCCGCGTGTCGCTGACGATAGCCATCGCGGCGGTCTTGCTGGGGACCACATTGGGTTGCTTTTGGGGCCTGGCCAGCGGCTATTTCGGCGGCCGATTCGATATCGTCTCTCAGCGCATCATCGAGTTCCTGCAGGCCTTTCCCGACTTGATATTGGCGATGGCCATCGCCATGGCGCTCGGCGCCAGCACCACGACGGTGATTATCGCCATCGCCATCACGCGAATACCCTTCGGCGGGCGGGTCATCCGCTCCGTAGTGCTGTCCCTGAAGGAGATGGCTTTCGTCGAGGCCGCGCGCAGCGTGGGCGCCTCCCACTGGCGCATCATGCTGCGCCACATTCTGCCGCAGTGCGTGGCGCCTTACCTGATCCTGGCCACGACCCATCTCGGCGTCGCGATCATCATCGAAGCCTCGCTCGGCTTTCTCGGCGTCGGCATCCCGCCACCGACCCCGACGTGGGGCAACATGCTGGCCGACGCGCTGAACGCGGGCATCATACCGCCGTGGTGGCTGGTGCTGTTCCCGGGTCTCGCCATCACCATCACGGTGCTGGCCTTCAATCTGCTGGGCGACGGCATCCGCGACATGCTCGACCCGCGGCTGCGTGGCTCCGTTTGAGACCGGAATCGAAAGTCCCGGCCGCCGCTACGCCGCCGTCGGTTTGGCCAAGGGGAGGGTGGCACCACCGTCGTGCAGGTGGCAGGAGGCCCAGTGCCCCGGCAGAATCTCGCGCAATTTCGGCTCTTCGGCCCGACAGCGCGCCATCGCATAGGGGCAACGCGAGTGGAAGTGACAGCCCGACGGCGGGTTGATCGGGCTCGGCACGTCGCCGCTCAAAATCACCCGATTGCGCCCGCGGGCCCGTGCCTTCGGGATCGGCACCGCCGAGAGCAGGGCCTCGGTATAGGGGTGTAGCGGCGCCTCGAAGAGGCTGGTCTTGTCGGTGGTCTCGACAATTCTGCCGAGATACATCACCGCGATCCGGTGGCTTATGTGCTCGACCACGGCCAGGTCGTGGGCGACGAAGAGATACGACAGCTCGAGCTCTTCCTGCAGATCCATCAGCAGGTTGATGATCTGCGCCTGGATCGAAACATCCAGCGCCGACACCGGCTCGTCGCCGATGATCAACTCCGGATTCAGGGCCAGTGCCCGGGCGATGCCGATGCGCTGGCGCTGACCGCCGGAGAACTCGTGCGGATAGGAATGCATGTGCCGTGGCCCCAGCCCCACCCGTTCGAACAGCGCCGCCACCTGCTCGCGGCGCTCCTGGCGCGTCGCCGTCTGGTGGATGAGCAGGGGCTCGCCCACGATGTCGCCGGCCGACATGCGCGGATTGAGCGAGGCGTAAGGATCCTGGAAGATCATCTGCATCTGCTGGCGAAACGGCATCATCGCCACCGTGTTCAGGTCGGTGATGTCCTCGCCCTTGACCTTGATCCTGCCCTCGGTCGGATCCAGCAGTTTCAGCACGGTGCGGCCGACGGTCGACTTGCCGCAGCCGCTTTCGCCGACCAGCCCCAGCGTCTCGCCCCGCTTGATGTGGAAGGAGACGCCGTCGACCGCATAGACCCGCCCGACCATGCGGCCGAAGACACCCTTGTGGATCGGGAAGTGCTTCTTCAGGCCCTGGACCTCGAGCAGGGGCGCCTCGCCGCCGTCGGCGACGTCGGTGGCCGTCGGCGCGCTCACGTGCCGTCTCCCAGCAAGCGCTCGGCGTGCCAGCAGGCGACCCAGTGGCCGGGGCGGTGCTCGACCAACGGCGGATAGGCGGCGTGGCACTGGTCACTGGCGAAGCCGCAACGCGGCGCGAAGATGCAGCCCTGCGGCAGGTCGAGCAGCGAGGGCACCATGCCCTTGATCTCGTTCAGCCGCACCCGCCCGGTCTCGGCGCGGGCCGCGTCGTCGAGGTTCGGAATGGCACCCAGAAGGCCCATGGTGTAGGGGTGGCCAGGGTGATCGAACAGCTCGTCGACCTCGGCCTCCTCGACTTTCCGCCCCGCGTACATCACCACCACCCGGTCGGCGTGCTCGGCAACCACGCCCATGTCGTGGGTGATCAAGATGATCGCCTGGCCGAGACCGTCCTGAATTTCACGCATGAGGTCGAGTATCTGCGCCTGGATCGTGACGTCCAGTGCCGTCGTCGGCTCGTCGGCGATCAGAACCTTCGGGTTGCACGACATCGCCATGGCGATCATCACCCGTTGGCGCATGCCGCCCGAAAGCTGGTGGGGATAGGCCAGCACGCGGCGTTCCGGCTCGGGCATATGCACGCGGCGAAGCATCTCCACGGCAAGATCCATGGCGGCGCTCCGCGACAGCCCCTGGTGGAGCGCGATCGCCTCGCTGATCTGGCGCCCCACCGTGAACAGCGGATTGAGCGAAGTCATCGGCTCTTGGAAGATCATCGAGATTTCGTTGCCGCGGATCGCCTCCATCTCGGTCTCGCTCAGAGCCAACAGGTTGGTGCCCTCGAAGCGGATGGTCCCCTCGACGATGCGGCCGGGCGGATCGGCGACGAGACGCAGGATGGAGAGCGCGGTCACGCTCTTGCCGCAGCCCGATTCACCGACCACGCCGAGCGTCTCGCCGCTCCTGACCTGGTAGGACACGCCGTCCACCGCCCGCACGACGCCGTCCTCGGTGAAGAATTGAGTATGAAGGTTATCGATCTCCAGAATCGTCTCGCCCGTGCCCGTGCCCGGGTCCGGCCTCCCGCCCCCCTGTTCAACAGACTCTGTTTGGTTCAAGATGCGACTCCCGAGATCGCGCCACGGTGCTCTCCAGGCCCTGGGTTCGAGGGCGAGCTATCAGAGCATACAGCCCGCGGTCACGGAAAGGCCTGGAATTCGGGGGGCCTGGAAAGTTAGGGAGGAGAGAGAGATGACAAGCCGACGACACTCGACGCCATGGTGGACCCGACGCGACTTTTTGAAGGCCAGCGCCGCGACCGCGGCAAGCGCCTACGCGATGTCGTGGGGCTTGGGCCATGCCGCGGTACCGATGGAAATGGACGGCTCGAAGTTCAAGCTCGTCGCGCCCGAGCCGAACCCCAAGTCCGGCGGGGTCATGCGCTACGGCATCACCATGCGCCCGCCGCACCTGGACTTCCACCAATCCGGCACGGTCAACAACCTGGGCAGCCAGGGGTGTTTGTATGACAATTTGATTCGCCGCAACCCGGTGGACAGTGGCCAGACCATCATCCCCGACCTCGCGCATAGCTGGGAGATCGCCAAGGACGGCAAGACCCTGACCTTCTTCCTGCGCAAGGGCGTGCTGTTTTCCGACGGCGCGGAGCTGACGGCGGCGGACGTGAAGGCGACCTTCGACCGTATCACCAAGCCGCCGGCCGGCATCTCCATTCCGCGCAGCGCGCTCTTCCCCTCGGTCGCCGAGATCAACGTGCGCGACAAATACACGGTCGAATTCAAGCTCTCGGTGCCACGCCCACCCGACTTCATCATGGGCGCGATCGCCAGCGGCTGGAACGGCATCGTGCGCAAGAAGACGCTGGAGGACAACAACTACAACCTGCGCAAGACCTTGGACGTCCCCGGCACCGGCCCGTTCCGCAGCGTCAAGCGGATCGAGCAGGAAATCTGGGTGATGGAGAAGAACAAGGACTATTGGATGGAAGGCCTGCCGTACCTCGACGGCATCGAGTTCCTGCACGGCCTGCCGTTCTCGCCCGAGCTCGGCTCGGCGCTCCTCGCCGGTCGCACCGACTACGCCCGGCTGATCGACCCGGTAACCCGCAAGGAGGTCGACAAGCGCGCCGGCATGACCGCGACCGACTACTTCCAAAGCGTCATCCAGGCGGTTTGGGTCAACGCCAAGCGCGAGCCGTTCAACGACCCCAGGGTACGCCGCGCCATGCATCTGGTATTCGATCGGCCGGTGTTGGTGGACGTGGTCAAGGACGTGGCGCCGATGATGGTCGGCGGCTTCGTCTATCCCTTCTCGGACGTCGCCACGCCGAAGCCGGAGCTGGTGAAGCGGCTTGGCTATCAGCCGGATACCACGGCCTCGATCAAGGAGGCCAAGGCGCTGCTGGCCGCCGCCGGTCATCCCAACGGCATCAAGGGCCTGGACTTCATCGTGCGCGACGTGGCCAGCTTCAAGCTCTGGTCGCAAGCGATCCAGGCGATGTTGCAACAGGCCCTCAATATCGAGTGCAACCTGCGCACGGTGGTCGAGTCGGTGTGGTTCGACGACACCAACTCGGGCAACTTCGATCTATCGATCGGCGCGATCGTCTCGACGCTGATCGACCCGTCGGACTACTTCAACACCTGGTACGGAAAGGGCGGCCCGCAGAATTATTCGCAATGGCAAAACGATCCGTTCAATGCGCTGCTGGGCAAGATCGACAGCGAGGTCGATGCGGCGAAGCGGCTCGACTACATCCGGCAGGCGGAAATGATCATGGAGGAGGACCCGCCGCTGCTCCCGATCTCTTGGGAGAAGATCAACGACGGCTGGTACGACTACGTCAAGGGCCACAACCCCTACAACTATTTCGGCATCTATGACGTGGTCCGCATGGATACCTTCTGGCTCGACAAGTAGCGAGCGGACACGACGCGGGGAGGACCCACGCCGAAACATCGTCGGCGTGGGTCCTGCTGCGCGAGCGGGCCAAATTCTCGGCCGAGGGGAAGCGCACGTCTGCCCAATCCACGCCCGATCGATGGGAAAGCGGGATGAAAGTGTTGGTGATGGGCGGCGGCGTCATCGGCGTGACGAGCGCGTGGCAATTGCTTCGCGACGGTCACGAGGTCACGCTGGTGGAGCGGCTCGGCGCGGCGGGCGAGGAAACCAGTTTCGCCAACGCGGGCGCCATCGCGCCGGGCCATGCCTATGCCTGGTCGTCGCCCAAGGCGCCGATGACGCTGCTGCGTTCGCTCTGGCGGAACGATCAGTCGCTTCGTTTCCGCTTCAGCCTGGACCCGGGGCTCTGGCATTGGTCGTGGCAATTCCTGGGCCAATGCACGACGGCGCGCTATCGCCGCAATACTCGGAACAAGCACCGGCTCTGCGTCTATTCGAAGGCGGTGCTGCATGAGGTCGTGGCCGAGACCGGCATCGAGTACGACCGCCGGGGCGGCGGCTTCCTTTATCTCTACCGCGATCCCGCCTCGTTCGAGAATTGCATCCGGGAGATGGCGATCCTGACGGACCTGGGCGAGGATCTGCGCGCCCTCACGCCTGACGAGGTGGCCGAGGTCGAGCCCGCCCTGGCGGCCGCCAAGGACAAAATCGCCGGCGCCGTCCACGCGCTCGGGGACGAGACCGGTGATTGCCACAAGTTCACGCAAAGCTTGGCCGGGCTCTGTCGCGACCGGGGCGCCACGGTGAAATTCGATACCACCGTCACCGACATCGCGGTCGAGCGCGACCGGGTGGAGAAAGTGGTGACCGACCGGGGCGAGGAGGTGGCCGACGCCTATGTCGTGGCCATGGGCTGCGCCAGCCCGCGTTTCTCCAAGCCCTTGGGTCTGCGGTTGCCGATCTATCCGGTCAAGGGCTATTCGGTCACCCTGCCGATCGCCGGGCGCAACAATCCGCCCGCGATCAACGGCATCGACGAAAATAACCTCTGCGCCTTCACGCGGATGGGTGATCGTCTGCGGGTCACCGCCACGGCCGAGTTCGCCGGCCATGACAAGAGCCACCAGCCGTCCGACTATACCCACATGCTGGGCGCGGTGCGCGATCTGCTGCCCGAGGCCGCCGACTATGACAAGCCCGACTATTGGGCGGGCCTCAGGCCGATGACGCCGGACAACTGTCCCTATATCGGGCGCGGGCGACAGGACAATCTCTACTACAACACCGGCCACGGCCACATCGGCTGGACCATGTCGAACGGCTCCGCCCGAATCGTCGCCGACCTGATCGCCGGCCGCGCCCCGGCAATCGACATGACCGGCCTGGAAATCCGTTGAGGCGGAACCTGGTCCCGGCCAGCGCCGTCATGCCTATAGGCATGATATCCGGCCGAGGAAGAGCTAGCGAAGCTCGATCGCCACGGCGCGGCCGGCGGCACGCAGCGCCTCTTGCATTCGGTGGGTTCTCGTGGCGTGTCGCGGGTTCACGATCCGCTGGGCCTCGCGATTGTCGACCTGGAGGCGGCGGGTGAGTTCGGCGATCGTCACACCATTCTGCTGCATCGCCATGTGAAGCGAGGCCTTGAGCGCGATGTCCAAGTCCGGTGTGATCACCTTCTCGCCCTTACGAGCGCGCGAAGGTGGCGGAATCGTGTCTCGGTCGCGCATGCGGAACTCCAAGACGGAATGTAGAAGATCGAGCGCCTCGCTCTCCGCCTCTGCCTGGTCCGCGCCGTCAGTGATCGCTTCCGGGAAGTCGCGGAAGGTCACGAGCACGCGGCCATCTTCGTCGGTGGCGAAGCTCGCCGGATAAGCCATTCTCATGAAAGATCCTCCTTTTCGAGGCCGAGGTTGTCGAGCATCCCCTTGAGCAGGCCGGCGCCGATTTCCTTCTTCGGATCCTTGATCGTCGTGGAGCGAGCGCCGAAGTGAAGCTTCCCGTGACTGCCTTTGCCGTGCCTCGGATCGTAGCGGACTTCAACCCCGAGGCTCTTGCCCAGTTTCTTGAGTTTCTTGATCAATTTGTTCCCGGTCATGGAGTAATATAGGACGAATATGTCTCATGTCAACGGGACGGCGACAACCGGCGATTGCCCCGCGAGCGCCGCCACGACCTCCAACGACCGCGCGACGCGATCCAACCGGTGAACCGAAGGGTAGCGACAGTCGGGGGCGGAGGCGATAATCGAGCGGGGCGCGCCACGAGCGTGCCGAATTACCGGGAATGGAAGCGATGCCCACCGAGCCCATGCAGCCCGCGCGGCTGACCGCGCTGATCCGCGAGTGCCTCGCCGCCGGCGGTTTCACCCCGGCCAACGCCGATATCGTGGCTCGCCATCTCGTCGATGCCGAGATGAAGGGCGTGTCGTCGCATGGCGTCAACCGCCTCGGGCAGTATCTTAGCGAGGCCGGCGAGGGCGTCATCGACCCCGAGGCCGAACCGCTCGTGCGCAGGTTGCGCGAGGGGCTGCTGCAGGTGGACGGCGCGCGCGGCATCGGCATCGTCGCCATGGCCAGGGCGACCGAGGCGCTGATCGTGGAGGCGCGCAAGCGAGGTCTGGCCGCCGCGGGAATCGTCAATTGCGGGCACACGGGACGGATGGGCGCTTACGGCGAACAGGCCGCGGCCGCCGGCTTCCTGGCGATCAGTTTCGGCGGCGGTGGCCGGCGACGTTGGGGCAATGTGGTCCCGTTCGGCGGCGTCGAGGCGGTGATGAGCACCAATCCCTACACGCTCGCCCTGCCCGGCCCGCGCGGCGAAGCCGTGATCTGCGATTTCGCCATTTCGACCGTTGCCACGGGTAAGGTGGCGGTGGCCCGCGCCAATGGCGAGACCCTGCCACCAGATGCCGCCATCGACCGCCATGGCGAACCGACCCGAGACCCCGAGGCCTATTACGACGGCGGGGCTTTGCTGGCGGCGGCGGGGCCCAAGGGCAGCGGGCTCGGGATCATCGCCGAACTGGTCGGCGACGCCATGCTGGGGGACCCCGTGGAATACAATTGGCTCATGATCCTGCTCGGCGCCGATGCCTTCCAGCCGATGGCGGAATACGAGAGGCGCGCCGAGGCGTTCGTCGCGGAAGTGCGCGCTTCGAAGCCGGCGGTGGGCGTCGATTCCGTGATGATGCCCGGCGAGCGCGAGACCACGCTGGCGCGGGAGGCGGCGGCTGGCGGTATCCGGATCGGCGACGGCGTTTGGGCGGATATCGTGGCGGCGGCCGAGGGCGTGGGCGTGAAGCCGTGAAGCCGTGAAGCCGTGAAGTCGCGGCGCGAGGGCAGGGGAGGGCGCAACCGGCCATGGAAGCCTGGATACCGATCACGATCGCGGCGGCGTTCATGCAGAACCTGCGTTCGGCGCTGCAACGCCATCTGAAGGGGCGGCTCGACACCTCCGGCGCCACCATGGCGCGCTTCGCCTATGCCTTTCCCTTCGCGATTGCCTATGTCGTGGGCTTGGCCTGGATCGGTGGCTTCGCCTGGCCGGCGCCGACCTGGACGTTCGCCTTTTGGGCGGTGCTCGGGGCGGTCAGTCAGATTTGCGCGACGGCGCTGCTGGTGGCGCTATTTTCCCTGCGCAATTTCGCCGCCGGCACCGCCTATTCCAAGACCGAGACGATCCAGACGGCGGTCTTCGGCATCATCATCTTGGGCGATCCGCTGACCGCCGGGGCCACTTTAGCGATCCTCATAAGCCTCGTCGGCGTCGTCGCGATCACCATCGCGCGCTCGAACGCCGAGGTCGCGTCGTTGGTGGCGAGCTTGGCCGACCGCGCGGCCTGGATCGGCATCGCCTCGGGCGCTCTCTTCGGCCTGTCGGGCATCGCCTACCGGGGCGCGGCGCTGGCCCTCGATGGCGGCGAAGTGGTGATGCGCGCCGCCTTCACGCTGGCCTGCGTGCTGGTGCTGCAAACGATCGTCATGGGCCTCTACATGCGCCTCAGGGTGCCGGGAGAGCTCACGCGACTGTTGCGCGCCTGGAAGCTCGCCGTCTGGGTCGGAATCACCGGCATGATCGGATCGGTCGGGTGGTTCACCGCGATGACGCTGCAGAATGTCGCCTATGTCCGCGCCGTCGGCCAGGTGGAACTGGTCTTCACCTTCATCGCCTCGATCGTCTTCTTCCGCGAGCGCACCAATCCAGGCGAGGTGATCGGCATCCTCCTCATCGTCGGCGGCATCCTCCTGCTGTTGTCGGGCTGAACCCGCACCGCCCGAGGCGCGGCGAAAGATCGAATTCGTTGATCGTGACTAAATTCCTTCGATTCGTCGGTGTGCTTTTCCCCGGTTTGATTCGGCCAAATCCACCCTCGAGGCGGCGAGCCGTCCGGGAAGACGGCTCCTGTCACGGTGGCGCAGGCGCCGCAGAGGCAGCGATGGGCGCGGTGTTCGGTGACCTCCAGGGGGCGTGGCTCGGGCAATCGAAGACCTGTCGACAGACGGGCGACGGTCGGCGTCCGACAGCGGTGCGCCGCAGCCCGAACCCCACAACATGGTCAGCGTCGTTCCCTTGTGGCCCGGCTGGCCGCCGCTTGGCCTGCCGGACTTGCCGCGCTGGCTTCGGGTGCGCCTCTGGGTTCCGCTCTTCTTGCGCAGGCCGTCGCTGGCGGGCGGCTTGCTGCTGGTGGTGCTGTCAAGCGCCGCGCTCCGCTCGAGCTCGGCGAAGGCCGGTTTCGTCGAGGTGCTTGTCGCCCCGGGGCCTCATTCTCGCCGATTCCAGTGTGTGAAAAACTACACGTGACGCGAAGCGAGGGACATTTTCACGGGGAATTCACCCGACACTCGCACGACCTACGCAGATAACCTTCGGAGGTCTATTCTCCGAATTCGCGATCGCGGAGATGGCCAGCCGATCAGGCTAATCCTCATTATCGCCCGAGCGTTTCAGCGTCGACTTCAACCCTTGCATCAGGCCGCCGCTTGCTGTAGCGCTTGGCGGAAAAGACGTTGAAATGCTCGTCGATCAAATCCTGCATTTCATCGTCCAGATTGGAGAACATGCCGCCGAGTTCTTTCTTTTTGGCATCATAGCGCGCGATCACCGTTCGGCACTTGAACTCCAGCGTTTCATCCCCCATCGGGATTGAGAAGTACATTTCCACACGATCCCCGGGCTTCCGCTCGGCGGTGTAATCCGCGACGCAAAAACCATGCGCGCTCCAATCCGCGAGGGCGTAGGCGTCACCGTCGACGACGACCAGTCCACCCTCGACCCCCTCCCGCGCTTCGCGGCGCCGTTCCTCCGGCGTCGTCTGCAGGATGTGGTCGAGTTTCTTCAATTTTTCGAACATGCACTCTCCCACCCCGGTCGCCGCCTCGATTCCGCGATGGCCACGACCGTCAACCAAAAATATCCGAAGGAGTTTAGCCCAATCTTCACCATTATGTCGATGGCCCTGACCGAGATGCCACGGCAAACGAGGCCGGAATTTCCAGCTTGGGCGAGCCTCCGCCATGTCGTCTATTTGGCGCGCGGCGAGGTGTCAACCGCCTTCGAGCACGGTGGAGGCCGCTGGCGAGGATGCGCCCCGCCTGGCGTAGTCGATGGCGTCGCTCAGGTCGAGCGGCCGGGAGAACAGGAAGCCTTGTCCAAAGGCGCAGCCCATCGCGTCCAGTGCCTCCAGCTGGCGGGGATCGTCGATCCCCTCGGCGACCGCGGCGAGCCCGAAGGTGTCGGCGAGGCGGATGATCGCCTCGGCGATCCGCGCGCCGCCGGCATCGCCCGGCAACCCGCTGATGAAGCCACGGTCGACCTTCAAGAAGTCGAGGGGAAAGCTGTGGAGATAGGCGAGACCGGAATATCCGGTGCCGAAGTCGTCGAGGGCAAGACGGAGGCCCAGGTCCTTCAGCGCCCTCAGGGTCTGGACCGCCGCCTCGGGGTCGCCGACCAGCCAACTCTCGGTGATCTCGAGGGTCAAGCGATCGGGCGGCGTTCCGGTCTCGGCCAAAACGTCGCCGATCCACGTCACCGTCGCCGCCTGACCCGCATGGACGCCGGAGAGATTGACGCTGAACGACAACTCGCGCGCGCGCGCGCCCACGGCTCGCCCGATCTCGTGCAGCGCCGAAATCGCCGAGCGGAGCGCCAATTCGTCCAGCTCGCGGACCAGGCCCGAGCGTTCCGCGATATCGATGAAGTCCGCCGGCGTAAGCCGCCCCAGAGACGGATGTCGCCACACCATCAGGGCCTCGAAGCCCGCTAGGCGCCGGTCCGCGAGGCGCAAGATCGGTTGCAACGTCAGATCGAATTCACCCCTGGCGATGCCGCGCTTCAATTCATGCTCGCGCTTGAAATCTCCCAGCGCCAAAGCTTCCGGCGCGGCCAGGCGACGCGCGCGGCGTCGCTCGTCCGGCGGGTAGGACGACTCGTCCTCCTCGAAGGGAATCAGACGATGCTGCACCGTTCGCAGCCGGTCGATCAGCACGCGGACCAGCATGGCGATCAGCGGATCGGCCTTTCCCAAGTGGCGCTGCAAGAGATCGCGCTCGACGATGAAGACCTCGGTCTCCACGGTCGCCGTCGCCGTCGCGGTCCGGGGATGATCGTCGATCAGGGCCGATTCGCCGACGATTTCGCCGATGCCGAGGCTGGCGATGTCGATCGCCCGCCCGCCCCGCCGCCGGGTCACCGTCACGTGACCACGCTCGATGATGTAGGCGACGTCGCCGGGCGCATTCTGCTCGAAAACGACCTCGCCCGGCGCGAATGTTCGCCGGTGTGGGTCCGAGCAATTCGCGATCGGCATCGTCGACTTCATCCCCTAGCCTCGTCGCCGGCTCGCGCCGGGACCGCCCGGTTCCCAGGATTATGCATTCCCCGATCGAAAGGCAAGTAGAGACCATGGCCCGTGGTGATTACGCCGCCGGGCGAATGGCACAGGCCGAGCGCGGCCAATCCTGCTTCTCGGTTTTGACAGAGGGACGCGACTGTGTTTCTCTCGGTCTACAAATATGACGACGGCGGGAGGGGATCACGCTGCCGGGATCTCCTTGACGGGCGACGTTCGACGGCGAAGAATCATAGAGAACCGGAATTAGGCTGGATTTGCGTCGTGTTTGACCGAATAAGCAAGATCATCGATGACGAGATTTTGTTGCAGCTTTATGACTATTGGCTTTCGAAGCGGCAGGGACGAGAGATGCCGTCGATGGCGGACATCGACGTCATGGAAATCACCGAGCTGCTTCCCAACATCATGCTGGTCGACGTCGAGGCCGACGGGACCGCCTACCGGTTGCGCATGGTGGGGGCCGCGCTGACCAGCGCGCTCGGCCATGATAGTCGCGGCAAACTGCTCGGCGATGTCCTGCCGGACGGAACCTTCAAGGATTACGTCACCGGCCTCTACAAGGAAATGGTGAACGAGGGCTGTGGTCTGTTTTGTGAATGCGAGCACGGCGACGCCGTGCGCAAGTGGCACACCACCGTGCGTCTCCTCCTGCCGCTATCCGATGATGGCGAGACGGTGACGACCGCGCTCGTCGGACAGGTCTACGAGACCGAAAACGAGGGCGAGATCATCAACGTCCTCGACGAGCAAGGCGAGTTCGCCGAGAACATCCGTCTGCTGCTGCGTTGAGCGCTCGGCGCGCTAGCGCCCCGCCGATAGCCTGAAATCGTAGAACGTGCCCTCGAAGCCGTTGCGACGCGCGGCCTGGTAGGCAGCGTTGCGCGCGCGCTTCTCGGCAATCCAGCCGACGACACGGCTCCGCGCGTCCTCGCGAAGCGGCAGCGCGCCGGCCTCGACCAGCGCGATTATGCGCTCGTAGTCCGAATCGGCATCGCTCCCCGCTGTCGAGGCGGTGGTCAGCGTATCGTCGCCGATGGTGTAGAGGTAGCGCGCAAGCGGCGCGAGCCGGTAACGCGGCGCCCGCCCCTTGAGCTCCAGGTTCACCACCAGATCCTCGGCGAAGCGCAGCTCCTCGGGCCAGCCCCGGGACAGGAGTTCTCGGCGCGCCAGAAAGAAGATCGGAAAGTCCGAAAGCACGATATCGCGCCACTCGAGCGTCGGGTTTTCGTCGCTCTCCGCCGGATTGGTGATACGGCGCCCGTCGGCCAATCGCGCCTCCAACAACGCGGCGGCGGCACCGTCTTTTTGGGCCGCGCTCAGGAGTTCGCCGATATAGCTCGGCGCCAACGTGTCGTCGGCGTCGAGTGGCGCCACGAAGGCGGTGCAAGTCTCGGCGAGGGCCCGGTTGCGGGCGCGAGAGGGGCCGGAGTGAACCGGGCCGAGCGGCGCTTGGCGGATCCGCTCGTCGTCAATGCCGAGTCCGGCCAACAGAGCCAAATAGTCGACGCCGTCGTCGGGCGCCAAGACGATCTCGATGGCACGGTGGGTCTGAACCAGCGCGCTCCGGACCGCGCGTGCGATGGTGGCCTCGGCGCGATGACAGGGAATCAGGATCGCGACGTCGCTGGTCACCGCCCGCGGTCCGAACCGGCCGCCTCAGCGCGGCCGTTCGCCCTCCACCGTCACCCTGTGCATGGCGCGGCGCTGGCCCGGATAGTCGTTCAGCGCATAGTGCTGCGTGCAGCGATTGTCCCACATCACCAGCATGTCCTTTTCCCAAGCCACGCGGCAGGTGAACTCGGGCCGGACCGCGTGATCGTAAAGGAACTCCAAGAGCGGCCGGCTCTCCGCCACCGTCATCTCCTGGAAGCGTCGGGTGAAGGCGCTATTGACGTAGAGGCAGCGGCGCCCCGTGTCGCCGTGAGCGCGGATCACCGGGTGGACGTTCTCCACCTCCTCCGTGAGCTCTTCTTCCTTGAGCTTGGTCGAACGCTCGGCGTTGGCGCGCGTCTTGTTCTCCGGCCGGCTCAACACGGCGTCGCTGTGGACCGCGGACAACTCGTCCAGCAGCCCACGCATTCCTTCCGAAAGTGTCTCATAGGCGAGGTACTGGTTGGCGAACAGGGTGTCGCCGCCGTGGCGCGGCACCTCTAGCGCATAGAGCAGGGAGCCGAGCGAGGGCCGTTCCAGGAAGCTCACGTCCGAATGCCAGGCCCCGCCGATGTTGCCGGTGTCCCCCGGCTGCTTGAGAATCGGCAGGATTTCGGGGTGGCCCTCGACGGGCCGGTAGTGCGGGTGGACGTTGAGCGGCCCGAAACGGCGGCCGAAGTCCTTGTGCTGCTCGGGCGTCAAATGTTGCTCGCGGAAGCATATCACCAGGTGCTCGTGGAGGGCCTCTCTGATGTCCTCGAAGACCGCGTCCTCCAAGGGTTCCGAGAGGTCGACGCCGGAGATCTCCGCGCCGAGCGCGCCGGAGAGCGGCGCGACCTCGATATGGCTGTTTCGCTTCATGGTGCCGTCGCCCGGTTGTTCGTCGCCACGTGGTTGTTATACGCCAACCCGTCTCAAAGGGCATGGCTGCGCAGAATGTCGAGAAGCCAGTCCGGTTCCGTCATCCAAATGTTGTGGATGGCATCGCGGCGCCGGGTTCGCGGGTTCTGATGCTCATGCCCGATTCACCATCTTCCGGCGTGAAGGCATCGAGGTAGACCAGCGCCGCCACTCGGCCGGCCAGCGTGTCCGCCGTGCCGGTGATCGGCAGGCCCGCATAGGAATGGTCGACCAGCACCACCTCGGCCAGCTCCTCCGTCTCGTACCGGGATAGACGTAAGGGTCTTCGCCCTCGCTCACTCCGCCGCCTCTAGCCGCGGCGGTGCCCATTGCCCGGCCAAGTACATCAGTGCCAGGCGATCGTGCTCGTCCTCGGGCACGTTATTGTCAACGAAGTACTCCAGGACCTTCCGCTCATCATCTGTCAGGGGAAGCCCCTCGATCGCGGAGCTATGCATCGCCTCACGCAGGCGCTGATGTTTCTCGGCCTTGGTCATCATATTGATATTGTACCATAAATCCTGGGTGGATCGCCAACTCATATGCGCATCCGTCCACCGGTTTGAACGCCTGCTTTTTGGTGAACCCTGAATCATCGTACTGGTACACAATTCGCGAGTTATGCACCAAAGACCGAAGGCCCGGAAATTCGGGCCTTGGTATGGTGCAGGTTCTCGGCGCAGGTACAACGGACGCAGTGCCGCGAATGGAGCTATCTAGGGGCTGCCCGCCCCCTCTTGGAGGAGGCATCACATGAGCCAGCGAGCGGCTGGTGCCGGGCGCGTTCTGGTCGCGGCCGGGCTCGTCCTCCAGCTCGCCGCCTGCGACCTCTTCGTCTCCAGCGCCGCGCCGCCGGGACCGGCCCGCGCCATCGACGGCGCCCTCGGGCGAAGCGGCATCGAACGCCGGCTCGGCGCTCCCCTCGCCATTCGCGGCGGGGGCGCCCGGGTGGTCGCCGTCTATCGCGCCGGGCGCTCAGCCGTCGGCGCCTCGTCGCGCGGCCTGACGGCAGGCCTGCGCTGTTCGAACGAGGGCTGCTTGATCCTGCTTGCCGGTGCCGTGGCGCTCTATCTGGTGAGCCAACCGTTCCGCCTCTACGAGGAATATCGTCGCCGAAAGTCGCTGGTGGGGATCGTCTACGATTCCGACGGACGGCCCGTCTGTCTCGGCTGGGGGCGGGGCAGGGAAGACGCTGAGATCCTGGCCGACCGACTGGCGCCGAGCGAGGCCGCCTGTCACCCGCTCGATCCGACGCGTTCGTTCCAATCGATCGAGCTCTGCCGCGCCGCGCGAGCCGGCGAGGGGCAGGCGCGGCTTCGCCTGGCGCGCATTTTCATGGGCGACGGCGAGGCCGGGGGAAGCGATCCCGCCGCCGCCTACAAGTGGCTCCGTCTGGCCGAGTTGGCGGGGGAAGAGGTGCTGGACGAAGAGCGCCGCCGGCTCGTCGAGCGCCTCTCGAAGCAGCAACGTGGGGAGATCGAGGCGCGGCTCGACACCGGCCCGCCCGGCGCCTGCGAGGCGGCGCTCGGGCGCCCGCGCGGCGCGGGGTGAGCGCTCAATCCTCCCGGTCGATGGCGAGCTGGCGGGCGAGCGCGCAGAACTCCTCGATGGCGAGAGACTCGGCCCGGCGCGTGGGCTCGATCCCGGCCGCCGCCAGCAGCGCCTCGCTATCGGAGGCGACCGCCTTCAGGCTCGCCCTGAGCATTTTGCGCCGCTGGCCAAAGGCCGCCTTCACCACGTCGTGCAGCGCTTTCGCCGGTGCCGGCGCGAGGGGGGCCTGCCTCGGCGTCAGGCGAACCACCGTCGAGGTCACCTTGGGGGGCGGCGTGAAGGCGCGGGCGGGGACGTCGAAGAGGGCACGAGCCTCGGCCCGCCACTGGGTCGCAACCGCGAGGCGACCGTAACTCTTGGTCTCGGGTACCGCGACCAGCCGGGCGGCCACCTCCTTCTGCACCATCACCGTCAGATGGCGATAGCGCGTCCCCCCGTCGAGCCAGCCGAAGAGCAAGGGCGTCGCGATGTTGTAGGGAAGGTTGGCGACGACGCAGGCCGCGTCGCCGAGCAGGCTGGCGGAATCGACCTCCAAGGCATCGCCCTCGACCAGATGCAGGCGCTCGGGATATCGCGCGCGGAGCGCCGAGAGGGCCTCGATGCATCGGGAATCACGCTCGATGGCGACCACGCGGCGCGCGCCCTCGTCCAGCAGCGCACGGGTCAGCCCGCCGGGGCCGGGGCCGACCTCCAGCACGTCGAGTTCATCCAGCGGGGCCGCCGCGCGGGCAATTCTGGTGGTGAGGTTGCCGTCGAGCAGGAAATGTTGCCCGAGCCCGCGGCGCGCGATTATGCCGTGCGCGCGGATCACCTCGCGCAAGGGCGGCAGGGCCGGGACCGCCTCGCTCATCGCTCCGCCGCCGCCCGCCGCCGGGCGCCAATCTCGCCCGCGAGCCGAATGGCCTGGATCAAGCTCGCCGCGCTGGCGCGCCCCTGGCCCGCGATGTCGAGCGCGGTACCGTGATCGGGCGAGGTGCGGACGATGGCGAGGCCCAGGGTCAGGTTGACGCCATTTTCGAAGTCCAGCGTCTTCAGCGGAATCAATGCCTGGTCGTGATACATGCAGATCGCCGCGTCGTAGCCGGCTCGGGCGCCGGCGTGGAACATCGCGTCGGGGACCATGGGGCCGACGACGTCCATCCCTTCGCGTCTCAGCGCCTCGATCGCCGGTGCGATGATCTCGATCTCCTCGCGCCCGAGCGCGCCGGCCTCGCCGGCGTGCGGATTGAGCCCGGCGATCGCGAGCCGGGGTCGCGCGATGGCAAAATCGTCGCGCAGCGCCGCCTCGCTCACCCGCGCGGCGTGCAGGATCACCGCCGTCGTCAAGCTCTCCACGGCTTGGCCCAGCGACAGATGGATCGTCACCGGCACCACCTTCAGCCCTGGCGCGGCCAGCATCATCACCGGTTCGCTCTTGGCCCCGAGAAGGGCGGCCAGATAATCGGTATGGCCCTGATGGCGGAAACCGGCCTCGTAGAGGGTCGCCTTCTGGATCGGGTTGGTGACCATGCCGGTGGTCCTGCCGGCCCGGGTCAGTTCCACCGCCAGTTCGATCGCGCGGCAGGTCGCAGGCGCGTTCCTCGGGTCGGGCCGGCCCGGGACCGTCGGGATCGCGAGTGACAAGGGCAAAACCGGCAGCGCGCCGGAAAAGCGTGCCCCCGCCTGTTCCGGCGCGTCGATCACCGCGATCGGCACGGCTAGCCCCATGGCGGCGGCCACCGCTTCGAGGCGCGCGGGGTCGTCAATCGCGAAAAACCGGGGGAGGGTGAATTTGTCGCGGGCGTGCCAGGCCCGGAGCGTGATTTCGCCACCGATGCCTGCGGGCTCGCCCATGGTCAGGGCGAGGGGAGGCGCCTCCGGCCCGCGCGCGCTCACCGATACTCCACCATGGCGTCGCGCCGGAGGTCGCGAATAAAACGCTGGGAGAGCTTGTGCAGCTGGCGCCGGCCCAGTTCCGCGGCAACGTCGTCGCGTTCCGGCAACTTGGTGGATTGTTGCTCGCGCTCGCACACCATCAGCAGCAACACTAAATCGGAGAGCTCGATCGGCGCGCTGAACCGGCCGACGGGCAGTTGCTTGATCGCGCTCTGGATCTGGGGCGAGAGTTGCGCCAACGGCAGCGTGCCGAGATCGTCCGCGACCGCGTCGTCCCGCGCCTGGACGGCACCGGTGATGGCGGCGCAGCCCCGGACCGAGGCGCGGAGTTCCTCGGCCAGACGCCGCGCCGCGCCCGCCTTGCCGGAACGCGAGACGGTGATGCTGACTTGGCGCAGTCGCACCCGTGCTTGGCTCGCGTCGGCGACGAGGAAGCGGCGCTGGCGCTGCAGTTGAAGGATGTAGTAACCGCCGAGGGTCCGGATCGGCTCGCTCCGGCCGCCGGGCGGAAGGGTGCGAACGGCCTTGGCCAGTTCGTCCGCCAACTGATCCACCTTGATCCAGCCGACGCGGCCACCGTCGTGCGCGGTGGCGCCCCGGGAATACTGACGCGCGATGGCGCCGAAGGCGGAGCCGCCGTCGAGCTGCGCCACCAGCTCTCGCGCCAAGCGCTGGATCTCCGCCTCGTTGGAGGCGGAGGCGACGGGCAAGAATATCTCCGAAATCAGATACTCCGGCTTGCCGATGTCGGCCTGTAGCCGTGACAGCTCCTCGTCCACCTCGTCGTCGGAGACGGGCGTGGCCTGGCGGCGGAGAAACTTGCCCCAGGCGATCTCCGCGCGCATCTGCTGCAGCAAGGAATCGCGATCGAAGCCATTGGCCTGCATGAAGTTGTCAAATTCGCCCTCGGGGACATCGTTCTGACGCTCCAGCCGGCGGACGGCCTGGGCCATGTCGCGATCGCTCACCCTGAGGTTGAGGCGGGCCGCGGCTTGAATGCGCAACTTTTCGTCGATCAGGATACCCAAGGCCTTGGGTCGCAAGCGCTGGCGCGCTTGGAGCGAATCGACCGCTTGCGTCGAGCGGATGATCAGCTCCACCCGTCGTTCCAGATCGAAGCCGCTTATGACCTCGTCGTTGACGATGGCGGCGATCCGCTGAACCTCCTGCGCGCCACCGCTCGGCGCGAAGATCCGCTGAACCTCCTGCGCGCGCGCTCGGCGCGAAGATCCGCTGAACCTCCTCGCCACCGCTCGGCGCGAAGGATCCGAATCGACCGCTCGGCGCGAAGATCCGCGTCGCGCCACCGCTCGGCGCGAAGATGATCACCTCCTCGTTCCAGCGAAGCCGCTTATGACCGTCGTCGGGCGCGAAGATCCGCTGAACCTCCTGCGCGCCACCGCTCGGCGCGAAGATCCGCTGAACCTCCTGCGCGCCACCGCTCGGCGCGAAGATCCGCTGAACCTCCTGCGCGCCACCGCTCGGCGCGAAGAGAGGAAAGAGGAGAAAAATAGCCGCGGCGGCGAAGGCAATGCGATATCGCGTCATCGATCCCTCGGGCTCTTGCGTCGAGCGTCGTCCCGCCGCCTCCACTCGGCGGGACGGCGGAGAATAGCCGCTCGGCCCCCCGTATAGAAGGCTGGCGGCGTCGAGGCCAGGGATCTCTCGCCTCCGACTATTTCCATCGCGCCCTCCCCGGTTAAGATGGCGCGGCGTCATGCTCTAATGGTCGGGGACGGGACGCGGGGCTTGGAGGGTAGACGATGAAGATCTCGTTCAGCGAGCCGAGGCAGGTCAAGGGAGGCGCGGTCGTCGTCCTGGCGGGGGAGGGGGGCAAGCTGTTGGCGAACGGCGGCGCGCTCGACGCCGCGCTGGGCGGGGCGATCGCTCGCGCCGTCAAGGCGGTCGCGTTCAAGGCCGGCAAGGGGAGTTGGCTCGAGCTGCTGGCCCCGGGGGCCGGCATCAATCGGGTCCTGGTCGCCGGCCTCGGCAAGCCGAGCGAGGTGAAGGCGCTGGCCGTGGAGGCGGTCGGTGGCGGCGCCGTCGGCAAGCTCGCCACCAGTGGCGAGAAGGCGCTGGTGATCCTGGCCGAGGATCTCAGGCATTCCGCCCTCGATGCCAAGGAGGTGGCGGCCCGAATCGGCTATGGCGCCCGTCTCGGCGGCTATCGCTTCGACAAGTATCGGACCAAGCAAAAACCCACCGACAAGCCGACCCTCGCGCGCGTGGTGATCGCCGCCAAGGGCGCGGCGGCGGCCCGGCGTGCCTTCGCACCGCTCGACGCGGTCGCGGACGGCGTGTTCCTGACCCGCGATCTGGTCTCGGAGCCGGCCAACGTGCTCTATCCCGAGAGCTTCGCCGCCCAATGTCGCAAGCTGAGGAATCACGGGCTCGAGGTCGAGGTGCTGGGCGAAGCGCGGATGGAGAAGCTCGCCATGGGCGCGCTACTGGGTGTCGGCCAGGGCAGCGAGCGGGCGAGCCGGCTGGTGGTCATGCGCTGGAACGGCGGGCCTCGGCAGGCCAAGCCGGTGGCTTTTATCGGCAAGGGGGTTTGCTTCGACACCGGCGGCATCTCGATCAAGCCCGCGGGCGGCATGGAACAGATGAAGTGGGACATGGGTGGCGCCGGCACGGTGACCGGCCTGATGCGCGCGCTCGCCGGCCGCAAGGCCAAGCTCAACGCCGTCGGCGTCATCGGCTTGGTGGAGAACATGCCCTCGGGCACCGCGCAGCGCCCGGGCGACGTCGTTACTTCCATGTCGGGCCAGACCATCGAGGTGATCAACACCGACGCCGAGGGCCGGCTCGTCCTCGCCGATGCGCTCTGGTACGTGAAGGAGCGCTTCAAGCCCCGTTTCATGGTCGATCTCGCGACGCTGACCGGCGCCATGATCACCGCGCTGGGCCACGAATACGCCGGCCTCTTCGGCAACGACGACGAACTGGCCGAGCGACTGACGGCCGCCGGCAAGGCGGAAGGCGAGGGGATCTGGCGGCTGCCGCTGGGCGAGGCCTACGACAAGCAGATCAACTCCGACATCGCCGACATGATGAACGTCGGCGGCCGCTCGGCGGGCAGCATCACGGCGGCGCAGTTCCTGCAACGCTTCGTCGGCGACGTGCCCTGGGCCCATCTCGACATCGCCGGCGTCGCCTGGGCAAAGAGCGGAAAGCCCACCGTGCCCAAGGGTGGCACCGGCTGGGGCGTGCGCGCCCTCGACCGCCTGGTCCGCGACAACTACGAGGCCAAATGACCGAGATCGCCTTCTATCACCTGCGGCGCGTGGCCTTGGAGCAGGCGCTGCCGCGGCTCTTGGAGAAGATCGTCGAGCGCGGCCACAGGACGGTTCTGCTGACCGGCTCGCCCGAGCGGCTGGAAGCGCTCGACGCCATGCTCTGGACCTATGATCCGGGCTCCTGGTTGCCCCACGGCTCGGCCCGCGCCGGCAGCCCCGAGCGCCAGCCGATCTACCTGACGACTGCGGAAGAAAACCCGAACGGGGCGGATGTCCTCGTCGTCGTCGATGGGCTGCGCCCGGGCTTCGTCGAGACATTCGCCCGCGCGCTCGACCTGTTCGACGGCCGTGACGAGGCGGCGGTCCAGGCGGCCAGGGAACGTTGGCGCGACTACCGCGACGCCGGCTACCCGCTCACCTACTGGCAGCAGTCCGAAATGGGCGGCTGGGAGAAGAAGGCGGAAGCCGGCGGCGCATGAACGTGCCCGCCCGCTATTCCCGGTCGCCGGCGCCTTGGCTACACTGGCGCCATGTCCGAGGCCACACGACGCCGATTAGCCGCCATCGTCTCCGCCGACGTGGCAGGCTATTCGCGCCTCATGGGCGCGGACGAGGAGGGCACGCTGGCGGCGCTGAAGGCGCATCGGCGCGAACTGGTCGATCCCAAGGTCGCCGAGCACCGGGGGCGGATCGTCAAGTCCACCGGCGACGGGATCCTGTTGGAATTCGCCAGTGTTCTGGACGCCGTCGGATGCTGTGTCGAGGTCCAACGGGCCATGGCGGAACGAAACGCCGCGACGCCCGAGGATCGCCGGATGCTGTTTCGAGTGGGTATCAACCTCGGCGACATCATCATCGACGGCGACGACATCCATGGCGATGGCGTCAATGTCGCGGCGCGTCTGGAGGCGCTTGCCGAGCCCGGCAGTATCGCCATCTCGGGCAACGTTCATGAGCAGGTGCAGGGCAAGATCGACAGCCAATTCGTCGACGACGGCAGCCACGAGGTGAAGAACATCGCCAAGCCGGTCCGGGTCTGGCGTTGGTCTCCCACGCAAACGTCCACTGCCGCCGTGGCGGAAACCGTCGGCGATGACGCATTGCCGTTGCCCGACAAGCCCTCGATCGCCGTGCTGCCGTTCGACAACATGTCGGATGATCCGGGCCAAGAGTATTTTGCCGAGGGCATCGCCGAGGATGTCATCACCGCGCTCTCGCGCTTCCGCTCGCTGTTCGTGATCGCCCGCAATTCCTCCTTCACCTACAAGGGCAGCGCCATCAATATCACCCAGGTGGCCGGCGAACTGGGAGTCCGTTACGTCGTCGAAGGTAGCGTACGTAAGGCGGGTAACCGCGTGCGTATCACCGCGCAGTTGATCGATGCGACCAGCGGCACCCACCTCTGGGCCGATCGCTTCGACGGCGCGCTGGATGACGTCTTCGATTTGCAGGACCAGATCACCGAGCAGATCGTGGTCGCGGTCGAGCCGGAGATCGGGGTGCGAGAGCGTGAGCGCGCCCGGCGCAAGCCGCCGGAAAACCTCGATGCCTGGGAGCTTCTGCAACGCGGCCTGTCGCATTTATATCGCTTCAATAAGGCCGACCACACCGAGGCCATACGCCTATTCCGGGAAGCGATCGCACTGGACCCGGAATTCGCGGCGGCCCATGCCCACCTCGCTTTTGCTCTCTGGAATTCGGTGATGTTGGGCTACGCCGAGGATAGGGCGAAAGCCACGGCGTCAGCGCGAGCGGCGGCCGAACAGGCGGTATCTCTCGATCCGAACGAACCGGTGGCGCATTACGCCTTGGGGCGGGTGCATGTCTTAACCGGTGAAGTCGAAATGGTCTTAACCGGTGAAGTCGAAATGGCGATTGGCGAAATGCAGACCGCGATTGCGATCAATCCCAACTTCGCCCGGGGACATTTTTGGCCTCGGTTGGGCCCGTTATCATGGCGCCGGCCATGCGGAACAAGCCCTCCCACATTACGATACCGCGCTTCGGCTCAGCCCGCGCGATCCTTTGCGCTGGATGACACTCATGCTCAAAGGTTCGGCGCTACGTGCTCTCGGGCGCCACGATGCATCGCACATTGCCAGCAGGCCTGTCAGTTCCCCGACGCCGGCTTCTTGCCTTACATGCATCTCGCCGCCGCGTTGGCGGAGGCTGGGCAAAAAAGCGCGGCGCGGACGGCGGTCGAAAAAGCCATACAGCTCGAACCGGCGCTCTCGATCAGCTTCATCCGCGACCGTTTCGTCGGCGTGCACGAAACCCCTTTGAAGAGCTTGCTCGATGGCCTGCGGAAGGCGGGCGTACCGGAATAGAATTGCTGCCGCGCTCGTGAACGTAGGCTCACGCGCCGGGATTGACCGCCGTGGCGAGGTTGACCAGGGCCGGCAAGACGATGCCCTCGGCCGTTTGATAGGACCGAAATTTCGCCGCGATCTCGGCGACGATCGCAGCAAGCGTGGCCGCGTCCGGCTCGCGTTCCAGAAGCAGCCTCGAGGCCGGCCCCATTCGGCAAGCGAACCGCGCCGCCGTCTCGCCATCCTCTTGTCCGCCCATCCGCGTCGCGACGGCTTCGACCTCGACACTCGCGAAGCCCGCCTCGCAGAGAAGCTCGGCGACGTAGTCGCACTCCGCGAGGCTGAACGGGCCGGGCGCGCCGGGCTCGGGCGGCGTCGGCTGTCCGAGCCGCCGGGCGACGATTTCGAGCGGTTCGAAGAACCAGGGATTGTCCCGGAGCGGCGCCCAGCAGACGAAGGCGAAACGCCCGCCGGCGCGCAGGCCGGCGCGAATGTTGGCGAAGGCGGCGATCGCGTCGGCGAAGAACATCACGCCGAAGCGCGAAACCGAGGTCGGCGGCCCCGCGCGCGAAACCGAGGTCGCGCCGAGGTCGCGAGGTCGCGCGCGAAAGCGGGTCGGCGGCCCCGCGCGCGAAACCGAGGTCGGCGGCCCCGCGCGCGAAAGCGAAGCTCTGGGCGTCCGCCTGGAGGAAGCTCAGGTTCTCCCGGGGCTCTGTCCGGGCGAGCTCCAGCATCGGGCCCGAGAGGTCGAGCGCCACGACCTCGCCGCCGGGCGCCACCCTTTCGGCGAGGCGGCGGCTGGTGGCGCCGGTGCCGCAGCCGATGTCGATCACCCGCTCAGCAACGCGCGGGTCGGCGGCGCGCAACAGCAAATCCGCCATTTCCGCCAAGCTGGCGTCGAGGACGTCGCGATGCGTGACCCACTTTTCGGACGTCTCGCCGTTCCAGTATTCGAACTGATCCGTATTGGCGATGTTCGCGCTCGCCGGCGGGGCCGCTGTCGTCATCGTCTCACCTCCGCGCTCCCGGGCGCCCGTCAATTCGACACGGCCCCGCGCGAGGGAGCATAACGCCGTCATAGCCCGAACGACCAGCTGGCGGGACCGGCAGCGTGGGGCGAACTCGACCGACCCGATCTCAAGATCGCCTACATGTCCGGCACCGCCGCCGACATGCTACAGAGACACGACGCGGCGGTCGACGCGATCCTGATCGGCAAACCGTTCGATCCGGACGAACTCGCCCGCAAGGTAGCGCGGATACTGCAATAGGCGCGCTTCACGCGCGAGGAGGAGCGATGGCGACGGCATTCGACATGACGGGCACTCGGGTGGCGATCACCGGCGCGGCCGGCGGCATCGGCTCGGCCACGGCGCGGCTGCTGGCGGAGATGGGGGCCGCCGTCCACCTTGCGGATCTGGAGGCGCCGGCACCGCTCGCCGAATTTCTGCGCGAGCGTGGCGGCGAGGCGGAGGCGACGGTGCTCGACATCACGAATCGCGCCGCCGTCGAGGCTTGGGCGGCATCCGCCGGCGCCGTCGACGCGGTGGTCGACTGCGCCGCGATCTGTCCCTTCGACGATTGGTGGGACGAGGGCTGGGACGCGGTCGCCGACAAGGTCTTCGAGGTCAACCTGCAAGGACCGATCAACGTCGTCCGCGCCTTCTGGCCGGGGATGGTGGAACGCGGCGGCGGGCGCTTCGCGCTTGTCGGCTCGATCGCCGGGCGCATCGGCGGGGTGCGCGCGGCGCCGCACTACGTCATGGCCAAGGGCGGGATTCACGGCTTCGTCCGCTGGGGCGCCAAGCGAGGCGCGCCGCACGGCATCCTGGTGAACGCGGTGGCGCCGGGCCCGGTGGCGACGGCGATGACGCAAGGGGAGCCGTTCGATCCCGCTGCCTTCCCGCTCGCCCGGATGGCCCGCGCGGAGGAATTGGCGGGCCCGCTCGCCTTCCTCGTCTCGCCCGCGGCCAGCTACGTCTCCGGCGCGGTACTGGACGTCAACGGCGCGATGCACTTCAGCTAAAGCAACCAAAACAAGGCTTCGCGTTCATGCGCTTCGACACCAAGATCGCGACCGTCGTTACCTTGATGTGCGACTCCGGCCTCGAGTATTCGAGCCCGGACCTCGACGAAGGCTGACAAGCGGGATCTGCAGGGGTGTGAGAGGAGGGCGAGAAAGCTGGGGCACCGTCCGACCATACGGAATCTCCGAGCCGAGCTCGCGACGTCGAGAGAGTCTCGTCATTGCGAGCGAGCGAAACGAACGTGGCGATCCAGGCGGCGTCCAAGCCCGCGCGACGGTCGACGCTGGGGAGGTCGCCCTGGATCGCGACGCTTCGCTCGCGATGACGTTTCGGGGGCGTTCCGAGCCTCGGCATTGATGACGGAGAAGCGTTTCGGCCCAGCCCGCGGGACGGGATCATGACGGCGCCCCGAGGCGATGACGTGGCCGCCGGACCGAGGCCGGTCGCCGTCCTCGTCTCGCTCACCTTCACGGTCGCGATCTACGTCCTCACCATCACCACGGTCAACGTGGCGATGCCACAGATGCAGGGGACCTTCGCCGCCACCCAGGATCAGATCACCTGGGTGGTGACCGCCAACCTGCTGGCCACCGCGATCGTGATGCCCTTGAGCGGTTGGCTCGCCGGCCGCTTCGGCCGCAGGCGGGTGATGCTCTGGGCGATGTTCGTCTTCTGGGTCTTCTCGACGCTCTGCGGCATCGCCGCCTCGCTGCCGGAGCTGGTGGTCTACCGAGCCATCCAGGGGGCCGCCGGGGCGCCGATCATTCCGCTCAGCCAAGCCATCATCCTCGGGCTCTTTCCCAAGGAACGGCACGGCCGGGTGGTCGTGCTCTGGAGCATCGGCGTCACCTCCGGCACCATCGTCGCGCCGATCGTCGGTGGCTACGCGGCGGAGGATTTCTCTTGGCGCTGGGTCTTCCTGATGGTCTCGCCGCTCGCGGCGCTCGGCCTCCTTGCGGTCTGGGCGCATGTGAGGGACGAAGCGGCGGCGCCGGCGGCCAGCCGGTTCGACTGGACCGGCTTCATCCTGCTGGCGGTCGCGGTCTCCTCGTTGCAGTTGATGCTGGATTGGGGCGAGCGGCTGGATTGGTTCGATTCGATGACGATCTCGATCCTCGGGCTCGCCGCGGCGGGGGCCTTCTACCTCTTCGTGGTCCACCTGCTGACCACCGACCGGCCGCTCCTCGACCCCAGGCTGTTCCGCGACCGAAACTATGCCGTCGGCATCATCCTCGGCCTCGCCTTCGGCATGCTCTATTTCACCACCCTGGTGTTGCAGCCGCCGATGCTGCAGGACCTGCGGGGCTATCCGGATTCCGCCATCGGCATCCTGCAGGGCGTGCGGGGGATCGGGCTGCTGCTCGGCTGCTTCGCCCTCCTGTTCGGCATGGGCAGGCTGGACCCCCGGATCAACCTCTTCATCGGCTTCTTCATGCAAGGTTTGGCGGGCTACGCGATGTCGCGCTTCGACGTCAACATGACCACCTGGGCGGTGGCCTGGACCACGATGTTGCAGGGTTTCGGTATCGGCCTGATGTGGTCGCCCATCACCGTGGTGACCTTCGCGACCCTGGCGCCGCGCGACGTACCGGAGGCGGCCTCGGTCTTCCATCTGCTGCGCAACATCGGCAGCAGCGCCCATATCGCGATCAGCGCCTCGCTGGTGGTGCGCGGCGCCCGGACCAATTATGCCGAGATGGTGGAGAGCTTGAACCCCTTCAACGAGAACCTGGTTTACGGGACCATCGTCGGCGGCTGGGACCTCTCCAGCCCCCGGGGCCTCGCCGGCCTCGGCGCCGAAATCGGCCGACAGGCGAGCCTGATCGGCTATACCAACGTCTACCTCGCCTATGCCGCCTGCGCGTTTCTGGTGATGCCGCTGGTGTTCCTGGCGCGCCGTCCGGTGCCGCCCGCGTGAGGTTCGCCCCGAGAGGTCGCGCGAGCCGGAGCGGCTTGGGGCGACCCGGCGACGATCTCGCGACTATCCGTGGCGGGCGAGGAAGCCGAGCAGGGCCTCGTTGAACGCGGGCGCCTGTTCGAGGTTCGAGAGATGCGCGCAGTCCGGCAGAATCACCAGTTCCGAGCCGGCGATCCCCTGGTGGATCTCCCGCGCCTTCTCGACCGGAGTGCCGGGATCCTCCTCGCCGACGATGACCAGCGTCGGCGTCGTGATCCGCCCGAGTCCCGGGCGCAGGTCCATGTCGCGGATGGCCATGCAGCAGGCCTGGAAGCCGACGACGGGCGTGCCCAGGATCATCGCCCTGACGGCGCCGACCTCGTCTGGCAGTCGCGCCATTCCGGGCTTGGTGAACCAGCGCTCGAGGGTGCCGTCGACGACGGCTTCCATGCCACCCGCCTCGACCGCCTCGATCCGCTGCTGCCAGGCATCGCCGCCGCCTTCCATGTGCGAGGCGGTATCGCAGAGCGCGAGCGAGATCAGCCGATCGCCGGCGTTGGCGCCGAGCCACTGGCCGACCATGCCGCCCTTGGAGAGGCCGCAGAAACGAACCCGGTCGAGCCCGCAAGCGTCCATCAAGCCGACCGCATCGCGGCCCAGCAGCTCGATCGAATAGGGCCCCGCCGGCGCATAAGAGCGGCCGTGGCCGCGGCTATCGTAGCGCAGCACCCGGTAGCCGGCCTCCAGCAGCGCCGGCACCTGGTGGTCCCACATCGAAAGGTTGGAGGCGAGCGAGTTGGACAGCATGACGGCGGGCGCGTCGTCGGAGCCGTCGAAGTGGTAGTGAATAGTGGTTCCGTTGATCTCCGCGCGCGACATGGCGTTTTCCTCCTCCAGTTCGTTTCGCCGAGCTTGCCCGTTGGCGGGGAGGGGGGCAAGTGCGACCGGGACCGAATGTCGGCTTCTCTATCGCGTCCTCGGTCAAGCCCTTTCTGGTTACGTCATGCCATATTCCTTCTTCACGTCGTTCCGCACTGGCGGATGTTGCCGCACGGGGCTCTTGCTTCTCTTCGAGGTTGGCGCGTGGCCACCTCATGATGGGATCAGAGGATGAGGCGGTTCAATCTTTCGCGCGTCCTTGCCGCCGGTCAGCGGCAGGGTCTACCGACATTACGAACTCACCCCACCCGTCGTCCCCGTGAGGACATCTCTCTGCCTAAGCAGAACTCGTTGATCTCCTTGTCAGTACAGTCGAAGGTTCAATCCGCCTTGACGGCGTCAGCAGGGCCGTTGCTCCAGCGGAACTCGGTGCCGTCGACCCACATGCGGTGCAGAACTACGGCCAGGCGCCTCGCGACGGCGACGATGGCACGGCGCATGCCACGTCGCTGGGCCACTCGCATGCCCCACGCCTTCAGCCAGGACCATTTCCGGCCGTGGGTGAGGAGCGACTGCGCGGCCTCGTACAGCATCGTGCGGAGCATGCTGTCGCCGCACTTGGACACGCGACCATCATAGTCGATCTCGCCGGACTGGAAGCGCTTCGGCGTCAGGCCGACATGCGCGCCGACCGCCCTGGAGTGAACGAAGCGCTGCGGCTGATCAATGGTAGCCCGGTAGGTCAGCGCGACGACCACGCCGACGCCGCGTGCCGTCATGAGCCGTCGGCAGACCGGGTCATGGCGGACCGTGTCGAGCACCATTTTGTGGAGGACCGCGAATTGCTGGCGCATCACTCGCCGGACGGTGAGCAGCGGTTCCACAATAGCGGCCAGCTTCGGAAAGTCTTCGACCAGCTCGCGGATCCGCGCCTCGTACCCGCGGGTGCTGACCATGCCCACCTTGAGACCGAAGTTGCGCAGCGTCCCGCGTAGATCGTTCTCGACGTCGAGCAGTTTTCTCTGGAGCAGCTTGCGGCTGGTCAGCAGCATCCGCTGCTCCTGGGCAACCAGGGTCTTCACATGCACCGGCTTGAACAGCCCGACCCGCATCATCTGGGCGATGCCGCGCGCATCGTTGCGGTCGCTCTTGTTGATCTGCTGCCCCTTGAGCAGTGCTTTCATGTGCCGAGTCTCGACGCAGACAACCGGCAGCCCGGCGGCGGCAAGACCGTTGACCAGCCATTGCGAGAGCGGACCGGCTTCGATCCCGATCCGGCCATAGGCCACGCCGATCGAGGTCAGCAGCGTGACGATGTCGTCCGGCTCGGTCGGCACTTTCCGCTCCAACACCACCTCGCCAACCTCGTCGACGACGCATACCGCCGTCTCCTTCACCGAAACATCCAGACCTACGAAATGTGCCATCGTCATCGCTCCTTCCTCGATGTTCGAGGTCAGGGCGACCCCGATTTATCGATCATGCGTGAAGGGGCTGCCATCATCCTGATATCATCAGCCACAGCCGCCGCGATATACCATCTTTCGCTGAATCGACGTCAGGAGTGCCCACAAGACTCTCCAAAACATTAGCGGATTCTAACCGGCTGGAGATGACCCCAAGTCGGCCTTGTCCACGTCGTCCAACTTCGCGCTAGTGCCACCTCGGTCGTCGGCCCAGGTAACCTTCCGGGTCATCGAGGCGACAACCGTATCGACGACGACCTCATATTGGTTTCGCGGTTTGTCAGATCGGCAGTTCCGGACCGGTTTCGACGTGCAGGTCGAAATTGCCGAGACGAACTCCGTCAGCCGTGGAATTGTCGAACGCGACGGTTATGAGCGGGCGCGCCGCCTCCGGCGTCTGCGCATACAATCCGTCTTTGTCGTTCAACTCGTGTCCGGCGAAGTACATTTGCGTGGTGATAGACGGCGCGGTCGCCGGGTGCACCTTGAAGTGAATATGCGGCGGGCGCACCCAGTCCGGTTCCACTGGATAGGCGCCGGGAACAATCGTTCGAATTCGATAGACCCCATCCGCTTCGGTATATAATCGGGCATAGCCCTCGAAATTGGGGTCGAGCGGTGCCGGATTGGGATCACGTGGATGCAGATAGCGCCCCGCCGCGTTAGCCTGCCACACGTCGAGAATGGGGCCGCGGAGCGGCTTGCAGTCGGTGTCGAGCACGCGGCCGACGATCTCGATCACGTCGCCCACGGCGCGGTCGCGCCGGCCGGGCATGTGAGTCATATCCCAGTCATAATCGTTGATTGCGACCGGAAAGAACGGCCCGTTGATTTGACGCGGAGTGAGGGCGCACGCTGCCTGCGCCGCCTTACCTGCGATCAGCGCACCGGTACCAGCAACGACGCCACCAAGCAGCTTGCGCCGTGACACGGCCGTAGGTCTTTGCATGAGGGGCTCCCAAAAACAGATGTGTTGTGAGCAAAAATCAGCGTACCGGTGTGGCGATGGAAAGGCCAGTCAAATGTTGGAACTCGCTCGACTTCGGTCGCGAACATGTCCATTCCGCCAACTGGCTTGGCACCAAAATAATACGACAATATCTCCTCCCGCCGAAAGTGCGATCCTGCAAAAAATGGTGCGATCGGGGGCCGGGCCCGAAAGCCGACGTTGGCGGCCGAGGGTGCGATCAGGGGCGGCGGAGGTCGAGCTTGTAGCTGACCTGGCCCTCGGCGACGCCGTTGCCGGCGCGGTCGGCGACGTGGACGCGGATGATCCGGCCCTCGGCGCGGAGCGTACCGTCCAAACCCGGCGCCAATATGTTGGCGGTGACGGCGAGAGTGGTGCCAGGGGTCCCGAAGACGGCGTCGTCGGTGGCCCAGGCGGTGGCGGCGATGTCGATCAGGCCGGCGATGGCGCCGCCGTGGACTCGGCCGGCGCCGTTCATGCGATGCGCCTCGATGCGCATCTAGACGACGACGCGGTCGGGCGCGGCCTCGACCAGGCGAGCGTCCGGTAACCGGGCGAACGGAGCCCACACGGCGACACCGGCGAGGCGATCCCCGACGTCGTCGCGAAGGGGAGGGACGGCCTCGGTCACGCCGGAGGCTCGCGCTCGGCTCGCTTCACCGCCCGCCAGGCGGCTTCCATCTCGTCGAGGTCGGCTTGGTCGAGCTCGCGCCCGGCTTCGGCGAAGCGCGCCTCGACGGCGCGAAAGCGGCGCTCGAACTTGCGGTTGGCGCGCCGAAGCGCCTCCTCGGGGTCGAGATCCAGATGGCGCGCCAGGTTGACGATCGAGAACAGCAGGTCGCCGAACTCCTCCAAACGCCGATCGAGGCCGGCGTCCGCTTCGCCCCCGACCTCGATCAACTCGGCGCATTCCTCGGCGATCTTGTCGATGATCGGCGCCGCCTCGGCCCAATCGAAGCCGACCCGGGCGGCGCGGGCTTGCAGTTTGAGCGCGCGCAGCAGGGCGGGCAGCGCGCGCGCGATACCGTCCAGCACGCTCGCCCGGCGTCCTTCGCCGGCGGCGAGCCGGGCGCGCTCGTCGGCCTTGTGGCTTTCCCAGGCGCGGCTCTGTGCCCGGGCACCCTCTATCGCCAGCTCGCCGAAGACGTGGGGGTGGCGGGCGATCATCTTGTCGGAAATCGCGGCGACCACGTCGGCGAAGGCGTCGCGCTCGCGCGCCATCTGGGCGTGGAACACCACTTGGAACAGCAGGTCGCCCAGCTCGCTCCGGAGCTGCTCCATGTCGCCCAGGGCGATCGCCTCGGCGACCTCGTGCGCCTCCTCGATGGTATAGGGGGCGATGGAGGCGAAATCCTGCTCGACGTCCCAGGGGCAGCCGTGCTCCGGATCGCGCAGCCGGCGCATGATCTCCAGCAGCCGGACCATGGCCTCGGCGCCATTCCTTTCGGCGCCATTCGTCTCGGGAGTCGTCATGGCGGCGCATCTTAAGGCGGCGGTCGCCGGGCGCAACTGGGAACCAGGGTGGTTGCCGCCCGCCTGGTGAGAGATATCGCATAATATATATTATGACAAATTATGCTCAGATCACGTTCAACAATGAAATCAACATCATACGTTCGCCAAGCTCGGTACAAATGCAATTTCGCCAATCCGCGAACGTCCTGCTCTACAGGGCCAGGCCCTAGTGTCCCGACTCTAACGCCTGTCGCCCACGAGCGACTTTTTCGAGTATGGCGGTGGCGGAAGCGGTCCATACGAAGGGTTTTGGATCGGCATTGTGGTGCTCGAGGTATTCCTGAATGGCTGTTTCGAGTTCGGCGACGCTCTTGAACACGCCGCAACGGATTTGATCGCTGGTGATCAGGCCGAAGAAGCGTTCGACCTGGCTGAGCCAGGAGGCGGATGTCGGAGTGAAGTGCATATGGAAGCGAGGATGTTTTGCCAACCACGCCTTGACCTTGGGATGCTTGTGGGTGGCGTAGTTGTCGGCGATCAGATGCAGGTCGAGCTTCTTGGGCGTCTCGGCGTCGATACGGCGCAGGAATTTCAGCCATTCCTGATGGCGGTGCCGCTTCATGCAGTGGCCGATGACCTTGCCGGTGGCGACGTCGAGCGCGGCGAACAATGTCGTCGTGCCGTGGCGCTTGTAGTCATGCGTCATGGTGCCGGCTCGGCCCTTCTTGATCGGCAAGCCGGGCTGTGTGCGGTCGAGCGCCTGGATCTGGCTCTTCTCGTCGACCGAGAGAACCAGCGCCTTGTCCGGCGGATCGAGATAGAGACCGACGATATCGCGCACCTTCTCGACGAAGTGTTCGTCATTCGACAGCTTGAAGGTCTTCACCAGGTGCGGCTTGAGGCCGTGCGCCTTCCAGACCCGCTGCACGCTGGTGTAGCTGAGGCCGACGGCACGGGCCATCTTGCGGATGCTCCAATGCGTCGCCGCCTCCGGCGTCTCGTGCAAGGTCTTATGCACAACCCGCTCGATCACCTCGGCGCTCAGCGGCGGCTTGCGTCCCGGTCGCGTCGCATCGCGGCGCAGTCCGGCGATGCCTTTGGCAAGGTAGCGCTCCTGCCAGCGCCACACCGTCACCTTACTTTTGCCGACCAACCGGACGATCGTCATCGTGCCGATCCCGTCAGCCGACAGCAACACGATCCGTGCCCGCCAAACCAGCTTCTGCGGCGTGTTCCGCCCAGAAACCAACCCTTCCAGCGTCGCCCGCTCCGCGGGAGACAGCCAGATGCATGCCAATGTCTTCGTCATTCCCCCAGAATCGCAGAACGCAAGCCCTTTGGGAAACTTTTGTTAGGATCGGAACACTAGATCTCCCCGCTGGAATTCCTGAAATCGAATAATATCGTCATTTCAGATATTTAAATATGTTTATTGATACTATTCATGAATTCGATGCGGTGCCGGTATTTCGTGGTCGGCCGATCGCCGTCGCTTCGGTGGCCGGTCGGCGACGGCGGAGAGCGAATCATGGCCCCGTTGCGCGCTCGCCACCGTCGTCTCGGCCAGGTCCTCCAGCACCTCGAGCCGATCGCGCCACACAAGCTCGGTGCAGGGCAAATCGGGCACCGAGACCAGCGATTGCCGCGTCGCCATTCCCCCTCGCCCCGCTTTTGGCGGCGCGACATTGACTCGCGCCCTATTGCGTACTATCTCGCCCTCATGCGGCCTCGATCATGTTGGCGGCCTTTGCGACGACGGGCCCCAAAGACAAACGCCGAAGTCAAACCCCAAAGACAAACAACGAATCGCCTCTTCAATTTATGTCATTTTCGGAACTCGGACTGAGTGAGTCCGTCCTGCGGGCGGTCGACGAGGCCGGCTACAAGGAACCCACGCCCATTCAGGCGCAGGCGATCCCACACGTCGTGGCCGGCGTCGACATCCTGGGTTGCGCCCAGACCGGCACCGGCAAGACGGCGGCCTTCGTGCTGCCGATGATCGACCGATTGGCCCAGGGGCGGGCGAGGGCGCGAATGCCGCGCTCGCTGATCCTGGAGCCGACGCGCGAACTCGCGGCCCAGGTGGCCGAGAATTTCGAGATCTACGGCAAGTTCCACCGCCTCACCATGGCGCTTCTGATCGGCGGCACCTCGTTCGACGACCAGGCCCGCAAAATCGACCGCGGCGTCGACGTTTTGGTCGCCACGCCCGGCCGCTTGCTGGATCACTTCGAGCGCGGGGGACTGCTGCTTCGCGGGGTCGAGACGCTGGTGATCGACGAGTCGGATCGAATGCTCGACATGGGCTTCATCCCGGACGTCGAGCGGATCGTGCGACTGGTCAATCCGAAGCGCCAGACGCTGTTCTTCTCGGCCACCATGCCGGCGGAGATCCGCCGCCTGGCCGACATGTTCCTGACCAATCCGGTCGAGATCTCGGTGTCGCCGCCGGCCTCGCCGGCGGAAATGGTGGAGCAGCGCCTCTCGATCGTCCACCCGGACGACAAGCGCCCGGCGCTTCGCGCGCTGCTGCGCTCGCAGCCGGTCAAGAACGCGCTGATCTTCTGCAACCGCAAGCGCGACGTCGACATCATCGCCCGCTCGCTCGCCAAGCACGGCTTCGACGCGGCGGCGCTGCATGGCGACATGACGCAGAGCCACCGCACCCAGACCCTGGAACGCTTCCGCAACGAGGAACTGCGTCTCCTCGTCTGCTCCGACGTGGCGGCGCGCGGCCTCGATATCGTCGGCCTCAGCCACGTTTTCCTGTTCGATATGCCCTATCACGCCGAGGACTATGTGCATCGGATCGGGCGTACCGGTCGGGCCGGAATGCGCGGGCGCTCGTTCAGCCTGGCCGCGCCCGAGGACACCAAGTTCGTTACGGCCATCGAACGCCTGATCGGCCGCGCGATCCCCCGCTTCGAAATCGATGGCGTCGAGGGCGAGCGGTTGGCGGAGGAGGACGGCCGCGGCCGCCGCGCGCGGCGCCCCGCGCCCCGCCGGGATCGCGCCTCGACGCCGCAGGCGAGCGCGCCGAAAGCCAAATCTCGACAGTTACGCAAAGCGCGGCCGCGTGACGGCGAGGCCAAGGCGAAACCAAGCTCGAAGCCGCGCCAGCGCGCGGCCAAGGAGACACCAGCCCAGGGCTCGGTCGATTCCCTGCCCGCTTTCGTCCTGCGTCCCGTTCGCCGCAAGCCGCCCGAGTGAAGCCGCGCCGCGATGTGGTTCATCGGGCAAGCGGCCGGGCGCGGGGTCGAGTTGGCCCACCGACGGCCGGGTTCTTTCGCGCCGTGGCGGCGTTGCGCTCAGCTACCGATACCCCGCATCGCCGTCGCGAGCGGAACGCCGCCACGACCCAAAATCATCCCGGTCAAACGTTTTAACCTGGTCGGAAAGTGCTCTAAGTGCTACCTGAACGAGGGGCGCGACATCGGCCGCTTCGTCACGGAGGAAATTCAGCCCCTGGCCGGGATCAGGGACACCTTCACGATAATCGCCTTCAAGACATTTTTCTGACGGGAGACGGGAATGAGCCAAGCAAGCCTCGCCGGCGCCAACGTCGATCTCGCCTCCGCGCTAACCGAGGCCGAGGCCCGCTACGTCGAGGCCAACCCTGAGAGCCGGCGCTTGAACGAGGCCGCCGCCGCCGCCATGCCCGGCGGCAATACGCGCACCACGCTGCACTACGACCCCTTCCCTCTCGCCCTCGTGGAGGGCCGGGACGCCCGCGTCCTCGACGCCGACGGGCATGAATACGTCGACGTCCTGGGCGAATACACAGCGGGTCTCTACGGCCACTCGAACCCGGTGATTGTGGCCGCGGTCAAGGCGGCGCTCGACGGCGGCATCTTGCTCGGCGGCCCCAACGCGAAGGAGGGCGCGCTCGCCCGGGCCGTGGTCGCCCGCTTTCCCGCCATCGAGCGGGTGCGCTTCACCAATTCCGGCACCGAGGCCAACTTGATGGCGATCTCCATCGCCCGCGTGGTCACCGGACGCGATCATGTGATGGTGATGTTCGGCGGCTATCACGGCGGGCTGCTCTACTTCGCCGACCCGACGATGCCGATCAACGCCCCCTTCCCCTACGTCGTCGGCCGCTATAACGACGTCGCGGGCTGTCGCGCCCTGATCGCCGAGCACGCGGGCGATCTCGCCTGCCTGATCGTGGAGCCGATGCTCGGCGGCGGGGGGTGCATTCCGGCGACGCCCGAATTCGTGGCGATGTTGCGCGAGGAGACGGCCCGAGCCGGTGTGCTGTTGATCTTCGACGAGGTGATGACGTCGCGCCTCGGCCCCGCCGGCCTGCAAGGCGAGCTCGCAATCACACCGGACCTCACCACCCTCGGCAAGTATGTCGGCGGCGGCATGAGCTTCGGCGCCTTCGGCGGCCGCGCCGACATCATGGACCGCTTCGACCCCCGCCGCGCCGACGCAGTGCCGCATTCCGGCACCTTCAACAACAACGTCATGACCATGAGCGCCGGGCTCGCCGGCCTGGAGGAGGTCTACCCGCCCGAGGCGGCCGGACCCTTCAACGCCCGCGGCGACGGCTTGCGCGAGCGGCTGAACGCCCGCGCCCGCGCGCAGGGCGTGCCGGTCCAGTTTCGGGGGCGCGGCTCGATGTTCACGGTCCATTTTCGCGCCGGAGAGATCGCCGACTTCGACGCCGTCCAGGCCGGCCGCAACGAGCTCAGGCCCCTCTTCCAGCTAGACCTGATCGCGCGCGGGATCTATATCGGTCGTCGCGGCATGTTCAATCTGATGCTGCCGCTCGATGACGCGGACTTCGACGTGATCGAGGCCGCCGTCGACGAATTCCTGGCCTCTCGCCGCAGCCTTCTGCTCGGCTGAAGCGCTGCGGGTTCGAAGCTAGTGGATAGAATCCGACTAGACGCCGGGCTGCCCGCTCCCCCGGGCGTCGGAATGTTCCCGACGGGCCGATGTGCATCTTCTCAAATTTATCTCTACATTTATGAATACTGCCTCGCCGGATGATATATTCTTGCCTATCCGGTTAACGCCCATGACCGCTACATGTAGGGTGCCGCCACTCTCCCGAGTAAAGCTCGGCATAGGTTGGAGCAGAGGTGTCGCCCGCGATGCCGAGCAATGAGCGGAAGGCGTTGAACGGGTAGAACCGCCTGTTGAAGCGGAAGGTGAACTCGTTGAGGTAGGCTTGTAGGTGCTGGTGGCTAACGCCGTGGTGGATACCGATCAGCCACGTCTTCAGGTTGGCGAAAACCAGATGGATGATCGGCAGGTATTGCTCGGCAACCTCTGGATCACCACACTCGGCAACAACCTCTGGATCACCACACTCGGCAACAGCGAAGTGCTCATAGCCGCGCTTACCGAGGCCAGCATAGCCGCTCCAATCGTCAGTAACGATCAGCGATCCCGGCGCGACGGTGCTCTCGACGAACCCACAGAGCGACTCGGCGCTACGGTCGAGCACGACGGCGAGCCGAACGCGTCCGGCATAGCGTCCGTCTTTCCGGTTGTCGAGCTTGGTGCCCGGCTTTCGATGACGCACCTCGATGGCACAGGAGACGAGAACCTTGTGGTGAACACCACGGCCTTCCCCACGCGTTCGCCCGCCAACCCAGGTTTCGTCCACCTCAACATGGTTCTTGGGCTGTCCACCGATCCTGTCTTGGTTGGGCCGCACCATGCCCGAGCGGAGCTTGTGGAGAATTTGAAAGGCCGTCTCGTAGCGCGAAAGACCAAGTTGCCGCTGAAACTGCACGGCGGACATGCCGGGCGTCTGACTGGCGACCAGATAAGCGGCCCAGAACCAGACGTTCAGCGGAGTGTGGCTACGCTCCATCACTGTTCCCACCGTCAGCCCGGTGTTCTGGCGGCACTTGCGGCAGCGCAGGACGCCAGGGCGGTTTTCAAAGTGGAACGGCTCTCCCGCCGTGCCGCAGTGCGGGCAGGCAAAGCCGTCTCCCCAGCGGGCTTTCTCCAGGTAGGCGGCGCAGGCCGCATCATCGGGGAAAAGTCGCTGGAACTCGGGTAGCGAATGCGGGAATGGGAGATCGGCGCGGTCGAGAACATCCATGGCGCGCTCCCCTATATCCGGTTTGCGCCCATTCTAGCCCTAGTGGGTGTGGGTGTAAACCGGATAGGCAAGCAACGAACCAGGACCACCGCAGTGCGTCATCGAAAGCCGGGCACCAAGCTCGACAACCGGAAAGACGGACGCTATGCCGGACGCGTTCGGCTCGCCGTCGTGCTCGACCGTAGCGCCGAGTCGCTCTGTGGGTTCGTCGAGAGCACCGTCGCGCCGGGATCGCTGATCGTTACTGACGATTGGAGCGGCTATGCTGGCCTCGGTAAGCGCGGCTACGAGCACTTCGCTGTTGCCGAGTGTGGTGATCCAGAGGTTGCCGAGCAATACCTGCCGATCATCCATCTGGTTTTCGCCAACCTGAAGACGTGGCTGATCGGTATCCACCACGGCGTTAGCCACCAGCACCTACAAGCCTACCTCAACGAGTTCACCTTCCGCTTCAACAGGCGGTTCTACCCGTTCAACGCCTTCCGCTCATTGCTCGGCATCGCGGGCGACACCTCTGCTCCAACCTATGCCGAGCTTTACTCGGGAGAGTGGCGGCACCCTACATGTAGCGGTCATGGGCGTTAACCGGATAGGCAAGATATATTCTTGACATCCAAGTATAGACCTTGAAAAATGCAGTGCTCCTTCAAATAACGGTTAATTTCCCCCAATGAATGACGTTTTGGAGCGCGAGGATCGGGAGGACGTGCTGCCGATGGTGGCGGAAATCGTCGCCGCCTATTTGCGCTACAACACGCTCCCCGCGGCCGAGATCCCGGACTTGATCCAGACCGTCCATCGCGCCCTGCTGGAGGTTGGGACCGGCGAGGGGCCGCGGACCCTCGCGAATTCGCCGAAACCCGCCGTGTCGATCCGCAAGTCGGTGCAAGACGATTATTTGATCTGCCTCGAGGACGGCAAGAAGCTGAAGATGCTGAAACGCTACCTTCGGACCAAGTTCAGCCTCTCGCCGGAGGAATACCGCGTGAAATGGGGTCTGGCGCCCGACTACCCCATGGTCGCGCCCAACTACTCACGCCAACGCTCGCATTTCGCCAAGAACATCGGCCTCGGCCGCCGCCGCGGCCAATAGCGGCGGCTAGTGGATTCTATCCACTAGGCCCCCATTTTCAGACTTCGATGCCGGGCCGCTTGATCGGCGATTTCTTCGCGCGCCTGCCCATCACATAGCGGAGCTTGTCCGCCGCGCATCGCGAGAGGCGTTCGGGGCTGGCGCCGGCGGGCCCGACGATGACGACCTCGGTACCGCTCTCCTGATCGATGGCGACGACGCGGACGAAGGCCCCCAGACGATGAAACTCGATCAGGATATCGCGGCGCGAAAGCGCGCGGTCGCCCCGGCGCCGGCGCCGCCCTCGCGAGATCGCGCCTGACATCAGGCGGCGCGGCGCGGGTCGTCCCGCCGCCAGACGGCCGCGAGCGCCCGCGCCAGATCCCCCATCATGGCGTCGTCGTGGTGCGGTGAAGGCGTGAACCGCAGCCGTTCCGTGCCGCGCGGCACCGTCGGGTAATTGATCGGCTGCACGTAGATCCGATGCTCCGCCATCAGTGCGTCCGAAATACCCTTGCAGCGGACCGGATCGCCCACCGGCACCGGCACGATATGGCTCTCGGAGGGCATCACCGGCAGTCCGGCCTCGGCCAGCATGGCCTTGAGCCGCGCCGCCCGTTCCTGATGGCGCTCGCGCAGTTCGTCGGTCCGCTTCAGGTATCGCACGCTGGCGAGCGCGCCGGCCACCAGCACCGGCGCCAGCGAAGTGGTGAAGATGGGCGCGAGGCGGCGATATAGCCGCCCATCACGCCGAAGGCCTTGGCCAAGGTCCCCTCGATCACGTCGATGCGGTCCAAGCCGGGGGCGAAACTCCTGACCGCGTCGACCAACGGGCGCGAGGCGGCGATATAGCCGCCCATCACGCCGAAGGCCTTGGCCAAGGTCCCCTCGATCACGTCGATGCGGTCCATCACGCCGTCACGCTCCGCGATGCCGCCGCCCCTGGCGCCGTAAAGGCCCTCGGCATGCACTTCGTCGAGATAGCTGAGCGCGCCGTGACGCTCCGCGATATCGATGATGTCGCCCAAGGGCGCGATGTCGCCGTCCATCGAATAGACGCTTTCGAAGGCGACGATGCGGGGCGTCTCGGGCGGGGTCTCCGAGAGCAGACGGTCGAGGTGCTCGACGTCGTTGTGGCGCCAGATCCGCGTCTCGCCGGGACCGTGGCGAATGCCGGCGATCATCGAGGCGTGGTTCAGCGCGTCCGAAAATACGATGGCGCCGGGAAGCAGGCTCTGGAGGGTGGAGAGCGTCGCCTCGTTGGCGACATAGCCGGAGGTGAAGAGCAGCGCCGCCGGCTTCCCATGGAGGTCCGCCAATTCCGCCTCCAGCAGGACGTGATCATGCGTCGTGCCGGAGATGTTGCGGGTGCCGCCGGAGCCGGCGCCCGAGCGCTCCAACGCCGCCCGCATCGCCGCCAGCACGTCGGGATGCTGCCCCATCGCCAAATAGTCGTTGGAGCACCACACGATCACCTCGTCCGCGCCGCCGGGCCCGTGATGGAGGGCGCGGGGAAACTCGCCGGCATGGCGCGTCAGGTCGGCGAAATGACGATAGCGGCCTTCGCGGCGTAACTCCGCCAAGTGTGACTCGAAGGTTTCGTCGTGGTCCATGCGGCTCCCCCGTCTCTCGCCGTGGCGTCGGACCGGTCGGGCGGCTCACCTCTCGCCGTCGCTTCCGCCCAGGGTTTCCTTGATCTGGACCGACACCGTTTCGCCGTTGACGACGATCTCGCCCCGAGCGATCAAGCGATTATTAGCATAGATCCAGGCATAATCGTCGACTTGCGCGTCGAGCTCGATCAGCGCGCCCCGGCCCATTCTCAACAATTGTTGGATCGGCATCACCGCCGTCCCGATGACGACGGATATCTCCAGATCGACGGTTTCCACGGCGTTCGATCGGGGCACGACTCTTCCGCTCCGGTGTTGCTCCAGGTCGGGTTCCTTATGGCGCCGTCATGGTTAGGGAAGCGTAAATGTGAAGCTGTCCAGCGCGAAATCACGATCGCGCGCGCCGCAAAGTCGGTTAGGCTCGCGCGAGGGGAGCGGCAATGCTGGCTGGAGGTGGTCGAGAGATGACGAGCCGCACGCCTGAATGGCGGATCAGCGACACAGCCGTCGGCTACGACCAGGCGGTGGCGGCGATGGAGTCGCGCGTCGCGGCGATTCGCCAGGGCGCGGCGCCGGATCTCGTCTGGCTGCTGGAGCATCCCCCGCTCTACACCGCCGGCACCAGCGCGCGGCCCGAGGATCTGCTGGACGCGCGCTTGCCCGTGTACCAAAGCGGCCGGGGCGGCCAGTACACCTATCATGGCCCGGGCCAGCGGGTGGCCTACGTGATGCGCGACTTGCGTCCCCACGGCCGCGACCTCCGCGCCTACGTCGCGGCACTCGAAGGGTGGGTGATCGACACGCTGTGGCGCTTCCACGTGCGGGGCGAGCGGCGGCCGGGTCGGGTCGGCGTGTGGATCGATCGCGGCGGCGGACGGGAAGAGAAGATCGCCGCCGTCGGCGTCCGGCTCCGCCACTGGGTCAGCTACCACGGGATTTCGCTCAACGTCGATCCGGATCTCTCACACTACGAGGGAATCGTGCCCTGCGGCATCGCCGAATTTGGCGTGACCTCGCTGGTGGCGCTCGGCATCCCGGTCTCCCTCGCCGAGGTCGACGGCGAACTCATGGCCACCTTTGCCGCCAACTTGCCCAGCGCCGAATAGGCCCCGCGCCTATTCGTCCGGGGCCAAGTGGAATCCGCCACCCCCGCTCCAGTGCGTCTCATGGCGTTCGACATCGTCGACGCGGGCCGCCGGTGGTCCCTGGCGACAGGCGGCGATCAGGGCCTCCAGCGCGGCGGGTGCGCCGGCCGCCACCACCTCGACGGTGCCGTCGTTCCGGTTGCGCACCCAGCCGTCGAGGCCGAGCGCGCGGGCGGTCCGCATCGTCCAGGCGCGAAACCAGACGCCCTGCACGCGGCCGCGGATCACCAGGCGGACGGCGTCCTCGGCCATGCGGCTCTCAGGCGACGAACTCGAGGATGATTTCCTCGGCGCTCAGGCTCGCGCCGGCGGCGACCCGGACCAGGGCGATCTCGCCGTCCCGCTCGGCGATCAGCACGTTCTCCATCTTCATGGCCTCGACCACCGCCAGCGGCTGGCCCGCCTTCACCTGTTCGCCGGGCGTCACGTGGATCGCCACCACCAGCCCCGCCATCGGCGAGAGCAGCAGGTTGGAAGGATCCGCTGGCGCCTTCACCGGCATCAGGGCCGCGAGCTCGTCCGCGCGCCGGCTCATCAGGCGCGCCCTGACCACGTGGCCGGCGTGCGACAGCACGAGGCGGCTGCCGTCGAGGGCGACGCCGACGGCGATCTCGCGTCCGTCGAGGGTGCCACGGAAGATCTCGTCGCCGGGGCGCCACTCGCTCTGGACGGCGATCTCTCGGCCCCCCAACACCACGCGTGCGCCCCCCTCGCCGGCGGTGATCTCCACCGCATGAGGCGTCCCCTCGAGCACCACGACGCGGCCCGCCTCGCCGTCGTGGGGCCAGGGGCCGGGTCCGGCGATAGTGCGGTCCCGCGCGCGCCGCCGCTCGGCGATGATCGCGGTGGCGGCGATCAGGCTATCCAAGGCCATGCCCTCGGGCACCGCCGGCTCGAAGTTCTCGCCGAAGCTCTCGGCGATGAAGTCGGTGCTCAAGCGGCCCTCGCGGAATCGAGGGCTGGCCACGATCGCGGCGAGAAAATCGACGTTGTGGCGAATCCCGGTGATCCGATAGCTGTCGAGCGCGCCGGCCATGCGCTCAATCGCCGCTGCCCGGTCGGTGCCGTGCGTCACCAGCTTGGCGATCATGGGATCGTAGAACATGGTGATCTCGGAGCCCTCGACGACCCCGCTATCGACGCGCACGTTTCCGCTCTCCTCGGGCGGGCGATAGCGGACCAGGCGACCGACCGAGGGGAGGAAACCCTTGGCCGGGTCCTCGGCATAGATCCGGGCCTCGATGGCGCAACCCTCGACGCGAACCTCGTCCTGCGTCAGTGGCAGCGGCTCGCCGGCCGCGAGCCTTATCATCACTTCCACCAGATCGAGCCCGAGAACCATTTCCGTCACCGGATGCTCGACCTGAAGTCGCGTATTCATCTCGAGGAAATAGAAGTTTTTGTCGGAATCGACGATAAATTCGACCGTCCCCGCCGAGGCGTAGTCGACGGCGCGCGCGAGAGCCACCGCCTGCCCGCCCATCCGGGCCCGCGTCGCCTCGTCGAGGAAGGGGCTCGGCGCCTCCTCGATGACCTTCTGATGGCGCCGCTGGATGGAGCACTCGCGCTCCCCCAGGTGGATGCAGTTTCCCCGGCCGTCGCCCAGCACCTGGATTTCGATGTGGCGCGGCTGCTCGATGTATTTCTCGAGGAAGACCCGCTCGTCGCCGAAGCTGGCGCGGGCCTCGCGCTGGGCCGAGACCAGCCCCGCGCGCACGGCGGCCGAATCGCGGGCGATCCGCATCCCCTTGCCACCGCCGCCGGCCGCGGGTTTGAGCATCACGGGGAGACCGATCTTCTCGGCGATTTCGACCGCTTCGTCCGCGTCCTCGATCGCTTCGCCGTGGCCCGGCACGACGTTGAGGCCGGCCGCCGCGGCCAGGCGCTTCGCTTCGAGCTTGTCGCCCATCGCCGCGATTGCGCCGGCGGAGGGGCCGATGAAGGTAATGCCGGCGGCGGCGAGCGCGGCGGCGAAGGCGGCGTTTTCCGCCAGAAATCCGAAGCCCGGGTGCACCGCCTCCGCGCTCGTCTCCCGGCAGGCCTCGACGATTCTCTCGATTCCAAGGTAGCTCTCGGCCGCCGGCGCCGGGCCGATCGCAATCGCCTCGTCCGCCATCCGGACATGCAATGCGCCCCGGTCCGCCTCGGAATAGACCGCCACCGTGGCGAGCCCCATGCGCCGGGCCGTCTTGATGATCCGGCAGGCGATCTCGCCCCGGTTGGCGATCAGGATCTTGGCAAACATGGGCGCCGGCCTCAAAGCGGGATGTTGGCGTGTTTCTTGGGCGGATTTTCCAGCCGCTTGCCCTTCAGCATGGCGAAGGCCCGGGCGATCCGCCGCCGGCTGTCGCGGGGCATGATGATGTCGTCGATGAAACCCCGGTGGCTGGCGATGAAGGGATTGGCGAACTTTTCGCGATATTCCGCCTCCCTGGCCGCCATCTTCTCTGCCTCCCCCGCTTCGGCGCGGAAGATGATCTCCACCGCCCCCTTCGGCCCCATCACCGCGATCTCGGCCGAGGGCCAGGCGAAGTTGACGTCGCCGCGGAGATGCTTGGAGCTCATCACGTCATAGGCGCCGCCGTACGCCTTGCGGGTAATGAGCGTCACCTTCGGCACCGTCGCCTCGGCGAAGGCGAACAGCAGCTTGGCGCCGTGCTTGATGATGGCGCCATATTCCTGCGTCGTGCCCGGTAGGAAGCCCGGGACGTCGACCAGGGTTAGGATCGGGATCGCGAAGCAATCGCAGAAGCGGACGAAGCGGGCCGCCTTGCGGGCGCTGTCGATGTCGAGGCAGCCGGCCAGCACCAGCGGCTGATTGGCGACGATGCCGATCGTCTCGCCGGCGATGCGGGCGAAGCCGATGACGATGTTGGCTGCGAAATTCGGCTGCAGCTCGAAGAAATCGCCTTCGTCGACGAGCTTCCCGATCAGCTCCCCCATGTCGTAGGGCTTGTTGGGGTTGTCGGGAATCAGGCTGTCGAGCGAGGCCTCGACCCGGGTCACGGAATCAGTGGTCGGGCGGACCGGCCCCGGCTCGCGGTTCGAAAGCGGCAGGAAATCGACCAGCCGCCGGGTCTCCAGCAGCGCTTCCACGTCGTCCTCGAAGGCGATGTCGGCGACGCCGGAGGTCTTGGTGTGGGTGAGGGCGCCGCCCAGTTCCTCGAGCGTGACCGTCTCCTGGGTCGCGGTTTTCACCACCTCCGGGCCGGTGACGAACATGTAGGAGGAATCCTTCACCATGAAGATGAAGTCGGTCATCGCCGGCGAATAGACCGCGCCGCCGGCACACGGCCCCATGATCAGGGATATCTGTGGCACCACGCCCGAGGCCAAGACGTTGCGCTGAAACACCTCGGCATAGCCGGCGAGCGAGGCGACGCCGTCCTGGATCCGGGCGCCGCCGGAATCGTTCAGGCCGATGACCGGCGCCCCCACCTTCATCGCCTGGTCCATGATCTTGCAGATCTTCTCGGCGTGCGCTTCCGAGAGCGAGCCGCCGAAGACGGTGAAATCCTGGCTGAAGACGAAGACCAGGCGGCCGTTGATCGTGCCCCAGCCGGTCACCACGCCGTCGCCCGGCACCGTGCTTTCGGCGAGGCCGAAATCGTGGCTCCGAGGCTCGACGAACATGTCGTATTCCTCGAAACTGCCCTCGTCGAGCAGCAGCTCGAGGCGTTCCCGCGCGGTGAGCTTGCCCTTGGCGTGCTGCGCCTCGATCCTGCGCGCGCCGCCGCCGAGCCGGGCCTGGGCGCGCTTCTCCTCCAACTGCTCGATGATGTCCCGCATGCGCTCCTCCCCGCTGTCCCGGGTCTTAGCACGCTTCCGAGGCTTCGGGGGAGTATCGAAGATCTCTTGCAAATAATTGTAAAAATAATTATATTGGACAGGCGATCTCGGGAGTGCGCATGGAATTCGAATGGGATGAAGAGAATTCGAATGGGATGAAGACAAGAACCGAAGCAACATCGCGAAGCACGGTATCGGTTTCGCGCGAGCGGCTCGGATTTTCGACGGTCTCACGATTGATTGGGCCGATGAGCGAGCCGACTACGGCGAGCAACGTACGATCAGCCTCGGCATGATCGAGGCCGTTCTGATCCTTGTCGTGGTACACACGGACCGGGATGGCGTGACGCGGATTATCTCGGCGCGGCCGGCCAGACGCTCCGAACGGAGGATATATGACAAGGAAATACGAAAGAGAATTGACGGCTGAAGAGTTGGCGGCGCTGCCCGACAGCGCCATCGATACCTCGGATATTCCGGAACTGGACGAGCGATTTTGGGCGAGCGCCCGTGTGGTCATGCCGGAAGACCGAAAAAAGACCCAGATCACGGCCAAGTTCGACACCGACATGGTGAAATGGTTCAAGCGCCGTGGCCGAGGCTATCAGGCGCGAATGAACGCCGTTCTGCGCTCCTACTACGAGGCACATCGGGGCCGGAACTGACCTGCCTGTCCGCTCTGGCGCCCTCGAGCGGTCGGTGACTATGCTTTCACGCGCGAGGAAGCAATGGATAGGCCCATGACGGCGATACCGGTTCATGTGATCACCGGCTTTCTCGGCAGTGGCAAGACGACGCTGCTGGCCGCGCTGCTGCGCGACCCCGACTTTCGCGACACGGCGGTGATCGTGAACGAATTCGGCGAGATCGCCCTCGACCACCACCTGCTGGAGGCCAGCGAGGAGGAGATCGTGGCACTTCCCGGCGGCTGCCTCTGCTGTGAGGTGCGGGGCGATCTGGTGCGCACGCTCGCCGATCTGCTGGCGCGGCGCCGCGCCGGCGAGATCGCCCCCTTTCGCCGCGTGGTGGTGGAGACCACGGGCCTCGCCGAGCCGGCGCCGATCCTGCACGCGCTGATGACCGACGCCGCACTCTCCGGCCAGGTCGAGATCGCCGCCGTCGTGGCCACGGTGGACGCGCTCAACGGTGCCCGGACGCTTCGATGCCACGAGGAGAGCGTGCGACAGGTGGCGCTCGCCGATTCGTTGGTGGTGACCAAGGGAGATCTGGCGCCGGCGGCGTTGCCGGACTTGGCCGCGCGGCTCGGGGCGCTCAATCCGGCGGCGGCCGTGTTGGAGGCGGTGAGCGGCGATATCGCGGCCTCGCGCCTGTTCGAGGCTCCGGCCCGGCCGAACCGCGACCTCGCCCGCTGGCTCGCGGCCGAGGCCCACGGTCATGCCCACCACGGCGGCGACATATCGAGTTTTTGCCTGCGCCGAGACGAGCCGATCCCGGCGGCGCTGCTGAGTCTCTTCCTGGAGACCCTGAGCGACAATTGCGGGCGCGATCTTTTACGCATCAAGGGGATCTTGAACATCCGCGAGAACCCGGAGCAGCCGGCGATCGTGCACGGCGTGCAGCACGTCCTCCATCCCCTCGCCTGGCTCGACGCCTGGCCCGACGAGGACCGCTCGAGCCGCCTCGTCTTCATCGCCCAGGGCGTGCCGGGCCATTGGATCGCCCTCCTCTTCGACATGCTGGCGGACGAGGTCGCGGCGCTGGAGGCGCGCCCGAGCGGGTGATTTTCCGTTTCCAAACATGGCCTCGGGCTCGGCGCCGAGCTCGCCTATTCCTCGCGCGGGAATTCCGCCGTCACCTCGATCTCGATCATGAATTCGGGACGCATCAGGCCAGCGACCTCGACCCAGGTGGCCGCCGGCGGCGCGGCGGCGCGGTAGATCTCGGCTCGTATCGGGAGCGCGGTGCGGAAGGCCCGGATGTCGGTGAGGTAGATCCGCTCGCGCACCACCTCGGCGAAGCCGAGCCCGTGCGCCGCCAAGGCCTTCGCGATGTCGGCGTAAACGATCCACATTTGCGCCCCCAGGTCGCCCGGCGCCGCCGCCTCGCCGTCGGCGTCGAGCGCGCAGGCCCCCGAAATGTGCAGCATCGTCTCGCCTCTGACGGCGAAGGCGAAGCCGAGCGTCTTCTCGTGCGCGCGGAGATGAAACACCTGGTCGGCGCGGGCCATGAAGCTTCTCCTCTATACGGGCCCGAGATCGGGCGGGTTGTTGATGGCGCACGCGGCCTGGAAGGCGGGGCGCGCCCGGGTCCGTTCGCCATAAGGTCCGTTCGCCATAGGTCCGTTCGCCATAAGCCCGGGTCCGTTCGCCATAAGCCCGGGTCCGTTCGCCATAAGCCCGGGTCCGTTCGCCATAAGCCCGGGTCCGTTCGCCATAAGCCAGGAGCGTCTCGTCCAGGGCGAACTCATAGCTCTCGGCGTTGCCGAGCACCGAGGTCATGACGATGTCGGCCCCGGTGAAGCGATCGCCCATGAGATAGCGCCGCTCGTCGCCCAGGTGCGCGACCACCGAGGCGATCTGGCGCTCGAAATAGGCCCGCGCCACGTCCACCGCGACCGGTGCCCGGCCATAGATTTCGGACAGGCCGGAATGGCGACGTATCACGTAGAGGCTCGTGGCATCCAGCTCCATCGCCGCGAAAAAGCACCACTCGTCGTAGGCCGCGCGCTCAGGCCCCTCCCGGGGCACGAGGCCGCTCGCGGGATCGCCATGGTTCTCGCCCAAGTAGTTGACGATGGCGAGGCTTTCGGAAAGCGTCAGATCGCCATCGACCAGCACCGGGATCTTCTGGCGCGGGTTGACGGCGGTGAAGCGCGCGGTCTTGGTCTCACCGGTCCGGGGCCGGATCGCCTCGACGGCGTATTCGAGCCCGACTTCGGCCGCCGCCCAATGGGCCCGGATCGTCCGGCTGGTGCCAATCCCCCAGATCGTCCGCGTCGCCATCGCCATCGCCCCCGCCCCGATGCTTCGGCCCCCATTCTGACCGCGCTCCCCCTCACGCACCAGTTTTTCGCCGACGCGCTGAATTTCCACTTGCGCCGGGACCCGAGGCGGACTACTGAGGGTGGCTAGCGCCGATTTGATCGACCAGCTTGCGGGCGCTTTAGAAATGCGGCTAAAGAGGTGGCCTGATCGAGTTGATCGCCGCCCGGCAGCGCCGCGGCGGCTTTGATTTTTTGCCCCGCGACAACGCGATTTCTCCTTCCCGCAAGCGCGCCGAGCGCTGGCGCCCTGACGATTGTCTTGCCTTGGGAGGAAACACCGATGAGCCCGAACACCGCGCCCCGCCCCGTGCACGAATTCGACACCCTGGCCTCTCGCCGTTTCGAGCAGGTTGGCTGGGAACGCGCCGCCGACGACTGGCACCGTCACCCCGAAGCGGTCTCGACCCAAGCCATTCGGGCGATGCTCGACAGCGTCGGGATCATGGCCGGCGGCGACAATCGCGACGCCTGCGTGCTCGACGTCGCCAGCGGTCCCGGCTACGGCGCGGCCGAGGCGGCCCGGCGCGGCGCCGAGGCGCGCGGCATCGACCTCGCCGCCGCCCAGGTCAGAATCGCTGGGCGCAATTTCCCCGCTGCCGCCTTCGACGAGGGCGACGCCGAGGCGCTGCCCTATCTCGATTCCAGCTTCGATGTCGTGGTGATCAACTTCGGCCTGCAATATTTCGCCCGGCCCGAGGGCGCGCTTCGTGAAGCCTATCGGGTGCTCAGGCCGGGCGGGCGGGCTGCTTTCACGGTCTGGGCCAAGCCGCCGCTCGTCGTCGGCTTCGACCTGGTAGAGCGGGCGATCCAGAGCCACGGCGAGGCCGACGCGCCCCTCGCCCTGGGCGCCGAGCCTTACCTTTTCGCCGAACCCTCCGAAGCGGTCGGCGCGTTTCGCCGGGCGGGATTTCACGCCCCCCGCGTCACCATCGTGCAGCAGCTTTGGCGCGTCGCCGACGCCGAGGCGATCCTCGACGCCGTCGCCGGCGGCACGGTCCGCGCCGGCGCGCTTCTCAGGGCACAGCCGCCCGAAGTGCTGGCCGCGGTGCTGGCGGCCCTCGCCGAGGAGGCGGAAGATTACCGCCACGGCGAGGAGCTGGTACTGCCGATGCCGGCGGTGCTCGCCTGCGCCACCAAGATCGCCGCGCCCGAATGATCCGGCCGACGACTCGACTTCCACGCGACGGTCGGGAACAATTGCCGCCGGGAGGAAGTGCCATGTTCGATCTCGTCATCACGGGCGACCGCGTGGTCACGCCGAACGGCGTGCAGGCGGCCGAGGTTGCCATTTCCGGCGAAACCATTCAGGCGATCGCCGCGCCGGGGAGTTTCGGGGCCGAAGCGGCCGGCCGCGTGATCGATGCTACCGGCAAAATCGTCATGCCGGGCGGCATCGACCCCCATGTCCACTGCGCCTGGTACATCCCGGCGCTCGATGGCGCCGAGCCGACGCCGAGCGGCCCGCCCTCGCAGGTCAGCCGCGCGGCGCTCCATGGCGGCACCACGACGATGATCGACTTCGCCGCCTGGGCGCCGGGCGAGACGGTGCAGCAAACCTTCGAGCGGCGCGACGAGGACTGGATCGGCCAATGTCACTGTGATTATTCCTATCACCTGATGCTGCAAGGCGACCCGCCGCCGGAACTGCCGGGCCAGATCGGCGAGGCGATCCAGGCCGGCTATCCGACGGTGAAGATCTTCACCACCGACATCACCCCCAGCCGGCGCGGCCGGATGGTCGACTTCGGCGACATTTGGGAGGTCTTCAAGGTGCTCTCGGCCGAAGGCGGGCTCGGCGTCATCCACGCCGAGGACAACGACATCGTCATGCACATGTACGACAAGCTGTTCCGGGAGCAGCGCACGAGCTTCCACAACCTCTCCGAGGTGCACAACACGCTCTCGGAGGATCTGTCGTTCCGCCGGGTGATGCGGCTGGCGGAGAATATCCCGGGCACCGCGCTCTACATGATGCACGTCAGCGCCGCGACCGGCGTCCAGGCGATCGCCGAGGCCCGCGCGCGCGGCGTGCCCGTCTACGGCGAGACCCTGCACCAGTACATGCTGTTCACCGAGGAGGACTACAAACGCGAGAACGGGCAGATCTATCACACCTATCCCTCGCTCAAGTCCAAGGCGGATCAGGCCGCGCTCTGGGACGGCGCGCGCGAGGGCAATATCCACGCCGTGGCGACGGACGAGGTCTGCTGCAACCTCTCGGTCAAGGTGCAGGGCAGCCGAGTCGACGATACCACCGGCGGCAATTCGGGCGTCGAGCCTCGCGTCGCTGTCATGTACACCGAGATGGTGAGCAAGCGCGGCTACACGCTGGAGCGCTTCGTCGATTTGGTCTCGAGCAACGCCGCCAAGATCATGGGGCTCTATCCGAGGAAGGGAGCGCTCGCCGTCGGTGCGGACGCCGACGTCACCGTGCTCGACCCGGCGGAGAGCCGGACCGTCCGGGCAGCGAACTTACACGAAAGCGACTACACCCCCTGGGAAGGCCACGAAGTGACGGCCTGGCCGGCGCTGACGGTACTGAGGGGCAAGATCATGGTGGAGAACGGCGAATTCCACGCCGCCCTGGACGACGGCCGCTATCTCCCCCGCAAGATCCCGCGGGAGATCATCGAGGGCACGATGATTTGAGCGCCGCTAGTCACATCGCGCCGGTGGCGTCGACCTCCTCGTCGCTCGGAAACCGGCCGGTCTGTTTCTTGGAATAGCGCAGTTCACCCTCGACGGTGATGTCGAAGACGCCGGCCACGCCCTTCACCAGTTCCACCTCGGCGCCATATTTCTCCTCCAGTCTTTCCCTCGCACGGAGGGCTCGGGGGAGGTAGTTTCAAGGCACGCAGTACTCGATTTGGACTTGCATCTCGGTCATCCCTCGCCTCTCGGCGCCAAGGTGGCCGCTCGGGCCCCGCTTGTTGTTAGCGGTGGTTCCAGGGTGCGCTTATATGGTGCTCTTTTTGAGCGGTCGGTGGCGGTTGGCTGACGGGATGCTTTTGGGCTTGGCTGATTTTGTTTCGCGCTGTGGCTATTCAGTCGAGGGGCCGGTCATCGATCTGGAGCGGTTCGCCGGCGCGGTCGCGCATGAGCATGTCGTTCCAGTCCAGGCCGTCGAGGGCAGGGCGCAGGCGGACGACCCTGCTGTCGTTTCGGATGAGCCGTGCCGCGGCGTCATCGCCCTGGCGGGTGGCGTCGTAGGCGCAGAAGATCCGGCCGGGGTTCCAGGCCTCGATCCATTCGGGGAGGCTTGCGGTGGCGCCGCCGGTTGAGACCACGGCGCATCCCTTGCGCCCGGCCGGGACGAGGTGGAGGGAGAGGACCGACAGGGCGTCGATTGCGTTCTTGGCGAGGATGACGGAGTTCGGCCAGTCGGGTTCCCACGACATCCAGAAGCCGCCGCGCGCGGCGGCGCCGGTCGGCGCGAGGCGGCGTGGCGCCGCGGCAGGGACGATCTCGGCGCCGAGAGCCTCGCCGGCCGCGTTTCGGCGGACGAACACGGCGTTGCCGTGGCGGTCGGCGTAGAGCAAGCCGAGGTCGCGGCACAGGGCGACGAGCACATCCGCGAGGCCGCGCTGCTCGACGAGGTAGCTCTGGATGGCGGGCCAGTGGCGGTCCGGGCACGGCGGCTTCGGGTGGCGATCGGCCGGGAACCGGTCACGGCACGGCAGTTCCGAGAAGAAGCCGAGGGCCTCGGGCACGGTGCACCGGCAGGCATGGATTACCAGGTCGATCGCTCCGCCCCCGCCCTCGCCGCGCAGATGTTCGTAGAACATAAAGCCGTTGATGCTGACGACGGATCCGGGACGCCTCCAGCGCGCGGCATCGGTGGGATCGCGGCGGTAGCCGAGGCGGCGGACGACGTCTTCGAGGGGATAGCCTCGCAGGGCCTCGGCCCGCACCCGCCGGTCCCAGAGGCGGGGACCATCCATGGCTACGCCGGCGGCGGTTCCCCGCGGTCCTGCGCGCCGGCCTTGCCGGCTCGCCGCCGGCGGCGCTCGGCGCTGCGCTGCTTCTGGCGTTCCTCGGCCTCCTTGCGGCGCCAGGACTCGGCGTCGATGGCGATGATCTCGGCGTTGTGGACGAGGCGGTCGACCAGGGCGACGAGGCAGGCGGCGTTGGGGAAGGCCTCACCCCACTCGGCGAAGGGCCGGTTGGTGGTGATTATGGTGGAGTTCTGCTGGCTGCGGCTGGAGACGATGTTGAACAGCAGATCGGCATGGCGGTTGCTGTAGGACAGGTATCCGACCTCGTCGATCACCAGCAGGTGCTGGCGGGCGTAGAAGCGCAGCCTGCGCTGAAGCAGGGTGTCGCTGTCGAGGGCGGCGAGCTCGCCGAGCATGCTGGCCGCGGTGGCGAAGCGCACGGTGTGGCCCTCGAGGACGGCGCGGTGGGCGATATTGGCGGCGATGGTCGACTTGCCGACGCCGTTTGGGCCGACCAGGACGACGTTGGCGGCCTCGTTGAGGAACTCGAGGCTCATGAGATCCTCGACGGCCATGCGGTCGCAGCGGCGCGGCCATGCCCAGTCGAAGTCGGCGAGCGGCTTGAACTGTCCGAGGCGGGCGTCGCCGAGGCGGCGCTTGAGGCTGCGGCTTCGCCGTTCCTCCTCTTCCCAGGCGACCAGCGCAGCGGGCCAGTCATGCCCGGCGACCTCGCCCCAGTGGGCGGCGAGGCCGTGCAGGCCGAGCGCCCGGGCACGGCCCATGAGGGTATCGTTCATTGCTCGCTGTCCTCCTCGGGTTCGCCGGCCAGCCCGTCGTATCCGACGAGGTCGTGATCGCGGACAGTGATGTCGCGCACTCTCGGATCGCCGGGCAGTTCGACGGGGATGGGCGGGGGTTGGTGCCGCAGCTCGCGCCGCCGGGTCAGGCTCAGGCGCACGGCGTTGGGATGGGGAACGTCCCGCTTCAGGGCCTCGTCGATGGCCGCCTCGAGCTCGGCGGCGCCGTAGGCGTCGAGGAGGCGCAACAGGGCGGCGACGGTGGCGCCTATATAGCCGCCGCGCTGGGCGGCCTCGGCGAGCAGGCGCTCGCTGTTGGGCGCGGCCTGGACCAGCCGGTCCTGGCCGCGAAGGCGGCGGGCATGGCTCTTGCGCCTGACCAGCTCGGCGATGTGCTCGGGGTTCTCGATGCGGGCCGCCTTGTCGAAGCTGCGCGGATGGCTGGCGATGACGTCCACACCGTCGAGGATGCGCACCTCGTCGAGCGTCGCGACCACGACGAGGGTGCGCCGCACATGGGTGTGCGGCACGCTGTAATCGTTGAGATCGAAGCGGGCGTAGGGGGTCTTGCCGATGGCGACCTCGACCCGGTCGTGGTCGGGGAAGGGATCGCCGGGCAGCGCGATGAGAGAGCCGCGTTCCCGCTCGAAGGCCTCGCGCACGGTGATCGAGCGGTCTTCGGGCCAGGGGCGGTCGGCGGCGATGCCGTGGCACCAGGCCAGGGCCTGGGCGTTGAGATCGTCGATATCGCGCCACCGGCGGGCGGCGAAGAAGCTGGTCCGGACATAGCGAATCGCCCGCTCCACGCGCCCCTTCTCGTTGCCGCGCGCGACCGCGACGGGCTTGGGCAGGAAGTGGTAGTGGCCGGCGAGGTCGAGGATCCGGGGATTGAACCGGATGGCGGCGCCGCGGCGCTCCAGCACGACGCTCTTCAGGTTGTCGTACCAGAGCTCGCGGGGCACGCCCTGCCACGCCTCGAAGGCTTCGACATGGCCGCGCAGGAAGTTGCTCATCCCGGCGTCGAGGTAGAAGCGCAGGAAGATCCGCCGCGAGTAGCTGAGAACCATCACGAAGCCCATCAGGCGGCGCTCCGCGCGGCCGATCGTCACCTTGCCGAAGTGTCCCCAGTCGACCTGGGCCTGCTCGCCGGGAAGGGTCTTGAGGCGCAGATAGGCCTCGGCCACGGGCCTGGGCCTGAAGTGGCTGAGCAGATGACGGAAGTGGTCGCCGCCGCCCGGATAGCCGCGTTCGCGCACCATCTGGTAGAGCCGGCTGGCGGGCAGCGTCGGCCAGGATGCCAGCGTCTCGGCGATGAACGGCACGTATGGATCGATCATCGACGGCCTGGGCGACCTCGCGTCCCGGGGCTCGCCGGCCGCGGTGAGGAGGCGCTCGACGGTGTAGCGATGCACGCCGAGCTGGCGTGTGATCGTGCCGACCGTCCACTTCTCGACGTGATACAGGCGCAGGATCTCCGCGCGGGTCTCCTTGTCGATGGTCATCTCACCCCCTTTCCCGTCGGGCGCAGCCCCGGATAGACCGCCTGCCCGCAGAACTGGTGCCGTTGGCGGCCTCGGGCAGCGGCGCCCATCGCATCCGCGGAAGACCCTGGCGGGCCGCTCGTGCCCGAAGGGCCGTGTTCCGGGACGCCCTGCCGGCGTCCGCGCCACAACAGGACGCCGCCGCGCGGCGGTCAAAGGGTGATGCGTCACTTCCTGCCCGCGGCGCCGATTCACCGGCGTCCGGCGCCGCCGGCGTTCGCGATAGCGCCGCTGGCGCTCAGCATGCTTGTGACGGCCCCGCCGGCTGTTCTGGTAGCGCTGCCCGGCATGGCGCTGCGATCGCCGGCGCACCCGATCGCTGCAGCTCCGTGAACAGTAGATGTTGCCGTGGTCGCAGTGCCGGCAGAGAACCACCTGTTGATGGCACGAGGCGCAGTTGAACAGGCGGGCGGTGTTCTTCATCGCGCAGCCGATGAGAACGGGGTGGACCCACGCCCAAACCCGCACGATACTGCGCATATGGGTCGTGCCTTGCATGGCTCGGGGGGTGCGGTGCCGGTCGTTGCCAGCAAGCAAACGGGGCCGGCGCCGCATCGTTCTCAGCGGCCCGAGTGTACTCCCGCGGCTCCCCTTGTCAGGTCCGCGGAACCGCCGCCGCCAGCCAGCCAAAACAGGAATCGAGACGCCCGCCCGCGGTGGATAAGCAGCCCGCCGCCGCCAGACTCTTGGCGGTCGCCGCGGCGGGCTACTTACCCACCGCTGCGCCGAGCCAACTCCCGCCTGCAAACCACGCAGCTACAGCGCCACGATGCCCGATGTCGCTGAAATCACCATCTAAGCGCGGTTTTTCATCGCCACCGACACTTGTAAAGCGCGCTCCGGAGCGATGAGCACTTCGTGATACCTTTCGAGGGGATCCCGGCACGCAAACGGTGGAGGGAGAGATGACCCGAGACGACTACGAGGACCTCGTCCTCGCCGCCTATCAGGGCGAGGCGTACGGCGAGGCCCTGTTCGCGGCCCTGGCCGCCGACGCGGGCGATGCGGAGATCGCCTACAAGTGGCGGGTCCTGGGCCAGTTGGAGAGCGAAACCAAGCAACGCCTGGTCCCACTCGTCCGGCGGATCGCGGGCGAGGATGCCCTGACGCCGACGCGGGTCGAGGAAGCCCGGGCCGAGGCCGCCTCGCGGCGCGGCCTGACGTGGGCGGAAAACCTGGCGATCCACGATGCCCGCAAACCCGGCTCGGCGTCGCAATTCATCGCCATGCTGGAGCTGGCGCCCGAGACCGACCGCGCGGCGATCCAGCACCTGCTCGACCACTCCCGGGGCTTCTTCGAGGCCGTGCGGCGCGAGATCGCCGCCGAGCCCGAAAGCCTCGCCCCGGTGCTCGACCTGCTCGACCACCCGCCCTCAGCGTGACTCGACCACGAGGCCGTCGTAGGCGGGCTCGACGCCTCGGGGGAGCGAGTCGCGAAGGCTGGCGTAGTCCATCTCCCAAGTCATGTGGGTGAGGTAGGCGCGGCGCGGGCGAACCCGCTCGATCCATTCGAGCGTGCGCGCGAGATGCGTGTGCGTCGGGTGCGGCTTGGGGCGAAGGGCGTCGACGATCCAAGTGTCGACGCCCTGCAACGCCGCGAAGGCGTCTTCGTTCAATTCATTCAAATCGGTCGAATAAGCGATTGATCCAAAACGAAATCCGAGCGATGTCGTCAAGCCGTGAGTCTGGCGGAACGGGACCACGTCCACGCCCGCGACGCGGAACGGCGCGAGCGCGATTTCATGGCCCTCGCAGATCGCCGGATAGCCCGTCTGGGAGGTGAAGATGTAGTCGAAGCGTTGCCGGAGCGTCGCCAAGGTCTCGGCGTCGGCATAAATCGGCACGCGTTCGCGCCGCATCATGGCGAAGACGCGAAGTTCGTCGATCCCATGGGTGTGATCGGCGTGATCGTGGGTGTAGAGCACCGCGTCGAGCCGTTGGATATCGTTCGCCAAGCATTGCGCGCGCAAGTCGGGCGAGGTGTCGACCAGGATCGCGCTACTCTCGGATTCGACCAGGATCGAGGCCCTGAGGCGCCGGTTGCGCGGCTCGTGGGGATCGCAGACACCCCAGACCCCCCCGATTCTCGGCACCCCGCCCGAGGTGCCGCAGCCGAGGACGGTGACCCGCATCCCCGTCCTACGCCGCCGCCAGCGGCCGCGCCTTGGTGAACAGCGAATGGAAGTTGGCCGTCGTCAGACGCGCGACCTCGTCGGCCCCGATGGCGAGCAGACGGCCGAGCGCGTCCGCGGTATGGGCGAGGAAGGCGGGCTCGCACCGCTTGCCCCGCATCGGCACCGGCGCCAGGAAGGGCGAGTCGGTCTCCACCAGAATGCGCTCTCGGGGCACCGACTTGGCGATATCACGCAACTCCTCGGCGTTCTTAAAGGTTAGAATACCCGAAAATGATAGATACAATCCCACCCCCAAGGCGGCTTCGGCCAGGCTCGGGCCCGAGGAGAAGCAGTGCATCACGCCGCTGAACGGCCCCTCCTCCCTCTCTTCGCGCAGGATTGCCGCCATTTCCTCGTCGGCCGCGCGGCTGTGGACGATCAGCGGCAAACCGGTCTCGCGCGCCGCCCGGATGTGCTTGCGGAACTGTGCGACCTGGACCTCGGGCGGGCTTCTCTCGTAGTGGAAATCGAGCCCCGATTCGCCGATGCCCACGACCTTCGGATGGGCGGAAAGGCGGATCAGATGCTCGGTCTCGAGTTCGGGCTCTCGCGCCGCGTCGTGTGGATGCAGGCCGACCGAACACCAGATGTTGTCGCGCCGCTTCGCGATTTCGAGCACCCGGGGGAAATCCTCGACGCGGGTGCAGATCGTGACCATGGCGCCGACGCCCGCCGCCTCGGCGCGCGCCATGACCTCGTCGAGCTCCTCGTCCAGCCCCTTGATGTCGAGATGGCAGTGGCTGTCGATCAGCATCACGATTTCCCGACCTCCGCCAGCGCCACGCGCGGGAAAACACCCTCGGGTTTCGGTAGCGCGCGGCCCGGCTCCAGCCGCCGCGCTGCGTCGTCGATGCAGGCAAAGTTCCGCTCCGTCGTCGCCTCCGCTACCCCCAGTTGGTCGAGGATCCGCCCCGCCCCTTCCGGCACCGTCGGCTGCGCCAGGATGGCGAGCCGGCGAAGGGTCTCGGCCAGCACATAGAGCACCGTCGCCATCCGGGCGGCATCGGTCTTGCTCAGCTCCCACGGTGCCTCGGCATCGACATAGCGGTTGGCCTCGCCCACCACGCGCCAGATCGCCGCTAACATCGCGTGTATATCAAGCGTTTCGGTTATCGCTTTTCGGGCTATCGGTAGAATTCCGGCCGCGCCGTCCAGCAGCGCCTGATCGCGTGCCTCCAGCGCTCCCGGCGTCGGCGCCCGGCCGGCGCAATTGCGGTTGATCATGGCCAGCACGCGCTGCGCCAGATTGCCGAAATCGTTGGCCAGATCACTATTGATCCGGCGCACCATTGCCTCCGGAGAATAGCTGCCGTCCTGCCCGAAGCGGACCTCGGCCATGAAGAAGTAGCGCACTTGGTCGACGCCGAATCCATCTGCCAAATCAAACGGATCGATGACGTTGCCGATCGATTTCGACATCTTTTCTCCCTTGACGTTGAGAAACCCGTGGGCGAACACGCGACCCGGCACCGCCACGCCGGCCGAGATCAGGAAGGCCGGCCAGTAGACTGAGTGGAAGCGCACGATATCCTTGCCGATGACGTGGATATCGGCGGGCCAGCGGGGACTATCGGCGGTTCGCTCGCCATAGTCCCGGGCGGGGAAACCCGTCGCCGTCAGATAATTGGTGAGCGCATCGACCCAGACATACATGACGTGGTCCGGATCCCCCGGCACCGGCACGCCCCAGCCGAAGGTGGTGCGCGAGATCGAGAGATCGCGGAGCCCCGAGCGGACGAAGCTCACCACCTCGTTGCGCCGTGATTCCGGCTGGATGAAGTCCGGGTGGGCCTCGTAGTGCGCCAGCAGGCGGTCCTGATAGGCCGAGAGGCGGAAGAAATAACTCGGCTCCTCGACCCATTCGACCGGCGAACCTTGCGGCGAGACCTTCTCGCCCCCCTCGCCCCGGATCAATTCGTCCTCGGCCCAATAGGCCTCGTCGCGGACCGAATACCAGCCCGCGTAGCTGTCGAGATAGATATCGCCGGCCCCGGCCATGCGGCGCCAGAGCTCCTGCACGGCAGCGTGATGCCGCGGCTCGGTGGTGCGGATGAAACCGTCGTTGGAGGCGTTGAGCCGTTCCGCCATGCGGCGAAATTGCGGCGTGATGCGATCCGCCAGCGCGCGCGGCTCGATCCCCTCGGCACTCGCCGTCTGCTCCATCTTGATGCCGTGCTCGTCGGTGCCGGTCAGGAAAAAGACATCGCGCCCGTCCAGCCGGTGGAAGCGCGCGATCACGTCGGTCGCGATCAACTCGTAGGCGTGACCGATGTGCGGCGGCCCGTTCGGGTAGCTGATCGCCGTGGTGATGTAGAAGGGCTCCTGCCCGCTCATGGCTTCGCCGTCCGGTTGTCGTCGTCGAGGGTCCCGATCAACCGCGAACGGTTTCCGCCACCGCCAGGAAGGCGGCCAGGACCACTTGCTTGCGATCGAGACCGGGCACGTCCGCGGCCCTCGCGAGGCGGGCCACCTTGTCCCATAGGTCGAGCCAGCGATCAAGGCCGGCCCGAGACAGCAGGCGGGCGGCCAGCGCCCCCTCTCCGGCCACCACCTCGGGCTCGGATGGGGCCACGAGCCCGCGGATTCCTCGATTTATCCAAATTCCGAGGAGTTCCATCCAAATATCGAATTCATTTTGTCTTTCTTTCCGCGCGAGACGATCGCCGAGAGCATGGAGACGGGCCATGTCCAGGTCCGGCGCCGCTTCCAGCACGGCCAGCAGCTCGCGATAGGCGTCGAGCCCGCCGGCCGCCACCAGGTCATGCGCCCGCCCGGGACTGCCGGCTGCCAGAGCTGAGATCGCGCGGCGATCGTCGGCCGCAACATCGGGGTGGCGATGGCTGAGCAGGATCTCGACCTCCTCGTGGCCGAGCGGTCTTAGCCCCAGGTGGCGGCAGCGCGAGCGGACGGTGGCGATCACGCGACTCGGCGCAGCTGCTGTCAACAGCAACAACGCGTGTTCCGGCGGTTCTTCCAAAATCTTCAACAAGGCATTGGCGGCATTGGGATTCATCTGATCGGCACCGTCGACGATCGCGACCCGCCAGGTACCTTCGCCGGCGGTGAGACGAAAGAAATCCACCACCGCGCGAGCCTGTTCGACGCGAACGAAGGCCGAGGGACGACCGGTTCCGGCACTCGCCTCGCGTTCGATGGCAATCAGATCGCCATGCGATCGCGCGGCGACGCGGCGAAAGACGGGATGATCGGGCGGGACATGAAGGCTCGTCGGCGCGCCGGCGAAGAGATCCGCCTCGGCCCCTCCCTCCGCCAGCATGAAGCGGGCGAACCGATAGGCCAGCGTCGCCTTGCCGATGCCGCCTGGCCCGGTGATCAGCCAACCGGGCGGCAGGCGACCGCCGCTCGCGGCCCCGATCAGCGTCGCCTCCGCTGCCTCGTGCCCGATCAGCTTCTCGGTGCTGCGCGGGTGGTGGCGGTCGCCTTCGTCCGCGTCGGACATCGCGCCCGCTTAGTTGGCGCCGGCGCCCAGGGCGAGATAGGTCAGCGCCCCCCAGAGCCGCCCGAACGGGCCCCGCCGTCCGACGTCGTCCGCCGCCAGCAGCGGATACTCAACCGGGTCGATCCCCTTGGCCTCGACCCGCAACGTCGCGATCCGCGCGCCCTTGGTGATCGGCGCCGGCACCGGGCCGTCGTAGACGATTGTGACCTTCATCTCCTTGCGCGCCTTGCGCGGCAAGGTGGCGCTCAGCGGTCGCTCCAACACGAGGGAAACCGTGTCCGCGGTCCCCAACCAAACCCCCGCCCGGCCGACCTCCTCGCCGACGTCGAACAGCCGGTAGTTCTGGAACTGACGAAATCCCCAGCCCAGCAGGCGGGCGCTCTCGCGGGATCGCTGATTGACACTCTCGAGGCCGTTGAGCACCAGGATCAGGCGGCGTTCCTTGCGCCTGGCGGAGGCGACCAGGCCGTAGCCCGAGCCCTTGGTGTGGCCGGTCTTCAGGCCGTCGGCGCCCAGGTTCTTGTAAAGCAACGGATTGCGATTGCCTTGGCGAATCTTGTTGTAGGTGAACTCCTTGACCTTGAAGAGCTCGTAGCCCTTGGGAAAGTCGCGGATCAGCCGCTCAGTCAGGCGCGCGAGATCCCAGGCGCTCATCACGTGTTCGGGGTCGGGCCACCCGCTCGAGTTGGTGAAATGGCTGTCCTCCAAGCCGATCTTGGCGGCGACCGCGTTCATCTCCTCGACGAAGGCCTCCTCGCTGCCGGCGAGCCCCTCGGCCAGCACGATGCAGGCATCGTTGCCCGACTGGATGATGACGCCCTTCAGCAGGTCCTCGACGCGAACCTCCTTGCCGACCTCGACGAACATCCTGGAGCCGCCCATCTTCCAGGCCTTCTTGGAGACGACGAAGGTATCGTCGAGGCCGAGGCCCTGCTCCTTCAGCGCCTGGAAGACCAGGTAGACGGTCATCAACTTCGACATCGAGGCGGGCGCCATCGGCGCCTCGGCGTCCTTTTCCAGCAGCACCGCGCCGGTGTCGAAATCGACCAATAGGGCGTGGCGCGCCGGGGTCTCGAGGGCGGCGAGCGGCGTCGCCCAGAGGCCGCCCCAAATTCCACCCCAGAGGCCACCGAGCAGAAGCGCGAGCGCGCCGAAAGATGTTCGAAACCGCGTCATGAGGGCCGATCCTGCGCTTGCCCGTGGGTAGGGGTCAAGCTGGCGTGCCTCGCCCGTCAATCGACGATGATGCGCGCGTCCGTGATCCCCTTGGCGATGACCGAATCGAGAATGCCGTCGGCCCTCTCCACCGTCTGCACCGGTCCGACCCGGACCCGGAAGAATTCGCGTTCCCGCACCCAGACGGCTTTGATCTTCGTCGGTCCGAGGTAGGCGAGACGAGCACGAAGGCGATGGGCGTTGTCGTATTTTATGAAGGAACCGGCCTGAATGAATATCCGCGTCGGCTTCACCGGCTGGACGGCGACCGCCACCGACGGCTCGTCCCGGGCGAGGAGGGCATCGCTACGTGGCGGGGCGGCGGCGACCCGCGTGACCGAGGCGCCATCGCGCAGCCTGGCCCGAGCCTCTCGGGTCCCCGGTGGCGGCGCCAGGCGCTGGGACTGGACCCCTTTCCTCGGCAGCGCCGGCAAGGCCTTGCGTTCCGCCGCCGTGGTCTCGGCCCGATCCGCCACTTTGACCTCGCCGCGCTCCATCGCCTGGACGCGGACCTTGGCCGTGCCCGCGCCCTGGAAGCCGAGCAACTGCGCCGCCCGGCGCGAAACGTCGATGATGCGGCCGTGCGCGAAGGGGCCCCGGTCGTTCACCCTCAGGATCATGGACCGGCCGTTCGTGAGGTTGGTGACGCGCACGTTGGTCGGCAGCGGCAGCGTCTTGTGCGCCGCCGTCAGCGCGTTCATGTCGTAGATCTCGCCGTTGGCGGTCCGGCGGCCGTGAAACTTCTCGCCGTACCACGAGGCGATGCCGGTCTCGTCGTAGTCGGGCTGGCGCTTGGGATAGTACCAGACCTCCTTCACCTGATAGGGCTTGCCGACCCTGATCTTTTCGCCGCTGACGGGCGGTGGTTCGCCACTGGACGCATCCACGCCCGCCTCGCCGATCCTCTTGGCCACGTGCAAGACCAACTTCGTCTCGGCGCAGGCCGCGAGCTGAAGCACGGCGATCGCCGCCAAAATATGATATCGCCCGAAATTACGATGCCAACGCTTCGCCCGACACATGATATCGTGTCCGTGCATTCCCTACCGTCAGGATCTGGTCATATAGCGCGAGAACGAGATGAGAACAAGAGAGGCGCGCGTCGCCGTATCCAGCTCAAGGCGCGCCGATGGCATCCGAGAGGCGTCCGACCGCGAGGGCGAAAAAGTGCGAACGGTTCCACTTCAGAAGGGTTCGGTAGTTGTCGTAGACGATGAAGGCGGGTCCGCCGCCGCTCTTGCTCGGAATGATGATCGAGGCGCGTAGCGGGCGGGTGGGCAGTTCCTCGCCGTTCGCCTTGCGCACGCCGAGCGCCGCCCATTTGGGAATCGTCCGGCGCACCCCCAGATCGGCGAGGGATCGCTGGAAGCCCTTCGGCAGGCGCACGCGGCGGCCCCAGGTCTGGTCGGCGCGCCAGCCGGATCGAGAGAGATAGTTGGCGGCGGAGGCGAAGACGTCCGGCAGCGTCGTCCAAATGTCGCGGCGGCCGTCGCCATCGAAATCGCGCGCATAGGCACGGAAGCTCGACGGCATGAACTGGCTCTGGCCCATCGCGCCGGCCCACGAGCCGACCATCTCGCGCACGCCGATATGGCCTTCATCGAGGATCTTCAGCGCGGCCAGCAGTTCGCGCCGAAAATAGGCCCCGCGCCGGCCGTCGTGGGCCAGGGTCGCCAGCGCGGGAATCACTCGAAAGCCGCCGGTCACGCGGCCGAAATCGGACTCGATCCCCCACAGCGCGACGATGAAGCGCGGCTGCACCCGGTGGGCCTCGGCCACCTTGTCCAACAGCGCGCGGTGCTTGGCGAGACGCGCACGGCCCGCCTCGATGCGCGAGCGCGACACCACGCGGGTGATGTATTGCTCGAAGGTGAGGGTGAATTCGGGCTGATGACGATCCAACTCGATCACCCGCGCGAGCGGTTTCACGCCTCGAAACGCGGCCTCCAGCGTCTCGCTCCCGACGCCCTTCTTCAAGGCCTCGGCCCGGAGCGCCACGAGCCAGCTCTCGAAGCTCTCGGGCTTCGCGCTGGTCGTCGCCACGCCGAGCGCCCAGAGCACGCCGAGCGCCGCCAGGCGCGGCAAGATCGACGACGGGGTCATGGCTCGTAGCCGATCACGCCGTCGAGCTTGGCGTCGGTGAGGTCGGCCCCTTCGAGGTCGGCGCCGGTGAGGTCGGCGCCCTCGAGCACGGCGCCGGCGAGGATGGCCGATTTCAGATCGGCGCCGGTGAGCGTCGCCTTGCGCAGCACGGCGCCCGAGAGATCGGCCTTGCTCAGGTTCGCGCCCGCGAGGTTGGCCTTGGCGAGATTGGCGGCGGAGAGCTTGGCGCCGGAAAGGTCGGCGCCCCGGAGGTTCGCCTTGTCCAGCCGGGCCCCGGTTAGGTCGGCGCCCGCCAGCTCCGCGCCGGCGAGCGAGGCCTTGCGCAGATCGGCGCCGGCGAGATTGGCACGCCTCAGGTCGGCGCCCTTGAGGAAGCTCCGGTTGAGATTGGCGCCGGCGAGGTTGGCGCCTGCGAGCCGCGCGCCGGCCAGAAAGCTGTTGTGGAGATCGACGCCCGCGAGGTCGCATGCCTCGCACGCCTTGTCGGCCTTGAGGGCCCGCAGGCGCTCGGAGTCCTGGGCGAGCGCGCCGCCGTGAAATAGAAGCACCGCCACCACGCCATGAATGAGCCTTCGCATAGTTTTACCCCCGGCCGCCGCGCCGCCTCTTCTCATCACCCTCGCCGAACTCCAGCCGGAAGCCCGCGTCGCAATAGGCATCGCCGCTCTGGCGCCAGCGCACCGGCGAGGTCTTGCGGGCGAAAAACAAGGTCGCGTCCCGGGCGGCGCAGATACAGGGTTTGAGCTGGCACGAGAGCGCCATGTTCAGCTCGCCCGCCACTTCGTCGCCCGAGGCACAGGCGGCGAGGCCGAACAGCATGACACTCGACAAGGCCCAACGACGCATGGTTTCGCACCCCGTCGCCCCGGAAATCGGCGCGACACGACTGGTTAAGCGCCGAGCGTCGCGCGGGCAAGCAGATAATTGTGGGTGGCCCGGCTCTTGTCGTCGGCGCCGGCGGGCGGTAAACCCCGGCGGTGCCGCGCGGGCGCGGGGATGGGTGGCAGAGTGGTCGAATGCACCGGTCTTGAAAACCGGCGGGAGTCAACGCTCCCCGTGGGTTCGAATCCCACCCCATCCGCCAGCTTTCTGTTCGCATCCGGTCGCAGCAGGTACCGGTTCTCAACGTCCAAGAACTCCCAGATATTATAGAGAATTCAGAAGGTATCTGTTCGCCCTCGTCCATTGCAATTCGCCTCAAGCCGCCTTATCTTTATGGGTAGGATTATGGGCAATTGAGGTGATCCGATGTCACGGCAGACGAACAAACTCACCGCAAGGGCGGTCGCAGCGGTGAAGCTGCCCGGTCTGTATTCAGATGGCGGCGGCCTATATCTGCAGGTCGCGCGCGGCGGCTCGAAGTCCTGGGTCTATCGATTCATGCTGCGTCGCAGGTCGCGGGACATGGGCCTCGGCGGTATCGACGTTGTATCGCTCGCCGAAGCCCGCGAGAAGGCGCTGGAAGCGCGAAGGCTCGTCAAGGCGGGGATAGACCCCGTCGAGGAAAGACGCGCTCAGCGCACCCGCAATGCTGCCGATGCGGTCGCGTCCCGAACCTTTAGGGAATGCGCCGAGAAGTTCATTGCCAGTCACGAGAAAGGCTGGCGCAACCCGAAGCACCGGGCACAGTGGCGCAACACGCTCGCGACCTACGCCTTCCCGGTCTTTGGCGACGTGCCGGTGGACGCTGTTGATACTGCCATGGTCACCGAGGTGATAGAGCCAATCTGGTCAACCAAGACCGAGACGGCGACCCGACTACGCGGTCGCATCGAGGCTATCCTCGACTGGGCCAAGGCGCGGGAATACCGGACCGGCGAGAACCCGGCACGATGGCGCGGCCACCTTGAAAACCTTCTCCCCAAGGCCAGCAAGGTCCGCAAGGTGAAGCACCACGCCGCCCTTCCCTACGAGGACATTGCCACCTTCACGAAAGCCCTGCGCGAGCGAGACGGCGTCTCAGCCCGTGGATTGGAGTTCCTGATTCTGACGGCTGCACGACCGGGCGAGGTTACCGGCGCGCGATGGGACGAGGTTGATCTCGACAAGGAGGAATGGACCGTTTCCGGCGAGCGCATGAAGTCGGGTGTAATGCACCGCGTTCCGCTTTCTCCGGCGGCGGTCGCCGTGCTGTGTGAAATGGAGACGATGCGGGTGAATGACTTCGTTTTCCCCGGCCAGCGTGGCGCCCAGCCATTGTGGAGCGATGCCTTGCGCCGTCTCTTGGAGCGCATGGGACACGCGGGACTGACCACGCACGGCTTTCGGTCGACGTTCCGGGATTGGGCAGCAGAGCGCACCGCCTTCCCCGGCGAGGTCGCCGAGGCCGCTCTCGCCCATACTGTCGGCAACAAGGTTGAAGCGGCATATCGCCGGGGCGACCTGCTCGACAAGTGGCGCAAGCTTATGGAAGCATGGGCCGCGTTCTGCGACCACGGTCCAGAGGGCGGCGTCGTGCAATTCCGGCGTACCGCTAACCTCGATCCCGACTGATTCCGTTTCTCTCAACTTTAGTCGGCTGCGGTAAGATGATGGATGCTTGGGCTGACTATTGCGGCACAGTTCGCAACGCCGACATCGATAATGTCACGCCTCTCTGAAAGGATGTGTGATGGCTGGGGGGCGGGTCCGTGTTCGTGGTGGCATGGCATGGGGGCGGCTCTCTTGGGACATCGGCATAAAATCGTTAGAGCAGTATCGAAGTGATAACGCGGTTGACCTCAATTGTCGTGACGCCCGCAATGCTCACAAACAGATACGCGACGCCGTAAACTTGTTGTGGCTCGTCAAAACCCCATCTGCCGCAGAAATCATAGCGTTTCCGGCCACTGCCGACTACCGTCGTCGGCATGCAAGCGACCATCATGATTCTCTCCACCACGCTGCGCGAGAGCTTCCTCAGCCGCGCGTCGCTACACCTGGAAAACCTCGCCCTCCGCCAGCAGGTGGCAATCCTGAAGCGGGAACGGCGACGGCCGCGGCTCCAGACGCTCGACCGCTTGTTCTGGGTCATCCTTTCCCGCCTTTGGCCGCGCTGGCGCGAGGTGCTGGTGATCGTAAGGCCGGAAACCGTCATCGGCTGGCACCGCAGGGGATTTCGTGCATTCTGGACCTGGAAATCCAGGCGCGGCAAACCAGGACGGCCTCCGGTGCCCAAGGATGTCCGCGAACTCATCCGTCGAATGTGTCGGGAGAACCCCTTGTGGGGCGCTCCTCGCATCCACGGCGAACTCATGAAGCTGGGAATCGAGGCATCGGAGGCGACGGTATCGAGGTACATGGTGCGGCATCGGAAGCCACCGTCGCAGACGTGGCGGACGTTCCTCGACAACCACGTCGGCTGCCTCGTCTCGGCCGATTTCTTTGTGGTGCCGACGGCCACGTTCGCCGTTCTGTTCGTCTTCATCGTGCTACGCCACGAACGGCGGCGCATCGAGCACGTCGGTGTTACAGCACACCCGACCACGGCGTGGGTGGCGCAGCAGATCCGCGAGGTTTTTCCGTGGGACACGGCACCACGGTATATCATGTGTGATCGGGACGGGGCGTACGGTCAGGAGTTTCGGGCGCGGTTGAAGGCGATGGGCATCGAGGAGGTTGTGACGGCGCCGCGAAGCCCATGGCACTGTCCGCTGCAAGTGTATCGCACCCGGTTCCTTGGACACAAGTTTGTCAATCCGTTCGTCGAAAGGGCAATCGGCTCGATCAGGCGAGATTGTCTGAACCACGTCATTGTTCTCAACGAGCGCCATCTCCGACAGATTCTTTGCTCCTACCTCGCCTACTACCACGGGTCTCGCACGCACTTGGCGCTCGGGAAGGATACGCCCGACGGACGGCCCGTCCAGTCGGCCGACGGCGGAAAGGTGGTTGCGTTTCCTCAAGTTGGAGGACTTCATCACCGGTACGAGCGCCTCGCGGCCTAAGGACCGACAACGGCACTGTCCCAGGAGGTGCTGCAAGAAGCGAGCGGCCCGTTTCCGCTGCGCCGACACCGTTGAGAAAAAGAACACAGCGCCAACATTCAGCTTGTGCATATCGGTCGATGCGACCGTTGCAATCTTTCCGCCGAGTCCAACGACCGACACTGTCGCCCGGGTCGTTCGTCTCGGACCCGCCCGCGCCGCGGAATAGGTTTTGAGGAACGACAGGTAGAATCGCCGTCGAGCGGACATGGCCTTCACGCGCGCTTGTAGCCAAGAATTGAAGTTCGAAGTTTCTTATTCAGCTCCTTCAATAGTGCCTTAGTGCCTGTCAGGTCTGGCGTGCCGAAGACGTCGCTGAACCAATCGTAAACAGGTTGTAGCAGGTCGATCGCTTCTGCGGTTCTGTATTGCCGTTGCCAAAGATATGAACGGATCACGAGGACAACCGCCCTCTCGGCAATGTTCAATGCAGCACCTAGAATTCCAAGTATCCAGTAGTTCAAAGGTTCGTGTGCCAATCCAAAGACTCCGAAGATCATGCCAAACAGTTGGATTGGGACAAAATAATCACAACATATGTTGTAACTGCCCAGGTACATGGTGGCCTTTTAGGCGGCGTGGAGACGCTCGATCAGGGTTTCGGGATTTTCCATGAGCGCCTGGATGATGTTCCAGCCCTGTTTTCTGGCGGTCGAGATGAAGCCGCGGACGGTGGCAAAGTCTTCGGCGCCTTTCTGGCTGCGGAAGCCGCCGGAGATTTTCTGCTTGACCTTCATCATGCGCCCGTCCTGCTCGGCCTGATTGTTGGTGAACGGCACGGCGAAATTGATGAGGAAGCGCAGCGCGTCTTCCTTGTGTGTCTGAAGGCGCCGGAGAAGGTTGTGCCCGGTGCGGCGCGGCTTGCTTCCCCGGCGCTTGGCCTTGCTCGATCTGGGCGCAAGAGGAGGTTGTGCCTCGTGAAAGGCGATGCCCTCGGCCGTGATCGCGTCGTAACACCCTCGGAAGCGCTCGACGAGGCCTGGTTTCAGCGCCACGCCCCGCTCCCGGGCGAGATTTACCGCGTGGCAGGCGCGGCGCAATAGTCTCTGCATCTTGCGTGCCCAGCCCTCCTTCTCGATCTCGATCAGGGCTTGCAACTCGCGCAGGTGATGGGCGTTGCACAGCGCGTGCCGTACGCCCTCCATCGTAAAGTACGGCTTCCAGTGGTCATGGACGACGATGCCGCCGACTCCGCCGAGCAGGCTGCCGCGTCGCTCCGAGACCCGATAGAAGGTCAACCGCGCGGTCGAGGCGACGTGCAACCATTGGGTCCGCCCGGCGATCCGCAAGCCGGTCTCGTCCATGTGCTTGACCGGCGCCGATTTCACCAGTTCGCGGATCACATCGACGACGCCTTGGACGGACTCGGCGCTGTTCCCGCCCCTCCGCGCGAGGCTCGCCGGAGACAGTTCCGCCCCGAACAGATCCTTCATCAATTCAGCCAGGCGGTCCTCGGGCAGGAGTTGGTAGTGCGACAGGTAGACCACCATGGCTCCGATCCGAGCGCCGTATTGAACCGGGCCGGTGATGGCGACGGGAAAAGAAGCCCGAGTGTACGTGCCGCAATGCCCGCAACGGCAGCGATGCGCCCGATGCTCCGTGACCACCAGGGGCCGGGGCTCGGGTAGATCGAAAACCTGGCGGGCCCCATGGCCGGTAGCCATATCCGGCGTCAATCCCGAACCACACCACTGGCACGTCTCGGGATAATGGTCGACGGTGGCGTCGGGATCGGCGACTTGGCGCAGGGTCTCGCCCTTGTGGCCCTTTTGCCCGCCCGGCTTGCGGGCCGATTTCTTACGGAGGCTCCTGGTGCGCTTCTTTTTACCCGCCGGTGGCTTGTTCAATCCATCGCTCGACGGTGGCTTGCCGCTGTTCGTGCTGTTCAGGCCAAGCCGGCGCTCGAGTTCACCAAGCCGGAGTTCGAACTCGGCGAGCCGCGACCCTTGGGCCAGCACCACATCGATCAGCTCGTCTTTCGACAAAAAGGCAAGAACATCCCTATCCATCGAATCCTTAGAATCGACCAACCACCCTATGTCAAACGAAATCTAGGCCGTCAGCGCCCCAAACCCACAAAATCTGCCCCCAGAGACCCAATCCGCAGCCTCATCGAAATCAGCTACCTGGGCAGTTACCATATGTTAGCTTTTAATTTCCGGCGAAAGCTCCTTGGTTCATAGAGTCGCGCGAGACAGGCCGCCGTCGACCGCGAGCGTGATGCCGGTGACGTAGCGGCCGCGGCGCGAGGTCAGGAACGCCACGACCGAGGCGATTTCGTCGGCGTCGCCCAGGCGGCCTAGCGGAATCTCCCGGATCAACTCGCCCATCGCCTCCTCCGACTGCTCGGCGACGAGCCGTAGGCGCGGCGTGTCGATCAGGCCCGGCGCCAGGGTGTTGATGGTGATCTCCGGTGCCAGCTCGCGCGAGAGCGTCTTGGCGAGGCCGATCACGCCGGCCCAGGTCGCCACGGAAAGTCCGAAACCGGGAATAGGCTGGATCGCCGACAAGGCCGTGATATTGACGATGCTGCCGGCGCCCCGGGCCTTCATGTGCGGCACCGCGGCCCGAATGCAGCGGACCACGCTCATCAGGTTCTGCTCGACCGCCCGGCTCCAGGCCTGGTCGTCGAAATCGACGAAGGACCCGAGGGGCGGGGCCCCGTCGTTGTTGACCAGAATGTCGATGCCGCCGTAGTGCGCGGCCGCCTCCTCGACGATGCGCGCGCAGTCCTCCGCTCGGCGGATATCCCCCTGTATGGCCAGGAACTCGCCGCCGGTCTCGGCCACCAGCCGGTTCCTGGCCTCGCCGAGCGCCGGCTCGCGGCGCGCCGAGATCGCAACCCGCGCGCCCTCCTCGGCGAAGGTCCGCGCGATGGCGTAGCCGATCCCCTGGCTCGCCCCGTTGACGATGGCGACCTTGCCCCCGAGTCCAAGATCCATGTCAGCTTCCCAGCTGGGCCAAAAAGGCCTCGGCGTTGCGGTGAAAGACCTTTTCCATCACCTCGTCCTCGTAGCCCAGATCACCCCACTCGGCGATCAGGCGCTCGTAGCTCAACAACGGATAGTCGGCGCCGAACATGATCCGGTCCTTCAGGCGGCGTGGAATTTCGTGTTTGAGGTCGTCGGTGTAGTACTTCGGCGACCAGCCGTGCAGTTCGTACCAAACGTTCGCCTTGTGCACGAGGACGGCGATCATCTCCGCCTGCCAGGGCCAGGCCGGACGCGCTGCCAGGATCTTCAAATTCGGAAATCGGGCGGCGACATAGTCGAGATGGCGTGGGTGGCAGTGGTCGAGCAGGATGCCGTTGCCGCCCGGAAAGCCGGAACCTAGGCCGGTGGTCCCGACGAAGACGAGGGCGGGAACGTTGGCTTCGATGCAGAGGTGGTAGAAGGGCTCGTAGGTGGGGTCGCTGGCCGGAACGCCACCCGAGCCCGAAACCGCAAGGCCGACGAATCCAGCGCCGACATCCAGGCAGCGCTCGAATTCCCGCAATGCCTCGGGCCCGCTTTCGGGCTGGAAGTGAAACCAGTTGCCGACGATGGCGTCCGGAAAGCGCCGCTGGGTATCGAAGGCATAGTCGTGCAGATCGCGAGCCTCGGCGACGGGGATGAACTTGGTGAAGCCGAAGTCGAGAACGACACGCATGCCCGCGCGGCGAAAGTCGTCGGCCATCTCCTCCTCGCTCACGTAGTCGGGTTCCGAACGCCAAGTATGACGCTGCTTGGCCAACTCTTCCTCGGTCTGCAGTACATAGCCGCGCCGGGTCTTCCAATGTGAATGCATGTCGATATAGCGCACGTGGACTCTCCCTCCGGGAACGGGTGGTGGACGGCGGCGTCAGCTTCCCTCGGCCTCGAGGCGCCGCCGGGCGAGATCGGCGAGGGGGCGCTTCTGGACCTTTCCCGTCGGCGTGCGCGGAAGATCCCCGTGGATCTGTAAAAATTCCGGCAGCTTGTAGGTCGCGATCTTGTCCTTCAGGAAGTCGATCAATTCCTCGAAACTCATGCTTTCTCCCGCCCGGGGGACGATGCAGGCGCAAACCCGCTCGCCGAGACGCGGGTCCGGGATACCGACGATGGCGGCGTCGAGAACCTTGGGATGCTGGTAGAGAACTTCTTCGATCTCGCGTGGATAGATGTTCGCGCCGCCCCGGATCACCATCTCCTTTTTGCGCCCGACGATCCTGAGATAGCCCTTGTCGTCGAAACGACCCTGGTCGCCGGTATGGAACCAGCCGTCCGGCGTGAAGCTTTCCCGGTTGACCTCGGGGTTGTTGTAGTAGCCGATGGTGACCGACGGCCCATGGGTCAGGATCTCCCCGACCGCGCCGGCCGGGACGTCAATGCCCTCGTCGTCGACCACGCGAATGCCCATTTCCGGCACCGGCTTGCCGACGGTGCCGCAGACCTCCTCCGGGTCATCGGTGAGAAGCGTGTGCGCCTGGGTCCCGCACTCCAACATCCCGTACATCTCCAGGAGATGTCCGGGCATGCGGCTTTGCACCTCGCGAATGACCTCGATTGGACAGGACGCACCGCCCGTCATGATCACTTGTAGGCTGGCGAGGTCATGGTGCTCGAAGTTCGGCACGTTCAACATGGCGACGAGATGGGCCGGCGCGCAGCAGAAGTGGGTCACGCCTTCGCGCGCGATCAGCGCCAGCGCCTCCTCGGCCCGGAAAATATCTTGAAAGACCACCCTGCACCCGACGCCGATCGCCTGCAAGGTGTTGAAGAGTCCCCAGTTGAGGCCGACCGGCAGGAACACCATCAAGACGCTGTCGGCGGTAATTCGCTGGCCGCGATTGAGAAATTCGAGCGCGCAGTTGGTGGTGTTGTGGACGTGGAGTACCGCCTTCGGATTTCCCGTGGTGCCCGAGGTAAAGGCGGTCCGCGCCAGCTGGTCGGCGTCGGGACGCCGCCGGCGCAGGCTCTCCGGCGAAATCTCCAGACCGGCGTCGAGGTCGAGGAACCGGCGCAGGTCGAAGTAATCCGGTGGGACGTCGTCGCCGACGACGAACACGTGCTCGAGCCTCGGCAGTTTCGGCCGCAGTTCCTCGATCATGGCCAGATAGTCGAAGCCGCGAAACTCACGCGGGACGATCAGTACCGACGCCTCGGTGAAGCCCAGGATGAATTCAACCTCGCGACGACGAAAGTCGCTGTGGTATTGACAGAAGGGCACACCGACCAGCATGGTGGCGTTGACGGCGACGGCGAACTCGTTCCAGTTCGGTAGCTGGACGGCAACCACGTCGTCCGCCGTCAGCCCCAACGACACGAACCGTGCCGCCAGGCGCTCCGCCCGCCGGAAATACGACGCGTAGTCGAGACGGCCGCGCCGGTCCTGCAACGCGATTCTCTCGGGATGAGCGCGCGCGGCGGACTCCAGCCACTCGTTCGTGGTCGCCTCGCGCCAGTATCCGGCCTCCCTGAAGGCTTTCATGCGGGAGGGTGGGATCTGAGGATCGTCGATGCGCACGGAATGTCACTTCCTTCGGGCGATCGCGCCACCGATCGACATTACGGCTCGGGCGAATTTTGCGCTGACGTCCGTTCCCCGATCCATTCGGCGAGACGATGGCGCCGTAGCTTGCCGGTCGGCGTGAACGGTAGGGAATCGAAAATTTCCAGCGACTCCGGAAGCTTGTAGGTCGCAACCTTGCCTCGAAGCAGTTCCAGCATCTCCTCGAGGACCACCGATTTTCCCGGGCGTGGCACGACGCAGAGGCAATTGCGCTCGCCGAGCCGAGGGTCGGGCACGCCGATGATCGCGACATGGAGGACGTTGGGGCTGGTATAGAGGATTTCCTCGATCTCGCGGGGGTGAAACTTCTTGCCGCCCCGGTTGATGATTTCCTTGTTCCGACCGGAGATCACCAGGTTGCTCGCCGGATCGAGATAGCCGAGGTCGCCGGTTCGAAACCAACCGTCCGCAGTGAAGGCGGCGGCGTTGGCGGCCGGATTGTTGTGATAGCCGAGATGGATCGAGGGGCCGAGTCCGGCGATCTCGCCCTCGCCGCCCTCGGCGATGTCGTCGCCGGCCTCGTCGAGGATGCGCAGCCCCAGACCCGAGGCCGGCTTGCCGACGGTGCCGCTCACGGCTTCCGGATCGTCGGTGGCGCGGGTGTAGCTGTGGAAACCCGATTCCAGCATGCCGTAAAGCTCGATGAAGTCACCCTTCATCTTCGCTCGAAATTCGCGGATCGTCTCGACCGGGCAGGATGCGCCGCCGCTCACCACCAGCCTGAGCGAGGAGATGTCGCGGCGCTCCAGGCCGGGCTCGTTGAGCATCGCGATAATCGAGGCGGGTGCCGTGGGAACATAGGTCACGCGCTCGGATTCGATCAGCGACAGCGCGGCGGCGGCGGAGAAGCGGTCGAGGAGGACCGCGCGGGCGCCGGCGACGATCGTTTGCAGCAGCGCCAGATAACCCCAGTTCAGGCCGAGCGGCAGATAGAGCAGAAGAACGTCGTCCTCGCGGATGCCGAGATCGTCGTTCTGAATGCGCGCCGCCGACAGCGTCGTGTCGTGACTGTGAATCACCGCCTTGGGGTTGCCGGTCGTGCCGGAGGTGAAGGCCATGCGAAAGATCTCGTCCGCGTCCATGGCGAGTGCCGTCAGCCGCGCGGAGGGCGCGCCGCCCGCGATCGCGTCGGCCAACGAAACGACGCCGTCGCCACTTTCGCGGTCCACGCAGGCCACCAGCCGCAGCCCCGGCAGCCTCGGGCGGAGCTCGTCGATCATGGCGAGGTGATCGAAGCCACGAAACTCGCGGGCGCACACGAAGGCGGCGCTGTCGGAGAACTCGAGAATGAAGGCGAGTTCCCGCTCGCGAAAATCGGTGCTGACCTGGATCGCGATGGCGCCCAGCCGCTCGACGGCAAAGAACGCACAGGCGAACTCTATCCAGTTGGGAAGCTGGATGGTGACGACGTCGTGGCGGCCGATGCCGTGGGCCTGCAATTCCGCCGCGACCGCGTCGACGCAGTCGCCTAGCTCACGATAGCTCACGCGGCGGCGGCCGTCCGACAACGCCTCGCGATCGGGATGGCGATCCGCGCGGGCCGCCAAGACATCGTGAAAGGTTTCGCCTCGCCAGAATCCGGCTTCGCGGAACTTCGTCACCATCTCGTCCGTGAGGCGTGTTTCGAATTTCGTCATCGCTCACCCACGACAACCAGCATCGGATCCTGGAGACCTTGACCCAGATGCGGACACCTCGCAAGGCTATACATTGCGTGTCCGAGTGTGCCTATAATCATGACGCTACCGAACTCGAATGGCGGGTTTTCGGCTTCCCGACACCGGGAATGCGCGGCATTTCATCTCTGTACACTGGCGCGCCCCGGGGGAACGGGTTCGGCATCGAGGCAACGTCGACGAGACACGGTCGTCATCGTCGGCGTCAATAGGAGGGAGATGATGCACGGAAAGAATTTCTTGCGATATTCGGCGGCCCTGGCGCTCGCCACCGCGCTCGGCATCGCGGGTTCGCTACAAGCCGCCGAGCCGATCAAGATCGGCTACGTCGGCGGGATATCCGGCCCTTGTGGCGGACTCACCCATTCCGCCATCAAGGCGATGAAGATCGCGCTGGCGGAGATCAATGCGGCCGGCGGCGCGGCGGGCCGTAAGATCGAGGTCATCTGGCGCGACTCCAAAACCAAGCCCGACGAGGGCGCCAAACAGACCCGCGACCTGATCTTGACCGAGAAGGTCGATCTGTTGACCGGGGTCTGCTCGAGCTCGGTCTTCATGGCGATCAACCCGATCTCGAAGCAATACGGCGTGCCCCTGATCAGCGCGATCAGCGGCACCCACAAGGCGACGGTCGACTTCGGCCATCCGAACGTCATTCAGACCCAGCCGAACACGCTGATGGAAGGCAAGGCGCTGGCGGAATACGCGGCGCGCAAGGGCTGGAACAACATCGTCACCATGGGGCTCGACTACGAGTGGGGTCGCACCACGGTCAAGGTCTTCACCGAAGAGCTGGCGAAGCTCAAGCCCGAGGTGAAGATCTCGAAGCAACTGTGGCCGCGCTTCGGCGAGACCAATCTCACCTCCTACATCACCGCGGCGCTCGCCGAGAAGCCGGACGCGATCATGGCGGTGATGTTCGGTAGCGGCACCAACAGCCTGATCAAGCAGGGCAAGTCCTATGGTCTGCTGGAGCGGACCGAGCTGCTGACCTTCCTCAGCACCGAGAGCTACATGTCCCTCGGCAAGGACATTCCCGACGGCGTCCACGGTTGGGCGCGCGGTCCCTTCTACGCGCTCACTACCGACAAGGCGAAAGCCTTCGTCGCGAAGTATCGCAAGGCGCACGACGGCGAATATCCGAACGATTGGGGCATGCTAGCCTATGACGCCATGTACATCATCAAGGGCGGCATCGACGGGGCGGGCGGCACCGACCCGGCGAAGTTCCGACAAGCCCTGGCGTCGATGACCTTCGACACCATGCGGGGTCCGCTGAAGATGCGGCTGATCGACAATACCTTCAACGCGCCGAGCTACCTGGGCGTGACGAAGATGACGGACGCCTATCCCTTCCCTACGATGGCCGACGTCAACGTCATTTCCGGCGATGTCACCTTGCCCTCGGAAGCGACGGTGAAGGCGCTCCGCGCGGCGGCCGCCAAGTAGCATCGGGTCCGGGCCCGCGCGCGCCGGCGGTGGCGCGCGCGGGCGTCGCCCCGTTCTCTCCGGCCGTGGCCCGGATTGGGTCGACATGACGGAATTCGGCTGATGCTCCTGGTGCAAGTGCTGCAAGGAGTGATGGAAGGGGTCTTCCTGTTCCTGATCGCCTCCGGCCTGACGCTCATCTTCGGCGTCTCGCGCATCGTCAATTTCGCCCATGGCTCGTTCTACATGGTCGGCGCCTTCCTGACCTATCAGATCTATCCCCTGATCGCGGTGGGCACGACGTTCGGATTCTTCGTCACCATCCTGCTGTGCGGCGTGCTGGTGGCGCTCCTGGGCGTGGTGTTCGAGATCTTCCTGCTGCGCCGGGTCTACCATGCCGAGGCGCTGATGCAGCTCGTGCTGACCTTGGCCGCGGTCCTGATCATTCGCGACGTGACCAAGCTCATCTGGGGACTGGACGACGTTTCGGTGCCGTTGCCTGACGCGCTCGCCGGTGCGGCGGTGATCGGTGACATCTATCTCCCGACCTATCAGCTGGTCATGGTCGGCGTCGGCGTGACGGTGCTGGCCGTGGTCTGGGGCTTCCTCAAATTCACCCGGGTCGGGATCATCCTCAGGGCGGCGACAGACGACCGGGGCATGGTGGCGCTGCTCGGAACCAATCAGGCGCATGTCTTTTCCTGGGTCTTCGCCATCGGCTGCTTCCTGGCCGGGATCGCCGGCGGCTTCGCCGCCGCGTTCGAGAGCATCAACTACCTGCTCGACACCCGGGTCATCGTGCTCGCCTTCATCGTCGTGGTGATCGGTGGGCTCGGCAATTTCTACGGCGCCTTGTTCGCCGCGCTCGCGGTCGGAATTGTGAAGGCCCTGGGTCTGCTCTGGGCGCCCAGACTGTCGATGGTGATCATTTTCCTCCTCATGGCCGTGGTGCTCCTCGCCAGGTCGTTGCGCAGAACGACGGATTGACCATGGCGGAAGGCGAGGCCACGCGAGACGACAAGGCGGTGCGCGCGCGCCCCAGCCGGACGACCGACGACTATGCGATCAACTGGCGTCTCGTCGCGGTGGTCGTCGTGCTGCAGAGCGTGCTGCTGTTCGTCTCGCCGTCGCTGGTGGTCTTCGCCCTGATCGAGGTCATGATCTTCGCCCTCTATGCCAGCGCGCTCAATCTCCTGCTCAGCTACAGCGGCATGGTCTCGTTCGGCCACGCGGTCTATTTCGGCCTCGGCGCCTACGGGTTGGCGCTCACGATCACCCATCTCGACTTTCCGATCGCCGCCGGAATCGTCGCCGGCCCGATCGTCAGCGCGTTCTTCGGTCTGGTCTATGGCGCGCTCTGCGTGCAGCGCACCGCGATTTACGCCGCCATGCTGACGCTCGCCTGCGCCGAGGTGACCTTCGCCGTGGCGTTCCAGTGGTTCGACGTCACGGGTGGCGATTCCGGCATTTCGGGCCATGTGCCCGCGATGCTGGGGCTGCAGCCCCATTGGTTCGGGCTGGTGGTCCTGGGCGTGGTGACGGTGGCGATCCTGATGCTCTGGCGGGTGGTCCATTCGCCGCTCGGCCTGACGATCCGGGCGGTCGGGCAAAATTCTGTCCGCGCCGCCGCGCTGGGACACGGGCGCAAACGGGTGCAACTCATCGCCTTCACCATATCGGCCTTCTTCTCCGGCGTCGCCGGCACGCTCTTCGGGATTTTCCACGGCAACGTCTTTCCCGACTATGTCGGCATCCTGTTCACCGTCGACGGCTTGCTGATGGTGGTGCTCGGCGGTCTCTACAGTTTCGGCGCCGGGATCTACGGCGCCATCGTCTACAAGATTCTCGACAACCTGGTGGCGCACTACTTCGAGTATTGGCAGCTCGTCATCGGAGTGATCATCGTCATCGTGGTGCTGCTCTCGCCGAGCGGCATCGCCGGCTTCGTCCGGCGTCTCACGAGCCTGTTCCGGCGCTAGAGCGCGATGTCCACCGCCCCCCCACGACCCGCCCTGGAGGTTCGCGGCCTGCACAAGGAGTTCGGTCGCTTCGTCGCCCTCGACAGCGTCGATCTCAGCGTGCGGGAAGGCGAGATCCGCGCCGTCATCGGCCCGAACGGGGCGGGAAAGACGACGCTCATCAACGTGTTGAGCGGTCAGATCGTGGCCGAGCGGGGCAGCGTCGAAATTCACGGCCGGCGGCTCGGCCGCCGGCACCCCCATCAGGTGGCGAAACTCGGCGTCGGCCGCACCTATCAGATCGCCAGCACCTTCCGGCGGATGACGGTCTACGACAACATGCTCTGCGCCCACAACGCCGTCTCGACGGCTTGGTTCTCTCTGAGCGCCAACCGGCTGCGCGCGCTCGGCGAGGCGGTCATGGCCGATCTGGAAGCCATCCGGCTCGACGGACTGGCCGATCAGATCGTCGACGACATCTCGCATGGCGATCGCAAGCGGTTGGAATTCGGCATGGTCTTGGCGACTCGGCCGAAGGTGCTGCTGCTGGACGAGCCGACCGCCGGCATGGGGCTCGGCGAACGTCACGAGCTGATCGACCTGGTTTTGACGGTGGTCCGCGAGCGGGGGCTGACCTTGCTTTTCGTCGAGCACGATATCGACGTGGTCTTCAAGGCCGCCGAGTCGATCACGGTGATGGCCTTCGGCGGCGTGTTCGCCGAAGGCACGCCGGACGAGATCGCCGCCAACGCGGCGGTCCAGGACATCTACCTGGGCGGGAATGCGTAATGCTGGTCGTGGAACAGGTTCGCGCGGCCTACGGCCAAAGTCAGGCGCTTCACGGCATCGACCTCGAGGTGAACGAGGGCGAGGTCGTCTGCATGATCGGGCGCAATGGCGCCGGCAAGACCAGCACCATGCGCTGCATCGTGCAGGATCTGATCCGGGTGACCAGCGGTTCCGTTCGCTTCAAGGGCGACGAGATCGCGGGTCTCGCGCCACACCTCGTCGCCCGCAAGGGCATCGGCTACGTCCCCGAGGATCGCCGCGTGTTCGCCAGCCTGACGGTGGCGGAGAACCTGATCGTGCCCCGCTCCCTGGCGCCGGGCGGTTGCGGCTATTGGACCGTCGACAAGGTGGGGAAATTGTTTCCGCAACTCTCGGAGTTCCGCTCGCGCCTCGCCAGCAATCTGAGCGGCGGCCAGCAGCAAATGCTGAGCATCGCCCGCTCGCTGCTGACCAACCCGCAACTCCTGCTCCTCGACGAGCCGCACGAAGGCCTGGCGCCAATCGTCGCCCGCGACGTTGTGGGGGCCATCAACAGGCTGAAATCGCTCGGCGTCTCGATGCTGATCTCCGAGCAGCAGCTCCACTTGGTGCACGATACCGCCGATCGGATCTACATCATCGATCGCGGCCACATGGTGTTCTCAGGCACCATGGAGGCGTTCGAACGCGACCCCGAAATCGCGCGGCGCTATCTCATGGTGGTGCGATAAGGCGCGCTCGAGCGTGCGAGCGAACACGGCTTCGAGGACAGATCATGACCGATCCGAGCGAGACGAGATTGCCGCTCTACCGGCGAGCACTGGATTGGGACTGGTTCGACCGAGAGTTCCCGGCCCCTCCAGTCGGCCGACGGCGGAAAGGTGGTTGCGTTTCCTCGAGTTGGAGGACTTCATCACCGGTACGAGCGCCTCGCGGCCTAAGGACCGACAACGGCATTTGCCCCAGGAGGTGCTGCTAGAAGCGAGCGGCCCGTTTCCGCTGCGCCGACACCGTTGAGAAAAAGAACACAGCGCCAACATTCAGCTTGTGCATATCGGTCGATGCGACCGTTGCAATCTTTCCGCCGAGTCCAACGACCGACACTGTCGCCCGGGTCGTTCGTCTCGGACCCGCCCGCGCCGCGGAATAGGTTTTGAGGAACGACACCCTCGCCCCTGCCGGGGACGCGCCTCGACCCGGACCAGGACCTGTCGTTGGTCCAGCTCATTCCGGTACCCGGCCCATGATCGCTCGTCGGCGTCGGCGGAAATCCTGGCATTGGCGTCAGCCCCGTGGTTTTCCTGAAAATCTCGTCTGTTGCGGAAGTCCCGGCGTTTTTGGCCTCGGCTGGATGGTGTCCCCAACATGCACACGATCGTCGTTCGTCCTCTCCATTCAACGCTTCGCGATGCCTTCTGTTCGGATGATCGCGATCGTGGTCGTCGTTTGGCGCCGTGCAAGGACAAATTCTCCCTGATACGGCGACATAATTCCCTGTTCGGGTGGTTAGGGAAATCGTGAACGGCAGAAAACTTTGAGGCGGCCGAACGCCGTCGCGCCGTGCAAGGACAAATTCCCTGCTGTTTCCCTGATACGACATCGCTGCGGCGATTGAGGCCTCGATTCCGCCGATATTTCGGCTGTAATTTCCCTGCATAACAGGGAACTTGACCCGCCGACCACAGTACACGACTCGTTCATGCTGGCTTTGGCCTGGGCACCTGGACTGGTGGTTTTCCGGGGACGAGGAAACGAATCAGCTCAATGGCTTGATGGCGCCTGTCGTTGACGAGCTGTCGCCACTCGAAACCGTATCGGAAGATGGATTTTGCCATCCTTTTGTGGGTTTTGAGGCGGATCGGCTCGGCCTCGTGGAGCCAATCGCCGACTTTGTGCGCCCAGCAGAAGGTTGGAAAGGACGGCGGTGAGCTTGGAGATGCGCTCCGGGTCGGTCATGTGGGTGTCTTCGAGGTTGAAGCCACGGGTTTTCAAGGCGGCGAAGAGGGTCTCGATTTGCCGCTGGGCGTGGCCAAGGCCTCCTCGGGCGCGTCGTTGGTCACGACGATCAACAGTTCGCCGGTCTTGAGATGGAGCGCGGCGACGAATTCGGGCCTGGCCTTGGGTTTTCTGGCCTCCGAGAGGCGCCTGGCGTTGGAGAGGATGCAGCTCCCCGGGTTTGAGGTCGCGAAACAGCTCCCTCGCTTGACCATGACCACGCGTGTTGGCGATCTTGCGGATGCGGATGTGAAAGGGGATAGCCTTTTCCTGCAACCATGCCAGCCAGGCGTCGCCGATGAATTCCCGGTCGGCCAGGAGGCTGGCGATCTTGTCGACCCGGAAGTGGCGGAGGACGTGTTCGAGGATCGCGATCCGCTCCTTGGTATTGGAATTGCCCGCCTTGTCGAGCACCCGCCAGCACACGGGAATGGCGATGGCGCGGTTGACGATGCCGATCATCAAGATGTTGACGTCGCGGCGACCCAACCAGTTGGTCCGGTCCATGGTCAGCCGCCACGGCCCCGCCTGGAGCCCCATCATCGCGACCAAACTCGGCGAGGCGATCGTAATCGAAATCGACTTGCTCGAAAAACCGTTGCGGCCGATTGGAGCTGGATCGCGCGCGCCCCGGAAAGGCAGGCCAAGTGAGAGAGGTTCACCGTCCGGGCGACGAACACGCCGAAGACCGAAGGCTCTCCAGACGGCTCTCGAAAGGCGAAGCCGCTCACGCAGGGCGTTGATCGGGTTGTCTCGCATGATTTCCCTCTTGACTCGTCGTGGAGTGAATCGGGAATCCTACAACCTTTTCAACGTCCTACGTAAATGCCGTCGTGTACCATGCCCGCCGACAGTAGAGACGAGTTCGCTCCCGCCTCCCTGCACCGCCAACGCTCGAGTTATTGGTGTTAAAAATATTGTTGGATTGTAAATGGCCCGGAACCGTCGCCGATTTTCCGTCGCTTACGGACCTTTCGTATCCTGTGAACGGTCATCGGAGAGCTGTCCCACGGGGGTGTCCTTTGGGATGGACAAAGCTATCGCGGCAGCGTGGGCCTAACAGCCGAGGTCGGTGGCATCCAGCCGCTCGATGAACTTGGCCTTCCTCTCGTGCCGGGCGCGCAGCGCGGCGAGGAGGCGGGCGAAGTCGATCGTCTTTCGGCCTTTCCGGGAACGCTCGCGTAAGTCGAGCAGCAAGGCCGTTGCCCGCTCGTATCCGGTACCGTTGCGTCGGGAAATAAGGCCCTCGACCTCCCGCCAGACGGCGTTCTCGCGGCGTGGCGAAGCGGCGGGGTGGCGTTCACGGTTCTTGCTCGTCCTCGCCTTCGCCGTACGCCTTTCCGGAGGTGGCGAAACAACTCGTCCCCGAGCCCCGAGCTTGCCTTCGGTTCGCGGTTTCTCGCCTTTCTTCACCGCTTGCGGCGTCGCCATGTCGAGGCCGAACAGCGCGGATATGTCGTCGGACTCCAGCACCTTCCCGGCGTCGGGGCCATTCTTCGCCAGCGGCAGGGCCACCTCGATATGGGCCACCAGGTCGTTCCGGTCTACTGCACGCAAGTGGAACAGCAACTCCGGCTTTTCGTCCAGCCGCGAGCCGATACCGTACAGCACCGCCGCGACGTGCTTGCACATCGATGCATAGTCGAGACAACTGCACGAGAACTCGATCTCGGATGGCCTGGGAAACAGCCCCTTGTCCTGGCGGCAGAGGCGCTCCATGACCCCCTTGGAGAAGCGTCCTTGCAACAACTCGACCAGGGAATCGATGCCGCCCGCGCAATCTCCGCATATGGCTCGCCACTGCTTCTCGGGCACCGCCGCGATGGCGACCGAGACCTGGTAGATCGACGATCCGGCGACAATCGCGCGGACTTCCAGGGCTGAGATTTGCAGATCGACCACCGAGCCGTTGCGCACATAGGTGCGGCCGCGCGGCAGCCGGTTTTCGAAATCGTGGTAGCTCTCCAGATTGTCGCACCACGCCTTGCCCCAGAAGGTGGTGGCGATTCGGCGCCCTTCGATCACCACCGGCGCGATCGCGCGCCCTTTCTTGCGCAACTTCTCAACCTCGCGGGCTGCCTTCTTGCGGCGCGCGGCGACCGGGACATAGGCCGGCCATCCTCCGTAATAGCTTGACATCGCTCTATTCTTTCATTGCGGCGGCTAGATCGAGCGTGACCAGGCGCAGCAGCGCGTCATCCTTCATCTCGGTCAAATTGGTCTCACCCGATCCGGCCAGCAGATCCTCGGACAGAGTCTTCTTCGCCTCGATCATGGCGTCAATTTTTTCCTCGACCGTTCCCCGACAGACGAACTTGTGCACCAAGACGTTCTTCTTTTGTCCGATGCGGAAGGCCCGATCCGTGGCTTGGTTCTCCACCGCCGGGTTCCACCAGCGATCGAAATGCACGACATGGGATGCCGCGGTCAGATTCACGCCGGAGCCTCCCGCCTTCAACGACAGAATAAAAAACGGGACGGCCTCGTCTTCCTGAAAGCTTCGCACCATGGCATTGCGGCTCTTCACCGCCGTGCCACCATGGAGAACCAGGCCAGGGCGGCCGAAAATCTTTTCGAGAAATGCTTCGAGCGGCGCCGTCGTCTCGCGGAACTGGGTGAACACCAGCATCTTCTCCTGGCGTGCCGCCACCACCTCGGCGATTTCACGCAAGCGAGCGAACTTGCCGCTGTCCGCCTCCGACCAAGCCTCGTCTTTGAGCCACTGGGAGGGATGGTTGCAGATCTGTTTCAGGCGCATCAGTGTCGCCAGCACGATACCCTTGCGCTGAATCCCCTCGGCCCCGTCCAGCGCCTCGGCGAGATCCGACACCGTCTGCCCATAGAGCGCCGCCTGCTTGCGACTCAAGGCGCAGTAGGCCTTGAGTTCGGTCTTGTCCGGCAGGTCGGCGATGACCGACTTGTCGGTCTTCATCCGACGCAGGATATAGGGCCGCACGAGATCGCGGAGCGGGCCATAAGGATTGTGGCTGCGCGCCGCCAGTTGCTTGGCGTATTTGGCGAACTGCTTGGAGGTGCCGAGCAGGCCGGGGTTGATGAAATCGAAGATCGACCATAGGTCGCCCAGGTGATTCTCGACCGGGGTTCCGGTCAGCACGATGCGCGCCTTCGCCTTCAGCGCCTTGGCCGCCCTGGTTTGCTTGGCGTTCGGGTTCTTGATCGCCTGGGCCTCGTCGAGGACGAGCAGGTTCCAGTTCGTCTCCGCCAGCACCTCCAAGCGCAGGAGCGTGCCATAGCTGGTGATCGCCAGGTCTAGCCCCGCGAAGCGCTCCGGCGTGAGCTGCTTCATCGCCTCGCGCGTCATGGCCGAGGGGTGTAGGATTCTGGCCTTCAGGCTGGGGGTGAAGCGCTCGATTTCCGCCACCCAGTTGGCGAGCAACGAGGCCGGCGCGACCAGCAGGCTCGGTTGTTTCTCCTTGCTTTTCCGCCCCCCGGCGAGAAGCAGCGACAGCACCTGGATCGTCTTACCCAGCCCCATGTCGTCGGCCAGGCAGGCCCCCAGCCCAAGCCCACCCAGAAGGTGCATCCATTGCACGCCCACCTTCTGGTAGGGCCGCAACGTTCCCTTGAAGGCCGGGCCGAGATCGGCGAGCGTGCCATCGGGGCTCCGCAACGCCTTCAACGTCTCGGCGAGAAAAGGCCCGGCCGTCACTTGCGACCACTCGGCGACGTCGTCATCGTTGCCGTCTTCGGTGATCGGGGCCCCAGCCAGCATGCGCATGGCCTCGGCGAAGGACAGGCCGCTCTCCCGGGCCAGGGCTTCGGCCTCCTCGAATTGCCGCATCGCGGCTTCCAGACGTTCGCGGTCGACCTCCACCCATTGGCCGCGCAACAAGACCAGTGCCTCGGTGCCGGCGAGCAGCGCGGCGATCTCCTCGTCGCTGAGCGGCTCTCCCTCCAGCACCACGTCCACTTGGAAATCGAGCAACCCATCGAGGCCGGTGACGGATGGGGCGGTCGCGCCGATCGTCGCCGTGACCTTCGGGCGCGCGGGGCGATTGGCGCGCCACGTGGCGGGCATGCGCACGATCACGCCGGCGCTTTCCAGCTCGACCGCACTGGCGAGGAAGCGCGCCGCTTCTCCCACCCCCCAGCGCAGGGGATGGAAGATCTCTCCCGCGTCGACCATCGTCTTCAGCCAGCCACAGGTTTCGGCGGCGCGCTGCACCGGCACCAGGAGCGACAACAGCTTGTCGCGGTTCGCCACCCCGGCATATTCGCTCAGCGCCTGCCCGAGCTGCACATGTTGGGCCGTGGCCTTGGCCGATAGCCCCGTGGTGTAGGTCGCCACGAATGCGAAGGGAGAATCGGGATCGCGCCGGTTCTCCGCCAGATTGAAATGCACCCGCCCGACCAGGTTCCAGACCGGGTTCAGGCTCTTGAGAAAGGCCTGGATATCCGTTCCGGCGGAGCCGAGAGAGGTGGCGAACGCCGGGCCCATCTCCTCCCAGAGCGCCGTCAAAATATCCTGGTTCAGATATTCGGCGCCCGGCATCATCGGCGCCGTCAGCACCAGGGTGGCGAGTTCACCGTCCTCGGGTGGCGGCACCGTGACGGCCGTGTCCGACGATCCCAGGCACAGCCCCCCCACATAGCGCGCCGCGAAGTCGCGCCACCAACCTAGGACGGGTGGCAAGGCCTGCCCGACCTCTTCCGCCCCCAGCCACATCAGGCCGTATCCGGACCCTTGGGCAAAAGCCTCGACGAGCCGCGCCGCGATTCTGTCTTCCAGGACGGGAAAGTCCTCGGCTTCCTCGGACACGAGGTGCCCTTGCGGGGTCAGGCGGAGGCCCAGGCGGGACGCGGTCGGCGGGGGCATGTCGTTGCCCTATCCGCTCAATCGTAGGCGACCGCGGCGCGGCGGAAGGCGGCATCGAGCTCCGGGGCAATCGCCTCGACGTCGGCGCAGACGGCGTAGCGGATATATTCGGCGAAGCTGACGCCGACCACGCCGGTCTCCTCGATCATCGCCAGGTTGAAGTCCTCCGCCCCCTCGATGGCCCGCCCGAAGGCGCGGGTGGGCGTCTCCCAGAGGGTGTAGAAGGCAGCGCGCGGTGGAATCGCCAGGCGCATGCCGCACTTCCCCAACAGCTCGGCCAGCACCTCGAGGCGGCGGCGATAGGTCTCGCGGTGGCTGCGAATTCCGTCCTGGTCGCCCTCCAGCGCGGCCAGCACGCCCGCCGCCATCGGCGCCACCAGGCCGGCATCCGTCTTGCCTTTCACCTCCGCGATATCGGCGATGAAGTCGGGCGAGCCGGCCATGGCGCCGACATGCCAGCCGGTGCCGTTGCCGATCAGCTTGGCGGCGGTGAAGGCCTCGGCCCAGGAAAGCCCGGGATGATTCGGCGCGATCTCGGTGAGCGAGGCGCTCTCCGTGCCATGGGCGAGGCAGATGTAGGCGGCATCGTTGAACAGGCGAATGTCGTGCCGCGCGCAGTGCGCCGAAAGCGCGTCGAGCCACGTCGCCGTCGCCACCTGGCCCGAGGGATTGTGGGGATAGTTCATCATCACCAAATCGGTGCCCGGGGCCACGTCCTCGGGCGCGAAGCAAAAGCCGTTCGCGGGGCTGAGCGGCAGGGCCCGATGGCTGACGTTCGGGTGATAGTCGCACCAGTTCGCCGGGATCGGATAGCCGGGCCGGCTCGTGGTCGCCACCTCGAGCGCGCCCACCGCGCAGCCCGTGGCCAGCGGCAGCAGCCCGAGCATCGGCTTGATCCCGGGGATCGGCAGATAGGCGATCTCGCCCGCCGGCGGCGCGGCGGACAGGTGTGCGGTGACGAAACGCCGGGCGAAGTCCGGCACCGCCGGAGTGCCGTTGTATTGATAGGCGTGCATCGCCTCCTCGGCGCTCAGCACCGCCTCGGCGGCCGCGCGGCGCGCGCTCTCCAGCGCCGGCCCCCTCGGCTCGCCGATCGAGAGGTCGAGCAGCGCCACGCCCCTGGCCTCGGCCTCCGCGCGGCGCGCGCGGATCAGCTGGAAGATGTTGGCCCCGCCGGCCGGCAGTCTGGATCGTCGCATCGCCCCTCGCCTCCCCCGCCTCGCGCCAATGGATCGACAGGTGCTTTGGTGAAGGCAATAGCACGGAATCCGCCGGTCGAGGATTCTCCCGCCGCCGGCTATACTCCCTTCGGCGACAGGCGCGAGGAGGCGACGTCATGAGCACGCACCCGAGGAACATGGCGACGACGGCGCGGTTTATTTCCGCTGCCCGGGGGCTGAACTTGCCGCCCGATGTCTTGGACGCCGCACGCAAATGCTTGGTCGACTGGTGCGGGGTGGCGATCGGCGCCCGGGGCGAGGCGGCCGAGCGGGCGACGCGGCGCGCCGTCGCCGGTTGGCGCACGGCTGGCGGGGCCCAGATCGTGCTCGGCGGCCGGGCGGCGCCGGCGGCGGCGGCGTTGGTCAACGGGACCATGGCGCACTGCCTCGACTACGACGACACCCACGTCGGCGCCGTCGCGCATATGAGCGGGCCGACCTGGGCGGCGGCGCTGGCGCTCGGCACGCACTTGGAACTCGACGAGAGTCTCATCCTCCAGGCCTTCGTCGCCGGCTTCGAAAGTGGCGCGCGGATCGGCCAGGGCGTGGGCGGGGCACTGAACCGGCGGGGGTGGCATGCGACCGGCGTCTTCGGCTGCCTGGGCGCGGCGGCGGCGGCCTCGGTCCTGCTCGGACTGGACGAGGACGCGACGGCCAACGCGCTCGGCGCGGCGGCGACCCAGACCGGTGGCCTCACCGCCTCCTTCGGCACCATGTCGAAGCCCTTCCACGCCGGCAAGGCGGCCTTCAACGGCATCCTCGCCGCCGAGCTGGCGGCGGCGGGTTTCGCCGCCAATACCGAACTGCTGGAGAGCGACGGTGCCATGGTCGCCGCGCTGGTGCAGGATGGTGCCACGGCAATTCGCAGCCTCGATTTCGACGCCGGCTGGGAGATCTTGGCCAACACCTTCAAGCCCTATGCCTCCTGCCTCCTGACCCACCCGGTGATCGACGCCGCGCGGCGCCTCGCCGAACGGGTCGAGGCGCGGCCGGTGAGCCGAATCGAGGTCCGGGTCAATCCGGCCTGCGAGCAGCACGCGGGCAAGACGGCGCCGAGCACGCCGCTCGAGGGCAAGTTCTCCACCGCCTACTGCAGCGCGCTCGGCCTCACCGGGCGGCTGGCGACGGAGGGTGATTTCTCGCCCGAAATTCTGGCCCTGGCGCGGATCCGCGAGCTGGTGGCCAAGACCGAGCTGGTCTGCGAGGACGGAATCGACATGCGCGCGGCCCGCCTCACCGTGCGCTTCGCCGACGGCGGCGAGGCGAGCGAGGAGACCACGCTCGCCCTCGGCAATCCCGGCAACCCGATGAGCTGGGACGATCTCCGGGCGAAGTTCGATTCGCTCGTCACCCCCGCCCTCGGCGCCCGGACGGGAGAGCTCTTCGAGTGCCTGGCACATTTCGAGCGGGCCGGCTCGCGGGAATGCTTCCAGGCGCTGGTGGCCGCGCAATAGGCGAATCGACTCAAGCCGGCCGGATCGCCTTCAGTACCGCGCTCGCGGTGAGCAACACCGTCTCGCCGCGGCGGACGATGCCGTGGCGCGGCTCGGCCCGGAGCACGAAATAATGCACGCCCGCCGCCCGCTCGCGCCAGAAGAACGGGCCGGCCTGGTTCTCGAAGGTGTCTACGGAATCGTAAACACGATAGCCGGGAAGCGGCGGGGCCGGCGTCTCGGAGCCCTCCCCGCTCACGCCTCCGGCGCCATCGCGGCCGCCAACTCGCGCAGCTTGAATTTCTGGATCTTGCCGGAGGGCGTGCGCGGCATCTCCCCAATCACCTCCAGCCGCTCCGGCAGATATGGCTTGGCCAGCTTCTGCCCGAGCAGATAGTCCACCATCGCCTCGAACGACATCTGCTCGCCTGCCTTCAGGGTCACGAAGGCGCAGCCGCGCTCGCCGAGGCGCGGATCCGGCATGGCGACGATCTGCGCGTCGGCGATCGCCGGGTGGCGGTAGAGCAACTCCTCGACCTCGACGACGGGGATGTTCTCGCCGCCCCGGATGATGATGTCCTTGGAGCGGCCGCTGATCCGGATGTAGCCCTCCTGGTCCATCACCGCGCGGTCGCCGGTATCGAACCAGCCCTCCGCGTCGATGTTGTTGAGCTCGGGCTTGGCCATGTAGCCGACGAAGTTGGCGGCGCCCCGCGCCAGCAGCTCGCCCTCGGTGCCCGGGCCCGAGTCCTCGCCCGTCTCGTCGACGACCCGGACCTCCATGCCGTCGATGGCACGGCCGTCGGTCTGGAAGGTCTTCTCCGACGGATCGTCCATCCGGACCGCGGTCACCAGGCCGTTCTCCGTCATCCCCCAGCCGGAGAGGACGCGCGCGCCCAGGCGCTGGGTCGCGGTCTCGACCAGCACGCGCGGGATCGGCGCGCCGGCGGAGGCGAAGCGAAGCAGGCTGGAGAGGTCGTAATCCTCCAGCCCCTCGAGGCCCGAGAGGTCGGCCAGGAACGGCGTCGCGCCGATGGTGAAGCTGACGCCTTCGTCCTGGATCAGGCGGGCGGCGGTCGAGGGCTCCCAAATGTCCTGCAGGACGGTCCGCCCGCCCAGGATCAAGGGCATCATCACGCCATAGAGAAAGCCGGTCTGATGGGCGATGGGTGAGGCCATCAGCACCACCTCCTCGGCCCCGAGCTGCAGCGCCTCGATGACCGCCACGATGTTGCCGTAGAGCGTGTTGGAGGTGTGCAGCGCCCCCTTGGGCGCGCCCGTCGTGCCGGAGGTGTACTGCAGCTGTATGACATCGTTGGGCGAGGGGCGCCGGGTCGCCAGAACCGCCTCGGCATCGCCCGCGTCCTCGTGGCGGGGCACCAGCAGAGCCGCCTCGAAGCTTTCCTCGCCCTCGCCGCCGACGATCAGGACGTGCTCCAGGTTCGCCGAGCGCGCCTTCAAGCCGCGCAACATGAGGGCGTGATCGAAGCCGCGAAAGACGCTCGCGCCGACGACGATTTTGCTCTCGGCGAAGCGCAGCATGTATTCGAGCTCGCGCTCGCGAAAGATCGGCATCAGGTTGTTGATGATGGCGCCGATCCGACAGCAGGCGACGATCATCGCCGCGATCTGCCACCAATTGGGCAGCTGACAGGCGACAACGTCGCCTTTTTCGACCCCGAGTGCGACCAGGCCGAGGGCGATCCGCCGGGTGATCCGGTCGAGCTGGCGATAGGAAAACGAGGTCTGGAGGCCGCTGGCGCTGTTGCGGTCGGTGATCACCAACTTGTCGGGATGGCGGCGGACGCAGGCTTCCAGATCGTCGATCAGCAGCCGGTCCGGCCACTGCCCGCCGGCGGTCATGGCGGCGATGCGCTCCTCGCTCGAGATATGCCCCAGAACCGGCGGCATCACTCTCTCTCCTCTCCCTCCCTCGCCGGGGCCGGCGGCCCCTCCCTCGCCCAGGCCGGTGGCCGCTTCTCGTGGAAGGCCGCCATGCCCTCGCGGGCTTCCGCCCGGCGCAGCAGGCGTACCAGGCTTTCCGCCGCGTCGTCCAGCGCGCGGGCATCCGCCACGGGCGCGCAATCGAGGACCAGACGCTTGACCTCGGCGACGGCGCCGGTCTCGCAGCGGAGCACGTCGCCCACCACCTGGTCGCGGGCGGCCAGCAGCGCCGCCTCGCCGTCGACCAGGCGGCCGGCGATGCCGGCCTCCAGCGCCCCCTCCCCTCTGAGCACGCCGCCGGTGACCGCGATCTCCCGCGCCCGGGCGATGCCGATCCGCCGCACCACGAAGGGGATGATTTGCGAGGGGATGAAGCCGTAACGCGGCTCCGGCATCCCGAAGGTGGCGCCGCGCTCGGCGATGACGACGTCGGCGCAGCAGGCCATGCCGAAGCCGCCGCCGACCGCCAGCCCCTCGACCAGCGCGACCACGGCCTGGGGCAGCCGGTCGAGCGCACCCAGCACCTCGCCCAGATAGCGATAGGGCGCGATCAGGGGGTCGGTCGCGCCGGCGGCGGGCGGGGCCGGCATCTCGGTCATGAAGCCGATGTCGCCACCGGCGGAGAAGTTGCCGCCGGCACCCCGGATCACCAGAACCCGGACGTGGCCCGCGTGGCCACGCGGCGCACCACGTCGCCCAACTCCTCCATCATCCGGTGGGTGAGCGCGTTGTGCCTCGCCGGGCGATCGAGCATCAACTCGACGGCCGCGCCCACCAGCGTCACCCGCAGGGTCTCGTAGTCCGCAAACCCGTCCTGCACGTCGCCTCGCCCCCCTCGCCGCCCCGGCCGTCGTCCCCATCATATCGCCCGGCGGGCTGCTGGCGAGATCCGGGGGCCATAGGCCGACCCGCGGGCCTTCGTCCCACGGCACGCCTCGGACATGCCCGACGGGCGCCGCGAGAGCGTAAAACTGGCGCCGAAGCTCGAGGCTGGCTTGTCGCGGGAATGGTTCTTGAAGAATTTTCAGCTACGAAGTAGGCAAGTGATGGAAGGCCAATCTAATCTGGATGCCCGGAGTCAATTAATTCATCGTCGTTCTCATCGGAGAACATGTTCAGCATTGCGTCTTCGACATTCTCTAGAGTGAGTCTCGGTTCCATATCTTCGAACCGACAGGAAGTCATCACCTGTTCCACGATAAAATTAGGTTGAAAATACGCCAAAGGCATGCCGTTAGCACGGATACCCGCCAAGACCTTCTCATAGATCTCATCCGTGAGTTGCAGACCATGCTTGCTTGTGATGTTCTCGAAAATCTCGGGGAACAGTGCTTCTGACGGCGCCACGGTCTTGAGCTTATAAGCCAGCCGACGTTGAAAGGCGGGGTCCATCAGGTCGGACGGGCGCAAGTTCGTGGAAAACATGACCAATCCGTCGAACGGAAGCTGAAAGTTCTTGCCAGTGTGTAGGCGGAGGTAGTCCACCTTGCTGTTGAGAGGCACGATCCAGCGATTGAGAATGTCCTCGGGTTTTGCGAGCTGCCGACCAAAGTCGTCGATTACAAATGTATCGTTGAGCGCCTTGATGTGCATCGGCGCTTCATAGAATTTCGCAATCTCGTTGAACTGCAGGTCGAGCATCGCGAGAGTCAACTCGCCGCCGGCAATAACAGTAGGCCGATAGCAAGGTACCCAACGATCATCGGTTTGCCATCGACGAAGATTCGGAGTCCCGGCATCTCCGACGGCAATTTCCTCGATGGCTCTGTGAATGCTTGGATCGTAAACTTTGATGATTTGACCATCGACTTCGAAGCAATAGGGTATATATACCCCGACTCCCCGCAGACCCGAAAAAGTTCTGGCAATCCGGCTGCGGATCGATTCTTCTCGCGGTCATGATTCGCGGTGGATTTCTGAGCATCGAGGAACGCGCGGCCCTGGAGGCGGTGATGGGGCATCCGAGCGAGACCCACGGGGTGGCGCGCCGCGCGAACGCCGTTCTGCTCTTGGATGACGGCTTGAGCTGCGTCGAGGTGGCGAAGGTGCTCTACCTCGACGACGACACGGTGCGGACGTGGCTGAAGCGCTACCGTGCGGGCGGCCTGGATGAAATGACGCTGTTCGACTGGCATGGCCGGTCGGGCCATCTGAGCCGGGAGCAAGAGGCGGAGCTTTCGGCCCATCTGAGCCAACGGCTTTACCGCGATACCGGCGAGGTGGCGGCCCATATCAAGGCGACCTACGGAGTGATCTACAGCCATTCGGGCTGCATCAAGGTGATGCATCGCCTGGGCTTCGAATACAAGCGCCCGAAAAGCCTGCCGGCTCAGGCCGATGAGGCCGAGCAGGCCGCCTTTATCGAGGCCTATGATAAGTTGCTCAACGGCTTGGCCGCCGACGAGGTGGTCTACTTCGCCGATGCGGTGCACCCGGAATTCCAGTCCCGCCCAGTCCATGGCTGGGTCAAGAAGGGCGACAAAGTGGCGTTACGCCGGACCTCGGGGCGCCAGCGCATCAATCTCCACGGCGCGCTCAACCTGGAAAACTTCCACTGCCCCTTGGTCCAGGCCGAGAGGATCAACGCCGCCTCGACGATCGCGCTGTTCGAGATGCTGGAGGCCACCAATCCCGGCAAGTCGCGGATCTATGTCTTCGCCGACAATGCCCGCTATCACCACGCCCGCCTGGTCCGACAATGGCTGGAGAGACCGGGTTGCCGCATCAAGCTCATCTTCCAACCGTCCTACGCTCCCCACCTCAACGCCATCGAGCGATTATGGGGCGTCATGCATCGCGAGGTGACCCACAACAGCTTCTACGCCAGCTTCGCCCTCTTCACCGAAGCCATCGACGATTTCTTCCGCCGACGACTGCCACGAGAGTGGACGACGTGGCGCGACACCATCACCGACAATTTCCGAATCATCTCGCACAAGGATTTTCGGGTTCTGGGGTGAGGCGAGTATAAATCACATTCTGAAAGATCTGGCCGATAACTTCCGCGATCGTCGTCTTGCCATTGCCCGTCGGTCCGTGGATCAGTATGGCCGAGCCAGAATTGATGGCGGGGCCGAGGCGGCTTAGAAATCGATCGGGAATCACAAGGTCCTTGAAAGCCGCCTCCATCACCGGCCGGCTCACCCGTTCGTTGGTGATCCGCTGCCGTGCGATCCGTTCCGTATAAGCCTGTAGCGACACCGGCGCCGGCCCGGAGTATTGGCATCGCTCCAGGGACTCGAGCGCCCAATCACGCCCCGCGCCGCTCAACGCATATCGCATCTCGGCGAGCCTGCCGGAGGGACTGTCGGCTTGGCCAACGGCCTCCACCAGCTTGCGATCCACGGCATTCTTCAAAAGTGTGGTGACAACGCTGTTCGCCAGCTTCAGGGCGTTCGAGATCTGGGAGGGCCTCTCCAGGTTTTCAGAGTAGATTCCCTTGATCATCAGCTGGAGCAAGAAGACCGGATCAATGTCTATTTCCTCGGCGTTGCGCGGCGATGTCGGCACCTCGCTGAGCACATCGTTAATCTCTTCGGCCGCAAGCGCGCCAAGCGTGATCAGGCAATCGCCGATTTGCCCACCGTGCTCGCGCTGATAGACCAGCGCCTGTTCAAGGGCATCGCGAGATACCATTCCCTTGGCAAGCACAAGACTACCTAATTGCATGATTGGCCCATATTTCCACGTGCTGCATTTCTTGACCGAGACCGACCGGTCGTGGAAACGCCGACACCGTCACGAATCATCAGGTGCCTCGACGATACATCATAACCGTTAATTAGTTCCATCTTCGACAAAAGCCCGCTGGAGGTCGAGACCGAGCGCGATATCGAGGTGACCCGCCTGTTGCGCCGTCTGTCGCCCGACTTCGAGACGATCGCCGACTTCCGGCGCGTCGATCGGACGGCCTTCCGGCGGGTGTTTTGGGAGTTCGTGGCGCTTTGCCGCGAACTCGAGGTGTTCGGGCACCAGCCATTGACCGGTGCCGGGCGGGGCGCCTAGGGTCGCTGCGAATTTCGCACCCGAGGGAGGAAGACGGCATGCAACTGGAGGGCAGGGTCGCGATCGTCACCGGCCAGAACATCATGGTGGATGGGGGAACGGTGTATCTGTAGGCCGTGGGCGAAAGCCTATCACCGGCGCCCGCCCGACGAAAAAGGGGCCGCCCCCCGGGGCGGCCCCTTGGTTTCGCGCGGTGGCGGCGGCTTACATCATGCCGCCCATGCCACCCATGTCGGGCATCGCCGGGGTGCTCGACTTCTCCTCGGGCTTCTCCGCCACCATCGCCTCGGTGGTGACCAACAGACCCGCGATCGAGGCCGCGTCCTGCAAGGCCGCGCGGACCACCTTGGTCGGGTCGACGATGCCGGCCTTGAACATGTCGACATAGACTTCTTTTTGGGCATCGAAGCCGCGCGTCTCGTCGCCGGCCTCGGAGAGCTTGCCCGCCACCACGGCGCCGTCGTGGCCCGAATTCTCGGCGATCTGGCGCAGCGGCGTCTCCAGCGCGCGACGCACGATATCGATCCCGACGCGCTGGTCGTCGTTCGCCGTCTTCAGCCGCTTCAGGGCCTTGGTCGCGTAGAGCAGCGCCGCCCCGCCGCCGATCACGATCCCCTCCTCGACCGCGGCGCGGGTCGAATTTAGCGCATCGTCGACCCGGTCCTTGCGCTCCTTCACCTCGATCTCGGTGGCGCCGCCGACCTTGATCACCGCGACACCGCCGGCCAGCTTGGCCAAGCGCTCCTGCAGCTTCTCGCTGTCATAGTCCGAGCTGGTCTCCTCGATCTGCGCCCGGATCTGGCCGCAGCGCCCCTCGACGTCGCCCTTCTCGCCCGAGCCGCCGATGATGGTCGTGTCGTCCTTGGTCATCGACACCCGCTTGGCCTGGCCCAGCATGTCGACCGAGACGTTCTCCAGCTTGATCCCCAGATCCTCCGAGACCACCTGGCCGCCGGTCAGGATCGCGATATCTTCCAGCATCGCCTTGCGGCGATCACCGAAGCCCGGCGCCTTCACCGCCGCGACCTTCAGGCCACCCCTGAGCTTGTTGACCACCAACGTCGCCAGCGCCTCGCCCTCGATGTCCTCGGCCACGATGATCAACGGCTTGCCCGACTGCGCCACCGTCTCCAGCACCGGCAGCATCGCCTGCAGGTTGGAGAGCTTCTTCTCGTGCAGCAGGATGTAGGGGCTCTCCAGCTCCGCCACCATCTTGTCGGCGTTGGTGATGAAGTAGGGCGAGAGGTAGCCGCGGTCGAACTGCATCCCCTCGACCACCTCCAGCTCGGTCTCCAGGCCCTTCGCCTCCTCGACCGTGATCACGCCTTCCTTGCCGACCTTGCCCATCGCCCTCGAGATCATCTCGCCGATCTCCATCTCGCCGTTGGCCGAGATCGCGCCGACCTGCTTGACCTCGGCTTCCGTCGAGATCGTCTTCGAACGCTTCCGCAGGTCCTCGACCACCGCGCCGACCGCGAGGTCGATGCCGCGCCTGAGGTCCATCGGGTTCATCCCCGCCGCCACCGCCTTCAGGCCCTCGCGCACGATCGTCTGGGCCAGCAGCGTCGCCGTCGTCGTGCCGTCGCCGGCGACGTCGTTGGTCTTGGAGGCCACCTCGCGCACCATCTGCGCGCCCATGTTCTCGAACTTGTCGGCCAGCTCGATCTCCTTCGCCACCGTGACACCGTCCTTGGTCACCCGGGGGGCGCCGAACGACTTGTCCAGGATGACGTTGCGGCCCTTCGGGCCCAACGTTATCCGCACCGCGTCGGCCAGAAGGTCCACCCCGCGCATCATCCGAGTGCGCGCGTCGACGCTGAATTTGATTTCCTTGGCTGCCATCTTTTTCCGGCTCCCTACTCGAGTATGCCCATGATGTCGCTTTCCTTCATGATGATGAGTTCCTCACCATCGACCTTGACCTCGGTGCCCGACCATTTGCCGAACAACACCCGGTCGCCCGACTTGACGTCGAGCGGCTGTAGGCGGCCGTCTTCGTTGCGCGCGCCGGCGCCGGCGGAGAGCACCTCGCCCTCCATGGGCTTTTCCTGGGCGGTATCGGGAATGATGATGCCGCCGGCCGTGCGCTCCTCACCCTCGATCCGGCGGACCAGGACACGGTCCTGCAGGGGCCTGATTGACATGGTTGATCCTCCACTCGACTGTTTCTCGCCAACATCGCTGCTAGCACTCTCGGAATGTGAGTGCTAGGCGGTATATCGGCATCGCTCCGAGCTGTCAAGCAGTTTGAAATGGGTCGCTAAAGATTTGTTCTTAAAGGATTTTCGGACTTTCAAGGAGCGTGTCTCGGGAAGGGGCGTGAGAGGCGGGCGGCAGGCGGATGAGGTCCTGGATGAGATAATCCGCATCGCCCTTGAAGCGCGAGCCCGCCGGCGCGGCGATCTCGACGAGCCATTTCTGGTCAATCGAAACCCGGCCCAACTCGGCCCCGCGACTGGCCTTGTCGGCGGCCCGGCCCGCCTTCGCCAGCGCACGGGCTTTCCTGTCCATCCCGCTCGGCGTGATATCCGGCCGAGCGGAAAGTCCCTTCAGGCGCGCGATCTCGGGCTACTCTATACTTATTGAAAAATAGAGCAACTTTATCCGAACGGATGAAACCGCACCGGTTCGTTCCATTCGGATTCGGATCTCACGCAGGGCGTTGATCGGGTTGCTCGCATGATTTCCCTCTTGACTCGTCGTGGAGTGAATGGGTGAATCACTACAACCTTTTCAACGTCCTACGTAAATGCCGTCGTGATACCATGCCGAACGGATGGCAGCCCGAAGAGCGCCCGATAGACTTCGCCCGGCGACGTCTGGTCGACGTCGGCGAGGGATCCCGCATGACCACGCCAACATCCCCGCCCGAGGGGAAGACAGCGGACGAATTTCGCTCGTCCTGGCTCGCGCCGGCGGGCGCGGCCGTTCTCGCCCTGGCGCTGATGGGTCCGGTCTGGCTTCCCGACCTGCCGCCACCGACCGGGGACGGCGCCATTCACGTCTTCATGGCCGCCGTGGTCGCGTTTTACGACGCGCCCGCCTTCGAGGCTTTCCGCGCCTACTTCACCACCGAATGGCGGCCGGTGCCCAACCTCACGATCTTCGTGTTTCTGCGCTGGCTGCTGGAGCTCGCCTCGCCCCAGGTCGCGGAGAAGATTCTGATCAGCGGCTATCTCCTGGGCCTGCCGCTCGCGACCTGGTTCTGCGCGCGGGCGCTGGGCGCGCAGGCCTGGATCGCCGTTCTGCTGATCCTGCCGATCGGCTACGGTATGTTGTTCCACTTCGGCTTCTACAACTACTGCTACGGTCAAATCGCCGCTTTGATCGCAATTGCGGCGTACTTCCGGGCGGAGGCTCGGGCGCGGCTTCGCGACTGGCTCTGGCTCGGGCTCGCCGCGCTCCTCGGTTACGCGACCCACATCTTCGCGGCGATGGCGATCGTCACCATCGTCGGGCTCTCGGGGCTCTGGCGCTGGATCACGCTCCGGCGCGGGGCCGACGGCGAGGCGATTTCCTGGGTCGCCGGCTTTCGCCGCCACGCGCTTCCCCCCGCTCTCGCGCTGTTGCCGACGGCGGTGGCGATCCTGGCCTTCGTGGCCTACAGCCAGCAGACGCCGGCAAGCCCGTTCCACGACGGCTCGGGCCTCGCCTACCGGCTCTATCTCCTGCTGTCGCAAAGCTATGTCGTCGCTTATGGCAAGATTGATCTGCCGTTCGCCTCAGGTCTGCTGATCGCCATCGTGTTGATGGTCTATCGCTATCTTCGGCTCGGCCGGCGCGAGGAGCAGGGCGATCACCGCCTGCTGTTCGCCTTCGCCGTCTTGGTGGCGCTGTTCTTCGCCGTACCGCTGGATTTCGGCGGTGGCGGCATGCTGATGCACCGGCTGCAGCCTTATATCCACATCACGCTGGCGCTCTGGCTCGCCTCGCGGGCGATGAGCGCCAGCTTCCAGCGAACGATGACCGCCGCGCTGTTCGTCCTCGCGCTGGCGCTGCCGATCCATCGAAACGTCCAATATCGCGAGATCGACGCCTATCGCCTTTCGCTCGACACCCTGTTCGACGAGATGGCGGCGAACAGCACGCTCTACACGCTCTTCGTCGGCCCGCTCGAGAGCCCGCCCGGCGAGCCCGATCCCTCGTGGCGAGCGAATCCGCTGCTGCATCACGCGGGCTACGCCGGGGCGGCGCGCGGCATCGTCTTCCTCAACGCCTATCAGGCCCATTCACGTAATTTCCCGGTCCACTACCGCCCGGAGATGGACCTGCACAACTACATGACCGCCATGCCCGACGACGGCGTGGCCCATGTGCTGGCGGTGCCGGCGCTGGAACGCTTCAACGACCCCGTCGCCGGGCGGCGCATGGACTATATCCTGTTGGCCGGCCGGGCCGAGCGGGCGCCGAGCCCGCTACTCGGCCCCTTCATGGCGGCGCTGAAGCGCGACTATCGAATAGTCGCGGAAGTCGAACGGCCGGGTCCCTTCCGCCTTTACGGCCCGAAATAATGACGTTCAGTGCTCGAGGTCGTTGTGGAGCCGGCGGTTGATCAGTTCGGCCAGGAGTCCGAGGCTCGCCACCTGTACCGAGGCCATGACGATCACCAGGGTCGAGACGTCGGCGAGCTCGCCCAACAGGAAATAACTCACCAGCGCCCAGAGGACCGCGAGCAGAAACAGGAACCCGGCGAACGGTATGAAGACGCGGAGCGGCGCGAAATAGAGCCCGACCATGACGATCAGGCGGACGAAGCGCAGCGTGTCGCGGACGGGCGAGATCTTCGAGCGGCCGACCCGGTGGTGATAGTCGATCGGCACGAAAGCGACCCGATAGCCGTTGACCAGCATGGCGAGGGTGATCGTCGTGGTGAAGGAGAAGCCGTCGGGCAAGAGCGGCAGGAAGCGTAGCACCACGTCGCGGCGAAACACCCGAAGCCCCGAATTTGCATCCGGCACGCGCGCATCGGCGATCACGTCGATCAGGCGGGCGAGCACCCATTTCACCGGCCGGCGAACCAGCGGGATGGAGACGTTGGCGCCAGTCCGTGCCCCGACCACCATGTCATGGCCCTCCGCCACCAGCTTGGCGCAGAGTTCCGGCAGCCGGTCGCTCGGATAGGTACCGTCGGCATCGGTGATCGCGATCAGCTCGGCCTCGGTCGCCAGAATCCCGGTCTTGAGGGCGGCGCCATAGCCTCGGTTTTCGTCGTGTCGCAACAGCCGTGCATCGGCGTGCTCCGCCAGCAACCGCTCGCTCGCGCGCGCGGTGTCGTCGCGCGAGCCATCATCGACGACAATAACCTCGGCGGGCGGCATTCCGCCTGCCAACGCCCGAAGCAGGCTCGGCAGTGATTCGCCCACGCCATGCTCTTCGTTGTAGGCCGGTATCACCACCGCGAGACGTGGCTGCTCCGCCTCGCCGTCGGCGGACTCGGGGGTGCAATCCCTTGCCGTCACTCTCGTCTACCCCCCCCCCCCCCCCGAAATTCGTCCCCCGGCCGTTGCCGCGCGGGCAGCCACGATAGCGCGAAGGGGCCCGGCGCTCAAACGACGGCGGGCTCGCGTCGCCTTCCCGGAAGCGACGGTTGTCTGGCGAGAGAGAATTCGAGAAACTCGCGCCATGCCGGGCCCGGATTTCGTCATCGCCCGCCGTCTGATCGCCGCCTCCGCCGCCGTCTGTTGGCTCGCCGGTTGCTTGGGCGAGGAGGCGCCGAGCGGCGAGTGGTCATGGTACCCCGATCCCCCGTCGGCCGTGAGCGACGCCACCACGGAGTTCCGACTGGCGCTACGCTACCTGAACGGCGACGGCGTGCCGCGCGATCCGGAAGCCGCCTACCAGTTGCTTCGCGGCGCCGCCGACCGGGGCCACGGCGATTCCACCTTCCTGGTCGCGCGCCTCCGCGAGGAGGGCCTCGGCGTCGTCCGGGACGAAAAGCTGGCGATGGACTGGTACGAGCGCGCCGCCCGCGCCGGCCATATCGAAGCCCAGTTGCTGACCGGCCGCGCCTACTACCGGGGCGATGGCCGGCAGCTGAATCCGACCAAGGGCGCGCGTTGGTTCCAGCGCGCGGCGGCGCGCGGCAACGCGGAGGCGCAGTATCTGCTCGGCATCGCCTATCACCTGGGCCGGGGCGTGCCCAGGGACGAGATCAAGGCGGTCGAATGGCTGGAGGCCGCGGCGGAGCAGAACCAAGCCCATGCCCAATACCTCAGCGGCGATGCCTACAGCGACGGCTGGCACGGCGAACGCGACCGCGCCTGGGCGGCCCGCTGGTATGCGCGCGCCGCCGGGCTCGGCCTCGCCGGCGCGCAATACAAGGTCGGGCTCTTCCACCTCGGCGGCTTGGGCGTGCCGCGAAACTTGGTGGCGGCCCATGTCTGGCTTTCCGTCGCCTCGCATTCCGGCCTCGGCGACGCCGACCGGCTGCTCCGCGTCGTCGAGGAGATGATGGCCGAGGGCGAGCTCGAGCGGGCCATCGAACGCTGGCGCGCCTGGCGGCCCTGGCCGGTACCGGAGGCGGCGGGGGACGACGCGCCGGTGGACGACCCGCCTTCGGTGGTTTTCGCCCAGGTGGCGCTGCTGGCGCTCGGCTACCGGCCGGGCGAGCTCGACGGCAGGCTCGGGCCCGAGACGCGCCGCGCGCTCGCCGCCTATCAGGGCGAGAAGAGCCTGGCCCGGGACGGGGTTCTCACCCGGGCTCTGTTGCATCGCCTGAAGGCGGATCGACCGAAGAAGCCCTAGTGTGGGCCGAGACAGCGGCGGGAGAACGCCATGCGCGAGATGGATCTGAGCCCCGAAACGGTTCTGCCGACGGACGCCGCCGCCGCATGTCTGGTCGGCCGGGCGTGGGCGCCGGGCCGACCGGGCGGGCCGGTTCCGGTGTGTGTGGACGGGGAGGCTGTCGTCGATCTCTCCGCCCTGGCGCCGACCTTGGCCGGCCTGCTGTCCCTGAAAGCGCCGGCGCTTCGCGTGCGCGCGGCGAGGGGGCCGCGCCTCGGCGACGTCGCCGAGCTGTTGGCGGAGAGCCGCCATGATCGTCGCGATCGGGACAAGGCGCACTTCCTGGCGCCGTCCGATCTGCAGGCGCTCAAGGCCTGCGGCGTCACCTTCGTCGCCAGCATGCTGGAGCGGGTGATCGAGGAGCAGGCGAAGGGCGATCCCGACCGCGCGGTCGAGATCCGCCACGAGATCGCCGAGCAGATCGGCGACAACCTGCGCGACGTCGTGCCCGGCTCCGACGACGCCTTGCGGGTCAAACAGGTCCTCCAGCAGCGCGGCCTCTGGTCGCCCTATCTCGAGGTCGGCATCGGCCCGGACGCGGAGATCTTCACCAAGGCACAGCCGATGGCGGCGGTCGGTCCGGGGGAGGAGATCGGCATCCTGCCTACCTCCAACTGGAACAATCCGGAACCCGAGGTCGTGCTGGCGATCGCGCCCTCGGGCGAGATCGTCGGCGCCACCCTCGGCAACGACGTCAATCTGCGCGATTTCGAGGGGCGGAGCGCGCTGCTCCTGGGCAAGGCGAAGGACAACCGCGCGTCGTGCGCCGTCGGTCCTTTCATCCGTCTGTTCGACGAGAGTTTCGGGCTCGACGAGGTCCGGGCGATGGAGATCGCACTCAGGGTCGAGGGACGCGACGGCTTCGTTCTCGACGGCGCCTCGTCGCTGGCCGAGATCAGCCGTGACGTCGCCGACCTCGCGGGCCAAGCGATCGGCGCCCACAACCAGTTCCCCGACGGCCTGCTGCTCTTCACCGGCACCATGTTCGCGCCAGCCAAGGATCGCGACGCGCCGGGCCAGGGCTTCACCCATCACCTCGGCGACGTGGTGGTGATCTCCTCGGCCGAACTCGGCGCGCTCGCCAACCGGGTCAACCACACCGATGCCATCCGACCGTGGCGCCATGGCGTCGGCTGGCTGATCGGCAATCTCGCGGCGCGCGGCCTGCTCGCCGGTGACGCGCCATGAGCGCCCTTGGGGAAGAAACCCGGGCGGCGCTATGGGCGGTGAGCAGCGCCACGGTGGCGACGCATCTGTCGAAGCGCGGATTCCAGAACGTCTTCTCCCGGGGACCCGCGCCGCTGGATCCCGCGAACGCGGCGATTTCGCCGTCCAGACCTTAGAATGCGAAGACTCCGCCAATCACACGACAGCTCCATGGGCAACCCCAGAACCCGAAAATCTCGGTCGGATTTGCAAGATGGTCGTCACCCCCTGCGAGTCACCCCTCACCCCGTCTCCACCGTCTCGGCCTCGATTCGGTAATAGCCGTCGAGGCCGATGATGTCCTCGATCTGCTGGCGGGCGCGGGTGAAGTCCGCGGGCGAGAGGCCGGTGACGTCGCCGGTCCGGCGCAATTCCGCCAGCATCTCGCGCTGGGCGGCGAAGGCGGTGGCGAGCACCACCAGGGCGTCGATCGAGGCGACGTAGCCCAGCCCCGCGAGTTCGTCCCGGCCGAACAGCGGGCGACCGTCGCGGTTGCCCCGGCTCTGCACATAGACCAAGGGCAGGTCGCAGACGCGGGGCGCCTCCGCCGCCTCCTCCGCCGAACGTGGAAACAACAGCCCCAAGTCGGCGCCGGCCTCGGCGGCGCGGTTGATCCGCTCCGAGGCCTCGGCCAGACCGAGCTCGCGGCAGGTGTCGGTGCGGGCGATGATCACGAAGTCCGGATCGACTTCGTCGCGGGCCCGGCAGGCATAGCGGATCTTGGCGACGAACTCGTCCATCGGCACGGCGTGCACCTGGTATTTGTGATAGTGCGCGCGCTTGGGATAGAGCTGGTCCTCGATATGGATGCCGGCGATGCCGGCGGCGGCGAAGGCGCGTACCGTGCGCATGGTGTGCAAGGGCTCGCCGAAACCGGCGCCGGCGTCGGCCAGGACGGGGATGGTGACGCTCGCCGCCGCCTCCTGGGCGATCGCCACCTGCTCGGTCATGGTCAGCAGCGGCTCGGTGATCGCCCGCGAGGCGCCGGAGACATAGCCGCCGACATAGGTCGCCTCGAAACCGGCGTCCTGGACCAGGCGCGCGGTGATCGGGTCATGGACCGACGGCAGGTGCAGGAAGCTGCCGGCGCCCAGCAATTCGCGGAGCCGCGTGGTGGTCGCCGTCGCTCTCGTCATCCCCCGCCTCCACTCGCTTCGTAGTGCGCCTTGAAGCGCTCGAACTCGCCCGCGATGTCGGCTTCCATCGCCTCGATATCATCCCAAGCGAGCTCCGAGGCTTCACTCTCCAATGTTTCCATCAACGGCCAGGGAAGACTAACACAAGGTGGCGAGGACCGGCCCGGGACGTCGGCGGCTATCCGGTGGACTTCTGGCGGGCCTCCGCCCGCTTTATTGCCTCCAGAATCTCCAGCTTCAGCACGTCGACCGACGCGGGCTTGGCCACCAAGGCGTCGATCTTGTGGGTCCGCGCGTGGCGCAGATTCTCGTCCGATAAGTCACCGCTCAAAATCACGATCGCCACGTCCTTGTGAGCCGCGACCGTGCCATAGCGGATACGGCGCGTGAGTTCGTATCCATCCATGTCCGGCATCCGGATGTCCGCGACGATGAGGTCCAATCGTTGATCCGCGAGTTCGCTCAGCTTGTCCAAGGCCTCGGCGCCGCCCTCGGCATCGACGACGTCGCGGATGCCGACGCGGTTCAACACCTGGGACAACACTTTGCGCGAGAACATCTCGTCGTCGACGATCAATGCCCTGAGGGCGCCGAAATCCAATTCGCTCATACCACGCGTCCTTCGGCCCGAGATTATCACACCGGCGCCGGGGCGCCAGGATCATTCAACGGCTTGTGAATCAACAGCCGGTCGTCGGACAATCCCCCACGCTCGGCGTTTCGCGAAGGCCGCGCGCGATGGCCGACGGCCGCCACGCGAGCGGCCGCCACGCGAAGGAGAATTGCGATGTCGCGATCCGCGACGATGTTTCTGCTCGGCGGCGTTTTCGGTACGGCGTTCGGCGTGGCCGTCGGCTTCTTCGCCTTCCCCTACGTCTTCCCGCCGCCCGAGGCGATGGAGACCTTGACGGCGGAAGAGCGGAGCCGGCTCGTCGCCCGGGGCGGCTTCCTTCACGCCAACCCGTCCGACCCGATCCACCATGGCAAGGGCAAGCTCGCCGTCTACGAAGGATTGATGCATCTCGAGGCGGACTTCGAGGTGCGGCCGGGGCCCAAGTTCCACCTCTACCTGGTGCCCAAGGAGACGATCCGGCAGAGCGCCGACGTCGAGGGCACGATGTTCGTCGACCTCGGCCGCCTCAGGGCCTTCAAGGGCAGCCAGAAGTATGCCGTTCCCGCCGGCGTCGATCTGGCGAACTACCCGAGCGTCGTGGTCTGGTGCGCCCAGTTCAACGTGCTGATTTCGCCCGCCGACCTAGCCTACGAAGTGGATCGGTGAAAACTCCCTGGCCCTGACGCGGCGCGCCACCCCGGTCTATGATCCCGCCCGAGTTCGAACACGGGAGGACGACGATGGCGAAACGTGGCCGACAGGTGTTGCTGGAGAGCCTTTTGGCGCACGGCGTCGATCACATCTTCGGCAATCCGGGCACCACGGAAAGCCCGCTGATCGACGCGCTGCCGGAGTATCCGGCTATTCGCTACATCACCGCGCTGCACGAAGGCGTGGCGGTGGGCGCCGCCAGTTTTTACGCCCAGGCGAGCGGCAAGACGGCCGTGGTCAACCTGCATGTGGCACCCGGCCTCGGCAACGCCGTGGGCATGATCTACGGCGCCCTCAAGGCCAATTCGCCGATGCTGGTGACGGCGGGCCAGCAGGATACTCGGATGCGCCTGCGCGAGCCGCTGCTGGGCCACGACCTCGCCGCCATCGCCGCGCCGGTGAGCAAGTGGAGCACGCAGGCCGAGCGCGCCGACGAGCTGGGGCCGCTCCTGCGCCGCGCCTTCAAGGTTGCCACCGACCCGCCCGCCGGCCCCGTCTTCGTGGCGCTGCCGATCGACGTGATGGCCGCGGAAACGGAAATCGAGGCGACCACGGCGGGCCCGCTCCAGCGCCTACCGGCGCCGCAGGCGAGCGCCGTCGAGGCGGCGGCGCGGCTGCTGCTGGACGCCGGCCGGCCGGCAATCGTGGTCGGTGACGACGTCGCGCGCGGTGCTGGCGACGAGGCGGCCCAGCGGCTCGCGGAGGCGACCGGCGCCGCCGTCTGGCACGAGGGGCTGCGCCACCACGCGTCTTTCCCGACGGACCATCCGAATTCCAGGGGCGCGCTCGGCTTCGACGCGGCGGGCATCGCCGAGGCGTTCGCCGACACAGACGTCGTGCTTCTGCTCGGCGGACCGTTTTTCGAAGAGGTCTGGTTCGCGCCGGGCGAACCGTTCCCAGCGGGGGTGAAGCTGATCCAGATGGAGACCTCGCCGGCCCGCCTCGGCTTCAATCATACCCTCGAGGTGGGCATGCTTGGCGATCTCGCGGCCGGATTGGGTGCCCTCGTCGACGCGCTCGTGGCCGGCCGGGACGCGGGCTACCGGGCCGGCGCCGAGGCGCGCAACGCCGAGCACGCCTCCCGGCGGGACGAGGCGCGTGCCGCCTACGAGGGCCGTCTGAAACGCGGCTGGGATCGCGACCCGATATCAATGGCCCGCGCCATGGCGGAAGTTCGCGCCGGAGCGCCGGAAGATGTCGTCGTCGTCGACGAATCCATCACCGCCAACCAGGACTTGGCCCAGGCCTTCTCGTTCAGGGCACCGGGCGACTATTTCAGCGGGCGCGGCGGCGGCATCGGTCAGGGGCTCGCCGGTGCCCTCGGCGTCAAGCTCGCGCAACCTAGCCGTCCGGTCCTGACGATTTCTGGCGACGGCTCGGCGATGTATTCGATCCAGGCACTGTGGACGGCGGCGCACCATGATCTCGCCATCGTCTTCGTGATCCTGGCCAACGGGGAATATCGCGTCCTGAAGCACAACATCGACGCCTATCGCCAGCGCTTCGATGTGCTCTCCAACCAAGGCTATCCGCACATGGACCTGGCACCGCCGGAGCTGGGCTTCGTCGAGCTGGCGCGGGGCATGGGCGTCCCCGGCCGACGGATCACCAAACCGAACGAGCTGGCGGACGCGGTCCGCGAGGCCTTCGACGCCGGAGGCCCACGCCTCGTCGAGGTGATTATCGAGGGCAAGCGATAGCCCGCCGCCGGTTCAGCCGGCGGCGACCTCGGCGAAGCGGCGCAGCAACTCGATTTGCGCCTCCGTCGTGGCGAGCTCGTAGAGGGGATAGAGCGTGGCGAGCGTCGCCCCCATTTCGCGCCAGCCGTCGAGGGACGCGGCCCAGCCTTGCGGGTCCGGTCCATCGGCGCGAATCCAGGCCTCGATGCCGAAGTCGTCGTCCGCGCGCCCCGCGTCGGCGAGGTGGCCACGCAGCGTCTCCAGCTTCGCCTTGGCGACCTCGTCCGGCTGCAGGATCGGGATCCAGCCGTCGCCCAGGCGCGCCGCGCGACGTAGCGTCGGCTCCGAGGTGCCGCCGAACCAGATCGGGATCGACCGGCGGGGTCTCGGCTTGATGGCGGCGTCGTGGAACCGGTGGAAGCGTCCCTCGAAGCTGACCAGGGGTTCGCTCCACAGCCGGCGCATCAATTCCACCTGCTCCGCCTGGCGAGCGCCCCGGGTCGACCAGTCCTCACCCAGCGCCTCGTATTCGACGAAGTTCCAACCGACGCCGACGCCGAGACGCAACCGCTCGCCGGAAAGCAGATCGAGTTCCGCCGCCTGCTTGGCCACGAGTGCCGCTTGGCGCTGCGGCAGGATCAGCACGCCGCTGGCCAGGCCAATTCGGCTGGTGTGGGCGGCGATATAGGTCATGGTCACGAAGGTTTCGTGAAAATCGTCCAGGTGATCGTAAGGCGGCTTCCAGCCTTCGCGGGAACTCGGATCGGCGCCCAGCACGTGGTCGGGAACGTCGATCCAGGCATAGCCGAGATCCTCGGCGGCTTGGGCCCAATCACGGATCTTGGCCGCATCGTTGCCGATCTCGCGGGTGGGGAAGAAGGCGCAGATTTGCATGATGGTTCTTCTCTCTCGAGTCCGAGCTCAGCTCGCCCGCCGTCCCGTCGTCGGCGTCGAAAACGGCGCGCCGGCCGACGCCGAGGCGTCAAGACGCGTGGGCGACCTCACCGAAGGGGAGGCGTTCGGCCTTGGTCAGAATGTCGTTGAAATCCATCCCCTCGATGGGGTAATTGACCAGGCTCGCCCGCCGTCCCGTCGTCGGCGTCGAAAACGGCGCGCCGGCCGACGCCGAGGCGTCAAGACGCGTGGGCGACCTCACCGAAGGGGAGGCGTTCGGCCTTGGTCAGAATGTCGTTGAAATCCATCCCCTCGATGGGGTAATTGACCAGGCTCACTGAGAATTTCGGAGTGATCTCGACGTCGTCCCCGAAGACGACGAGGGCCGAGAGGTCCTCGTGAATGCGCGCCGCGAAGGGCTCGCACTTGTCCCAATAGGTATTCTGGAGCAAGGCGCAGAACTCGTCGTCCTCGACGCGGGCGACGAGATCACTCTCTCGGATCGCCACGGAGAGGATGCGCGCGATCTCGATCATCATGTTCTGGGCCGGCGTATAACCCTCGCGCTCGTAGACCTCATGGTAGTTGTGCACCTTGACGTAGAGCAGGGCCCCCTGGCTTCCGGTCCTGATCGCGTCGGAGAGAATGATCCGGTAGAACTGATCGAAGCTGGCGCGATTGACGATGCCCGTGGCGCGGTCGCGGCTCACGCCCTCGCGAAGCTCGTCCTCCAGAGTGAGCAACCGCTTGCCGTTCTTCATCCGGAGCCTGAGCTCGATCGTGTTCAGGGGCTTGGTGAGATACGCGTCGGCGCCGGCCTCTAGCCCCGCCATCAGGTTTTCCTTCTCGCCATAGGCGGTGTAGATGATGATATAGGTGTAGCGTGGCCGTCTCAGCCTGCGGATTTTGGTGCAGAGCGCCGGGCCGTCGATCCCATCGAGATCCCAATCGAGGATCACCATGCGAAACGGTTCCTTGCGAATCCGTTCGAAAGCGATGGCGCCGTCGGCTTCCACCACCACTCTGTGACCCCATCGCTCGAGCTTGGTTTTCAATAGGCGCGCGAACAAATGGTCGGCATCGACAACGAGGACCTTCATTCCGCACCCTCACGTAACGCCGCCTCGCGCCCCTGTCCAGGAGTTACCGCTATCGGCTCGCCTCCCCTTGTATTCAACGCAGGCGCGGCGCCGCCCGATCGTGCGCCGGGGCCCTCACCCCGTCAACTTGGCGCACGCGTTTCGGCCGCTCCCTCGGGCGCCGACGTCATCAGTTGACGGGCGCCCAAGGCGGGCGCGAGGGTCCGCTGTCTTGCGCCGGCTGCTGCGTGGCGGCAACGGCGGCGGCGGCGGCCGCGGCGGCGGCGGCATCCTGAGCCTGGCCACCGCCCTCATCAGCGGGGGCGATGGTCTGCTGACCGCGCGCGATCGAGGCGCCGGCCGCATGCGGATTGGGCACGCCCGCGCAGCGCGGGTTGCAGCTGAACGTCGTCTCGGCCCGACCACGCGACAGCGTTACGTGGCGCTCTTCCTCCGGCACCACGACGATCGGCACGTGCATCAGCGTTTCGCCCTCGCTATCGAGCAGATGCATACTGGTCTCGCCGGTCTGACGGCCGATCAGAAAGGCCACGTCGTTCCGCTCGATGATGATGTCGACATAGGCGGGATTACCGATGAAAATCACCTCGGGCCGCGCTTCCAGCCGGAGCAAGGTCGTCTTGCCGACAACAACCTTGATGGGATCACCGGATTGAGCCAGGGCCGAGGTCGTAAATAGAAACACCGCGCCGAGGAGCGCGAGAATTCCCGAGATAGCGCGGAGGCGAGTCATGGTCGGCTCACAGTACTTCCGAATAACCATATTGACTTCCGAATAACCATATTGAATCCTTACCATATTCGGATGCGAATCAATAGACAACGGTATTGAGCATGTCGATTTTCAATAAAGGCTTGGCAGATGGTCGAGCGTGTGTAATAGGACACACATGGGAACGGTGAAGACTTCGATCGCGCCGGCCGATTGCATGGCGAGAGAGAGCGTGGCGCGCAAGACGATTTGAGCCGGTTCCGCGACGGCGCCACCCCGGGCGCCTTCGTGACGCCCGGGGTGGCGCCGTGATGTTGGGATTCAGCGCCCGGGGGAGCTCACATGCGAATTCTCGGAGGCTTCGCGCTTCTCGCGACTTCGCTCGCGGTGACGGCCTGCCAGGCGACGCAGCAACAAAACGCGGAGCAACAGAAGGTCGCCAGCTTCAGCGAGCGGGTGGACGCGACGCTGCGGGATGCGGCGGCGAGCGCCGAGCAAAGAGGCGATTATCTGGGCGCGCTCTCCCACTACCGATCGGCCTACAAGCGCGACAAGACGAATCTCGTCACGATCCTGGGCCTCTCGCGCGCGCTTCGAAACGTGGGCAGGCCGAAGGAGGCGATCGCGATCGACGAGCGCGGCCTGGAAGCGCACAAGCGCAATCCGGATATCCTCGCCGAACTCGGCAAGGCGCAGCTCGCCGACGGCGACCCCATGGCCGCGATCGATTCACTTTCTCGCTCGGGCGCGCTGCAACCGGGCGACTGGCGCGTGGATTCGGCCCTCGGCGTCGCCTATGACCGCATCGGCATGTACGATCAAGCGGCGCGACGTTACCAGTTCGCTCTCAAGCAGAACGCGACCAATCCCGTCGTCTTGAACAACATGGCGTTGTCCAAGGCACAGATCGGCAAGCTGGACGAAGCTATCGCCATCCTGGAGAAAGCCGCTTCGATGCCCGACGCCACCGCGCACGTGCGGCAGAATCTGGCATTGCTCTATGCGGCGAAGGGTCGCATCGATTCCGCCGAGCAACTGGTCAGACGCGACCTCGACGAGCAGACCGCGAACGACAACATGCTGTACTACCGCTGGCTCTCCAGAAATAGTCGAGGTGAGCCGGTTGCGGTCCCGGTGAAGCCGTCGGGGCCGTCGTCCAGGTCCGGCACGAATATCGTCACGCTGCAAGTGTCGAAAGGCGACATCCCCGCCCGCGATGTTCTGGCCACGAGTCCTTCCCACGGCGTCAAGGTAACGCCAATCGTACCGCCGCCACCGCCCGGCATGCGCGAGGCGGCGCCCGGAACGGAGGTTTCCAGCGCCGAGACGGCGCCGAGGAAAACCAAATCGCGGCCGTCGCCCGGAGATGTGCGGGTCGAGCCATCCGCGCCCTCGGCGCCGACGGCGCCGAGCGATACCGCGCTCGACCGATCACCGCCGACAGAGACCGACAGCCAAGTCCAGGACCTCGCCGCCGCGACCTCGCCCAGGGGCGAATCCGAGATCCGCGAGAAGCCACCGGCCGAAGCGGGAGCGCGCGAGACCCAGTCCGCGCCAGAGACCCGAAGCGAGAAATCGGCGGCGTCGACGGAATCGGAGCGGACCGAAGTGCCGCCACGTACGCCGCTCGCGGCAATGCTTAGCGACCAAGTCGACGAACCCGCCACCGTCGCCGCCAGGCCCGCCGCGCCCGCGTGGGGTTTGAGCGAGACGGACAGCACCCCAGACGCGTCTTCCAAGGCCGACGGTGCCCCCATCGCGCGCACGCCGCCGGTGAAATCGGAGACCACGACCCCGCCACCATCATCTCCGACCGAGGCGAGGGCCGGCGAGAGGGGTGGCGACGCCACGACGGCCGAAAAGAAGGAATTCGCCGCCCGAGGCCGGACCGACGAGGCGACGACTCCGGCCTCGAGCGCGAGCTCCGGGCGAGACGCCTCAGTCTTCCGCGTCCAACTCGGCAGTTATCGCAACCGAGACGACGCCAACAAAGGCATTCAAATTCTACAGACCAGCCACGGCGACATTCTGGGAAAGGTCGAACTCGGCATCATGGCGGTGACCCTTCCCGAGGTTGGCGACTACTTCCGCGTGATGACGGCGCCGTTTGCGTCTCGCGTCGCCGCGGCCGAGGTTTGCCGCAAGTTCAAGAGCCGGGAAGTCGGTTGCCTGGTTCTGCGCCGACGCTGATCGCCGAGGCGTTTCGCCACGCCCCCTCCCTCGCCCGAGCATCATGGCGCCGCGTTGCGGGCCGATCGGTTTTGGCCATCCAGCGCGGTCAAGGCGAGAGCCTCGGCGGCGCGCCGGCCTCGGTTCGTCACCTGTTCGAGAAGGTTTCGAGCGTCATGATAACCGCCGGTCCCAGGATGACGATGAAGATCACCGGCAGGAAGAAGACGATCATCGGCACCGTGAGCTGCGCCGGCAGGGAGCCTGCCTTTTTTTCCGCCTTGGACATTCGCTCCTCGCGCGACTTGTTCGATTGAACCCGGAGGGCGACCGCGACGGGTGTACCATAAGTCTCCGACTGGATCAGCGCCGTGACCAGCGACTTGATCGACGCCAAGCCCGTCCGATTGTAAAGGTTATCGAGCGCGGCCTTCCGATCCGGGAGGAAAGCCATTTCCGCCGTGGTCAATCCCATCTCTTCGGCAAGCGCCGGGCAGGTCTCGTCGAACTCCTCGGCGACACGGTTGAAGCCGGCCTCGATCGACAAGCCCGACTCGACGCAGATGACGAGGAGGTCGAGCGCATCCGGATACGCCCAGGAAATCACTAGCTGCCGCTTCTTGATCTTATTGGCGAGCAGGATCTTCGGCAAAAAATGGCCGATCAGGCCTGCGCCGGCGACGACCATCAGCTTCACCGCGAGACCCCAATCGGGGCGCGCCAGCACGAAGATATAGATCGCCGTGACGACGGCGGCAATCAGCGGACCGATCAAGAGGAAAAACGCATAGGTGTAGAGCGGTCCCTGACCGCGAAGCCCGGCCTGCGCCAACTTGTTACGCATGGACCGGCTGCGATCTTCGTTCAGCAACTTGGAGCGGTCGACCACCAGGCGCATGAAGTTCTTGCTCTGCTCCTGGCGCAGGCGCGTGCGGAAAGATTCCTCCTTCTTCAGGTTGGCGTTGGCCTGAAGCTGCTCGCGCCGTTCAGCGACCGCCTTGAGGCGCGAGTTGAAATTGTCGCGGGCGACGATCGGCATCCCGAAGGCGAGGATGGTCAAGAACGAGCCGACGCCGGCGATGACCATGATGATATTGGCCGGATCGATTAAGGCTTCCATGATAAACCCTCCCGCCTAGAAGTCGAAGTTGATCATCTGACGCATGATGAAAACGCCCATCGCCATCCAGATCATACTTGCCAGGATGAGGACGTTGCCGAGATCCTCGGTGAAGAGCAGGCTGATATATTCGAAATTGACCAGGCACAGGATAGCCATGATGAGGGGCGGCAGCGCGCCGATGATCATCGCCGAGGTCTTGGCTTCCGAAGACAAGGCTTGAACCTTGTCCCGCATCTTCTTGCGCGCCCTCAACACGGAAGTCAGGTTCGACAGCGTCTCCGCCAAGTTACCGCCGGTCTGCGACTGGATCGTCAAGACGATGGAGAAGAACCTGAGCTCGTTCGTCGGCATCGTCTCCTGAGCGCGGGCCAGCGCCTGCTCGACCGTCACGCCGAGCTTTTGGGCCTCGACGATCTCTCGGAACACGCCGCCGACGGGCTCAGGGCTCTCGCGCGCGATCATGTTGAGGCACTCGCCGATCGGCAGGCCGGACCTGACGCCGCGAACGATGACGTCGATGGCATCGGCGAACAACAGGGTAAAGCGATTGACCCGACGTTTGCCCTTCCACTTCACGTAGTACAACGGAAGCCCGAAGCCGATGGTGATGGCGAACGGGATCGTCACCACCGCCTTGAGATCGAAGAGATAGGCCAGGCCCAGATAGCCGATCGCACTGCCCAGGCACAGCACTGTGCAAATGAGCAAGAATTGCTGCAGGGATATAGAGAACCCGGCCGACCGCAACATTTTGCGATAGCGTTGGACAAAGGTTTTTTCCTTCTTTTTCGAGCTTTCCGCGTCGCGCAGTCGCTGCTGAATGTCCTTCTGGCGACTTTTCTGCTTGTCGCGCCGACCTGCGCGCGAGCGCCGATCACCGCCCTCCGTGATCAAGGACACCCGCCGCTTGGTCTTGGCACGGTTGCCCATTCTCGGGGCAAAGGCAAGAAACAGCAGCAAGGACATCGTCAAGGCGCCACCGCCACCGATGACGATAACCAAAAGATCTTGATCCATGGCGATTCTCCGTCCCAAATCGGTCGGCCCGACCGCCCGCGCTACATGCCGAGGGCTTCCGCGAGCAACCGTTCCCGGCCGAAATAACGAGCACGATCCCAAAACGCGGGCCGCAAGCCGGTCGGGCGATGTTGCCCGATCAGCTTGCCGTCTTCGTCCTCACCTTCGATTTCATATACCAGAAGATCCTGCAAGGTGACAACGTCACCCTCCATGCCCACGACCTCCGTCACATGGGTGATCTTGCGCGACCCGTCGCGTAGTCGCGCCGCCTGTACGATGACGTTGAGCGCGCTGGCGATCTGCTCGCGCACTGTCTTGGCGGGCAGATTGAACCCGCCCATCGCCACCATGTTCTCGATCCGGCTTATCGCCTCGCGCGGATTGTTGGCGTGGACGGTGCTCATGGAACCGTCGTGGCCGGTGTTCATCGCCTGCAACAGATCGAAGGCCTCGGGCCCGCGCACCTCGCCCACAATGATGCGTTCAGGGCGCATCCTGAGGCAGTTCTTGACCAGATCGCGCATCGTGACCTCGCCCATGCCTTCCAGGTTCGGGGGCCGCGTCTCCAGCCGCACCACGTGCGGTTGCTGCAACTGAAGTTCCGCCGAATCCTCGCAGGTGATCGTCCGTTCCGAAAGCTCGATGAAGCCGGTCAGGGCGTTCAGCAACGTCGTCTTGCCCGATCCGGTGCCACCGGAGACCAGGGTGTTGAGACGGCAGGCGCCGATGACCTGCAGCAGCTTCGCCCCATCCGGCGTGATCGAGCCGAATTGGACGAGGCTGTTGAGCGTGAGCTTGTCCTTCTTGAACTTCCGAATCGTCAGGCACGGCCCGTCGATCGCCAGCGGCGGCGCGATGACGTTGACGCGCGAACCGTCGGCCAGACGGGCATCGCAGATCGGGCTCGCCTCGTCCACGCGACGCCCGACGGCACCGACGATACGCTGACAGATGTTCATCAGCTGAGCATTGTCACGGAAGCTGATGTCCGTAGTCTCCATCTGGCCCTCGACTTCGATGTAGACCTGACTGGAGCCGTTGACCATGATGTCGGCGATGTCGTCGCGCCCCAACAACGGCTCCAGCGGTCCGAGACCGAGGACATCGTTGCAGATATCGTTGATTAGTTTCTGCTGCTCGATCGCGCTCAGAACCTGATTCTGCATCGCGATGATTTCGCCGACGATGTCGGTAATTTCCTCGCGAACCTGAGCGGAACTCCACTTACCCAGCTCGGTCAGATCGACAGCTTCCACCAGCGCCGTGAAGACGTTGGTTTTAATGTCCACGTAGCGGTCTTCGCCGCCGGAGATCGCGGGACTAGTGGAGGGACGGCCGCCGCCGCGACTGGTCTCGGCGGGCGCCGTCGAGGGGGTGATCGCCGGTACCGCCGCGGCGGGCGCACCGCCCGCGTCTTCCGGCGCGGCGGCGGGTTCCGGCGCCGATTTGGGCTTGATCCTTGCCTATCCGGTTATCACCCACACCCACTATATGTAGTGTGTCTCCTTGGACTGCAGGCAAGGGCCGGCGCAGGCGCATTGAGGAGGCGATCCGGCTAATTCTTGATTGTTCTGAAAACCGAACCGGAGTTTAATTCACGTCACGTACTTAACATCGGGGGACGGAACGGTGGCGACCAAGGGAAAAACGAAGAAACCCACGGCCAGACGGGAAGCTGCTGATGAAACGACATCGTCTGAGCGATTGACGGCACTAGTCGAAGAAAGCGACGCGCTGGCACGAATCGTTGCGAAGAACCCGTCCGCGCCTGTTAGTCTCCTGCGCGTTTTGAGTCGCAGCGAAGACGAAGCGACACGCAAGAACGTGATCCTCGATCCGTTTACTTCATATGACGTATTGAGCGAACTTGAAAACCAGTTCACAGAGCTATTTGTGAATAATCTGGCACTCGAATCCTACAATTCAATGAAGCTCTGATTTCTGGAATATTCCATCGGTGTCGTTCACCTCCGATTTCAGATAAATTTCAATGAAGTGACGGTCCTTTATGCAACGTGGCATTTTGCCAAATCCGACTCAATGATTAGGATTTCCACCACGCTAAAGTGTCGCCTAAAAGGCGCTACAATGCCGTCCGAGTCCCTGCTCGGCATCGCCGGAGATATCTCCGCTTCGACCTGCACCGAGCTTTACTCAGGAAAATGGGTGCACACTACATATAGTGGGTGTGGGTGATAACCGGATAGGCAAGGCTTGATCGATCGATGGAGGCGCGTTACGCTTACCGAACATCCTCAGCTTGCCTTAGACTTCACCTTGTTGGACTTCGACAGCATTCCCATAACGCCTTTTTTCTTTTGCTCCCTCGGTTGGCGTCCACCCAGCTTCATCGCCAGCTGGCGAACCTGCTCCGAGATCTTGTGGCGTCTATTCACTTCCCCCAGCATTTGCCCATTGTTCGATGCCGCACCAAACAGGTTCGGATCATGTTGTAGCACGATTTCCGGTGCCATTTCGACCGCATTCTCGAAATCTCGCGGAGTCAGCTCCGATTTCTTGAAAGCCCCGGCATGGTTCAAGACCAAATGCACCGGCGCCTGGTCGCCTCGCAACTCCTTAAGTCGCGACGTCAGATGACGACTATCCCGCAGCCCGGCCAGATCGAGCGAACTGACGACCACGACGTCGTCGGCGTCCAACAGCAATTGCTGGGTCCAAGGCGCCCAACGGTGCGGCAGATCGATGACAACGAAACTCGAGCGCCGGCGGACCAGTTCCAACAGTGGATCCAGGGCATCCATGTAGAGGCCCTCCTCGCCGTCGAGCGCGGCCGGCGACACCAGCAGGCGGACATACTCGTCATACTCCGCCAGGAACCGCTCGAGTAGGACGTCGTCCAAACGGTCCGGCTCGGCGAGCGCGGTGTGGATACCCTGCGGCGTCTCGAGATTGAAAGCCAGTCCGGCGGTCCCGAAGGGAATGTCGAGATCGACGATGACGACCTCTTCCTCGTATTCCTGACCGAGGAACCAGCCGACGTTGTGCGCCAACGTGCTGCTCCCGGCCCCGCCGCGACTGCCGATGAAGGCCATCATGCGCCCCATCGGCGCCGCATCCGGATCCATGCAGATTTCGACGACGGTGTCGAACAGGCGGCGTGGCGCCACCGGCTTCACCAGATACTCGCTGATGCCGCGTCTGACCAGATCGCGATAGAGCTCGATGTCGTTCGAATCACCCATGACGACGACGTTGGTGCCGGAATCACAAACCTCCGCCAGCTTCTCCAGTCCCATCATCAACTCGTCGCCGATTTCCGTCGACTCGATGATGACGATGTGCGGTGTCTGATTTGATGCGTAGTGGTGAACGGCCGCGTCCAGGCCGCCGATCTCGGTCTGCACGACGCACCTCGAGAGCTTGCGATCGCTCAACCCCTCCTGCACGAGATTCAGCATCGTCTCGTCCAGGGTCCAGGCATGTATGTTGACTCTAATAATGGCAGCACCTGTATTCTTGTCCGCGCAACCCGGCCTAGACGGACCTAGACGGACTTAAAACCCTCTGGCGGGACCGGCCGACACGCCGCCGCTCGAGGACGGTTGCTCGCCGGCCCTATGGTCCGTGACGACCCTGGACCGTCGGGTCGCTTCGAAACGGCTCCTCGCGGCGCTCTTCGCCCGATCCGCCGGTCGAGACAGCATAATGGCCAGATTATGTTGCGTCACGCAACCATATGTGTCTTGAACCGTGTTACGCACATTGAAGGTTGAGTTCTTCTCCGTCGGTCGGCATTTCGGCGGCGTCACCATAAACGCCTCATAGCTTACGACGACAGGGCCACTGCCCGCAATATCGCTGAATCGCACCTTGATCTCGCGATCATGGGCACCGCCCTTCATCACCTGATCCTTGACCACCTGGGCGCGGGCCTCGGCCCCGGCCACATCGCCGCCCGCGACCGGCACGGCGATCTCGAAGATGCCACCGCCGCGGCGGACGAAATCGCCGACCAAACGCGACAGCTTGGCGGCATCCGGGGCGCCCAGCTCGCGCGCGCCCGGCGCCACGGCGATCTCCTCGCTGACGAGGCTAGAGGTGACGGTGATCGGATGGTCCCGCTCCACGTCGCTGACATGGCGGCCATCGTTACCGAACCCGCCTCCCGTACAACCGGCGACGAGGAAGCCCACGCCGCAGACGATGGACAGTTTCAAAAGCCTTCGCATGGCACCTCTCTCTCGCAAGGGGGTCTCATTGTACGATGTGGCCGATCGGCCCCTTCAACGACGTCGTCGCGGCGCCCGGTCCATCCTCGCTGCCGCCGTATATCGCCTCGAGGCGACCCAGCAGAAACAGCTCGCCGTCGCTCGGCGGCACGACGGTATCGGTCGGGTAGCGAATATCGGTCCGCTCCACGGGTTTGACCAGATATGCGGTGATGGCCACCATCAGCTCACGCTCGGTCCGATTGATGGTATTGTTGCGGAACAACGCGCCGAGGATCGGAACATTCTTGACCCAGGGCAGACCCTCGATATCGGTCGTCAGGGATTCCTGCAGCAAACCGCCGATCACGATGCTGCCGCCCGAGGGCACCTCCACCGTGGTCTCCGCCCGCCGGACACTGAAACCGAACAAGCCGCCGACCGTCGTGGCGGCATCCGGCGCGCTCACCTCGGTCGACAGGCGGATCGAAATTCGCCCGGAATCGAGTACCGTGGGGGTGAAATTCAGGCCGACGCCGAAGCTGCGGAAGATAACCCCGATCGCGCCCCCCTCCTGCGCCACCGGAAAGGGAACATCGCCACCCGCCAGGAAGTTCGCGTTTTCGCCCGACATCGCGGTCAGGGTCGGCTCGGCGAGGGTCCTGACGAGGCCGTTGGTCTCCAACGCGTTCAAGATCCCGGTGAGACTGTCGTTGCCGTTCGTTACGCTCGCGGCGCCGGTGAGGAAGCCGGCAGACCCGCCCACCGTCGCCAACGCAACCGCTAATTTCCCGGTGTTCGCGACCGCCTGAAAATTGATCCCCACGTCCTTCAGCGCGCCGCGGCTGACCTCGGCGATGCGCACCTGGAGCAGAACCTGCTGATCCTCGACGATCGACATCAGGTTCACGACCCGGCCGCCGCCGATGTAACGCGTGACGATTTGTTGAAGGTTTTCCGATATCCGGGCGGAGCGCACGCTACCCGTCAGAAAGACGTCGTTGGCGACCGCGGTGACCTTGACGTCGAGGTTCGGCATCAGGGACTCGATCGCATCGGTTATGCCGACCGTATCGATCTGGACCCTGATCTCCAGCCGGGCGATCTCGTTGCCGTCGCCATCGAAGAAGAAGGCGTTCGTCGCGCCGACCCCACCGCCCAGGATGTAGATGGTTCGCGGCGTCTTGACGATGACGTCGGCGACGCCCGGATTGGCGACCAGGACATCGCGAACATCGGTGGACAAGCGGATGATACGCGCCTTGCCGACCGCCACCGTGACGGACTGACCGTGCGCCACGCTCTCCAGTTCGATCGGGCTCAGTTGCGCGCCCGGGTCGTCCTGGGCCGTCGCGCCCGTTGCCAGGATCGCCGTGACGGCGGCAACGCGAAGCGCCACGCCGAGAAAACGGAATGCTGTTGACGACATCATGGGCCTACTCGACTTGTACCGTTGACAGACCACCACCTCGATAGATCCGAATGATCGACGGCTCTGCCGGCTCGACGGTCTCCGGTTCCAAGGCGACCTCGCTTTCCGGCGCGATGTCCTTGCCGGCGCTCGACGGTTCTTCCGACCGCGGCTGAAGTTTGGGCACCGCCGGCAGCTCGGCCGTCAGGCCGGGCGCGACGCCGGTCGGCCGTGGCGTTCGGCTGGACGGCGGGAGCGCCGGCCCGAGCGAGGCGGGCGCCTCGGCGCCCGACGCGATCCGGGGCGCGGTGCGAATGATGCGCCTTTGCGGTGTCGTGATGCCGATGCCCGCGCCTCGGCGCGACTGCCGCGCCCGCACCAGTTCAGGCTCGGATTTGGTGCCGTAGACGAGAAGATTGATCAAGCCGCGAGAGAAGGAGATGTCGGTGGTGTAAGGCAGCCGCTCGCCTTCCGGCAGCCTGAACGGCTCCCCTGGCGCCTCGGCGGCCGGCACGGAGCGGAGAACCAGCGACATCTGCCCCATGGTCTGGGCCAGGGCCAACTCCTCGGCCTCGCGGGGCGTGACCTCGAACGTCGCCGTTCCGCCGGCGGATGGCCGCCCGGTGGCCTGATCCACGCGCCTGTCGATCGCCAGCAGACGCATGTCACGGAACACGGTCTCGGTGAACTTTCGCGTGACGAGCTGGGCGATCCCACTGTCGGCGCCACCGCCGCCGACCGTCTGGGTCAGCATGATGTCGACGCGATCACCCGGCGAGATATAACCCGATACGGCGGTAAGGTTCGAAATGGTGATGCTGACCGCACGCAATCCCGGCTGCAGGGCGGCAATGATGAAGCCGTGCTCGCGCGGCCTGATGACATCGCCCTCCCTGATCGCCCCGCCCCTCTTGATCGGCGTCTTGATATAGGCGCCGCGCAGGGGAGCGATCGGCGTGCCGGCCAGGATCAGACCTTCGCTGGGCGCACCCTGATCGAGGATGTCCCATCCTATGTCCAGATCGCGCAGCAGAGAGCCGGCGGGGATATCCCGGGTCGTGACCATGTAACGAGGCCGGATGGACTTCTCCATGATGAGGAACTTGCTGACCTCGGTGTTTTGCGTGTAGGGGATGGCCCGCACCGGAGGCTTCGTCATGGTCCCGTCCGACGCCATCTTGGTCTCCGGCTCGGTCAGGCTGCGGAGCAGCAGCGAGAGCGTTCCCATACGTTTCGCCACTGTGATTATCTCGGCTTCCTTGGGCGACACGCCGACGGTCACCGTCGTGCCGATACGGGCGTGCGCGCCACTGTCGTCGACACTCTGATCGATGGCGAGAATGCGGAGTTTCTCCATGATCGTCTCGCTGACCAGCCGGCTGGCCTCCGCACCGCTGGTGAGCGTCACGCCGTGCTGCTGCGTCAGCACGACGTCGACCAGGTTACCGGGCAGGATGAAGCCGGAGGCCGCCTCGGGGCCGCTGATGGGAATGCTGATGGCGCGCGTGCCCGGCGGCAGCACGCCGGCGAGGAAGCCCGGCGTATCGGGCGAGACGAGCTTCTGGCGAATGATCGGATCGCCGGCGGTGATGATTCGCTTCACCGCCGCCCCGGTCAACTCCTTGATCGGGTCGGTTCCGTCCTTGCGCTGGACATAGTTCTCGTTGATCGCCTTCTTTGGCCAAGGCTGCCAACGAAAGGCCTCGGGATTGAGGATGGTGCCGGCCGGCAGATCACGCTCGGCGACAAGCACATCGATCGAGGCGATCGTCGCCACCGGCTGCTGCTGCGGCGGCGGCACTTGGTCCGCCAGGTAATTTCGAATTAGAAATACCGTCAAGCCTGCCGCGGCGAGAGCTACGACGATCAGTACGATGCGAGCTACATTCACGACGATTATCTCCCGAGCGGCCCATCGAGCGTGTCGCACGGAGCGATTCCGCGACAGCCCCGAGGATTATGCTGCCAATGTAGATTCTCCGTCAACACTCAAGAAATCATTCACTTGTCGAATGAAGTTACTTGAGTATCGTTTTGATTTACCGAACTCTACCACAGTACACGACTCGTTCATGCTGGCTTTGGCCTGGGCACCTGGACTGGTGGTTTTCCGGGGACGAGGAAACGAATCAGCTCAATGGCTTGACGCCTGTCGATAGGATTGACGAGCTGTCGCCTTAATCCACTCGAAACCGTATCGGAAGATGGATTTTGCCATCCTTTTGTGGGTTTTGAGGCGGATCGGCTCGGCCTCGTGGAGCCAATCGCCGACTTTGTGCGCCCAGCAGAAGCCGACTTTGTGCGCCCAGCAGAAGGTGATGGAAAGGACGGCGGTGAGCTTGGAGATGCGCTCCGGGTCGGTCATGTGGGTGTCTTCGAGGTTGAAGCCACGGGTTTTCAAGGCGGCGAAGAGGGTCTCGCTTTGCCAGCGCTGGGCGTAGATGGCCAAGGCCTCCTCGGGCGCGTCGTTGGTCACGACGATCAACAGTTCGCCGGTCTTGAGATGGAGCGCGGCGACGAAGACGGGCCTGGCCTTGGGTTTTCTGGCCTCCGAGAGGCGCCTGGCGTTGGAGAGGATGCGGCTTTCCCCGGGTTTGAGGTCGCGAAACAGCTCCCTCGCCTTGACCATGCGACCACGCGTGTTGGCGATCTTGATGTTGGATCGGATGCGGATGTGAAAGGGGATGGCCTTTTCCTGCAACCATGCCAGCCAGGCGTCGCCGATGAATTCCCGGTCGGCCAGGAGGCTGGCGATCTTGTCGACCCCGAAGAGCCGGAGGACGTGTTCGAGGATCGCGATCCGCTCCTTGGTATTGGAATTGCCCGCCTTGTCGAGCACCCGCCAGCACACGGGAATGGCGATGGCGCGGTTGACGATGCCGATCATCAAGATGTTGACGTCGCGGCGACCCAGCCGCCAGTTGGTCCGGTCCATGGTCAGCCGCCACGGCCCCGCCTGGAGCCCCATCATCGCGACCAGGAACTCGGCGAGGCGATCGTAATCGAAATCGACTTGCTCGAAAAACCGTTGCAGGCGCCGATAGTTGGAGCTGGATCGCGCGCGCCCCGGAAAGTGGCAGGCCAAGTGAGAGAGGTTCACCGTCCGGGCGACGAACACGCCGAAGACCAAGACGCAAAGGCTCTCCAGACGGCTCTTGCGAAAGGCGAAGCCGCATCGTAGCGTCTCACGCAGGGCGTTGATCGGGTTGTCTCGCATGATTTCCCTCTTGACTCGTCGTGGAGTGAATCGGGAATCCTACAACCTTTTCAACGTCCTACGTAAATGCCGTCGTGTACCATGGACCTCTACAGAACGTGTACCATGGAACTCTACAGAAATTGCATCCGAATATACTCGCCTCACCCCAGAACCCGAAAATCCTTGTGCGAGATGATTCGGAAATTGTCGGTGATGGTGTCGCGCCACGTCGTCCACTCTCGTGGCAGTCGTCGGCGGAAGAAATCGTCGATGGCTTCGGTGAAGAGGGCGAAGCTGGCGTAGAAGCTGTTGTGGGTCACCTCGCGATGCATGACGCCCCATAATCGCTCGATGGCGTTGAGGTGGGGAGCGTAGGACGGTTGGAAGAAGAGCTTGATGCGGCAACCCGGTCTCTCCAGCCATTGTCGGACCAGGCGGGCGTGGTGATAGCGGGCATTGTCGGCGAAGACATAGATCCGCGACTTGCCGGGATTGGTGGCCTCCAGCATCTCGAACAGCGCGATCGTCGAGGCGGCGTTGATCCTCTCGGCCTGGACCAAGGGGCAGTGGAAGTTTTCCAGGTTGAGCGCGCCGTGGAGATTGATGCGCTGGCGCCCCGAGGTCCGGCGTAACGCCACTTTGTCGCCCTTCTTGACCCAGCCATGGACTGGGCGGGACTGGAATTCCGGGTGCACCGCATCGGCGAAGTAGACCACCTCGTCGGCGGCCAAGCCGTTGAGCAACTTATCATAGGCCTCGATAAAGGCGGCCTGCTCGGCCTCATCGGCCTGAGCCGGCAGGCTTTTCGGGCGCTTGTATTCGAAGCCCAGGCGATGCATCACCTTGATGCAGCCCGAATGGCTGTAGATCACTCCGTAGGTCGCCTTGATATGGGCCGCCACCTCGCCGGTATCGCGGTAAAGCCGTTGGCTCAGATGGGCCGAAAGCTCCGCCTCTTGCTCCCGGCTCAGATGGCCCGACCGGCCATGCCAGTCGAACAGCGTCATTTCATCCAGGCCGCCCGCACGGTAGCGCTTCAGCCACGTCCGCACCGTGTCGTCGTCGAGGTAGAGCCCCTTCGCCACCTCGACGCAGCTCAAGCCGTCATCCAAGAGCAGAACGGCGTTCGCGCGGCGCGCCACCCCGTGGGTCTCGCTCGGATGCCCCATCACCGCCTCCAGGGCCGCGCGTTCCTCGATGCTCAGAAATCCACCGCGAATCATGACCGCGAGAAGAATCGATCCGCAGCCGGATTGCCAGAACTTTTTCGGGTCTGCGGGGAGTCGGGGTATATCCCGTCGAAATGCTGTCGATCAGTTGGTAATTAGCGATAAATTTGGCAGTGTGATCAATCCGGCACACCCAATCGCCACCCCATAGGGCAAGGCAATTCCGCTCTTTCCGGGCATGTTTTCGGCGCCCCGATGCTCGAAAATCGGCAGTCCCCGAAACGCCAAGCGGCGGATGAGGAGCACGCCGAGGCCGAGAATTCCGCCCACGACGGCCATCCACAGCAAAAACCCAGGCAACGCGCGAACATCGATCCAGGGCACTGCGGCGGCCAGCAGCTTGGCGTCGCCGCCACCGATCAGACCGAAGTGGAAGATGATCATGCCGACGACCAGTGCCGCCACGCCGAGGCCGAGTTGCAGCATGACCACGTCGAGACGCGCCGGTATCGCGATGGCCGCGAGCAGGAAGCCGACCAGGAGGACGACCGGAATGGCGTTGGGAATGCGATAGCTCACCAAATCGCTGCACATGGCCCAGGTCAGGGCCACCGGATAGGGCAGCAAGACGACTATCTCGATTACTTCCGAGCCCGACATCATGCCGGTCACCCCCCTCGTCGCTGCCCCGAAACACGGGCGTGTCGCGCCCCGCGCCGACCCATGCGGCCCCGAATGCCCGAACCGCCCAATGGCGATCCGTCGGAATTTGAACGGTACGAGGACGCGCCGACCCCGACGCGCCCTCGTCAATCCCTCGCCACCGGCTCCTTGAAGCGAGACGGCGACGTGGTGGCGGTTGCCACCAACTAGGCTAAGCGAGTTAGCTCATGGAGTCTTCCAGCTTCGTCTGCACAGCCATAAAGAAGTTGGACAGTTCGTCACCGATGGCGAACACCGCCGCGATGAGGGCGACGGCGATACCGGCGGCGATCAAACCGTATTCGATCGCGGTGGCGCCAAAATCGTCCAACATGTACTTGTGAGTCGGACCCGATTTCCTTGGACACAGAATTGGTTTAATCCTTGCCTATCCGGTTATCACCCACACCCACTATATGTAGTGTGTCTCCTTGGACTGCAGGCAAGGGCCGGCGCAGGCGCATTGAGGAGGCGATCCGGCTAATTCTTGATTGTTCTGAAAACCGAACCGGAGTTTAATTCACGTCACGTACTTAACATCGGGGACGGAACGGTGGCGACCAAGGGAAAAACGAAGAAACCCACGGCCAGACGGGAAGCTGCTGATGAAACGACATCGTCTGAGCGATTGACGGCACTAGTCGAAGAAAGCGACGCGCTGGCACGAATCGTTGCGAAGAACCCGTCCGCGCCTGTTAGTCTCCTGCGCGTTTTGAGTCGCAGCGAAGACGAAGCGACACGCAAGAACGTGATCCTCAATCCGTTTACTTCATATGACGTATTGAGCGAACTTGAAAACCAGTTCACAGAGCTATTTGTGAATAATCCGGCACTCGAATCCTACAATTCAATGAAGCTCTGATTTCCTGGAATATTCCATCGGTGTCGTTCACCTCCGATTTCAGATAAATTTCAATGAAGTGACGGTCCTTTATGCAACGTGGCGTTTTGCCAAATCCGACTCAATGATTAGGATTTCCACCACGCTAAAGTGTCGCCTAAAAGGCGCTACAATGCCGTCCGAGTCCCTGCTCGGCATCGCCGGAGATATCTCCGCTTCGACCTGCACCGAGCTTTACTCAGGAAAATGGGTGCACACTACATATAGTGGGTGTGGGTGATAACCGGATAGGCAAGGCTTAATCGAAGTGTCCAAGGAGGACCGGAACATGACCGACAATTTTGAGAACAAAGTTGCTGTTGATGGGCCTGTGGTAAACGAGGGCGAGCTTGGCTCGTCCACGTTTTCCCCGGGCCAGGTTTCGCCGGCAGGCCCGCTGGGACTTGGCCAGCGGTGGACGGTGACGCGCAAGCGTGAGGTTGCCCTGCGGCTTTTGCGTGGCGAGCCGGTGGAACTTTTGTCGCGGCAGTTGGGCGTGGAGATTTTCCGGCTCGAGCAGTGGCGTGAGAAGGCGATCGCCGGGATCGATGCCTCGCTCAAGGAACGCAAGGGCGATCCGGTAAAGGCGGAACTGGACATCGCCATGAAGCGGATCGGGGAGTTGATCATGCAGGTGGAACTGCTGGAGGCCAAGACGGAGACGTCCGGCCCTTTGGGGCGGCGGAGGTCGCGGCGATGAGTGCCGCCACCTCTCCCGGCACGGGTTTGGCCTACGGCCTCCAGCGGGTCTGTGCGGCCTGGGGTTTTGCCCGTTCCTCGTTCTACGCCATGAAATCCCGGCAGCAGGCCACCGCTGAGCGCCCACCAGCAAAGCGCCGGGGACCGAAGCCCTCGATCTCGGACGAGGCTCTGCTGGTGGCCATCGAGGCCGACCTGGAGGCATCCCCCTGGGAGGGCGAGGGACACCGCAAGGTCTGGGCTCGGCTTCGGGTCTGTCGTGGCATCCGTGTTTCCCGCAAGCGGGTGCTCCGGGTGATGCGCGAGAACAACCTGCTCTCGCCCCATCGCTGCCGCCGCCGTGGCGGAAATCCCCATGTCGGTGAGATCATCACCCATGCCCCCAACCTCATGTGGGGCACGGACGGCGTTCGGGTGTTCACGGTGGACGACGGCTGGGGCTGGATATTCACCGCCATCGAGCATTGGAACGCCGAGTGCGTCGGCTGGCATGTGTGCAAGCGAGGCGACCGCTTCGCCGCCCTTCAGCCGATCTCCATGGGGCTTGCGAGGCTGTATGCCTCGACCTCCGCCGGTGCGGCGCGGGGGCTGGCCTTGCGGATGGATCACGGCTCCCAGTATCTGTCGGACCACTTCACCAACCAGATCAAGTTCTGGGGCATCCAGCCGTCCTACGCCTTCGTCGAACAGCCCCAGACCAACGGCGTCGCCGAGAGGTTCAATCGCACGCTCAAGGAACAGATCATCCATGGCCGCATCTACCGCAACATCGCGGAGCTGCGGAACGCCGTCCGCGGGTTCGTCGAACAGTACAATGCCCAGTGGATCGTGGAGAAGAACGGCTCCCTGAGCCCCGCTCAAGCTCGTCAGGCGTGGCACACCGCGATGTCACTCAGGCCCGCCGCATGAGACAAACCTTGCCTATCCGGTTATCACCCACACCCACTATATGTAGTGTGTCTCCTTGGACTGCAGGCAAGGGCCGGCGCAGGCGCATTGAGGAGGCGATCCGGCTAATTCTTGATTGTTCTGAAAACCGAACCGGAGTTTAATTCACGTCACGTACTTAACATCGGGGGACGGAACGGTGGCGACCAAGGGAAAAACGAAGAAACCCACGGCCAGACGGGAAGCTGCTGATGAAACGACATCGTCTGAGCGATTGACGGCACTAGTCGAAGAAAGCGACGCGCTGGCACGAATCGTTGCGAAGAACCCGTCCGCGCCTGTTAGTCTCCTGCGCGTTTTGAGTCGCAGCGAAGACGAAGCGACACGCAAGAACGTGATCCTCAATCCGTTTACTTCATATGACGTATTGAGCGAACTTGAAAACCAGTTCACAGAGCTATTTGTGAATAATCCGGCACTCGAATCCTACAATTCAATGAAGCTCTGATTTCCTGGAATATTCCATCGGTGTCGTTCACCTCCGATTTCAGATAAATTTCAATGAAGTGACGGTCCTTTATGCAACGTGGCGTTTTGCCAAATCCGACTCAATGATTAGGATTTCCACCACGCTAAAGTGTCGCCTAAAAGGCGCTACAATGCCGTCCGAGTCCCTGCTCGGCATCGCCGGAGATATCTCCGCTTCGACCTGCACCGAGCTTTACTCAGGAAAATGGGTGCACACTACATATAGTGGGTGTGGGTGATAACCGGATAGGCAAGAGACAAACTTGTGCCCAAGGAACCGGGTGCGATACACCAACATGTACTTGCGAAGCTTGCGCTTCAAGGCATATACGCTTGATTGAGCTTTCGTGATGAACCTCAACATGAGGATCCTCCGTAGTATCCATACCTAGCAGCAGTACAACACTCTTCTGGTTTCCTGATTACGCACTAACCTCAGCCAATTTCAGGAGCCGATATGGCATGGGCGGCGTGCGCAGGGCATCGCGGCCGAGGGCTTCGATCATGTCGGCGAGCCGGTAGCGGCGGTTGTATCGGTACTGGAACGCCGCCAGTTAGCGCGGCACATGCTTGGGTCGGATCGCATGGTAGGTACCGCGCAGGGTGTTTTTGAGGTTGCCGAGGGTGGTGTTGACCCATTTGAAGGCGGGCACGGCGACGGCCCCGGGTCCGGAGCCGGTGGATATCGGATGATGCGCACAGCCCCGCGTGGTGACGGCGGTGAAGCAGTTGAGCCCGTCGCTGAAAACGGTCGCCCCAGGGCTCAGGTCGCGCTTGGCCATCTTGGCGATCTCGCTCTTGCGGAAGCCCTTGACGCGGCGCAGCTTGATGCGCACGGGCTGGCCCTCCGCCGTGGTCTGGACGGCGGCGACGAACGGCGTCTTGCCCGGCGCGCCCCGGCCGCGCTTGGCCCCGGAACGCCGGCCGCCGAGGTAGGCATCGTCCATCTCCACCCGCCCGGTGAGCGGCAATTTGGCATCGCGCTCGAGCATGGACTGCATCAGTTTCTGCTTGATCTTCCAGGCCGTGGTCTGGGTGACGCCGAGCCGGCGGCCGAGTTCGAGGGAGGAGATCCCTTTCTTCGATTGGGTCATGTGATAGATCGCCGAGAACCACAGGGTCAGCGCCAGCTTGGTCGCGTGGAAGAGCGTGCCGGCGGTCAGCGAGACTTGATGACGGCAGGCGGCGCATTGGTAGAGTTTTCGCCCGGCGATCTCGCAATGGCGCGTGGCGCCACATCGGGGGCAGGAGAACCCCTCCGGCCAGCGCCAGCGGAAAAGGGCCTCGCGACACTGCTCCTCGGTACCGTACAACTCACGAAAACGCGGCTCGCTGAGCCCCTTCTGGAACTGAACCTTGTTGCGTGGCATTGTGAACCTCCAGAAAAACCACCAAATGTTCACGATTTGTACCACATCAATCCGGCTGAGTAAAGTGCGTAATCAGGTCTGGTTTTGTTCACGGCTCGGCCAACACGTCATGATCTGGCCACAACTGTGAAACGATCACGTAGAACATACCTTGCCTATCCGGTTATCACCCACACCCACTATATGTAGTGTGCACCCATTTTCCTGAGTAAAGCTCGGTGCAGGTCGAAGCGGAGATATCTCCGGCGATGCCGAGCAGGGACTCGGACGGCATTGTAGCGCCTTTTATACCAACTGACGCTGACGGAGACTCACATTTGGGATTTCCCTGACGGTTGATTTCTGACTCAATTCTGGTGATTCGGGATTGAGGAGGAGATTGACGATGGGCGCGGCGATCAAGCTTCGGGAGGACTATGACGCGGACGAACTTCGTCGACTTGCGCGGCTTTCGAAAGACGCGGATCAGAGCCGTCGTCTGTTGTCGCTGGCGGTGATCCATGATGGCGGTCGTCGGCGGGATGCGGCGCGGACCGGCGGCGTCGGCCTTCAGGTGATCCGGGACTGGGTGTTGCGCTTCAATGCGACGGGCCCGGATGGCCTGATCGATCGCAAGGTCCCCGGGGCGACGTCGAAACTCGACGATGCACAACGCGAGGCACTGGCGGCGCGCGTCGATGCCGGACCGGATCCGGTGACGGACGGCGTGGTGCGCTGGCGTCTGGAGGATTTGGCGCGCTGGATCCAGGACGAGTTCCAGATCTCGCTCGGCGAGAGGACGGTGAGCCGCGAGTTGAAGGCGATGGGCTTCACCAAGCTGACGGCGCGCCCGCGCCACCATGCCCAGGAGGCGGGCGTCATCGACGACTTCAAAAAAAATTCCCCGAGCTGGTCTCGCAAGTCCGCGAAAGCCTGCCCGACGGCGCGGACATAGAAATCTGGTGGCAGGACGAGGCCCGCGTCGGCCAGAAGAACAAGATCACCCGGCGCTGGGCCCGACGCGGCAGCCGTCCCCGCGCGCCGCATGACCAGCGCACCAAGTCGGCCTACATCTTCGGCGCCATCTGTCCCGAACGTGGAACCGGCGCAGCCCTCGTGCTCCCGCGCTGCAACACCGAGGCCATGCAGCGCCATCTGGAGGAAATCTCCTCCCAGGTCCACACCAGCGCTCATGCCCTCCTGCTTCTCGATCAGGCCGGGTGGCACATCACCGACGATCTGACCATTCCAGACAACATCACCCTCGTCCCGATACCGCCACGCTCACCGGAACTCAATCCGGTCGAAAACATCTGGCAATACATGCGAGACAACTGGCTCTCCAACATCGTATTCCAATCCGAGGAAGAGATCGTCGACTGCTGCTGCGAAGCCTGGAACAAACTCATCAATAAACCGGGCAAAATCAAATCCATCGGCAAGCGTCAATGGGCCCATGGGTTTTGATCAATGTCGCCTGGTATTAGGCGACACTTTAGCGTGGTGGAAATCCTAATCATTGAGTCGGATTTGGCAAAACGCCACGTTGCATAAAGGACCGTCACTTCATTGAAATTTATCTGAAATCGGAGGTGAACGACACCGATGGAATATTCCAGGAAATCAGAGCTTCATTGAATTGTAGGATTCGAGTGCCGGATTATTCACAAATAGCTCTGTGAACTGGTTTTCAAGTTCGCTCAATACGTCATATGAAGTAAACGGATTGAGGATCACGTTCTTGCGTGTCGCTTCGTCTTCGCTGCGACTCAAAACGCGCAGGAGACTAACAGGCGCGGACGGGTTCTTCGCAACGATTCGTGCCAGCGCGTCGCTTTCTTCGACTAGTGCCGTCAATCGCTCAGACGATGTCGTTTCATCAGCAGCTTCCCGTCTGGCCGTGGGTTTCTTCGTTTTTCCCTTGGTCGCCACCGTTCCGTCCCCCGATGTTAAGTACGTGACGTGAATTAAACTCCGGTTCGGTTTTCAGAACAATCAAGAATTAGCCGGATCGCCTCCTCAATGCGCCTGCGCCGGCCCTTGCCTGCAGTCCAAGGAGACACACTACATATAGTGGGTGTGGGTGATAACCGGATAGGCAAGGAACATACTTCTGGCGCCCCGATTTTACAAGTGTTTACCATCGCGCCGCCGGCGTCGAGAACCGGCCGCCGGCGGCCTAGCAGCCTGTCGGACTTGAGCCGAGGGGTGTGATCTGATTCGATGGCATCGGTTGATTCGCCCGCGATTGATGGAGGCCGTGATGAGCAACTTCCGAGCGGTGGACCGCGAGACGGGGTTTCTGCTGCCGCCGTCGGTGGATGAATGGCTTCCCGAGCGGCATCTGGCGCGCTTCGTGGTCGAGGTGATCGAGCAGTTGGACCTCTCGGCGTTCGTGAAGGCCTATCGCGGCTCGGGCTCGGCGTCCTATCACCCGAGCGTGCTGCTGGGGCTTCTGGTCTACGGCTACGCCACGGGAGTGTTTTCGAGCCGCAAGCTGGAGCGCGCGACCTATGATTCGGTGGCCTTCCGCTTCATCGCCGCCAACGACCATCCCGACCACGACACCATCGCCAGCTTCCGGCGGCGCTTTCTCGTTTCGATCGCAGGGCTGTTCGTCGAGGTGCTGCTGCTGGCTCGGGAAACCGGGCTGCTGAAGCTGGGCACGGTGGCGCTGGACGGCACCAAGGTGCATGCCAACGCGAGCCGCCACAGTGCCTTGTCGTGGAAACACGCCTGCGAGATCGAAGCCCGGTTGAAGGCCGAGGTGGTGGAACTGATGAGGCTGGCGGAGGCGGCCGATGCGGCGGATGTGCCGGACGGGATGTCGGTACCGGAAGAACTGGCCCGGCGCGAGGATCGTCTGGCCCGCATCGCCGAGGCCAAGGCGGCGATCGAGGCGCGGGCGCGCGAACGCCATGAGCGGGAGCGGGCCGAGTACGAGGCGAAGCTCCAGGCGCGCGCGGAGAAGGCCGGGAAGACGGGCCGCAAGCCGGGCGGCCGTCCGCCCAAGCCGCCGGTGGCCGGCGGTGGCTTCGAACAGTCTTACAACGCCCAGGCCACGGTGGCGGTCGACAGCCTGCTGGTGGTCACCAACGATGTGGTCCAGGCCCCCAACGACAAGCAACACATCGAGCCGGCGCTGGAAGCGCTCGAGCGGCTCTCCGAGGCGCTGGGCGCGCCCGAGACCCTGCTGGCGGACAGCGGCTACTTCAGCGAGGCCAACGTGAAGGCCTGCGCCGAGGCCGGGATCGCGCCGCTGATCGCGCCCGCTCGGGAGCACCATCATCTCTCCTGGAAGGACCGCTTCGCCGGAGCACCGCCGCCCCCGGAGAACCCGACGCCGCTGGAAGCGATGCGCCATCGACTGGCCTCGCCCGAGGGCCGGCAACTCTACGCCCTGCGCAAGCAAACGCCGGAACCGGTGTTCGGCATCATCAAATCGGTGATGGGCTTCCGCCAGTTCTCGCTACGCGGCCTGGACAAGGTCAGGGGCGAATGGAACTTGGTGACCCTGGCTTGGAACATCAAAAGAATGTTCACCCTGCAATACGCGTGAGCAAGCGGCCCAACTCCGTGTCCTCGCGAAAGGGCCTAAAGTGTATGCTCGCCTCGCGATACACGCGAGCAAGCGGCCGGACGCCATGTCCTCACGAAAGATGCCCGAACCCATGACCTCTCCACATCCCGATCCGTCCACACCCCTTCTCGCGGACCTCAGTCCGACAGGCTGCTAGTGTCCCGATTCCGAAGTTCGCATGATTTTCGCCTGCTGTTCAGCGGTTTCGATTGTTCGGAGGCAGAAGCGCTGGATGGCGCCGAGGATGTCATCGGCGGATTTGGTCCATTTGAAGGGTTTGGGGTTCTGGTTTGTCGTGTCGATGTAGTCGAGGATGGTGCGCTCCAACTCCTTGGTGGAGCGATGGACGCCGCGCCTGATCTGCTTGTCGGTCAGCAGCCCGAACCAGCGCTCGACCTGGTTCAGCCAGGAGGCGCTGGTGGGTGTGAAATGGGCCTGCCAGCGCGGCCGTTTGGCGAACCAGTCGCGGATCGCCTTGGTCTTGTGGGTCCCGTAGTTGTCCATGACGATGTGGATGTCGAGATCAGCAGGGACGTTCGCCTCGACGAGGTCGAGGAATTTGCGGAACTCTCGGGCCCGATGGCGCGGGAAACATTTGCCGATGATCTCTCCCGTGGCGATGTCGAGGGCCGCGAAGAGAGAGGTCGTGCCGTGGCGCTTGTAGTCGTGGCTGCGCCGCTCCGCCTGCCCGGGGCGCATCGGCAAGAGGGGCTGGGAACGGTCCAAGGCCTGGATCTGGCTCTTTTCGTCGACACAGAGAACCAGGGCACGATCCGGCGGCGCCAAATACAGACCGACGATGTCGCGGACCTTCTCCACGAAGAAGGGATCGCTCGACAGCTTGAAGGTCTCCGAGCGATGCGGCTGCAAGCCGAAGGCCCGCCAAATGCGATGAATGGTCGAGGGCGCGTGGCCGCTCGCCCGCGCCATCGAGCGAAGGCTCCAATGGGTCGCGTCCGGCGGCGTCTCTTCCAGCGTCAGCCGGACCGCTTCCGCGATGGCGTCATCGCCGATTTGACGCGGCGCGCCGGGGCGGGGTTCGTCGTACAGACCGTCGAGGCCCTCCGCCGCATAGCGGCGACGCCACTTGCCCACGGTGTCCGCGCTCGCCTCGAGACGAACGGCGATCTCCTTGTTCTCCAACCCTTCCGCCGCCGCCAAGACGATCCGAGCCCGCCGCGCAAGCCCCTGCGACGTCTTGCGACGACGAGACAGCGCCTCCAATTCGGCGCGCTCGTCATCGCTCAAAGAGATCGTCACCGCCACTCTCGCCATCAATCGCGCCTCCTGAAAACAAATAGAGACATAATCATATCAATTTATCGATCGGGACACTAGACCAGCGACCGATCCGGCTGCGCGATCCCTTCCCCCGACGGCGAGGCGGGATCGGCCCGGCCAGCGCCCGCCGCGCGGGCGGATCATGCTCTGGTGGATAGAATCCAACATATGGTACCCCTACGATCCCATATCCTGGTTTCTCGCCAGGAGGGCGCCCGCCGGCGATGCCGGGGCATCGTCAAGGGTGCCCGACGCCCCGAGAAGCCAGGATTTGGGAGAAGCCAGGATATGGGACCCGAAGGGCGGCTTCCCGAGCCCGCCGGAGGCGTTGCCCGGCGCTTGTGATGCGCCCCCATCACGGCGCACCGGGCGCCTTTCCGGACGAACTCGGGAAACCGTCGTAGGGGTACCATATGTTGGATTTTATCCACTAGCCCCAGAGCGCTTCTTCCGGTGGGCTCATGGTTCCTCGGTGCGTCCGGATCGCCGGCGCGCGATCGCGCGCCAGCAGCAGCGGCCCATCGAGATCGACAAAGCGCGCGCCGACCGCCGCCAACATCGCCGGCGCCATGGCCAGCGAAGTGGCGATCATGCAGCCGACCATGACGTCGAGCCCCGCCCCACGCGCCGCCCGCGCCAGCGCCAAGGCCTCGGTCAGACCGCCGGTCTTGTCGAGCTTCACGTTGACCACGTCGTAGCGCTCCGCCAGCGCCTCGAGATCCGCCCGTGTATGACAGGATTCGTCGGCGCAGATCGGCACCGGATGCCCGATCTCGGCCAGCACCGCGTCCTCGCCGGCGGGAAGGGGTTG
>CBDDBZ010000032.1:0-329079 GCA_965225945.1 Alphaproteobacteria bacterium | reverse complement strand
TTCATCGGCCTTGAGTATCCGGTCGCGCTTGATCTCGGGCCATCGCTGAATGTGGCGGGTGGGGTTTGTATGCTGCGGGCGAAGCCCCCAAAGTTCGCTGAGGTTGAAAGCCTTGCTCAGCACGGCGAGAGTTTGGTTCGCGGTTCGTGGCGTGCCCTTCAGCTTATTGTGAAGCGCTATCACGTCCTCGGTGGTAACCTCGGTCACCTTCTTCGGGCCGAGTTTTGGGAGGACATAGCCGTTAATGATCCGGCGATACTCGACGGCCGTCGACTTCTTCACCCGCTCCTCGATGTGATCGGTATCGAATCGATCCATCAACTCGCGGACGTTCGGCGCCTCCCGTCTCTCACGATTGTCTTGGACCGGATCGGCGCCACGGTCGATCTCCCGCTTCAACTCCCGAACGCGCGCCCGCGCCTGTGCCACGGACCAAACGGACGGGAACTTCCCGACCGTGTAACGCCGTTGCGTGCCACCTCGATTCCGGTAGCACAACACAAACGATCGGCACCCGCCGGGGAACTTCCTCGACGGTGCGGTAACGCGCAGCCCGAAGCCGCCCAGTTCGCGATCCCAGAAGACCGCGTCCCTTCCCTCGACGGCCAGCCGGTCGACGGTTCGTTTGGAGATTGTGAGCTCGGCTCGTCTTGGCATCGGATCGGGTCCCCGTTCGCTTCTCGCTGCCGATCGCCGTCTTCGGTATCGTAAGCACTACGGAAGCGAGCGGCATCAAACACGTGCGCATTGGAGCACGTGTTTGGCGCGAGGTCAATGGATCAGAGAAGACATCAAGCTATTGAAATAGCGTCATTTATCATACCTCTGCGTATGTTGGCGCACGCGTGTCGCCGAAAGTCAGTTTAATATTTATACTTGAGGTAGGCCTCCAACAGGTCGAGGGCATCGAAGCTCTTCTCGTCGAGGCCGCGGGCGGCTTCGGCGAGCGTCAAAGCGGTCAAATCAGCCATCACGTCCTCTCGTCGATCAGCCGGATCGGTTTCTGCCGGCGCTCGATCTCGGTGAGGGCGGCGGTCTCGCCCGGCGCCGCCAACTCGACCGCCAGCCTGACGCCGAGATTTCGCCGCAGCAACTCCGCCAATTCCCCGGCCAACGCCGCCCCGCGCGCCTCGTCGCGAACCTCGATCACCACCGCCAATTCCTCGCGGCCGCCCGACCAGCGACGCTTGCAGACATATTCGCCCGTCGTCGCGGGATGGCCGGCCAGGTGCGCGCCGATCGCCGTCGGATAGACGTTGATGCCCCTGAGCTTGACCATGTTGTCGCCGCGGCCCTGGAAGCCGGCGATGCGACGGAAGGGCAAGCCGAGCGCCGAGGGGCCCGGCAATATCGCCGAGACGTCGAAGGTATCGAAGCGGATGATGGGATAAATCGTATCCTTGAAGAGGACGGTATCGCAGATGTTGCCGGCCTCGCCCTTCGCCACCGGCGCCCCGGTCTCGGAATCGACGATCTCCACCAGATGCGCGTCCTCCCAGAGGTGCAGGCCGTCGTGGTCCGGTCCCTCGGCGGCGATGATCCCGGTGTCGCCGACGCCGTACCAATCGAAGATCTCGGCCCCGCCCCAGATCGCCGACAGCTGGTCGTGATCCTCCTGCCCGATATGGCCCGAGATCATCCGGATCGACAGCTCCTCGGCCGGGTCGATCCCCATTTCGGCCGCGACCTCCGCCAGGCGTTTCAAATAGTCGACGAAACCGACGATCACCGTCGCGCCGAAGCGGCGCATCAGCTCGACCTGCTGTTCGGAGCGCGTCTCCAGCCCGGTTCCCGCGGGCAACAACAGGCAATTGGTGAAGTGCAGCACCGCCTCGCGGACGTAATGCCCGCCGTTCACCATGCCGAAGCCATAGACCGAATGCACCACGTCGGCCGGCCGAAGGCCCTGGAAGAGATAAGCCCGGGCCAGCAGCAGGTTCTGGATCTCCCGGTCGACGACGCCGAAAAAGAGCGGCTGCGGCGCGCCGGTGGTCCCACTGGTGGTGTGCAGCACCACGTTCCAGCGCTCGGGCTCCATGCCGTGATAGTCGCCCAACGGCGGCTCGCGCTCGACGCTCGCCATCAAGTCGGTCTTGGAGAAGCGGGGAAGCTTGGAGAGGTCGTCGAGGCTCCGGACGTCGCCGGGCTCGAGGCCCTGGGCGCCCCAGTGCCGGCGGTAGAACGGCACCTCCCAGGCTCGCTTTACGACGCGAAGGAAGCGCTCCTCCTGCAGCGCGCGAAGGGCGTCGGCTGAGAGGTGATGCGCGTAATCGAGGAACCCCTCGCCGATCGGATAGGCGGCGAGCAGGGCCTTGGGGTCGAAGTCGTCGAAATAACTCCCCATGACGGCGCCTCAGGGCACCATCAGATCGACCAGGCGGCCGACGTCGCTTTCGGCTTCGAGCGCTTCGACGCGGCGAATCATCTCCTCCCCGTCCGCCGGGTCGAGCGGCCGGACGGCGGCCCGCCAGTTGCGGCGGAACTTGTCGAGATGCGCGTCGCGCGTCATCGGCTTGGCCGGGTTGCCGTAGACGGTCTCGATGCGACGCTGGAGCTTGCGCCCGCCCTTCAAGGTCATCTCGACCTCGACCGGATGCAGCGCGTTGGGATCGGGGTTGTCGTCGATTTCGATATCGAAGCGCCGGGCCAGCGCCAGCGAGGCGGCGTCGCGCAGTGTCGCTTCCTCGAAGTCCTCCACCCCGATCGCGCCCTTGATCAGGATCCGGGCGGCGACGTAGCGGACACAGAGGCGAGCGTAGTTCGCGATCATGTCGTCACTGGCCGGCCGGCCCACCAAGTGATGTGTCAGCGAAGGCACTCGGGCTCTCACGTGCTCGACGTCGCCGGCGGCGAAGCCGTGCTCGGCTTGCAGCTCCATCACCGCGTCGACGACGCCGTGGGTCGCCCGCCCGCTGGGGAAGGGCTTGTGCGCGACCTCCGCCAAGCGCCACGTCTTGCCGAGCTCGGGCAGGACGGCGGCGATGTCGTGCTCCTTCTCGATCAGGTTCAAATATCCGAACGGCCCCTCGATGATATTCTTCGGCCCGTCCAGTCCGCGCGCCGCCAGATCGCAGGCGACGACGGCGTTGCGGGCATTGAAGCCGATCTGCATGCCGAGCACGATCGAGCCCTCGGTGTGGGCCTGCATGGTGCCCGAGACCTGGGCATAGGCGATGCTCATGGCGTTGATCAGGGTGTCGCGGTCGAAGCCTCGAACCCGCCCGATCGCGGCCGCCGCGGCGAGCGCGCCCGCCGTCGCCGGGCGAAAGAAACGGAGGCCCGAGGTCGTGGCCACGCCCAGGTGACAGGCGACGTCGACGCCCAGCGCCGAGGCCAGCATCAAATCCTTGCCGGAAACCCCGCCGTCGCGCTCGGCGACCGCCATGGTGGCGGCCAGCAGCACCGTCATCGGGTGGATCACGGCCGCTTCGTGCACGCAGTCGAACTCGGCATTGTGGATCTGGTAGCCGTTGCAGAGTGCCGCCGCCGGCGCCGGCAGCCGCTCGCCGAGGCCCCAGACCCGTGCATCCTCGCCCCGGCCCGACTGTGCCTGGGCCGCCACCAGCTCCTCGACCCACGGCCCCCCGCTGCCGGCGATGCCGACGCCGAGGGTGTCGAGAATGAAGATCCGCGCGGCGCGGACCACGTCGTCGGGCAGATCCTCGAAACCAGTGCCGACGACATGCTCGGCGATCGGATAGATGGCGTCCATGGCGTATCGGTCTCGAAATTCGGCGCTCCGAATGCGCGCCATCGGCTTGGAATTCGCCCGGGCGTTATCCTAGCATGCGCCCGCCCGGCGACAACGATGGCCGGGCGATGGCCGGGCGTTCCGGCCAGCCACACCGAATGGGTCGGCCATGACCAAGACGATCTCGGCCTCGGACCTTCCCGGCCTGCTGAGGCCCGGCATGACGGTATTCGTCCAGGGCTCGACCGGCGAGCCGACGAGCCTTCTGGCCGCGCTGGCCGAGGCGCCGGAGGCGAGCCGGGGGGTGCACTACGTCGGTTGCTTCCTGGCCGGCGTCAACACCACCGATCCGGCCGCCTTCCACGACGAGGCGCGGCTCACCGCCTTCTTCGTCCATGGCGCGTTCGAGGACTCCTTCAATGCCGGGAAGCTTCGCCTCGTGCCCGCCTCCTACCGGGCGATCTACGACTACCTGGAGCGTCTGCCGCCGGTCGACCTCGCGCTCATCCAGACCAGCCCACGGTGCGCGGACGGCGACTACACGCTCGGACTCGCGGTCGATTTCCAGCCCGCCGTGCTGGGCCGCGCCAAATGCGTCGTGGCCGAGGTCAATCAGGCGATGCCGGCCATTTCCGGCAGCATCAAGGTCCCGGTGGCGCGGGTCGACTTCGCGCTTCTAACCGACCGCCCGGTGATCGCGCTGGAAACCGGGGAGCTCGGCGAGGTGGCGGAGCGGATCGGCCTGAACGTCGCCGGCCTGGTCGAGGACGGCGCGGTGATCCAGATCGGCATCGGCCGGCTGCCCGCCGCGATCCTGAACGCGCTGGGCGACAAGCGCGATCTCGGCCTGCAGGGGGGCATGATCGCCGACGGCTGCATCGAGCTGGTGGAGCGCGGCGTGCTGACCGGCGCCCGCAAGACCGTGGAGCCGGGCCGCATGGTCTGCGGCTGCGCGCTGGGCTCCCGGCGGCTCTACGAATGGTTGGCGGAACGCGACGACGTGCTCTACCGCCCCGCCGGCTATACCCACGAGACCCGGGTGATCGCCGAGATCGACCGCTTCGTCTCGATCAACTCGGTGCTGGAGGTCGACCTGCTGGGCCAGGCCAACGCCGAGATGCTGGGCGGGCGGCAGGTGAGTGGGACCGGCGGACTGATGGATTTCGTCCGCGGCGCCCGGATGGCGCGGGGTGGCAAGTCGATCCTCGCCATCGAATCGACGGCGGCGCGCGGCGCTGTGTCGCGGATCAAACCCCGGCTCGGCACCGACGGCGTGGTGAGCTGCGCGCGCGGCGACATCGACCACGTGGTGACGGAACACGGCGTCGCCGAGCTTCGCGACAAATCGGTCCAGGAGCGGGCGGCGGCGCTGATCGCCATCGCCGAGCCCGCCTTCCGGGACGAGTTGGAGAGCGCCTGGCACGAATTGCGAGGCGACCGCCGCTGGGCCTGAGACGCGATCGATTTAGTCGTCCTTGACCAAATGCACCGTGCGTTGCGGATAGGGAATCGAGATTCCGGCCGCGTCCAAGGCCAGCTTGATGTTCCTGATCAGGTCCAAGCGCATCGACCAGAGGTCCGAGGCCTGGCTCCAAACCCTGACGGTGATGTCGACCGCGCTGTCGCCGAGCGCGGTGACCGCGACCAGCGGTTCCGGCTCGTCCATGGCTCGGTCGTCGGCGGCGATCACGCCGTTGATCACCGCCATCGCGGAATCGATATCGGCCTCGTAGGCAACACCGATCACCAGGTCGCAGCGTCGCGTGTCGTTGTAGCTGTAGTTCTTGACCGCGGCACCCCAGACCTGGGCGTTGGGGATGACGACGTGGACATTGTCGGAGGTGTCGAGCTCGGTGACGAAGAGCGTCACCGCCCGCACCGTGCCCGAATGTCCCGCCACCTCGACGTAGTCGCCCACCCGGACCAGGCGAAACAGCAACAACATGACGCCGGCGGCGACGCTGGAAAGGGTACCCTGCAGCGCCAGGCCGATGGCGAGGGCTGCGGCACCCAGCAACGTAATCAGGCTCGCCGTCTGCACCCCGAACTGAGAAAGCACGATGAGACCGGTGAGCGCCAGGATCAGATAGCGGACCGAGCTGGAAAAGAAACGCCGGAGCATCAGGTCGATCCTGTCGAGCCGATCGAGCGCCCGATTCGTCGCGCGCGCCGCCCAGCCGGCGACGTAGATGCCAATGACCAGGATGGCGATCGCGCCCACGACCTTCAGCCCATAGGTCGTGACGAGCGTCAACCCCTGGTCGGCGAACGCGCTCGCCTCCGCTTCCACCTTGTCCACGGCCTCCCTCCTTGGTTAGGGATCAATGCCTTCGATGTCTTCAACGGACCGCCACCTCCCTACCCCAAAAGACAGCTCCAGGGCGATAGCAGCCAATGGAAAACCGAACCGTGGCGATCCTCAGGGCGCCAAGCCCAATACCTCGACCCGCCCCCGTAGCGCCAGCGAGACGCCGGCGACGTCGCCCCGCCCGAGTGCCGCGCGCGCGAGCTCCCCTCCCCGGGCGAGTGCCGCGCAGCACTCCGCCTCGCTCAAACCGCCGACCTCGACGGTGACGAGACAATTCCCGAGGTCGCTGTCGGGATCGATCTCCCGGGCCGGGCGCCGCGTGATGGCCGGGCTCTCGACGTCGACGGCGCTGGCGATCACCGTCGCCGCCGCGTCCGCCCGCGCGGCGGTCGCGGCCAGCACGGTCACCGCGTCAGCGACGCCGAGCGAGAGCGATCGGCCACGCCAGCCCGAGGTCGCCACGCCACCGACGCCATCCTCGGCGCTAAGCTCGACACGGCCGGCCAGATGGATTTCCTCGCGCCGTTCGCCTCGTATCGGCAGCAGGCCGACCGAGAAGCGGATTCCCGGCCGCAGCCGAAAGGCGATGTCGCCGCCGTTGTTGACGTAGAGCTTGTCGAACTCCCCGGCCTCCCAGGCCAGGTCCGCGATCTCGTCGGCGACGGCGCCGGCGACCGCCGCCATGGGCGTGACGAAGCGGTCGGCGAAGGGGGCTACGGCGGCATGCATGCGCCGGGCGATTTCGCCACCGGGCACCGCCGCCGGCGCAAAGGGGCGCCGCAGCAGCGGCAGTTCCGCCACCAGCTCCGCCAGCACGGAACGAAATCGCCGTCGAACTATAGCGTGGCAGCGTTCCACCGCCGCCGCCTCGCCCTCGGCCTCCAGTACGATATCGATCGGCCCGTGATTGAGATGCAGGCGGCGCTCGCCCGCCAGCAGCCGCGCCGTCGCCCCGCCGGCCACGCGCCTCAGCCGATCGCCCGGAGCAGGCGCAGCAGGCAACGCCGTTCGTCCTCCGAGAGCGGCGCCAGGGTCCGCGACGAGACCTCGGCGGCATGCGCCGTCATCTCCCCCACCAGCCGCGCGCCGGTCTTGCTCAGCCGCAACAGCCGGCGGCGGCGGTCGGCGGGGTCGGAGCGCAGCTCGATCAGACCGCGCTGGCCGAGCCGGCCGACCACGCCCAGCGTCGTCGCTGGGTCGGTGGCGACGAGGCGACCCAGCTGGTTCTGCGAGGTCTCGCCGACATCGGCCAGCTTGACCAGGGTGGTGAACTGGGTCGGCGTCACGTCGTGGCGCGCCATCACCTGGTGGAAAATCTCGCTCGCCCGCTGATGCGCCTTACGCAGGAGGAAGCCGATCTGCGCCTCGACCCGGTAGGACTCGTCCGTGGCCAGCGGCGCGCGGGGCGTGGAAACGGCGCCGTCGTTCATTGCGGCCTCCCATATGGCCAGGGATTGGCCTCGCGCCAGGGCTCGATCCGGGCAGCCCGCGCATAACTCTCGATCACCTCCGCGACCGGCACGATGGAATCGAGATGGCCGCCGCTCTCGGCGTAGAGGTCACGCGGCATGGTGAATTCCAGCGGTGCCACCAGTGCAGGCGTCGGCACGTAGCCGAAGGCGCCGTCCGGCAGATCGAGGACGTTCACCATCACCGTGATGCCGCCACCGGGCCAGACGTAGGCCGGCGCCCCACCGAGCGTCACCTTGGCCCGGCCGTTCGCGATCGCCCGCGTCAGCCGCACCGGATTGCGCGTCGCCCCGGCACGGAGCGAGCCGCCGGCGCCGGCCATGAACAGCACGGTCGCGAGCGCGGGCTCGCAGTTCTCGCCGATTCGGCCGACCACGTCGGCCACCAATTCCGGCATCGCCTCGGGCACCGGGCGGCAATCCTCGTCCAACACGCAATAGAGCGAGTCCTCGCCGGTTGTGCTGACCATCAGCAGTCTGAGGCCGGGCCAAGCGAGGGCGGGGTCGATCCTTTCGATTATGCTCAGCGGATCGGTGACGTCGGTCCCGCCCCAGCCGGCGCCCGGCTCGGCGACCTGGAAGTAGCGCCCGGGGGTCGAGCGCCGTCCGCGCACGCGGATCCCACTCGCCGGCATGTCGAGGGTCTTGCCTGCCTGATGCTCGCTCAACACGCCGGTGATGTGGTCGTCGACGACGATCACCTCGTCGACCTCGCCGAACCACTGCCGGGCGAAGATGCCGATGGCGGCGGAACCGCAGCCGACCCGCATGCGCTCCTCCGTCGTGCCGTCGACGATCGGTGCCCGGCCGGCCTGGAGCACCAGTTTGGCGCCACCGTCGATCTCCAGCGCCACCGCTTCCTTGCCGCAGAGCGCCAGCAAGGTTTCGCAGGTGACCATGCCCTCCCGCTTAGCCCCGCCGGTCAGATGGCGGACGCCGCCGAGCGAGAGCATCGCCGAGCCGTATTCCGCCGTGGTGACGTGGCCCACCGGCTCGCCCTCGGCGCGGATGGTCGCGGTCTCGGGCCCGAGATGGCGATCGGTGTCGATCTTAACCTTGACGCCGCAGTAGCTGAAGATCGCCTCGGTCACCACGCTCACGGTATCGACGCCGTCGTGCTCGGCGCCGACGATGAAGGGCGCGGGCTTGTAGTCGGGATAGGTGGTGCCGGCGCCGATCCCGGTGACAAAGGTCTCGGCCGGCCTGAGCAGCGCGCCGTCCCAGTCCTCGCCGCTTTCGAGGAAGCGCACCATGGGACTGCTCTCCGCCACCGTTCGGTGGCTCAACACCAGATTGTCGGTGCGTACGAGCTGGCCGTCACGGTTGGCGTAACGCGAGCAGGCGCCGCTCCGCCCCGGCCGAATGCGGCAGAGCACGGGGCAGGCATCGCAGCGGATGATCCCCTCGTCGCCCTCGCGGGCGCCGAACATCTCGGTGCGGTCGGGGATGGCATCCGGCCCCGGCGTCTCGGTCGTGCTCATGGCTTCCTCTCCCTCGCCCGCAGGGTCGCCTCGCGCACGCGATGCGGCAGCGCCGGCAGGCGCCGGATCGGCGCGCCGATGGCGTGGCGAATGGCACCCAGGATCGCCGGCGCCGTCGGCACCAGCGCGGGCTCGCCGATGCCCTTGGCGCCGCGGGGTCCGAGCGGTTCGGGATCCTCGATCAGGCGAATGTCGATCTCCGGCATGTCGCCGATGGTCGGGATCAGATAGTCGTGCAGGTTCTCGGTCCGGCCCGGCAAAAATTCTTCCATCAATGCCAGGCCCAGGCCCTGGGCGATGCCGCCCTCGATCTGACCCTCGATCAGGGTCGGATTGATCGCGCCGCCGACGTCGTGGGCCGCGACGATGCGCCGGACGCGAACCGTGCCGAGCTCGATATCGACCGACAACTCGCAAATCTGCGCGGCGAAGCCGTAGGTCGCGTAAGGCACGCCTTGACCGTCGGCGTCGAGCGGCGTGGTCGGCGGATCGAAGCTGCCCCGCCCCTCGAGCACAATCTCGTCGTCGCTGGCCAGCCGGGCGAGGTCGATCGCGCGGCGGACACCGCCTTCCGCCACCACCACGCGCGCGCCGTCGAGCCGGAGGGAGGCGTCCGCCCCGACGTTGGCGAGCGCCAGAATCCGAGCGCGCAAATCGAGAGCGGCAAGCTCCGCCGCCTTGCCCGAGACGAAGGTCTGGCGCGAGGCCGAGGTCTTGCCCGCGTCTTCCGTCAGCGCCGTATCGCCGGCGACGAGGGCGATGTCGCGGGCCGGCAGACGAAGCGCGTCGGCGACGATCTGGATCAGGATGGTGTTGACCCCCTGGCCGATATCGACCGCGCCGGAGAACAGCGTGACCCGCCCCGCGGAATTGAGCGTCAAGCGCATCGACGAGGGGTTGGAGAGGGCGGTGTTGCCGCAGCCGTACCACATGCAGCCGATGCCGGCGCCGTGGCGTTGCTCGCCGCCGGCCGCGTTCGCCGCCGCCACCCGCGCCAGCATCGCATCCCAGTCCGCCGCCACCGCGTCGAGGCATTCGACCAGCCCGCAACTCGCGGCCAACACCTGGCCGCTCGGCGTCGCATCGCCCCGGCGGAAGGCGTTCCGCCGACGGATCTCCCACCGATCCATGCCGAGCGAATAGGCGACGTCGTCCAACACCGCTTCCTGGGCGATCGCCGCCTGTGGCACGCCGAAGCCCCGGAAGGCGCCGGCCGGCGGCTCGTTGGTATGGAGAGCCCGGGAGAGGTTGCGGACGTGTTCCACGCGGTAGGGCCCACTGGCGTGCACCGGCACGCGGTCGGCCACCGTCGGGCCCCAGGAGGCATAGGCGCCGGTGTTGAAGTCGCCCTCGAAGGCGAAAGCGAGCAGACGCCCGTCGGACGCGGCACCGAGCCGGGCTGTGATCCGCGTCGGATGACGCTTGGGGCTCGCCGCCATGCTTTCCGGCCGGGTCCAGACGCACCGCACCGCCCGCCCGGTCGTCCATGCGGCGACCGCCAGCAGCGGCTCCACCGAGAGGTCGAGCTTGCCGCCGAAGCCGCCGCCACACGCGCTCGGCCGGATCCGCACGCGCTCCGGCGCGATGGCGAGAATTCCGGCCACGCTGTCGCGGTCCATGTAGGGCGCCTGGGTGCAGGCGTGGATGTGGAGCTCGGACTCCGCGCCCTCGACAGGTACGGCGTATCCCGCCTCCGGCTCGATATAGGCGTGTTCGACGAAGGGGGTCTCGATCGATACCTCGCACTCGACGTCGGCTTCGGCGAAACCGGAATCGACATCTCCCTTCGCCAACCGCCCCCGTGCCAGCACGTTGTCGGGCAGGCGCTCGTGCACCGGCGCGCCGTCGCCGGCCGAGGCCGCCTCGATGCCAATGACTGCCGGCTCCGGCGTCCACTCGATCGGCAGGTCGTCGACCTCGATCGCCTCCACCGCCTCCTGCTCGCCGACGAGCGCGAGCACCGCCTCGCCCCGATGCCGGGTGATGCCGTCGGCCAATACGGACTGATCCTTGAGATCAGGGTAGACGCCATAAGCGTTGCCGCCGGGGATGTCGGAGCTGCTCAAAATGCGCTCCAGACCCGGATGCGCCTCGCGGAACGCTTCCAGATCACCGAGGGTGAAGCGGGCTCGGGCGTGGGGCGAGCGGACGACGCGAAGCCAGAGCGCGTCCGCCGGTGCTTCGTCCGCGCCGAACCGCTCGGTGCCGTCGACCTTGGCGCGGCCGTCGACCTTGGCCATGGAAAAGCCGACGGCACGACCGATTTCCGGCTCCCAATCCGGCGCCGGCTGGCCGGCGTCGAGCACCGCCTCGACGATCTTGACGTAGCCGGTGCAGCGACAGAGCACGCCGCCCAAGGCGTCGCGGGCCTGCCGAGCGGTCGGTGTCGGCGTCGCTTGCAGCAGCGCGCGGGCCGCCATCAACATGCCCGGGGTGCAGATCCCGCATTGTGCCGCGCCGCGCGCCAGGAACGATGCTTTCAGCCGGTCCAATAGGGCATCGTCGCTTTCCACGGTGAGGATGGAAAGGCCCTCGACCTGGCCGACGGCGACGAGGCAGGCACAGACCTGCGCGCCATCGACCAGGACCGTGCAGGCGCCGCAGTCGCCCGCATCGCAACCGACTTTGGTGCCGGTAAGCCCCAGCGAATCGCGTAGCACGCGGCTCAACCGCTCCTCGCCCGGCGCCCGGACCTCGCGGGCCTCGCCGTTGACCAGGAGGCAGAGCGCCGCCTCGGCGCGCGCCAGGGTCAGATCGTTCATGCGGCCCGCCTCCCGCGGCCAGCGGCCACCCGGGTGAGCAGGCGGGCGAGTAGGATTTGCGCGGCTTCCAGCCGATAAGCGGCGGTGGCGCGGGCGTCGTCGATGGGCGAGAGGGCCGGCGGCACCGTTTCGCGGATGGCCGGGTCGAACGAGTCGTCGATTCGCAGGCCACGCAATGCCCGCTCCAGCTCGCTCAATCGGCACGGGACGGGCGAACAGGCGCCGACCGCCAGGCGGGCCTCGGCGATGCGGCCGTCGTCGTCCAGTTCCAGCAATCCTGCGACGGCGGCGATCGAGATCACCAGATAGCGCCGGCTACCGAGCTTCAGGAAGGCGCTCGGCACTGTCGTCGCCGGGCGCGGCACGTGGAGGGCGATCGCCAGTTCGTCCGGGCGGAGCGCCGTCTCCCGGTTGCCGGTGGTGAACTCGGCGAGCGGCAGGCGGCGTGACCCGGCCAGGCTCGCGAGCTCGATCTCGGCCTCCAGGACCAGCAGCACCGGCGTTCCGTCGGCAGCGGGCGAGGCGTTGCAGATGTTGCCGACCAGCGTGCCGCGGTTCTGTATCTGGTGCCCGCCGACCTCGCGGCCCGCGGCCTTCAAGCCCTCGAAATGCGCCGGCAGGGGGTGCTGCATGACCTCGGTCCAGGTGACGAGCGCGCCGATCCGGTGGCCATCAGCGTCTTCCTCGATGCCCCGGAGCGCCGCGATCGCGCTCAGGTCCAGCAGCGGTGCCTTCGGTGGATGGCCCCAGGCCTCCCCGAGGGAGCGGGCCGGAAAGACATCGGTGCCGCCGGCGAGCGGCACGACATCTTGGCGAGCTCGTATCTCCAGCGCCGCTTCCAGCGTATCGGGTCTGAGCAGGCTCATGAGGCGACCGCGCCCAGGCCCACGCCCGCGCGGAGCCGTTCCGTCGCCTCGAGGTCGATCTCCAGATCCTCGCCCACCAGGCGGACGCCGAACAGACGCTCCGCCGCAGGGGCGCCGTAGTAGCCCCGCAGGACGTCGCGGCGCACCGCGCGAGCGTCGCGCTCGAAGGCCGGGCCATAACCGCCGCCGCCCGGCGTCAGCACCTCCACCCGGTCGCCTGGACCGACCTCGATGTCCTGATCCTTGGAGAGGTGCGGCGGCACATAGACCTCGCCCTTGGCGATGACCTTAACGCGGTTGGGCGCGCCGTCCCCGCCGCCGAGCGCGCCCTGCGGGCCGACCCGGCCGTGATCCATCACGAAGGAGGCCCGCGCCTCGCCGCGCAGGATCTCGACCTCGTATTCCAGCCCGAAACCGCCGCGCCGCCGGCCGGCGCCGCCGCTCTCCTCCCTGAGCGCGTATTTACGGAACAGCACGGGGTAGTACTGCTCCAGCACCTCGACCGGCTGGGCCTTGGAGATGCCGATGGTGGAACAGCCGTTGGAAAGCCCGTCGTGATCCGCGTTGCCGCCGTAGCCGCCGCCGGTCAGTTGATACATCACATAGCTTCGCCCCTTCGCCGGATCGTGGCCGCCGAGGGCGAAGTTGCCGCTGGTCCCGGCCGGCGCGGCGGTGACGCGCTCCGGGATTGCCTGGACCAGGGCGGCGAACACCGCTTCGGCGATCCGCTGCGAGACCTCGGCCGCGCAGCCCGAGACCGGGCGGGGATAATGGGCGTCGAGGAAGGTTCCCTCGGGCCGGCGGATCTTCAGCGGCTCGAACACGCCGGCGTTGATCGGCACGTCGGGGAAGATGTGCTTGATTGCCAGATAGACCGAGGAATAGGTGGTGGCGATGACCGAGTTCATCGGTCCCCGGCAGGGCGGGCTGGAGCGGGAAAAGTCGAACTCGATCTCGTCGCCTCGCTTGGTCAGGCGGAGCGCGATGACCAGTGGCCGGTCGACCACGCCGTCGGAATCGACGATTCCCTCGCTCTCGTAGACGCCGTCGGGGATCTCGGCGATGTAGCTCCGCATCAAACGCTCCGAGCGTCGGCGCATCTCGGCGATCGCCTCGTCCACGGTCTCGACGCCATGGCGCTCCAGCAGTTCCGTCAGCCGCCGGGCCCCGACCTGGAGCGCCGCCGCTTGCGCCTTGATGTCGCCAATCCGCTGGTCGGCGATGCGGATGTTGCTCTGGATGATGGCCAGAATCTCCGGGTCCATCTCGCCCCGCTTGAAGAGCTTCACCGGCGGCAGGCGGAGCCCCTCTTGCTCCACCTCCGTCGCCCGGGCGGAGAAGCCACCCGGCACCGCGCCGCCGATGTCCGGCCAATGCCCGGTGTTGGAGAGCCAGCAGAACATCCGGCCTCGGTGATAGAACGGCATCGCGAAGCGGACGTCCATCAAGTGCGTGCCGCCCAGATAGGGGTCGTTGACGATGTAGATGTCGCCTTGCTCGGGGGCCGAGGTCAGGCCCTCGGCGATACGGGCGATGATGTTCATCGTCGAGTGCTGCATGGTGCCGACGAAGATCGGAAGACCAAACTCGCCCTGGGCGATCAGCTCGCCCGAGTCCCGGTGATAGATGCCGTCGGAGCGGTCGTCGGCCTCGGCGATCACCGGCGAGAAGGCGGAGCGGGAGAAGGCCAGGTCCATCTCGTCGCAGACCTGCCGCAAGCCGTTCCACACCACCGCCAGGGTCAGGGGATCGAGTTCGCTCTTGCTTGGTACGCCCAGGCTCGCCCGCTCGAGGGGGACGTCGACGACGATGTTGCCGATGGCGTCGGTCTCGAGCGCGGTCCCCGGCTCGACGACGATGGTGGTGTCCATCTGCTCGATCACCGCCGGGCCGGCGAGCCGCGCGCCGGCCGGCAGTCGTGCCCGATCATGGACCGGCGTCTTGCGCCAGGCGCCGTCGAAATAGACTGGCCGGTGGCCCTTGATCGAGGCCTCGATGGTGGCGGCGCGGCGCGCGGGATCGACCAGGCTCGAGAGGTCGACCGGGCGCCGATGGCCGATCACCGAGGTGTTGGCATTGACCACGACGGCGCGGATCTCCGGCAGCCAAACCGCGAAGCGCTCGAAATAGGCCCTTGCGAAGCGGGCGCCCAGGGTTTCGCGGGTGATCTCGCCCTCCGGCGCGGGTACGTTCAGGATATGGGTCTGGCCGCTGAACTGCATGTCGAAGGAATGGCGCACCGTGGTCCGTGTGATCTCGCTGCGCTGCTCCGCGTTGGCCGCCTGGCCGCGTCGGCGCTGGGCCCGGAGCAGGGCGCCCAGTTCGTCGAAATCCACCTCGTCGAGCGGCCGGTTCAGCGTGTTGACGTAGTCCTGGCGAAGGTCGGCGACCAGGCAGCCGAGCGCGTTGGTCATGCCGGGAAGTGCGGGGATCAGCACTTTCGGCAGGCCCAGCTCGCGGGCCAGCGCGCCTGCGTGCATCGGCCCGGCGCCGCCGAAGGCGAAGAGGGCAAAGTCGCGTGGATCGTGCCCCCGAGCCAGCGAGACCATTCGGATCGCGCCGGCCATCTGGGTGTTGGCGATGGCCACGACCGCGGCGGCCGCCGCGTCGACCGAAAGGCCGAGGGGGGCGGCCAGCTCCTTCTCGAAGATCATGCGGACGTGCTCCAGCGGCACCACCTGTTCGGCCGCCAGCAGGCCGGCGTGGTCCATGCGGCCGAGAACCACGTTGGCGTCGGTCACCGTCGGCCGCTCGCCGCCCCGGCCATGGCAGATCGGCCCGGGCCGGGCGCCCGCGCTCTCCGGCCCCACCTTGAGGATCCCGCCGGCGTCGATCCAGGCGATCGAGCCGCCACCGGCGCCGATCGAGCGCACGTCGATCATCGGCAGATGCACCGGCAGGCCATAGGCGATCCGCAGCTCCGAGCTGACTTCCGGCTCGCCGCTCCGGATCAGCGCCACGTCGGTCGAGGTGCCGCCCATGTCGTAGGAGATGACGTCGGCGAAGCCGGCCGCCGCCGCCGTATAGGCCGCCGCCTTGACGCCGGAGGCCGGGCCCGACATCACCGTCTTCGCCGCCTCGCCCGCGACCAGCGCCGAGGCGACGGTGCCGCCGTTGCCGTTCATCACCAGGAAATCGCGGCCGTAGCCCGCCGCCTCCAGCTCGGCGCGGAGACGGGCGATATAGCGCTCGAGGATCGGCTGCACGGCGGCGTTGATCGAGGCGGTGGTGCCGCGCTCGTACTCCCGAAATTCGGAGATCACGCGGTGGCCCAGGGTGACGTAATCGTTGGGCCAGATCTCGGCCGCGATCTCACCCGCCCGGACCTCGTGCGCCGAATTGGCGTAGGCGTGGAGGAAGTGGATCAGCAGGCTCTCGCAGCCCATCTCGCGGAGCCGGAGGACCTGGGCGCGAACCTCGTCCTCGTCGAGCGGCTCGTGCACCGCGCCGTCGACCCGCATTCTTTCCCTCACTTCCAGCCGCCGCTCGCGCGGGATCAGCGGCTCGAACTCGCCGCGCATTCCGTAGGCGGCGGGCCGGGTGCGGCGGCCGAGTTCCAGGATGTCGCGGAAGCCGCGCGTGGTGATCAGGCCGACCTTGGCGATCTTGCCTTCGAGAATGGCATTGGTGGTGGTGGTCGTGCCGTGCAGGATCAGGTCGATTGCGGCCGGGCTGACGCTCGTGTCCCGAATCGCCGCCATCACGCCGAAGGCCTGATTGTCCGGCGTCGTCGGCGTCTTGGCGACCCGCACCCGCGCCGGGCCGTCGCCTGAATCCTCCAGCAGCACCAAGTCCGTGAAGGTCCCGCCGACGTCGATGCCGGCCATCGCCCGTGCCATACGCTCGCGCCTCCCAACCGAACGTCACGCGATATTGTTTGTATACAAACGAAATTCTGTCAAGCGTCGATTTCCCCGAGCGCGGCACGGGGCGTCAGACCACGCGGTAGCCGTATTCGGCGGCGGCATCGGTCAGGCTTTCCCAGAGCGAGCGGGCGAAGCCTCGGGGGGCGTGGATCTCGAAGGCGGGGGAATCGTCGAGGCAGGCGATCAGCACCGAGACATGAAACAGCGCGGTCTGCGCCACGACGCCGGGGGTGAAGACGGCGGGGTGAAAATCGAGCCCCGCGCCCTTGGCCAGCACTTGGCGGGCCATGCCGCCCGCCAGGCGGATCGCGGCGCGGCCGTGCGAAAGCTCGACCACCGCCGCCTCGGTGCCGGCCAAGCCATCCACCAACAGCGCCTCCAGGTCGCGCCCGGCCGGCGCCACCACCAGCCAGCGATGCGGCCCGATCCAGTGGATCGCCAGCCCGTCGTCGCCGGCCATGCGGTTGAACGCCACCGGCGGCGTCACGCCGAGCGCGTTTTCCACACCTGCGACCACCTCTGGGGCGCCGGCCTCGTCGCTCTCCACCTGCACCATGGACAGCGGGCGCCGCTCGCTCAACACCAACTCCGGCGTTTGAACCACCGCCGCGCCATGGCGAGCGGGCTCCAGCACCGCCGCCAGGGGGGACCGTCGCTCCGCCTTAGCCACGCTGTCGCCCTCCCTCGGGATCGTAAAACACCGGGTCGGCGAGCCGCACCTTGACCCGCTGGTCGTGCACCGGGCTGACGGCCCAGATCTCCTCGCCCAGCCGCTCCCGCCCGCCGGCGACGAAGCCCAGCGCGATGGGGTGACCGACGGTCGGGCTGAGATAGGCCGACGACGAGACATGGCCGAGCCTCGCTACCGGCGGGGCCGCATGGGGGTCCTCGACGATATGGGCGCCGACGCGGATGGGCGTCGTGCCGTCCACGGGCACGAGGCCGACGAAACGCGGCCGCATCGCGTCGGCCAGCCCCTCGCGGTCGAGCATGGCGAGGCCGATATAGTCCTTGCGCCGGCTCTGCATCCGGGCGAGCCCCAGATCCTCCGCCGTGGACTGGCCGTCGAGCTCGCCGCCCGCGACGTGGCCCTTCTCGATCCGCATGATGCCCATCGCCTCGGTGCCGTAAGGGCGCAGGCCCCATGTCGCGCCGGCCTCGACGATTCGCTCCCAGACCGAGGCGCCCCAATCGGCGCCGACGTTGATCTCGTAGGATAGTTCGCCCGAGAAGCTGATCCGGAAGATCCGCGCTTCCACGCCCGCCACCTCGGCAAACCGCACGCCCATGAACGGAAAGGCCTCATTCGACACATCGAGGCCCGGCGCCACGGCGGCCAGCACCTCGCGCGCCTTCGGGCCGGCCAGCGCCATCGCCGCCCACTGCTCGGTGACCGAGACCGCCTTCACCCGCAATTCCGGCCAGACGATTTGGAGGTAATACTCCAGATGCGCCATCACCGGGCCGGCGTTGGTCGTGGTCGTCGTCATCAGATAATGCCGTTCGCCGAGCCGCGAGGTGGTGCCGTCGTCGAAAACCAGGCCGTCCTCGCGCAGCATCAGGCCATAGCGGGCGCGGCCGACCTCCAGCCCCTTCCAGCCGTTGGTGTAGAGCCGGTTCAGCAACTCGCCTGAGTCGGGGCCCTGGATGTCGATCTTGCCGAGGGTCGAGACGTCGACCAGGCCGACGCCGCCGCGGGTCTCGACCACCTCGCGGGTGATGGCGCGGTCCATGGTCTCCCTCCCATCGACCTCGCCCGGCGCCAGATAGTAGCGCGGGCGAAGCCAGGCGCCGGCCTCGACGAAGACGGCGCCCCGGGCCACGTGCCAGTCGTGCATGGCGGAGTAGCGCACCGGCGCCTCATGGTGGCCGACGTCGGGCCCGACGAGGGCACCGATGGCCACCCCCACGTAGGGGGGCCGGTAGGTCGTCGTGCCCACCTGGCCGATCGGCGCGCCCCTGGCCTCGGCCAGGATCGCCAGGCCGTTGACGTTGCCGAGCTTGCCCTGGTCCGTGCCCATGCCGAGCGTGGTGTAGCGCTTCAGATGTTCGACGGAGACGTAGCCTTCCCGGTGCGCAAGCGCGATATCGTCGGCCGTGACGTCGTTCTGCGGATCGACGAAAGCCTTGCCCTTGCCCCCCGGCACACGCCAGAGCGCGAGCGGCGCCGTCGCCTCCGGCTCGTCGGTGGCGATTTTGGCCTCGCGAAGCGCCGCAGCGAGGTCGAAGGTGCCGTTGGCGGCGCCGACGGCGACGATATCCCCGCGTGCGCCCTCACCCGGGCGGAACGCGGCGATCTCGGGGTCGTATTCGGCCACCGCGCCAGCGTGGGACAAGAGATGCAGCGCCGGGTCGAGGCCGCCGGAAACGGCGACGAGATCGCAGGCGATACGGCGCGAGGCGCCCGAAGCACCTCCGCCGGCGAGGGTCATGACTTCGACCGCGCGGACGTGGCGCTTGCCCCGGGCCCGGGTGACGACCGCGCCCGCCATGACCTCCACGCCGGCCTCGCGCGCGCGGGCACGCCAGGCGCCGTCATCGCGCCGGGCATCGACCACCGCCGCCACCTCGACTCCCGCCGCCTGGAGGTCGAGCGCCGTCCGGTAGCCGTCGTCGTTGTTGCAGAAGACGACGGCGCGGCGCCCGGGGCGGACCGCGTAGCGGTTGAGGTAGGCGCGCACCGCCGAGGCCAGCATGATCCCCGGCCGATCATTCTCGGCGAAGACCAGGGGCCGCTCCAACGCGCCCGCGGCGGCGACGACGCGGCCGGCGCGGATCCGCCAATAGCGCTGGCGCACGCCGTGGGCCGGCGGTTCGCGGAGATGGTCCGACACCCTCTCGATCGCGCCGACGAAGTTGTCGTCGTAGACGCCGAAGGCAGTGGTCCGGGTCAGCACCGTGGTTTCGGACCGCTCGGCGAGGATGGCCACCAGGGAATCGATCCAGGCGAGCGCCGGCGCGCCGTCGATCCGGATCCGCTCGCCCAAGAGCGATCCGCCCAATCGATCCGACTCGTCGACCAGAACCACACGCGCGCCGTCCCGGCCCGCCGCCTCCGCCGCCGCCAGGCCGGCCACCCCACCGCCGACCACCAACACGTCGCAATGTAGGTTCATGCGGTCGTATCGGTCGGGATCGGGTTGCTCGGCGGCGCTGCCGAGGCCGGCCGCCCGGCGGATGAACTTCTCGTAGGTGAGCCACGCCTTGGGCGGCCACATGAAGGTCTTGTAGTAGAAGCCGGCCGGCAGGAAGCGCGACATCACATCGTTGATCGACAGCACGTCGTGGCGCAGGCTCGGCCAGCGGTTCTGGCTCGCCGCCACCAGGCCGTCGTAAAGCTCGACCGTCGTCGCCCGGGTGTTGGGCTCGCGCCGCGCGCCGGCGCGGAGCTCGACCAGGGCGTTCGGCTCGGCCGAGCCGGCGGTCAGGATGCCGCGCGGTCGGTGATATTTGAAGCTCCGGCCGACCAGATGCACGCCGTTCGCCAGCAGCGCCGAGGCGAGCGTGTCGCCGGGATGGCCGTGCAGGCGCCGGCCGTCGAAATCGAAGGCGAGCCGGCGGGCGCGGTCGATCAGACCCCCATCGGCGAGACGGTAGGGAGCCTCGGCCATCACTCGGCCTCGCCCGCCAGGTCGTTGGCGGGAAGGCCGCAGGCAAACACCTCGTGCGTCGCGGTGTCGCGCAGCACCTTGACGTAGGCCCGGCAACCCTGCGCGTGATGCCAGAATTCCAGGTGCGGCCCGCGCGGATTGTCGCGGAGGTGGAGAAAGTCCTGCCAGGCTTCGGCGTCCGGCGCGCCGCCGATCTCGGGTCGCCGCTTGGTCGCGTCGCCGGCGTAGGTGAACTCCTCGTGGCCGCGCGGGCCGCAATAGGGGCAATCGATCAGGATCATGCTCTAATGCACCCAGGGAAAGGGGCCGCCGCCCTTCTCGTCCAGCAGCCGTCCGGTCTCGAAGCGATCGAGGGTCATCGCCGTGTTCAGTTCGTGCGGACGCCCGTTGGCGATGGTGTGGGCGAACACCCAGCCCGAGGCCGGCGTCGCCTTGAAGCCGCCGTAGCACCAGCCACAGTTGAGATAGAGGTTGTCGAGCGGCGAGGTGGAGATGATCGGGCTGCCGTCCATGCTCATGTCCACGACGCCGCCCCAGCTCCGGGCGATGCGGAGCCGCGAGAGGTGCGGCACCATCGCCAGCCCGGCCGTCACCACGTGCTCGACCATCGCCAGATTGCCGCGCTGCGCATAAGAGTTGTAAAGGTCGAGATCGCCGCCGAAGACCAAGCCGCCCTTGTCGGACTGGCTGATGTAGAAGTGCCCGGCGCCGTAGGTCACGACGTGATCGATGGTCGGTTTCAGCCCCTCCGAGACGAAGGCCTGCAGCACGTGGCTTTCGATCGGCAGGCGGAAGCCCGCCATCGCCGCAAGGCGTCCGGTATTGCCGGCCACCGCGAAGCCGATTCTGTCGCAGCCGATAAAGCCCCGGCTGGTCTCGACGCCGACGACCCGCGCGCCCTCGCGGCGGACGGCGGTGACCTCGCAGTTTTGCACGATGTCGACGCCCCGGCCGTCGGCGGCCCGCGCGAAGCCCCAGGCGACGGCGTCGTGCCGCACGGTGCCGCCGCGCCGCTGCATCAGCCCGCCCATGATGGGAAAACGCGCGGAAGCGGAAAAATTCAGGTAGGGGATCTCCCGGCGGATCTCGTCGCGTCCCATCAACTCGGCTTCGATCCCGTTCAGCCGCATGACGTTGCCGCGGCGCGCGAAGGCGTCCATCTGGCCATCGGAATGGCCCAGGTTCAACACGCCCCGCTGGCTGAACATGACGTTGAAGTTGAGCTCCTGGCTCAGCCCCTCCCAGAGTTTCATCGACTTCTCATAGAAGTGGCTGTTGGGGTCGAGCAGATAGTTGGAGCGCACGATGGTGGTGTTGCGCCCGGTGTTGCCGCCGCCGAGCCAGCCCTTTTCCAGCACGGCGACGTCGGTAATGCCGTGCTCCTTGGCCAGGTAATAGGCGGTGGCGAGGCCGTGCCCGCCGCCGCCGACGATGATGACGCCGTAGTGCGGCTTCGGTTCCGCATCGCGCCAGGCGCGCCGCCACTTGCGCTGCCCGCTCAGGCCATGCGTGAACAGGCTCCAGGCCGAATAGCGGGACATCGTTGTTCTCTCGCACCCTGCCCTGCCCGACGCGCCGAATAGCCCACGGTCCGGACCATGCGGGCGCGGCGCGGGCCTTCCCATCTCCCACAGAAACGCCCGACGGACAAGAGATCAGGACCGAATTCGCCTTCGACCGCCATTTTCGCTATGCTACCGGTGGCCGCAAGTGGCCAACCGGGGAATCTCGGTTTAGGAGAAAACACAAAAAATAATACTATTGGGGGGGGGGGGGGATGAGAGACCGATGAGTTCAACCCATGGACATGCGAAGGGCGGCGACGTGCGCGCCCGGCTCGATCATCCGGTGATCGACGGTGACGGCCATGTGTTGGAGTTCACCGCGGTCTTCCTCGACTATCTCAAAGGGGTAGCGGGCGCCGATCTGGTTGAGCGCTTCAACAAGATGACGAGCGACGGCGGGCTATCCGGTTGGTACGCGCTCAGTCCCGAACAGCGCCGCGACCGGCGGGCCACGCGGCCGGCTTTCTGGTTCTCGCCGATGCGCAACACCGCCGACCGCGCCACGGCAATGCTGCCGCAACTGCTGCGCCAGCGCATGGAGGAGATCGGCCTCGATTTCATTGTCGTGTACACCACCATGGGGCGGCGATGTCCCGCCCAATGTTGAAAAGTGCGAGATAGGCATCGTCTGATCGAGAGGCTACGCGGCCACCTCGATGTCTTCAATGACGGACTTTGCTCCGGCCTTTCTCACCGCCTCCCGCAGGGCGGCGTCAAGGACGGGGAGCTGGCGGTAGGCCTTGAGGCGGCGGAAGGTCTTTTGCGCCTCCAAGAGGCCGGCGGCGGTCCAACGCAGCGCCATCTCGGCGTTGCGCCAGCGCTTGACGTTCCGCTGCACCGTCCGGACGGTGCCGATCGCGTTCTCGATGGCGTTGGTGCAAGCCAGCGAGTGTCGAAGTTGCGGCGGGAGGCCGAGCCGGATCACGGTCAGGATCTCGTCCAGGCCCTCCAGGATCGAGCCCGAGACGCCGGGTGCGTCATGCTCCAGACGGCGGGCGAGGTTGCGCAAGAGCCGTTCGGCCTTGGCCGCGTCGTCCCGCTGCCAGGCCTGCCGCAAGACCTTCCTGACGCCGGCATGGAGGCTCTCGTCCAGCCGGTCCGTGATGTTGCGCCCCTTGTGCACCTGGCAGCGCTGGAGGGCCGCCGCCCGCCCGAAGGTCCGCCGGATCGCCTTCGAGAGCGCCTTGGCGCCGTCGACGATGTAGAGCCGAGGCCGTTCGGGATCGAGACCGCGCTCGATCAGGTTGTCGAGCATGGCTTGCACCGTGGCCGCGTTCTCCGTCGCGCCCTCGGCCAGGCCCAGCACGTGCTTCGCGCCGCCGGTGTCGATGCCGATCGCCGCCACCATCAGGTGATCGCCGACATGGAGCCCGTCGATCTGGAGCACCACGAGATCGAGATCGTCGAGCGGGCTCGCCAGCCAGGCCTTCAGCTTGCTTCGCGTCAACGCCACGAAACGGCGCGAGACCGCCGACTTCGAGGTTGCGTCACCCGATGCCGCCGGCAGATCGCCGCCCGCATCGTCCGGCAGGCGCACCGCGCGGGCATACTTGCGGGTCGAGACGTTGATCACCATCAGATTCATCGCCCAGGCTTGCAAGAGTTCGGGTTCCGACAGCAGCTCCCAACTCGGCAGGCTCATCTCCCGACCCGCGAAGTCCCGCACCCGAGGGCGCTCGACCTTCACTTTGCCGCCGTGGTAGGCGATCTCGCTCCGGGTCGTGCCCCATCGATGGCCCTTGCGCTCGCCCGAGCGGGCGTGGCGCGAACCGCACAAGGCTTCCGCGTCCGCCGACATCATCTCGTTCAAAGACTCGAGGCCCGCCAAAAGGCAGAAGCGATCGACGCTCATGCGCAGATCGTCGAAGGCCTCCGGCATCGATGGCAAGAGCCGACAGGATGGTTCCGAGGAACGGTCGTTGCGTGTAGTCTTGGTCATGGCGTCGTTCTCCTTGATGGAATCAGCACCCAGAGCCTAGCGGCTCCAGGCGGACGACGCCTACTTCAGCTTTTCAACAGAGCCCGGGACATCCCCCACATAGGATGGGCGACCCGATAGCGACTCACCAGCAAGGGAGAGGGACCATGATGTCACTACTCGTTTTTTTGCTCCGCGTCTTCGTCGTCCTCGGCACCATCGCCTTGGTCGCCTTCGGCGCGCTGTTCGGGTTTTCCGGCAGTCTCGATCCCTACTTCGCGCAATCGGGCGTCGAGCAACTGGCCGCCGAAGGCAGCGCGATGCGGGTGGCGCGGGCGGTCATCGGGGGCCTGGTGGGCCTGATAGCCGCCGCGTTGAGCTTCGGCGTGCTCGCGGCGATCTTGGATATTTGCGACAAACTGGTCCAGATTCGCGATGCGCTGACTGCCGAACCGGCCTGGCGCTCGGACGGCGCAAGTCCGATGAAGTGGGAAAAGCCGTAAGGCGAACTCCGGCGACGGAATCGGAAGGACGAGGAGATGACGCTGCTGGGCGCGGGCGCGATGGTGTTCTGGCACGACTTCGTCGGCGACGACGACGACTACAACCACTGGCACGGCTTCGAGCACATGGCGGAGCGGGTGGGCATTCCCGGCTTTCATCGCGGCCGGCGCTACCGGGCCCATCTGGGCGCGCCTGAGTATTTCAACATGTACGAGACGGCGGGCCCCGAAACCCTCACGTCGCCCGCCTATCTCGAGCGCCTGAACGATCCGACGCCCTGGACCAAGGCCTCGCTCGGCGGCTTCCGCAACTCGAACCGCACGCTCTGCCGGATCGCCGCCAGCCACGGCAAGGGAACCGGCGGCTATTTGCTGACCGTTCGGCTCTCCCCCGCGAGCGGCGGCGACGCTGCCTTGGCGGCGGTGCTGAGCGAGACGGTGCTGCCCGACCTGGCGAGGCGCCCAGCGATCGTCGGCGCCCATCTGCTGCGGGCGGACGAGGCGGCGAGCCGGGTCGAGACGGAGGAGAAGGCGCTCCGCGACCGGCCGGACGAGGTCGCAGACTGGGTGGTGCTGGTCGAGGCGATGGGGCCGGCGCCGCTGGAGGCGTTGCTGGAGGCCGAGTTGGCGGAGCCCGCCCTCGCCGGCCAAGGTGCCGCGAGCGGCCGGCAGGGCGCGATTTACCGCTTGCTACACATCCTGAGCAGCGACGAATTGAATTGAGGCCGGCCGGATGTTGCGAGACAAGGTGAGCCCGGAGATGGTCGGACTGTCGTCAGGACGGTTGGATAGGATCGGCCATTGGCTCCGGGCCTATGTCGACGATGGCCGTCTGCCCGGCGCCCTGGTCGCCGTCGCCCGACGCGGACGGCTCGCCTATGTGGAAACGGCGGGACTGGCGGACACGGCGGCGGCAAAGCCGCTCCGGGAGGACACAGTCTTCCGCATCTATTCGATGACCAAGCCGATCGTGGCGGTCTGCCTGATGAGCCTCTACGAGGAGGGACGGTTCCAACTCGACGACCAAATCGCCAAATTCATCCCCGCCTTGGGCGAGATGATGGTGCACGTCGGTGGCGAGGCGGCACTGGAGCTCGTCCCGGCGGCGCGCGAGATCACCATCCGCGATCTCCTGACCCATACCTCGGGCCTGGCCTACGGCCACGCCGTGCCGCCGCCGGTGCAGGCCCGCTACGAGGCGCTCGGAATCGACTTCTCCCGCTCGGACGGCGCCATCGCCCTCGAGGAGATGGTCGATCGGCTGGGGAACGTCCCCCTGGTTGCCCAACCGGGAGCTGAGTGGAATTACAGTGTCGCGATCGATGTCTTGGGCCGCCTGATCGAGGTGCTGGCGGGAGCGTCGTTGGACGCCGTGCTGCGCGCGCGGGTGTTCGAGCCCCTCGCCATGGCGGAGACCGGGTTCAGCCTGATCGAGGGCACGGAGGATCGCTTCGCCGCCTGCTATGCGCCGGCGCCGGCGGGCGGCACGGAACTCTACGATGGCGCCGAAGGCAGCCGCTTCGCCAAGCCGGCGGTACTGCAATCGGGCGGCCGTGGGCTGGTCTCGACGCTCGCCGACTACGACCGCTTTTGCCAGATGCTGGCGAACAAGGGGGAACTCGCGGGCCGGCGTATCCTCGGCCGCAAGACAGTCGAGTTTATGACCCGGAACCATCTGCCGGGCGATCTGGCCCAGATGGGCCAGCCGGTGTTCAGCGAGACCAGCTACGAGGGCATCGGCTTCGGGCTCGCCGTGGCCGTCGTCATCGACCCGATCCGGGCCCAGGTGCCGACCAGCGCCGGCGAATACCACTGGGGCGGCCTCGCCAGCACCGCCTTCTGGATCGATCCGGTGGAGGAGCTGCAGGTGATCTTCCTGACCCAGCTCGTGCCGTCGTCGAGCTATCCGATCCGCCGCGAACTCCGCGTCCTGGTGAGCCAGGCCCTAATCGATTGACGCCGCCATGGAGACCTCGCCGCCCCGCCCCACCCTCGCCCTCCTGGCCCTCGGCTTTGCCGCCTGCATCACCTGGCGCGGCGCCGGGGCCGGGGAAGTGCCGCCGATCTTCGACACCCACATGCACTACAGCGCGGCGGCCTGGGCGGAGTTCGACGCGCCCGGGATTCTGAAGAAGATGTCGCGCGCCGGGGTCGCCCGCGCGCTGGTCTCCTCGACGCCGGACGAGGGCACGCTGAAGCTCGCCCAGGCCGCGCCGAAGCGCTTCGCCCCGGTCCTCAGGCCCTATCGCGACGGCGTCGGTGCCGCCGAGTGGTACCGCGACGAAGGCATGCTCGGCTTTCTCAGCGCGCGGCTGGACAAGGGCGGCTATGTCGGCATCGGCGAATTCCACCTTTTCGAGGTCGAGGTGGCGGAGAGCCCGGTGGTCGAGGGCGTCGTCCGCTTGGCGCTGAAGCACGACATCCACCTCCACATCCATTCCGGTCACCGGGCGGTGGAGCGGATCCTGGCTTATGCGCCCGAGGTCAAGATCCTCTGGGCCCATGCCGGAATGAGCGAACCGGCGGAGATAATAGACGCGCTGCTCTCGAATAACCCGACCGTCGTGACCGAGCTATCGTTCCGGGCCGGCGACGTGGCGCCCGGCGGCACGCTCGCGCCCCGCTGGCGCGCGCTCCTGGAGAAGCACCGCAAGCGGGTGATGATCGGCACCGACACCTACGTCAACGGCCGCTGGGTGTTCTACGAGGGGTTGGTCGCCGATCACCGCAATTGGCTGGGCCAGCTTCCTCGCGACATCGCCGAGGACATCGCCTTCCGCAACGCCACGCGCCTCTTCGGCGGCGGCGGGCTGCCCGAGCTGGAGGGCTGAAGCGCCGCTCGCCGGGATGACGGATAGCGCCTCCGCAACGACACGATGGTCACCGCCGGTCCGAGGCATTCCCCGCGTGATGGCGATTCTGCTGCTGCAGCTCGCCATCGCCTTTTTGCTGCTCGGCTCCTACTACACGCTGAGCGGCACGGACGGCGTCGGTCGCGCCGGCAACCCGATCGGCGTCGACTTCACGCAATATTATTCGGTTTCCGAGCTCATCCTCCGGGGCCGGCCGGAACTCGCCTACGACCCCGCGGCGCTGTTCGAGGTCGAGGCGGGGAACACGTCCCTCGAGGGTTGGCAGCACGGCTGGTCCTATCCGCCGAGCGCGCTGTTGCTCGTCTGGCCGCTGGCGGCGATGCCTTACGGCGTGGCCCTCGCGGCCTGGCTGTCGGCGACGCTCGCGCTGTTGCTCGTCTTCGCCTACCGGACCGCGCCGCATCCCTGGACGCCGATCCTGGTGCTGCTCTATCCGGCGGTCGGTTTGTCGATCTTTTCCGGCCAGAACGGCTGCCTCTCGGCGGCGCTGCTGGCGGGCGGCCTGGCCTTGGCGCGGGACCGGCCCTGGCTCGCCGGCCTCTGCATCGGCCTGCTGAGCTACAAGCCGAGCCTCGGTCTGCTGATCCCGGTGGCGCTGATCGCCGGCGGCCACTGGCGCCTCTTCGCCGCCTCGGCCCTAGGCACGATCCTCTTCGCGCTGGCCAGCCTCGCCGCCTTCGGGATCGAGCCCTGGCTCGCCTATCCGAAGAGCTTCCCCTTCATGCGCTGGCTGCTGACCAACCCGGAGACGCTGTTCTACAGCGTGTCGACGCCCTATGCCCAGGCGAAGCTCTGGGGGCTCTCACAAGGCGTGGCCGACGGGGCGCATCTGATCGGCCTCGCCGGCGCGGTCGTCTTCGTCGCCTGGCTCTGGCGCGGGCGGGTCCGCTTCGAGGTGAAAGCGGCGGGGTTGATCCTGGCGATCCCCTTCTCCTCGCCCTACGTTCAGTTCTACGACATGGCGATCATGGCGCCGGGCCTGCTCTGGCTGGCGCTCGCGGCACGCGACGGCGGCTGGCTCCCGGGCGAGCGCTGGCTGGCGATGGGGGCCTGGATCGCCGCGCCGGCCTTCTGGATCATCGCCACGGCGACGACGCTGCAACTCTGGCCGCCGCTGCTGGTGGCGCTACTCTGGCTGATTGCGCGCCGCCGCATCGCCGAGACCCGCGCGGCCGCCACGGCGCCGGCCTCGGGCTAGGCGCTCGAAAGGCTCATAAGTGCCCTCTGAAGACATGGGCGTCGTTCATGTCGCCGCCTGCCGCTTCAACCATTCGACGAATGTCTTCACCGGTGGCCTCAGCACGCCTGGACGGGTTTGGATGTAGTAGGTCCCGAAAGCCTCGTCTGAAAACAACTCGACGAGCTCGCCGCTTCGGAGTTCCTCCGCGACCCAGGGACGCGCGGTATAGGTGATCCCGTCGCCCCGTCGGACCGCGTCCATGATCAGATTCCCGGGCATGTGGGTGATCATGAGCGGACGTTCCGAGGTGACCCCGTGCCGCGCCAACCAATCAGCGACTTCGTTGGTGCCATATTCTTGCAGCCACGGCAGCTCGACGAGCCTCGCCGGATCGGCGATCTCGCGGGCACCGAGCAGCGTGGGCGTTGCGACCACGACCATGTCGGCGATCAGAACGGGATCGACCTTCGTCTTCGGCCCGTGGGCATCGCGATAGCGGATCGCCAGGTCGATGCCGCCCGGCTTCAACTCCACGACCTCCGCCGTCGGGTTCAACATCAAGGTGATCTCGGGGTGGCGCTGCTGGAAATCGAGGATCCTGGGCATGAGCCATCGCACGGCGAAGGCGGGCGACATCGTGACCTGAACGGGGCGCCGGGTATCGGTCCCGGTCAGGGCCTCGACACCCCTGTGGATGGCGGCGAAACCGGTCGCGATATCTCGAGCCAAGCTCTCGCCCTCCTCGGTGAGGACGATCCCGCGCCCTTCCCGGGCGACCAGGGGGACACCCAACCGTTCCTCCAATGCCTTGACCTGCTGGCTCACCGCCGCGTGGCTGACGTTCAAGGCGCTGCCCGCCCGCGTATAGCTGCCCGCGTCCGCCACGGCGGCGAAGGCTCTGAGACTGCCGAGCGAGGGCAGGTCGGACCAGATCATCTGTAAGATTATCTTACATATTGAAAGTATTTTCGATTTGCATTGGGCCAAGTTTTTATGAATAATGTCAATGAAAGCGGCGAACCGAGCGATCGCTCGCCTGTCCAGCGGGTGTAAATATTCCTTGGTTGATCGTTCGGCATTCGCGCGCCGGCCACGGGATGCGGCCACGGGATGCGGGTTGGTTTCCTCGGGAGTTCGAGGACATGGTGGATAGCAGTGAAATCCATGCGGGCGGCTGCCTCTGCGGCGCGGTCCGCTACGCGCTCCGCGGCGCGCCGACCTATTCGGCGCATTGTCATTGCCGAAGCTGCCAGCGTGCCATCGGGGCTGGTTTCGCGACCTGGTCGGGCGTGAAGCCGGAGAATTTCGAGGCCACTCTGGGGCGGATCACGACCTATGCGTCCTCGCCCGGCGTGGAACGCGGGTTTTGCCAAATATGCGGCACCTCGCTCACCTATAGCGGAGAGGGTTGGACCGACATCGGCGTCCTGTCGGCGACGCTCGACGACCCCGGCGTCGCGAAACCCACCACCAACGTCTATCTCGATCACCGCCTCCCTTGGGTGGTCTTGGACGAAAAACTGAAGAAGTACACCGAGTTCCCCTGATCGACGCCGTTTCGAGACCCCGACGGAGGAAGCCATGGCCAAGACATACGCATACGCCTGCAGGGACTATCCCGGGATGGAGGCTTGCCCGGGACATTTCATCGCCGAAACGGAGGACGAAGTGTGGAAGCTGATGGAACTCCATGCCGCGCTCGCCCACGCTGAAGATCCCGGCGCCTGGAGCGCCGAAGACAGGGCCTATCTCAAGACGCTCATCAAATCCGAATAGGGCGAGGGCATGAGCCGGCGATGGCGACGTCGGACAGCTCGAATTGCTACCGGTCCGATCGCGGACGGGCGTCCCTCGGGGATGCGGGGGAGCGGATCCGCCACCACCTACCAGGCGAACTCCCAATGCGAGGCCGCGGCGCCGGCAAAGAAGCGACTCAGGACAATTCGTCCAGCAGAGTCCTTGCATTTCGCAGGTCTCGTGTTTCGAAGCCCTCCGTGAACCAATCATGGATCGGTCGGAGTAGAGTCTCGGCGGCCGCGGCTTTCCCTTCCTCGCGCCAAAGACGCGCGAGGCTGGTGGCGGACCGCAATTCCCATGACCTCGCATGCTGGCTTCGAGCGATATCCAGGGCTCGCCGGAATGTCGTCTCCGCCCTGGCGGCGTCGTCCCGCGCTTCGATCTCGCCCGTCAGCCTCAGCAATTCCGCTTCGCTCCAATGTTCGTCGGTCTCGGCGACGATGGCGAGCGCTTCGTCGAGTATCAATCTCGCCTCGGCGAAGTGGCCCGCCGAAAGATGGCATTCGGCGACGAGAGCCAAATAGTACGGCCGGCGCATTTCCATGCCGGCAGCTACAATTTGTACGGCATCATGCGCCTCCTGAGCGCCCTCGATTGCATTATCCTGCTGCGCGCGCACCCAACCCCTAAAGATCGTCGGCGACGCGATCCAAACCGAAAATCCCTGCTCGCGGGAAATGCTGATGGCGGCTTCGGACACCTTCCGCAATTCATCGACCTCACCCCGATGCTGGTAAACCTGACAGGCAAGGCTGAGCGCGTAGGCACTGCTGAAGGGATGCGACAGCTCCTCCGCCAGCGTCAACGCCTTCTGGGTCGTGTGCTTCGCTTGGTCGCAATAGCCGAGGACCCACAGAGCCAGCGCGCAATACGAGAGGCATGCGACACCCGGGTCCTGGCCGAGGCGAAAGGATAGATCGTCGCGCATGTTCCGGTCGTAGAGCTTGTATCCGTCCTCAAGCTGGACGCGAGCCTCCTTCAGATCGCCGTAGCAGAACAGCGAAAACCCGAGCCCATAGTGGCCGAGCACGATGGCCGGCATGTCGTCGGCGCGCTCGCCGAGTTCCAAGAGCTGGCGCCCCAGATCGCGGGTAATCGTGCAGTCGCCCCGACCGATGTAGAAGCGCCACATGCCGAACAGCGCGGGCACGATCTGCGGTGAGTTCCCCAACTTGGCGCACAACTCTCGTGCCCGCAAATAGGTCTCGCCGACCTCCGGCGCGCCGTGTCCCCTGGTCATCAACAACGGCCCGCCGAGCGCGATCCGCAACTCGAGCTCCAGCTCGTCCCGGCCGTCGCCTTCGGGCAACGAAGCGAGCAGCCCGAGGGCATTCTCGAAATGGCTCGCCGCCTCCGAGTTGGCTGACGCCTCGACGGACAATTCGCCCGCGCGCCGCCAATACGCGATGGCCGGATCGACCATGTTCGCCATGGAATAGTGACGGGCGAGAACTTCCGGCTCCGTTTCGACAATGGCCGGAAACATCGTTTCCAGCGTCTCCGCGATCCGCCTGTGCAGTTCGGTTCGCCTGCTCTTGAGCATGCTTTCGTGGGCGACTTCCTGTATCAGCGCATGCTTGAAGGTGTAGATGGTATTCCGCGTCGTGACGGTGCGGAAAACCAACTCGGCGTCGACCAGGCGGTCGAGCGCCGAACCCAGGTTCGGCTCGGTTTCCCCCGACACGGCGGCGATCAGTTCGTGCGAATATTCGCGGCCGAGCGCGGCGCCCATCTGCGCGATGCGTTTCGCCTCGTCGAGCCGATCCAGGCTGGCCGTCAAGGACGCCTGAAGCGTCGCCGGTATCGCATCGGCCGCGATTGGTTGCCCCGCCGTCTCGCTCGCCTCGAGGACCGATTTCGTCAACTCCTCGACGAACCGGGGTACGCCGTCGGCGCGCGCCACGATCCTCTCCGCGACCGCGTCGTCCAGTTTGGCGCCGCCGATGGCCTCGACGATTCCCGCGGCTTGCTCGCGGCTCAGGCGGTTGAGGGCGAGCGAGGTGGCGTGAGGAAAGCCCGTCCATTGGGAAACATACTCGGGCCGATGCGTCACCAGTACTAAGACGGCAGCATCGGCGACCTGAGCGATCACCTCGCCAACGAAATCCTGGGTCGTCGGATCGATCCAATGGACATCTTCCATCACGAATAGAACGGGTCGTTGACGGCTCAGCGCCAACACCTGTCCCACAAGCGCCGCAAAGGTCTGATTCCGGCGCTGTCCGGGTGTGAGGTCCAGGGTGCCGTAGCGATCTTTGGCCGGCAATGACAACAAGGCGGCAAACAGGGACGCGATTGATTTCAGGTCAACCGCCGAAAGCCCCAGCAACGCTTCCAGCTTGTCGAGCTTGACCTCGACGGGATCCTCCCCGGTCATGCCGGCCGCCCGTTCCAGCCGTTGGATGATCGGATGGAACGCGCTGTTGGCGTGATAGGGGGAGCACTGATAGCGCAGCCGGTAATGACGATCGTCACCAACCAACTCCCGTACCGCGCGGACGATGCGCGACTTTCCGATGCCGGCCTCGCCCGACAACAGGACCGCTTGACCTTCCCCACCCTTCGCCAGTTCCCATCGCTCCCGCAACAGGGCTAGCTCGTGCTCCCGACCCACGAGGCGGGTGAGCGAATCGGCGTGCGCCGCCTCGAAACGGCTTTCCGCGGCACTCTCTCCGACGACGCGCCACGCGGCGATGGCCCGGGGAAACCCCTTCAATGTCAGAAGACCGAGGTCTTCCAGATCGAAGGCTGGGCCGATCAGGCGGCGGGTGGCCGGGCCGATCACGACCCGACCCGGCTCGGCCACGGCTTGCAACCGAGCGGCCAGGTTCGGGGTCTCTCCGCTCACGGCTTCCTCGTCCGAGGCCGCATCACCGACCAAATCACCCACCACCACCCGGCCGGTGGCGATTCCGACTCGGGCTCGGAGGCTCGAGCCGCCGTCCAGCCGGATGCTCTCCACCTGGGCGACCGCATCCAACCCGGTTCTGACCGCGCGCTCGGCCTGGTCCTCGTGTGCCTGTGGCCAACCGAAATAGGCCAGCACCCAGTCGCCCAGATACTTCGCCACGTAGCCGCCATAGCGGGTGACGGCGCCGGCCACGCTATCCTGGTAACGCCGCATGATGTCGCGCAGGTCCTCCGGGTCGAGCCGCGCGGAAAGCTCTGTCGAACCCACGAGGTCGCAAAACATGATCGTCAACTGCCGCCGCTCGGCCTCGGCTCGCGGCCTCTCGGCAACGGGTCGGGCCGACGGCGCCCCGGCATCGGCCACGGCACCGGAGCCTTGCTTGAGCGCGGCAATCGCCTTCAGAAGCTTCTTGCGATGCCCGAGGGAAACCCCGAGCTCCTTCAACTCGTCGTCGGAGAGCTCGGGGACGACCTCCAGATCGACGTCGTTCTCGGCAAATAGGGTCGCGTACTTCTCGAGCCCCAAGCTCTGGAGCCACTGCTCGATATCGCCGCTCACGCCTCTGCTCCGGTGGCCATGATCACCATGTTAGCCGAGACGGCCGAGGAAAATCGACGGCCATTCGACTGGCGACGATCGGTCGGGCCCATGAGGCGCGGAAGTGGGCATACGACTTCCCTTCCGGGACACGGCGCATCACGCATCGACGTCACAAGAGGGTCGATGCCCGTTTGTCGGCACTTGCCGATATAGCGGCCGATGTCGAGGGTGGATTCGGCCCCGTCGCGAAGCGCCCTGGCGACAGGGCTCGGCCGACCGCGAGCGCTACCAGGCGAATTCCCAGTGCGACGGCGCGGCGCCGGCGATCGGTGAGCGGAAGCTGTAGATGCGCTGGTCCAACAGGTTGCCGAGATAGACGGTGCGCCGGTCCGGGCCGCCGAAGGCGATCGAGCTGACGGAGCGCATGATCTCCGCCTCGACCCGTGCCATATGCTCGGCGGCGAGCTCGCCCGCTAGGTAGACCCGCTCGATCTCGGCCAGGGTGGCGGGATCATTCTCCTCGATGATCACGGTTTGCGTCCCGTCGGGGGCGACGTGAATCACCCGGTTGGAGATCACGCTGGTCATCCACACGCCCCCCGCCTCGTCCAGCGCCAGGCCGTCGGGATAGACGCCCTCGCCGTATTCGGCCACCGTCTCGCGGGGGCCGAGGGAGCCGTCGGCCCGGATCCGATGGCGCCGGGTGCGCCGGCCCATGGTCTCGTTGACGTAGAGCCACTCGCCCGAGGGATCGACGATCGCCTCGTTGGTGTAGCCGCAATCGTCGAGCACGATCCGGGCACCGCGATCGTCGAGGAGGATGATGAAGCCGTCGGCGACGTCCGCCCGGTAGGCGAGCTGGCGCGGCTCGCGCCAGGTCGAGACGGTGATCCAGACCCGGCCGGCCTGGTCGATGCCGACGAAGTTGGCGGGCGGCAGGGGGCGGCCGTCGAGCTCCACCAGGAACGGCTCGGAGCTTCCGTCGCGCCGGACCCGCCAGACCCCGCCGCCGCCTTCCGGGTGCAGGTTGGCGCAGAGAAATTCGCCTTTGGCCGTGATCGCGAAGCCGTTGGTGCCGATCGGGCGGGAGCGATCGACGATGTCGTGTTGCGCGCCCCGGGCCGGAATCCGGGTGACACCGCCCTCGAAGTTGGAGACGTAGACGTCGCCGTTAGCGGTGCAGAGCACGCATTCCGGCCGCGTCAGGCCCTCGCCGAGGAAGCCGAGTTCGCTCGGCGCCACGCGAAATTCGCCGATCCCGCCCGATGTCGCCATGTTCATCCCCTCCCTCGAGCGTGACGGCCGAGCACAATCGGATCAACGGCGCAGTTCGACGACCAGCCTGACGACGAAAATCAACGCCACCACCGCGAGCAGCGAGAGCAGCGAGAGCGTGATCTCGACGCCCGTCAGACCGAAGATCACCGCGTCGGCCTCGCTCGGCGACGCCATGGCGGCTTCGCCGGTGGCCGGCTCGCCGCGCTCGCCGAAGACATAAACCCCCGCCGCGATCCCTACGACCAGCACCAGTTGGATGAAAAGACAGTCGGCACGCGACATCCCGCTTTCGTCGCGGACAAATTCGCCGATGAGGCGCCGTGCCTCACTGGGCGTCGTCGTCTTCATCCCGTTCTTTCCCCGTAATTCGGGCGGATCGGCATTGCTCCAGACTCATGATCCGGCAATCGCGGCCCCGGGGCAAACTTCGTTGCCCCGCGGCCGCGCGGGCGCCGCCTCGCCCTTCGCCTCGGCGCGGCGCACCGCCTCGCGGTGCAGGATGTAGAGGCCGCAGGCGATCACCACGCCGGCGCCGGCCAGCGTCCAGCTATCCGGCATGTCGGCGAACAGCACCATGCCGAAGCCGATGGCCGGGATGATCTTGGTGTATTCGAACGGCGCCACCACCCGGGCCGGAGTCAGGCGGAAGGCCTGGGTCATGAAGAGCTGCGCCGTGCCGCCGACGACGCCGATGGCGACGAGACCGAGCAAACCCTCGAGGTCCGGCGTCACCCAGACGAAGGGCAGCGCCAGGCCGGAGACCGCCGCGCAGGCGGCGGAGAAATAGAAGACGATTGCCGCGTTGCTCTCCGTCCGGCTCATCCGACGGACGCAGATCATCGCCAGCGCGAAGCCGAGGGCGCCGCCGAGCGGCAGCAGCGCGGTCCAGCCGAAGGCGCCGGCGCCGGGCCGCGCGATCAACAGGACGCCGAGAAAGCCGACGATCACCGCCCCCCAGCGCCGCGGCCCCACCCTCTCGCCCAAGAGCGGCACCGAGAGGATGGTCAGGAACAGCGGCCCGGTGAAGCCGATGGCGATGGCGTCGGCCAAGGGCATGGTGGCGTAGGCCAGGAAGAAGAGCCCCATGGCGGCGATGCCGATGGTGGAACGGATCGCATGCGCGGAGGGGTGTTTGGTCTTCAGTGTCGCAACGCCGCCCGAGCGATGGATCACGAGGGCGAGTGGCAGCAGCGCGAAGACGGCGCGGAAGAACATCAGCTGCCAGACCGAATAGTCCGCGCTCAGCCATTTGACCAACGCGTCCATGGAGGAAAACAGCAGGGTGGCTACGCCCAAGTTGGCGATTCCGGCGGGGATGGTATTGGGGCTCTCGGCCACTGGCGCGAGGGACATCGAAACGACTCCAGGGAACATACGACGGAGCTAGAGATGCGTCCGCGCCCTCGGACCTACCAGCGCCGAATTCGCGCACCAGCCCCGCGCGAGGTGCGGGTCTAACGTTCCCGGCGGCGTTCCCGGCGGCGCTCCCGACCCCGTGACTGGCCAGCCGGCAGGGGCTCGGCTTATAGTCACCGCGAGACGCGACGTTCCGATCTATCGCCGCGCATCCCGTTCCCGACGACGAGGTACGCCCATGCGTGACCTGCAGCTTCCGGGTCGTTCCACCGTCCATTCCACCGAGGGAATGGCCGCGACCTCCCATCCGCTCTCGAGCCTGGCGGCGATCGACGCGCTGCGCGACGGCGGCAACGCCATGGACGCGGCGGTGACGGCGTGCGCCGTGCAATGCGTGGTGGAGCCCGAGTCGACCGGCATCGGCGGCGACTGCTTCGCCCTCTACGTCAAGGGCGGCGAGGGCGAGGTGGTGGGCCTGAACGGCTCCGGCTGGGCGCCCAAGGGGCTGACCGCCGAGCATTTGCTGGAACGCGGGATCGAGGCCATCGTCGCCGAGACGCCGCACGCGGTGACCGTGCCCGGCGCGATCGACGCCTGGGAGACGTTGTTGGCCGACCACGGCAGCTTCGGCCTCGACCGCGCGCTGCAACCGGCGATCAAATACGCCGAGGAAGGCTGGGCCATCACGCCCCGCGTCGCCCTCGACTGGTCGCGCGCCGCCCATCGCCTGGCGGCCGAGCCCTCCAGCGCGGCCGAGTTTCTGATCGACGGCCGGGCGCCCAAGGTCGGCGAGCGGATGCGGCTACCGAAGCTCGCCAAGACATTGAAGGAGATCGCGGCGAAGGGTCGCGACGGATTCTATGACGGCTGGGTGGCGGAGGACATCGTCACTTACCTCCAATCCAAGGGCGGGTGCCACGAACTCGACGATTTCGCCGAGCAACGGGCGGAATACGTGACCCCGATCTCGACCCGCTACGGCGACCATGAGGTCTATCAGATGCCGCCCAACGGCCAGGGGATCACCGCGCTGATCATGCTCAATATCCTTTCGGGCTTCGATCTGGCGAGCCTCGATCCGAGGGGGGTCGAACGGCTGCATCTCGAGATCGAGGCCTCGCGCCTCGCCTACCGGGCGCGCGACGACCATGTCGCCGATCCGCGTTACGCCCAGGTGCCGGTGGGCGACCTGCTGTCGGGCGAGTTCGCGATTGGCTCACGGGCCGAGATCTCGGCGGATCGCGCCATGGCCTCGCTGCCTGAGACCCAGGCGCCGGCCCATCGCGACACGATCTACCTGACGGTGGTCGACAAGGCCCGCAACACGGTCTCCTTCATCAACTCCCTCTTCTTCAACTTCGGCTCCTCGCTCTCGGCGCCGAAGAGCGGCGTCATGCTGCAGAACCGGGGCTGCGGCTTCCGGGTCGAGCCGGGCCACCCCAACTGCGTCGGCCCCCGCAAGCGGCCGCTGCACACCCTCATCCCCGGCATGTGCATGTTGGACGGCCGGGTGGCGCACAGCTACGGCGTCATGGGCGGTCACTTCCAGCCGATGGGCCACGCCCACGTGCTCGCCAACTTGATCGACTACGCCATGGACCCGCAGGAGGCGCTGGACTGCCCCCGCGTCTTCCACGTCCGGGGCCGGGTCGAGGTCGAGCGCGGTTTCGGCCAGGAGGTGATGGACGGGCTCGCCGCCTTGGGCCACCGGGTCGGCCGGCCGGAGATGCCGTGGGGCGGCGGCCAGGTCATCTCGATCGACTGGAAGAACGGCACGCTCGCCGCCGGCTCGGAGCCGAGGAAGGACGGCTGCGCGATCGGTTACTGATCGGCGGCGGGTCGGAGGGGAAGAGCCGGGATGCTCAAGGTCGCGGTTTGCATCAAGCGCAAGGCCGGCATGGCGCTGGAGCCGTTCCAGGAATACTGGCACAGCCGCCACGCCGGGGTGGTCTCGCGCCTACCCGGTCTCCGGCGCTACGTGCAGAGCCACGCGCGGCTCTCCGGCTACGCCAAGGGCGAGCTGGTCCACGACGGCATCGCCGAGCTCTGGTTCGACGATCTCGCCGCCTTGAAGCATCTGGCGGGGACTCGAGAGTACCGCGACCTGGAGGAAGACGAGGCCAAGTTCATCGACCGCTCGGCCATGGTGCTGATGCTGCTGGACGAGCACGTCATCCTCGACGGCGAAATTCCGGACGGCGCGGTCAAGAACGTCGAGTTCGTGACTCGCCGCCCAGGTCTGGAAGTCGAGGCGTTCCAGCGCTATTGGCGCGAGGTCCACGGGCCCTTGGCCGCCAAGATTCCCCAGATCCGGCGCTACGTGCAGAGCCACGTCCGCCTCGGCGCCTATACGTCGGGCCGGGCGCCGAGGTATGACGGCTTGGCGATCACCTGGTTCGACGACACCGACGCCATGCGGGCCTCGGCGCGCTCCGAGGCCTACCGCGCGACGCGAGCCGACGAGCCGAATTTTTTGCCCGACGAACCCATCCCGCTGATCATCACGCGAGAGCATGTGATCGTCGAGGGGGGGGGGTGAGGGCGGGCGGGTGCTGTCGCCGCGAGCAAGCGGGGCAAGTGGCGCCGATCGCGTGGTCGAGACATGCCGAGCGGGCCATGGCTCGACCTCAAGGCAGGAATTTGCCACGTTGCAAAAATAGAAAACTGTCCCCAGACTACTGTCCCCAGACTACTCTTGGGCGACCCTCCACCATGAGATGAAGGGCGGACCGTGGATCACGATGTCTTTGAGAACTCTTTGAATGTGGGCGAAAACCGGCAGGGAATTAAGAAATCGGCAACTGTCCCCGGAAATCTGGTCCCCGGAAATCGGTGGACCGCACCCCTGTCCTGACACAGAGAAATGAGTGACAGTTCTTCCGAGGAGGAACTGATGGAACGAAAAGGTGCACGGCGTTTCAGCCGAGACTTCAAGCTGTCGGCGCTGGCGCGGATGGAGTCGGGCGAGAACGTCTCGGCGCTGTCACGCGAGCTCGAGGTCCGGCGCAAGCTGCTCTACGAGTGGCGCGATGCCTACCGAGCGGGCGGCGCGGAGGCCTTGCGCCCGCCCGGCCGGCCCAGAAAGGGAAGCACGGTCGTCGGAGGGAGGCGGGCGCAAGGCCTCCGCGCCGGGTCCGAAAGTGCTGTTCCGGCGGTCCGGCCGGATGCCCTGAGCCTGGCGCGCCGGCGGATCGCCGAGCTGGAGCGGAAGGTCGGCCAGCAGGCCTTGGAAGCGGATTTTTTCAGGCAAGCCTTGCGGCTCTCGGAGAGCTGCCGCGGAGCGAACGGTCGCTCTGGCGGGAGCGCGTCTTCGGCCTCGTCCGGGCCGGGTCGCGGCGGCAAGGCGGATTGAGCATGGGACGGATGTGCGATCTGATGGGGCTGAGCCGATCGAGCTTTCACCGCCATTGGCGGGCATCGAGGCCGAGGGCTGAGGAAACGGCGTTACGCGATAAGCTCCAGCGCTTGGGCGATCGACAACAAACATTACGGCTATCGGCGGATCGGGGCGCTGTTGCGGCGCGAGGGCTGGAGCGTCAACCACAAGCGGGTGCTGCGTTTGATGCGCGAGGACAATCTGCTATGCCTGCGTCGACGGAGCTTCGCGCCGGCTACCACGGACTCGAAGCATAGCTATCGGATCTATCCCAGCCTGGCGCGCCGGTTGGAGACGACGGCCCCCAACCAGCTCTGGGTCGCCGACATCACCTATGTTCGCTTGCTGGAGGGCTTCGCCTATCTGGCGGTCGTGCTCGATGCGCACAGCCGGCGCGTCATCGGCTGGGCCTTGGCCGATCATCTGAAGGCGAGCCTGACGCTGGCGGCCTTGGATATGGCGCTTCTGGAGCGCGAGGTGATCCCCGATGGCCTGGTGCATCACTCCGATCGCGGCGTTCAATATGCCTCCGGCGACTACATCGCCCGCCTGGAGGCCCATGGCATCCTGCCCTCGATGAGCCGGATCGCCTGCCCTTACGACAACGCCATGGCGGAGAGCTTCATGAAGACCTTGAAGACAGAGGAGGTTGAGGGCAGGCCCTACCGGGACATCGCCCACGCCGAGAGCGACATCGCCAGCTTCATCAAAGAGGTCTACAACAAGACGCGCCTCCACTCGGCGCTTCGATACCTATCACCAGAGGAGTTCGAAAACACCATAATCACCCCAGAGACCGCCGCCCGGCGGGCGCTGGAAATGACAACCAACTGTCCCTGATTCTTTGTGTCATCCAGGGGGTGCACTCCATCGGTGTCCCCGGAAATCGGGATTGGGGGTATATTCCCCGTGCCGCTGATTCGGCCGATTCGGTCATTGATAGCCAAGAGTCGCCGTCCGAGCTTGTTGGCATTCAAGCATCTTCGCAACGTTCGGTATAGCCTTGAGCGGGTCCGCCTCTTCGCTACACTTAGCTTGTGGAACGGCGTGCAAAGTTGACCCCTGTTGAGGGGTGATCGGCGTCCAAATTTGACCCCCTGAGCCTGGCTAGTCCAAGTCACCTCGTTTTTGGGCGGACGAGGTGGTGGGGGATGTTGGTCGTGGAGACGATAGCGCGGATCCGGCGGGAGTATTTCGTCAAGGGGAAGCCGATCAAGGAGATCGTGCGGGACGTGAAGGTCTCGGGCAACACGGTGCGCAAGGTGATCCGTTCGCAGGCGACGGCGTTCACCTACGACCGGCGGGTCCAGCCGATGCCGAAGCTGGGGCCGTGGACGGCCGAGCTGGAGCGGATGCTGGAGGCCAACGAGACCAAGTCGAAGCGGGAGCGGCTGACGCTGCTACGGATCTCCGAAGCCCTCGAGGGCCTGGGCTATGGCGGCGGCTACGACGCGGTGCGGCGCTACGCCAAGGCGTGGCGGTGGCGCCGTTCGGCATCGACGGCGCAGACCTATGTGCCGTTGGTGTTCTCGCCGGGCGAGGCCTATCAGTTCGACTGGAGCCACGAGTACGTGGTGCTGGCGGGGGTGACGACCAAGGTCAAGGTCGCGCACGTCCGGCTGTGCCACAGCCGAATGTTCCTTGCCTATCCGGTTATCACCCACACCCACTATATGTAGTGTGTCTCCTTGGACTGCAGGCAAGGGCCGGCGCAGGCGGACTGCATCGAGGCGCTGGCTCGGCTGCGCTGGCCGCAAGGCTACGTCTGGGCGCGTTGCGGCGAGAGGCGGAACTACCAATTGAAGACGCGGCCGCGGGTCTTCGAATGCGCCGGTTGCGGCCATCAGGAATCGGTGACCGCGGGCACGGTCTTCCACCGCACCCGCACACCGTTGCGCAAATGGTTCCTGGCGGCGTGGTGGATGGGGCGCGACAAGCGCGGGGTCTCGGCGCTGTTTCTGTCGCGAGAGTTGAGCCTGCGCTACGACACCGCCTGGCTGATGGCCCACAAGCTGCGCCATGCCCTGACGGAGCGCCCGGAGTTCCCGCTGGAGGGCTTGGTCGAGGTCGACGAGAGCTATTACGGCGGGCGGGGCAAGCCGGAGAGCCGGGGGCGCGGGCTTTCCAACCCGAACAAGAGCCTGTTGGTGATGGCGGTCGAGAAGTGGCCGGTCGGGTCGGGCAAGGGCATCAAGGGGAGCGGCTTCGCCGCCGGCGCCGCGCGGCTCGCCATCCTGCCCGAGGCCACCGCCCGTGAGTTGGGCGACTTCGTGCGCGCCTCGGTGAAGCCGGGAAGCCGCCTCGACAGCGACGCTTTCAAGAGTTACGCCAAGCTTGGCGATACTTATCGCCACCAGCCCGTCGTTCAAGGCCAAGGCAAGAACGCCGAGCAGCTCATGCCGGTCGTCCATGTCCTGTTTTCCAACGTGAAGACGTGGCTCAACGGAACCTACCACGGGGTGAGCGCCAAGCATTTGCCGCGCTACGTCCGGGAATGGAACTACCGCTTCAACCGGCGCAAACGCATCTTCGACCTTGCCGATTTCGTGTTGCACCGCGCCATGACCCGACCGACCATCACCTACAGGGAACTGGTCGACGGTATACAATCGCAGGGAGCGCTGCCTGCCTTAACCGGATAGGGACGATATGTAGTGTGTCTCCTTGGACTGCAGGCAAGGGCCGGCGCAGGCGCATTGAGGAGGCGATCCGGCTAATTCTTGATTGTTCTGAAAACCGAACCGGAGTTTAATTCACGTCACGTATTTAACATCGGGGGACGGAACGGTGGCGACCAAGGGAAAAACGAAGAAACCCACGGCCAGACGGGAAGCTGCTGATGAAACGACATCGTCTGAGCGATTGACGGCACTAGTCGAAGAAAGCGACGCGCTGGCACGAATCGTTGCGAAGAACCCGTCCGCGCCTGTTAGTCTCCTGCGCGTTTTGAGTCGCAGCGAAGACGAAGCGACACGCAAGAACGTGATCCTCAATCCGTTTACTTCATATGGCGTATTGAGCGAACTTGAAAACCAGTTCACAGAGCTATTTGTGAATAATCCGGCACTCGAATCCTACAATTCAATGAAGCTCTGATTTCCTGGAATATTCCATCGGTGTCGTTCACCTCCGATTTCAGATAAATTTCAATGAAGTGACGGTCCTTTATGCAACGTGGCGTTTTGCCAAATCCGACTCAATGATTAGGATTTCCACCACGCTAAAGTGTCGCCTAAAAGGCGCTACAATGCCGTCCGAGTCCCTGCTCGGCATCGCCGGAGATATCTCCGCTTCGACCTGCACCGAGCTTTACTCAGGAAAATGGGTGCACACTACATATAGTGGGTGTGGGTGATAACCGGATAGGCAAGGAATATTCTTCGTCCGCGCTTATCCGCGCGAGAGCCAGGAGATGGTGTTCGACGCCCACGGCCGGGCATTCCGGCTGTTCCAGGGTGCCTGCCGGCGAGGCATCTACGACAACATGAAGACGGCGGTGCAGACCGTCCTCATCGGCAAGGAGCGCGCGTTCAACCGGCGCTTCGTGCAGATGTGTGGCCACTACCTGGTCGAACCGACAGCATGCACGCCGGGAGCGGGATGGGAGAAGGGGCAGGTCGAGAACCAGGTCGGGATCATCCGCGGTCGGTTCTTCACCCCGCGGCTGCGCTTCAAGACCTACGACGAGCTCAACGCCTGGCTCTTGGACCAGTGCGTCGCCTACGCCCGGCGTCATCCCCACCCGGTGTTCAAGGACAGGACTGTCTGGCAGGTGTTCGAGGACGAGCGTCCGTCCCTGGTCGGCTATCGCGGGCCGTTCGACGGCTTCCACGCGGTCCCGGCGTCGGTGTCGAAGACCTGCCTGGTGCGCTTCGACAGCAACAAGTACAGCGTGGCGGCGCGCGCCGTCGGCCGTCCGGTCGAGGTCCATGCCTACGCCGATCGCATCGTCATCCGCCAGGACGGCGAGATCGTCGCCGAGCATGCCCGGCGCTTCGGCCGCGACCAGACCGTCTATGACCCGTGGCACTACGTGCCCGTGCTGGCGAGGAAGCCCGGTGCGCTTCGTAACGGCGCGCCGTTCAAGGACTGGGCGCTGCCCGGCGCCCTGGGTCGCGTGCGCGTCCGGCTCGCCGGCCACGACGACGGCGACAGGCAGATGGTCGAGATCCTCACCGCCGTGCTGGCGGATGGGCTGGCGGCGGTGGAGGCCGCCTGTGCCGAGGCGCTCGCTGGCGGCGTGTGCAGCGCCGACGTCGTGCTCAACATCCTCAATCGTCGGCGCCAGCCGTCCGAGACGGCGCCGATCCCGACGCCCGCGAACCTGCGTCTTCGCTTTGAGCCGGTGGCCGATTGCACCCGCTACGACCGCTTGAGGGGGGTCGGCCATGGAGCGCCATGAGGTCCTGGAGATGATGGCCGCACTCAAGCTCGCCGGCATGCGCGACGCGTTCGACGAGGTGCTCGCCGACGGCCTCAAGCGCCAGCATCCGATGCAGCGAATCATCGGCGAGCTGTTGAAGGCCGAGATCGCCGACAAGCAGGCGCGATCCATCAAGTACCAGATGAGTGGCGCCAAGCTGCCGCTGGCCAAGGAGCTGGCCGACTTCGACTTCACCGACACCCCGGTCAACGAGCCGCTGGTCCGCGAGTTGGCGGTCGGCGGCTTCCTGGCCAACCAGCGCAACGCCGTGCTGATCGGCGGCACCGGCACCGGCAAGAGCCATCTCGCCGTCGCCATCGCGCGGGCCTGCATCCGCGATGGCGCCCGGGGCCGCTTCTTCAACGTCGTCGACCTGGTCAACCGGCTCGAGGCCGAAGCCCGCGCCGGCCGCCAGGGCCGGCTCGCCGATCAGCTGGCCCGGCGCGACCTCGTCATCCTCGACGAGCTCGGCTACCTGCCCTTCGCCCAAACCGGAGGCCAGCTGCTGTTCCACCTCGTCAGCCGGCTCTACGAGCGCACCTCGATCATCGTCACCACCAACCTGACCTTCGGCGAATGGCCGTCCGTCTTCGGCGACGCCAAGATGACCACCGCGCTCCTCGATCGTCTGACGCACCACTGCGAGATCATCGAGACCGGAAACGACTCCTGGCGCTTCAAGAATCGGTCCTAAAGGCAACCGATCCACCTGCCGCCCGGTCGCCCAGGTGGGCCCACAGGAACCTCCCACGCGCGGTCCGCCGCCAGCCGCGTGGTGGGCGCGTCGGCCCGCGCGCGGGCCCCTCCTATGGACTACCTTGTGTAGCGTGAGGTCTGGAAATTTGGCTTCGCCCCGCGCCGGGGTATACCCCGGCGCGGGGCGATCCGTCATTTTGGTTATCCATGAAAGCGTCCAAACAAACATGGAGAACCAGTATGCGGAAAGACCAGGATAGCGCTGTCGAGGCTTTGGTGGAACAATTGATCGAAGGCGGTAGCGAGAACATGGCGACGGTCTTCGCCGGCCTTTTCAATCTCGCCATGCGGATCGAGCGGGAGAGGTTCTTGGGCGCCGGCCACTATGAGCGCACGCCCGAGCGGCGGGGATACGCCAACGGCACCAGACCCAAGAAGATCGACACCCCGGCCGGTACGGTGAGGCTCGAGGTTCCCAAGACCGCCGGTCATGAGGCGCCTTTTTACCCCCAAGCCCTGGAGCGCGGACGGCGCTCCTGCCGCGCTGTCATGCTGGCCGTGGCGGAGATGTATATCAAAGGCGTCTCCACCCGTGACGCCGAGGCGGTGATGCGCGAGTTCGGCCTGGAGAGCCTGTCGTCGAGCCAGGTCAGCCGCGCCGCCAAGCTCTTGGATGGGGAGCTGGATGCCTGGCGCAACCGGCCGCTGGGCGAGATCCGCTACCTGCTCCTCGACGCGCGCTATGAGAAAGTCCGAGAGGGTGGCGTGGTGCGCGACGCCGCCGTGCTCTCGGTGATCGGCATCGGCCCCGACCAGCGCCGCCGGGTGCTCGGTGTTTCCTGTGCGCTCTCCGAGGCCGAAGTGCACTGGCGCGCCTTCCTGGAGACCCTGGTTGCCCGTGGCATGCGCGGTGTCGCCTATATCGTTTCCGATGATCATCCAGGCCTCGGCGCCGCGCGCAAGGCCGTCCTCGGCGGCGCCGTCTGGCAGCGCTGTCAGTACCATCTGGCTCAAAACGCCATCCATCACGCCCCCAACCTCGCCATCCGAAAGGCCATCGGCAAGGAGCTGCGCCGGGTCTGGAACGCCGCCGACGGCAAGGCCGCCGAGGCCGAGCTGGGCCATCTGGTGGCGGCCTACCGCGACAGCGCCCCCAAGCTCGCCGATTGGCTGGAGACGGCGATCCCCGAGGGCCTCGCCGTCTTCGCCCTGCCCGAGCGCCACCAAAAGCGCATGCGAACCTCGAACCCCATGGAGCGATCCATCCAGCAGGAGATCAAGCGCCGCACCGTAAAGGTCAGGGTCTTTCCCAACGAGGCCTCGCTCGAACGTCTGGTCACCGCCATCCTCGTCGAAATCGACGAGAAATGGGAAACCACCGAAAAACCCTACATCACTTGGAAAGCAGAGGATGACTGATCAACGGCGTTCCGAATTTCCACACATCAGGTTGCTCCGCCTGATTTCAGGGGATGAGGCCGGCACCCTCGCGGCAATGCGGGCACATAGGTCGGAACTTTGGGACCCGACGACCGAAGCCTTTGGTGGACGCCTGGTCAGCACCGCAGGCGACAGTCGCCTTGTGGAGTTCCCCAGCGCCGTGGCAGCGGTCGAATGTGCTGTAACTATCCAGCGGGCCATGATCGAACGTAATGCAGATGTCCCCGAAGACCGCCGCATAGAGATCCGCATTGGTATTAACCTTGGCGATGTGGTGGTCGATGGAGATGATATCCATGGGGACGGCGTCAACATCGCCGCACACCTAGAGGGCGAGGCCAAGCCCGGGGGCATTTGTATCTCCGACGACGTCATGCGCCAGGTACGGGGACGCCTCGATCTCGCCTTGACGGATGGCGGGAAACAGGAATTCAAGAATATTGCCCAAGCGGTCCGTACTTGGCATTGGGCCGCCGACACAGCGACGAAAGACGCGGCACAAGTCGAACTCTCCCTTCCCGACAAGCCCTCCATCGCCGTGCTGCCTTTCGACAACATTTCGGGCGATCCCGAGCAGGAGGCCTTCGCCGACGGCCTCACCGAAGACATTATTACCGAGCTCTCTCGCTACAGGGGCTTTCACGTCATCGCCCGAAACGCGACTTTCATTTATAAGGGCAGCCCGACTGATCCTACGAAAATTGCCCAGGAGCTCGGCGCTCGGTACGTGCTGGAAGGTAGCGTACGTCGAGCCGGCCAGCGGCTTCGCATCACCGCCCAATTGATCGACGGAACGATCGGCACTCACTTGTGGGCAGAGCGCTACGATCGTGATCTGAAAGATACTTTCGAGGTACAGGACGAGGTCACACGGATTATTGCCAGCACTCTTGGTGAATTGATCTTTGAGGATGGCATGGCGCGGGCCATCGGCGGGGATCCGAACCACGCAAATGCCTACGACCTGGTTTCGCGGGGTTTTGCCCATTACCGGCGCTTCACCCGCTCGGATAACGAAGAAGCGCGCAAGCTAGGTGAGAAAGCCAAGAACTTGGCGCCAAGATTCGCCGGGGCTTACAGGTTGCTGGCCTGGGTGTACCTTAACCGAGGAGGGTATCAATGGGTCGAGGATATCGAAGGTGCGTTCAGGCAAAGCCATGAACTAGCGCGAGAGACCGTCGTGTTAGACGACAAGGCGCCGGCCAGTCACCTGATGCTTGGCATGGCGGAACTCCATGTGCGTCTTCACGACCGCGCAATTGACAGCCTGCAAAGAGCCATAAAGTTAAATCCAAATAGCGCTGATGGGTACGCAATCTTATGCCACATCCTCACACATGCCGAGCGTGCTGAAGAGGGCCTGGCCAATATGAAAATAGCCATGGAGATAAATCCACAATTACCGGCTTCTTACAGCGGCCAACTCGGCCGTACGCAATTTGTTCTTGGCAATTATGTAGAGGCAGAGAGAGCATTCTTAGAAGCCTTGAATTCGGGTCCCGATAATCCAATCAATCGGGGCGGTCTGGCGGCGTCCCTTGTAGCCTTGGGTAGGCTTGACGAGGCAAGGGTCGAGGTAAAGGAACTACTCGGATTGAACCCCGTATACTCGCTTCGCAACCTCTCCAGAACACTACCTTTCAAGAACCAAAAAGATCTCGGCCGCCTCCTTGATTTTCTGCACCAAGCCGGACTACCGGAATGACTGTTCCCACTCATTACCTGTAACCAGCCATCTTGGTACTTGGTGCTGCGCCGAGGCATTACGCAAACAGTACCCGATCAAAAATCAACGCGCGTCGCCAAGGTATGCGGCGTAGGAATTCTCAGAGGTCTAGTTCAGACCCAGCAAGGACGTGACGTCCGTGCTCTTTCAGCATGGCAGGTCTTCGATCCGGCCCATCCAGGCGCGAAGGTTCGGATACTCCTCTAATGGCAACTTTTGGCGATGACCCAAATGCATGGGAGAAGCCATGAAGATGTCGGCAATCGTGGGGTCCGGCGTCGTACAGATCCATGCTTGTCCGGCCAATCGTGTATCCAAAATGCCGGCGAGCTTATGGAAATTCGGTGCTTCCGCTTCGAGGACTTTCGGGTCAGGCGGATCTCCTAATCGGGGCTTAGCGAAGTTCTCCACGAGATACACATAGCAGGTTGGAAACCAGGCGCTTGCCTCCCACAAAAGCCAGCGGTTGATATCCCCTCGCACCTGAAGATCCTGGGGATAGGCTGCGGACGCACCAACCTTGTCTGCGGCATATTGCAGAATCGCGTTCGATTCCCATAGTTTCAGATCGCGATCGACTAAAGCCGGCAACGCGCCGTTGGGATTGATCACAAAGTATTCGGGTGACTTGTGTTCTTGAGATCTGCAAGCTGGGGGTCACAAGCTGGGGGTCAGGTCTTGCATTTTGCATAGCGGTCAAGGGGCACCCATTTGCGCTGACCCCTATTGTGCGCATCTCGGGGGTGAGAGAATAGATCAGTTATTAATAGTACTGCAAATACGGTATATTGGATATAAAGCCCGCGCCCCCGGCTCTCCGGCTTGCCCCGCCCGCCGTATAGAAAAATCGAAGAATTTGCAGAACGAAATCCCACCGGCCGCACGCGGCTCAAGAAAGCCAATTCATTTCAATGCTTTGATCGATACCTTCATATTCTGAATTTAAGATATCGTCCCTATCCGGTTAGGGCAGGCAGCGCTCCCTGCGATTGTATACCGTCGACCAGTTCCCTGTAGGTGATGGTCGGTCGGGTCATGGCGCGGTGCAACACGAAATCGGCAAGGTCGAAGATGCGTTTGCGCCGGTTGAAGCGGTAGTTCCATTCCCGGACGTAGCGCGGCAAATGCTTGGCGCTCACCCCGTGGTAGGTTCCGTTGAGCCACGTCTTCACGTTGGAAAACAGGACATGGACGACCGGCATGAGCTGCTCGGCGTTCTTGCCTTGGCCTTGAACGACGGGCTGGTGGCGATAAGTATCGCCAAGCTTGGCGTAACTCTTGAAAGCGTCGCTGTCGAGGCGGCTTCCCGGCTTCACCGAGGCGCGCACGAAGTCGCCCAACTCACGGGCGGTGGCCTCGGGCAGGATGGCGAGCCGCGCGGCGCCGGCGGCGAAGCCGCTCCCCTTGATGCCCTTGCCCGACCCGACCGGCCACTTCTCGACCGCCATCACCAACAGGCTCTTGTTCGGGTTGGAAAGCCCGCGCCCCCGGCTCTCCGGCTTGCCCCGCCCGCCGTAATAGCTCTCGTCGACCTCGACCAAGCCCTCCAGCGGGAACTCCGGGCGCTCCGTCAGGGCATGGCGCAGCTTGGGGCCATCAGCCAGGCGGTGTCGTAAGGCTCAACTCTCGCGACAGAAACAGCGCCGAGACCCCGCGCTCGCGCCCCATCCAGCCGCCAGGAACCATTTGCGCAACGAAGACGTGCCCGCGGTCACCGAATGGCCGCAACCGGCCATTCACCCGCGGCCGCGTCTTCAAGGTAGTTCCGCCTCTCGCCGCAACGCGCGCAGACGTAGCCTTGCGGCCAGCGCAGCCGAGCCAGCGCCTCGATGCAGTCCGCCTCCGATCCATGGCGTTCGAGGAACTCCAATATCCCGCTCATCGAATAGTCCTCCAAAAGCTCCAGCCGATGCGATCAGCCTACACCTCTATGGAGAACATATCAAGAACATTCGGAGCCCATCCTGCTTTAACCAGATAGGGACGTTAACCAGATAGGGACGTAAGATATACTGCCGGCGACTCGTCGTTTTCGCCCGCGAAGGGCCCGGACCGGGCGTCACCTTGCCATGTCGCGGGGCTCGAATGCCGCGCCGGTTCGCCGAAATCCGGGTTAATTGCCCGCCGACGCATCCTTCCGCGCGGCATCAGAAGTCGAAGGCGGCCTGCCGGTCGCAGTGGAGGTGCGCGACGCGGAAGCCATATTTCTCCGCCAACCACCCGGCGAGAAGGGAGCGGTGGCAGCGGGCGGGATCGGCCTCCATGCACATCAATGCCACGGCGCGCTCGCGGGCGAGTTCGACGACGAGCTCGCTGGCGCGGCGCGCCGCCGGGGTTTCCAGGTGGCGGAGGTAGCCCGCCGGAAAGGCATCGCAATCGCTCGCGCGCGCGGCGGCCCTGAGCGCGTCCGGGCTCCCCAGCAATTCCAGGTGCCGATACCCCATGCCGGCCGCCGTCACATGGCCCAAGAGATTGCATTTCACGAAATCGGGATTGCGCGACCAGGGCCGGGCGCGGACGTCGATCAGCACCTCGATTCCCGCGGCGGCCAGCGTGGCGAGAAAGCGGGCGATGCCGGCGCCCTCGTAGCCGACGGTGCGGAGGCGGGGCGCCTCAGCGGAGATGGTCGCGGGCGAAGGCACGGATATCCTCGACCAGGGCGGGGCCGTTCTCCAGCGCGACGAAATGGCCGCCCTTAGCGAGATCGCGTCGCCGCGTGACGTTGCCGACGCGGGCGAGCCAGCTCGTCGGCGGCGGCGGCACCAGATCGCTCGGCGCCAGAAGGTAAGCGCAGGGAACCTCGATCCGCGCACCTTCGGAGGCCCTGAGATCGCCACTCTCCCTGGCCCCGCGATAGAGCCAGGTGGAGGAATTGATCGTGCCCGTGACCCAGTAGATCATCACGTTGGCGAGCAACTGGTCCATGGTGAAGGGCGGCTCGCTCGCCTCGGGATCGGTCCAGCCGTGGAACTTCTCGACGATCCAGGCGGCGAGGCCGGCGGGCGAATCCATCAGCCCCCAGGCCAGGCTCTCCGATTTGGTCGCATGCACGTCTTGATAGGCGGTCTCGTGGCGCAAGTGGCGGCGCGCGCTCTCGATCCAGCTCTTCTCGTCGGCGCTCATCGCCGCGTCGTCGGGGCCGATCGCCGGGCGAAGCGCCGCCATGTTGAGGTGCGCGCCGAGCACCGCCTCGGGATGATCCACCGCGATCCAGGCGGAGATGATGGCGCCCCAGTCGCCGCCCTGCACGATATAGCGCTGGTGGCCCAGGACCTCGGTCATCAGCCGATGCATGACGCCCGCGATAGCGCGCGGGCCGATCGGCCCGGCCGGCGCCGAGGAGAAGCCGTAGCCCGGCAGCGACGGCGCCACGACCTCGAAGCCGTCCGCCGCCTGGCCGCCATGCGCCTCGGGTTCCGTCAGGGGACCGATCACCTCCTGGAACTCCGCGACCGATCCGGGCCAACCGTGGAGCAGCAGGAGGGGGAGCCTCGCCTCGCCCTCGCCCGGTTGATGGATGTAGTGGATCTCGAGCGGCGTCTCGGCCCCGTCCAAAGCCACCTCGGCGATGAATTGGGGATGCCGGTTGAGGCCGGCCTCGATGCGCCGCCAATCGAATTCGTCCCGCCAATAGGCCAGCAGGCGAGACATGTAGCCGGGCTCCATGCCATGGTGCCAGCCGGCCTCGGCCGGGCTGGCCAAGGGCGCCCGCACCCGCGCCAGCCGCGCGGCCAGGTCCGCCAGCACCTCGTCGGAAACGCGAATCTCGAAGGGCCTGGGGGCGGTCATCGTCGCCCGCGCGTTCACGCCCGGTCGTGGCAGTGCTTGTATTTGCGTCCCGAGCCGCAGGGACAGGCTGCGTTCCTCGCCACCTTGCCCCAGCTCGCCGGATCGTCCGGGTCGAGCACCGCCGCCGCGCGCCGCCGCCGCCCGCCCCGGGCGCCGCTCGCGCCGCCGGCCGCCACCATCTCGGCCTCCGGCGCCATCTCGTTCGAGCCCGTCATCGGATCGAGGTGGGTTTCCTCCAGTTCCTCGGGCGCCGCGCCGCCGGCCATGGCGAGGGTCGTATCCTCCAGGCGAAGCTCGAGATGCGCCAGGTGCTGGCTCACCGCCTCCCGGAGCCGCCGCAGCAGGCCCTCGAAGAGGGCAAAGGCCTCCGCCTTGTATTCGTTCAACGGATCGCGCTGGGCATAGGCGCGCAGCCCGATGCCGCCGCGCAGGTGATCGAGGGTCAGCAGATGTTCCTTCCAAAGCTGGTCGAGGATGGCCAGCAGCAGGCTCTTCTCCGCCATGCGCATCAGCTCGGGGCCGTAGTTGGCCGCCTTCTCGGCCATCAGACGGCCGCTCGCCTCGTCGATTCTGTGGCGGATTTCCTCGTCGGCGATGCCTTCCTCAGCCGCCCAATCGGCGATCGGCAGCCCGAGGCCGAAGATCCGCTCGACCTCCTCGGCGAGGCCCGCGATGTCCCACTGCTCGGCATAGGCCTTCACGGGGATGTGGCGGGCGACCAAATCATCGACCACCTCTTGGCGCATCCCGGCCACGGTTTCCTGGACCTCTTCCACGTCCATCAATTCGAGCCGTTGCTCGTAGATCACCTTGCGCTGATCGTTCATCACGTCGTCGAACTTGACGACATTCTTGCGCAGCTCGAAATTATGCGCCTCGACCTTCTCCTGCGCCTTCTCCAGCGCCTTGGTCACCCAGGGATGGATAATCGCCTCGCCGTCCTTCAGGCCGAGCTTGCGGAGCATGGTGTCCATCCGCTCGGAGCCGAAGATTCGCATCAGGTCGTCCTCGAGGCTGAGGTAGAACTTCGAGGTGCCCGGATCGCCTTGGCGCCCGGATCGACCGCGCAGCTGGTTGTCGATGCGCCGGCTCTCGTGGCGTTCGGTGCAGAGGACGAAGAGGCCGCCGGCCTCCAGCACGCGTGCCTTCTCGGCCTCGACCTCGCGGCGGATCTTCTCGGCCTCGGCCTCGTCGACCTCGCCTTCGGCACTCGTCGCTTCCTGCAGGATGCGCATATCGAGGTTGCCGCCGAGCTGAATGTCGGTGCCGCGCCCGGCCATGTTGGTGGCGATGGTGATGGCGCCGGAGCGCCCGGCCTGGGCGATGATGTGGGCCTCGCGCTCGTGATGGCGCGCGTTCAACACCTCATGCGGCACCTTGCGCCGTTCCAGCCTCTCCGACAGCACCTCGGATTTGTCGATCGAGGTGGTGCCGACCAGGACCGGTTGGCCGCGTTCCTGGCAATCGGCGATCAACTCCAGGATCGCCTCGAATTTCTCCTCGACCGTGCGATAGACCTCGTCGTCGATGTCGTCGCGAATCATCGGCATGTGGGTCGGGATGTCGATCACTTCCAGGCTGTAGATCTCGGCCAGCTCGGAGGCCTCGGTCATCGCCGTGCCGGTCATGCCGGCGAGCTTGGGATAGAGCCGGAAGTAGTTCTGGAAGGTGATCGAGGCGAGGGTCTGGTTCTCCTCCTGGACGGTGACGCCTTCCTTCGCCTCCAGCGCCTGATGCAGGCCCTCCGAGAAGCGCCGCCCCTCCATCATGCGGCCGGTGAACACGTCGATCAGGATCACCCGGTCGTCCTTGACGATATAATCGGTGTCGCGTTTGAACAGTTTATGCGCCCTGAGCGCCTGGTTGGCATGGTGCACGGCGGAGGCGTTTTGCGGCTCGTAGAGCGTCTCGCCCACCAACAGGTCGGCCTCGCGCAGCAGGTTCTCGATCCGCTCCGTCCCGTCCTCGGTGTAGGTGACGGCGCGCTGCTTCTCGTCGACCTCGTAGTCGCTTTCCTCGAGCCGGGGGATCAGCGCGTCGACGGCGCGGTAGAGCTCGGAGGATTCCTCCGCCGGGCCGGAGATGATCAGAGGCGTGCGCGCCTCGTCGATCAGGATCGAGTCGACCTCGTCGACGATCGCGAAGTTGAACGGCCGCTGCACCATATCCGCGCGCGCGTGCCTCATGTTGTCGCGCAGGTAGTCGAAGCCGAACTCGTTGTTGGTGCCGTAGGTGACGTCGGCGCCATAGGCGGCGCGGCGTTCCGCCTCGCTCAGCCCGTGCACGATGCAGCCGACGCTCAGCCCCATGAATTTATAAATTGCGCCCATCCACTCGGCGTCGCGGCGGGCCAGATAGTCGTTTACCGTGACCACGTGGACGCCGAGCCCATCAAGCGCGTTCAGATAGACCGGGAGCGTCGCCACCAGCGTCTTGCCCTCGCCGGTCTTCATCTCGGCGATCATGCCCTCGTGCAGCACCACGCCGCCAATCAACTGCACGTCGAAATGGCGCTGCCCGAGCGTCCGCTTGGCGGCTTCGCGCACGACCGCGAAGGCCTCCGCCATCAGCTCGGCGTGCGATTCGCCACTCTCCCGGCGCGCCTTGAGCACGTCCGTCTTGGCGCTGAGTTCGGCATCGGACAGCACCTCGTATTCCGCTTCCAGCGCGCCGACGCCGGGCACGAGCTTGGCGATGTCGGCGACCTTGCGATCGTTCGGCGAGCCGAATATGCGCTTGGCGACGACGCCTAGAATGCTCATGGTGGCGCGCTCTATCCTCGTGAACGGCCCTCGGTTACCGGCGACGGCGAGCGGAGAGCGGTGGAGCGAGGGAGGCCTCTCTCGCCGTGTGGCCAGACATAAGCACCGACGCCGGAGCTGTCAACGCGGGCCCGCGTCCGGTTCGGTTCCGCCCGGACACAGGCGGGCGGGCGGCCTCGAGCGAGCTCGAAACGAGCGATGCCTCGCTTGCCAGCTCGCCGGGAGCCGCCGATCATGCGGCGCGGACGGCGTATCGGGCCGGTCCGACGGCGTCCCGAGGGGATCGCGCGACAGTGAAGGATTCCAGGCATGCATTTGCTTCCCCCGCTCGCGGCCTTCGGGCTCGCGACCGTTCTCGCCGCCGCGCCCTCGGGCGCCCAGACGATCCAGCTCGGCGCGAGCGGCGCGGGCGCGGAACAGGCGGGCGCCGATACCGTGATCGCCCGCATCGACGGCGATGCGTTGTACCTCTCGGAGCTCGAAATCGAGCGTCTGGGACTGCCCGAGCAGTACCGCGAGATGGCGCTGGAGCAAATCTATCCCCAGTTGGTGGCCAGCGTCGTGGAGCGCCGTCTGATGGCGCGCGAGGCGGAGCGGACTGGCATGGCGAAGGATCCGATCGTCGCCCGCCTGCTGCGCCGGGCACGGGATCTGGTGCTGCTGGAGGCCTTCGCGACCCGCCATGTCCAGCCACTGCTGGCTGAGGAGGCGGTTCGCGCCCGCTGGGAGCGCGACGCCGCCGGCAGGCGGGGCGAGGAGGAGGTGCGGGCCCGCCACATCCTGCTGGAGAGCGAGCTCGACGCCCGCGCGGTGGCCGTCGAGCTCGCGGGCGGCGCCGACTTCGCCGAGCTGGCGAAGACCCGTTCCAAGGGCCCGTCCGGGCCCCGGGGCGGCGATCTCGGCTTCTTCCGCAAGCGCGACATGGTACCGGCCTTCGCCGAGGTGGCCTTCGCGCTGGCGCCGGGCGCGGTCTCCGAGCCGGTCCAGACCCGGTTCGGCTGGCACATCATCAAGGTGGAGGCGCGGCGCGCCGGCGCCGGCCCCGCCTTTGAGCAGGTGCGCGACCAGATCCGCAGCCAGATCGCCCAGGAGAAGATCGCCGAGATCCTCGCCGAGCTCCGCGCCGGGGCCAAGGTCGAGGTCTACACCATGGAGGGCAAGCCCGTCGTCGGCCCCGGCCCGGTGGCGCCTTCGGGCAGCAAATAGTTCCCGGTCAAAAAGTCCGTCGCTTGGCTCGGTGTACGTCTTCACGGGAACACCATCAGTTCATCGAGAGCGCGGCCTCCATCCATTGACCGACGGCGAGCAAGTGGTCGTCTTGGCCCGGGCCGGCGATCGCCTGGATGCCCACCGGCATGCCGTTCGGTCCCCGGGCGGCCGGCAGCGTCAGGCAGGCGGCGTGCAGGAAGGTCCAGGCCCGGTTGAACAGCGGATCGCCCGTGGCCTCGCCGACCGGCGCCTCGCCCACCGCGCTCGGCGCCAGCAGGACGTCACAATCGTCCAGGATGCCGTTCAGCAGTCCCTGGCAAAACGAGGCGAGCCGCCAGGCGGCCACGTAATCGGCGTGCGCAATCGCCAGACCGTTCTCGATCTCCGCCCGGATCCCGTCGCTCATCAGTTCCGGCGCCCGCTGATATTCCGAGGCGTAGGAACGCGCGCCCTCGTAGCCGAGCACCAGCATTTGTGCCTCGACGAGATCGGCGAAGGCGTCGGGCGGCGCCACTTCGGCGACCTCGGCGCCGGCCGTCGCCAGGCGCGCTGCCGCGCCCTCGACCGCATCCTTGCTCGCCGCGTCGGCCCGGTCCCACTCAGGGGCACGAAAGAGGGCGATACGGGGCGGTCGGTCGAGCGAGGACGGCGTCGCGGCTGAGCCGCTCAGCGCGCTTCTGAGCAGCGCCGTGTCGGCCACCTGGCGGGCGAAGATGCCGAGCGTGTCGAGGAGCGGCGCGAAGGGCTTGATGCCGGCCATCGGCAAGGCCCCGAAGGAGCCCTTGTAGGCGACCACGCCGCAAAAGGCCGCGGGGCGGATCACCGAGCCGGCGGTCTGGGTGCCATAGGCGAGCGGCACCATGGCATCGGCCACGGCGGCGGCGGAGCCGGAAGAGGAGCCGCCGGGCGTGCGCGTCGGATCGTGCGGGTTTCGCGTCTCGCGCGGGGTCAGATAGGCGAACTCGGTGGTCACCGTCTTGCCCAGGATCACGCCGTGGCCACGGCGGATCATGGCGACGCAGGCGGCATCGCCCGACGGCCGGTTGTCGGCATATATCGGGGAGCCGTGGCGCGTCGGCAGGTCGGCGGTATTGATGATGTCCTTGATGCCGACGGGAAGGCCGTGAATCGGGCTTTCCGCCGGCTGTTGGTCCGCCGCGCGGGCCTGGGCGATTGCCTGGTCGGGGTCGAGCGCCACCCAGGCGTGGACGGTGTCGTCCCGGGTCTCGATCCGCTCCAGGCAGGCGCGGACCAGGGCCTCGCTGGTGATCTCGCCGGCGCGGATCCGCCTGGCCGCCTCGACCGCCGTCAATTCGTTGAGCGCCGTCATTTTCACCTCCCGCCGCTGGGGTCCCTCCAAGATCATCGCCATGGGTAGCACATCGCCGCAATGGTGGGGGCCGCGTCGCGACCGCCGGCAGCGGAGGCGATCCGAGCCAGGGCGACAAGGCTCGACGCTATGGCGCCACCTCGGTCCGCTTCAGCAGCGTGCGGAGGAAGGCAGCGACGTCGGTCGGCTGGACCACGGCGGCGCGGATCGTTGATGTCGAGAGTGGCCCAGAGGCCCTCGCCCCGGGCGAATCCCTCGATCGCCTGCACTGTGTTGCAGACCTCGATGTCGGTCTCCAGCCGGCGGCTGTAGGCCAGGCGGTCGGCGGCGCGCGCCTGGGCCCGATTGGGTGAGAATTTGCGCCTCCATCGCCTCGCGTAGGCGGGCGCGGAAGACGCGGATCGTAGCGGCTCGGTCCAGGCGGCGTTCGTTTCGGTCGGACACCGAGCCTCAGTTCCGCATCCAGGCGCCGCCCCACATGTTGAGGGTGAATTCCTCGTGCGGCCAGGAGCGGAACGCCATCTCAGCGGGCATGCGCTCGATCTCGGCCGAGAGCTCGATGCGGTTGCCGTCGGGATCACGGACCATGGCGAAGAGGTTGTTGCCCGGCCCGTGCCGTCCCGGCCCCCACCAGAGCGGCACCCGCATGCGTACGAAATGATCGGCCCAGTCGCGGATGTCGTTCCAGCAGCTCGTCTCCAGCGCGTGATGATCGTAGCGCGCGCCCTCGGAGCGGAACACGGCATAGGAATGATGCTCTTCGTCGGAGCGCAGGAAACAGGCGCCGAGCCGCCCTTCGTCGTCCCGCACCTCGTCCGAGACCATGAAGCCGAGAACGTCACGGTAAAAAGCGGCGACCTCCTCTGGCTGCTCGGAAGCGAATACCAGGTGCTGGGTTCGCCCGGGAAGCCCGGTCGCCGCTGCATCGCATTCGGCTTCCGCCCCCGGTACGCCGAAGACGACGGTCTGGCCGTCGGGATCGTGGATCGCGAAGGCGGCGTTGCCGAAGAGCGGGCTCGGATTGGCGAGCATTGGCACGTCGTGGGCCTCCAGCCGGCGATGCAGGGCGTCCAGGCGCGCGGGATCGTCCAGCGCAAAGGCGCCATAGGCCACGGTCTCGTCGACACCCCGGCCGATCAGCAGCCGCCGCTCGCGCCCGTCGAGCCGCCAGAGGTCGCCGCCGAGCCGTCGCGCCGTCATCTGGAAGCCGTCACGATAAAATTCGATCAGGGCCTCCGGCGCCTCGCTGTCGAGCCGGAGATGATGCAGCCTCGCGGGCCAGAGCGGCGAGATTTCGGACATCCGCCGGGACCTTCCGTTTCGAAACGCCGACCCTTCGACGGTCGGGGCGCACATCCTATCATGGCGTGCGGAGCCGTGACATCAGCGTCTCCGCCCGGATGATGCCGTCCGCCGCCTGCAGCACCCCCGCCACCGCCAAGCCGTTGGCGGTCCACGTGTTGCAGGTGTTGAAGAGGTGAAATTCACCGCTTCCGGGGTAGAAGCGACTGCTGGAATAGAGTCCCGGTCCCAGCGCGCTGACCCGATCCCGACCGCCGCGATCGAAGGCGGCGGCGAGATGGGCGAGCAGCGCCTCGTATCGGGGCGCCGTCACGGTGATGGTGATGACCTCCGCCGAGGGGAAGGCCTCGCCCGGTTGGCGGCGCAGTCCGACCAGATGTACCACCGCCGGGGTCGGCGCCAGCGCGGCCTGAAGCGTCATGGCCAAGCCCGGGTCCGGCGTCCGATAGAACTCGGCGTCGCCCCAGCCGAAGCTCAGATAGCGCGCGTCGGGAAAATCCGCCACCTCCGGGATCGCGCGCCGGACCGCCTCGCCCTGGGCGACGACGATATCGGTATGCCAGCCGTTGCTGGTGACCTGGATCGCGACGCCGGCGGATTCGCTCTCTGAAGGATCTGGCGTCGCGAGGGACGTTTTCGAAGGTGGGGCCCGAGGGGCGTCGCACGACAGCAGCAGGCCCAGGGCGAGCAGCGGACCGAGCAACGCATATCGTCTCCGCATTCACGCCCCTCGCGACGTGCCGGGGGGTGAGGGGGTTCCCCGGGTGTGGGATCGGGGCGCTCTCGGGCGCCTCGATATTATACCAAAGGACATGAGCCCCGTCCGCCCCGCTCCTCCTCTGGGCCATCCATGAGGGTACCATTCCTGGGTGGTTTGGCCAGGGGAGAGGGGCGGGGGAGCTGGCGCCTCGACATTATTGCGTGCTGGCGATCCAGCAGCGCATGGCGTCCCGCGCCCGGCCGTCATGCAAGAACATGAGTCCGGTCGAGCCGTCCGTCAGGACCACCACCTCGGCCGGAATATGGCCGTAGCCCGGGATCACGAGAACCGCTTCGGCGCCGTCGAGATCGGCGGTGCTTCGTTCGGTGCGGATGCAGGCCGCGGCCGGCGAGAGTTCCTCGACCCGGCAGGGATTACGATCGTGCCTGAGCTCGAGGACGGCTTCTGGATAACGCATGTGTTACGACCTCCTTGACCGCGAGTGTCGCGGAATTAATGCCAATCTGGCGGCATTCCCAATTCTGTTCGTTAACCGAATATTTACGAATTCTCCCGGCGGACGACATCACCCAAATGGGTATGATCTGCCCGATGCCCGATTCCACCGACCCGGGCGGCGGATTTGCTGCTAGAAGTAGCCCGCCGAAGAGCGAAGCGAGGTGGCGGGATGGCGAGCACGGGGGCCGAGGCGTTCCTCAATCTGCACGAAATCGTCAAGGCGGCGCGGGCCCGGACGGGCCGCGGCATCTGGGAGAGTTCTGTCGGCGCCGCCTCGCCCAGCGAAATCGACGAGAGCTTCGTCACACCGGCCCCGCCGGTGACCGGCCCGAGCGTCTTCGGCGCCTTCCTGCTGCCGAGCCTCGACGAACACGTCTACTGACCCGAGCGCCCGCCCATGAACCAACCCGTCCTCCGGGGCCGCCAGCTCCTGGCGATCCCCGGGCCGACCAACATCCCCGATCGGATCCTCCGGGCCATGGACCGGCCGGCGACCGACTTCAACAGCCCTGCCTTTCTCCAGGTGCAGGAGGAGATCTTCGAGGGCCTGAAATGGGTCTTCCGGACCGAGCACGACGTCTTCGCCTATGCCTCCAGCGGGCGCGGCGCCTGGGAGGCGGCGTTCGTCAACACGCTCTCGCCGGGGGACCGGGTGCTGGTGCCGGAGACCGGCGCCTTCTCGCTCTGGTGGGAGGAGTTGGCGAGCGATCTCGCCCTGGTAGCGGAGCGGATGGAAGGCGACTGGCGCCACGGACCCGACCCGGACGCGATTCGGGACCGCCTGCGCCGCGATACGGGCGGCGAGATCAAGGCGCTCTGCCTGGTGCACAACGAGACTTCGACCGGAATCGCCAGCCGGGTGGCGGAGGTGCGCCGGGCGATCGACGCGGCCGGACACGGCGCCCTCTTCATGGTCGACACCATTTCCTCTCTCGCCAGCATCGACTTTCGGATGGACGAATGGGGCGTCGACGTGGCGGTCGGCGGCTCGCAGAAGGGCTTGATGTTGCCGCCCGGCCTGGGCTTCGTCGGCGCCGGTCCCAAGGCGGTGGCCGCGGCCGAAACGGCGGGTCTCGGACGCAGCTACTGGGATTGGAAGGCACTTCGGCCCCGCGGCGGACGGCTCGGCTTCACCAGCACCTCGCCGGTGCACCTGGTCTACGGCCTCCAGGAATCGATCCGCATGCTGGAGGAGGAGGGGCTGGAGCGGACCTTCGCTCGCCATCGTCGCTTGGGCGCGGCGACACGGGCCGCCATCAGGGCGTGGCGGGGAGACGGCGTCGGCCCGGAGCTCCTGTCCCTCGATCCCCGCGAGCATAGCGATTCCGTCTCCACCGTGCTGCTGCCGGAGGGCCACGATGGGGAGGCGGTGCGGAAAACCACCGCGGTTCGCTTCAACGTCCTGCTCGGTGGCGGCCTTGGCAAGCTCGCCGGACGTGCCTTCCGTATCGCCCACATGGGAGATCTGAACGAGGCCATGATGCTCGCCATGCTGGCCGTGGTCGAGATGGCCCTCGACATCGAGGGCGTGCCGCGCGGCGGGAGCGGCGTCGAGGCCGCGATGAAGCTTTTGGCGGCGCCGGAGGCGTGAAAAAAATTGACCCGGGCGCGACGGATTCCCTGGGCTCGTCCGTGTGAGTAGGTAAGGCGGCCGAGGATAGCGGCGCGCCGATGGCACTGCAGAAGGAGAAACCTTGCGAGCCCGCGCGCGCCCTGCCAAACCTGCCCTCCCGACCCCCGTTCAAGATCACCGCGCTGGTGGCCGCCGGCGTGCTGCTCGCCGCCACCGCCGCCGCCCTCGCCGCCGGTGATCGGGGGCACGGTCCCGGTCACGGCGGCCCGATGCTGCGCATGCTCGATGCCAACGAGGATGGGCGGATCGATCGCGACGAATTCGACGCGCCCCATCGCGCCGCTTTCGCCGAGGCCGACGCCAACAACAACCAGAAGCTCGAGCTCGACGAGATGGCGGCCTACATGGAAGCGCGCAAGCAGCTCCGTCGGGAGGCCCACTTCAAGCGTCTGGACAAGAACGGCGACGGCGCGCTCGACGAGCAAGAGATGCGCGCGGTTTCCGACAGGCGCTGGAGTCGGCTCGATGCCGACGGCGACGGCGCGCTCACCGTAGATGACATCGGTAGCCGGCGCCGCCGCCATCGCCGCTAGGCCCGCGCCGCCTCGATGTCGACCCGGGAGGACGAGGACGATGCGCTCGTCGCCCGGGTCGCGCGAGGCGACGAAACCGCTTGCCGGCGCCTGCTCGATCGCCACCTGGGGCCGGTCGTCGCCTTCGCCGCGCGCATCCTCGGCGACGCGGTCGAGGCCGAGGACGTGGCCCAGGAGAGCATTCTCGCCCTCTGGCTCCGCGCGTCGCGCTGGCGGCCCGGGGAGGCGCGAGTGTCGACCTGGTTGCACCGGGTGGCGAAGAACGCCTGCATCGACCGGCTGCGCCGGCGCCGCGAGGTCGCCCTGGAAGCGGCCGGCGACCCGCGCGACCCCATGGTCGACCCCGGGGCCGGCGCCGAGTTCGAACGCCGCGAGCGCGCCGCTATCGTCGCTCGCGCGATCGCCGTGCTGCCGGAGCGCCAGCGAATCGCGCTGGTCCTCGCGTATTATCAGGATCTCGGCAACATCGAGGCGGCGGCGGTCATGGAGATCGGCGTCGAGGCGTTGGAGAGCCTGTTGGCCCGGGCCCGCCGGCGTCTGCGGGAAGAGTTGGCGAGCCGTCGACCCGAGCTGTTGGGAGAGCCGTGATGACCGCTGACGGGGCGCTGAGAGGGATGAACGAGGCACGGCTCCAGGCGCTGATTCGGGCCCATGGCGCGGCATCGGAACGCTGGCCCGAGGCGGAGCGCGAAGCGGCGCAGGCGCTGCTCGCCCGATCCGTGGCGGCCCGCCGCATGATGGCCGAGGAAGCGGCGCTCGACTCGCTGCTCGACACGATACCGGCGCCCGCGCCCTCCAGCGCGCTGGAGGGCCGGCTGATCGCGGCGGCGCCGCCGCCGCCGCCACCCTTGTGGCGCAGCAGGTTCGCGGGGTTGGCGATCGCCTGGCGGCCGGCCACCGCCATGCTGGTTGCCGGCTTAGCTGGCATCGCCGTCGGCTCGAGCGGCCTGCACCGGCCGGCGGCCCTGGCGCTCGACGTCGACCTGGTGACCTTCGCCTTCGCCGAGAGCGACGACGAGGCGGAAGGTGGCGAGGCGGCGCAATGACCTTTCCCGGCGGCAAATGGCTCGGCTGGTTGCTGGCTGGCTCCCTCGCCGTCAACCTGTTCGGGGGTGGGATACTCCTCGGTGGCTGGATCCGCGACTGGCGGGATCCACCGGCCGCTGGCCGCGCCTTTCACCTGGGCCCGCCGCGCCTCGACATCCTGCGCATGGCCGAGCGCCTGCCGGAGCCGGCTCGGGCCGAGGCCCGGCAAATCCTGGAGCGGCGTGGCGGCGAGATCGGCGCCGCCTTCCGTGCGCTCCACCGGGCCCGGCGGGAGGCGCACGACGCCCTGATCGCCGTGCCCTACGAGCCCAATCGCCTGACCCGCGCGTTCGACGAATTGCGCGCGCGATCGGGCGATGCGCATGCCCGGGTGCATGCGGCGATGGTCGAGCTGATCGAGCGGGTCGACCCCGAGACCCGCCGCCTGCTGGCCGAACGGATGACTCGCCAGCGCGGCCGTCACGGCCGTCGCCGCCACGACGGCCCACCGCCACCGCCGCCACCGCGCGATTGAACGATCCGCCGGCTACGGCGCGCCGGACAAGGGATCGGGAGTTCTTGCGCCATTGGGGTGAAGTCGACATGGTGTCGAGCGAGCCGTCGTCGCCAGGAGGAGTCGCGTCGTGAACGCCCGACCGGAAATCCGCTACAGCGCCTGTCCCCACGATTGCCCCTCGACCTGCGCGCTGGAGGTCGAACGGCTGGACCCGCGCACGATCGGCCGGATCCGGGGCGCCAAGGACAACGGCTATACGGCCGGCGTGATCTGCGCCAAGGTCGCCCGCTACGCCGAGCGCATCCATCATCCCGACCGCCTAACTCGACCGATGCGCCGCGTCGGCGCCAAGGGGAGCGCCGAGTTCCAGCCGATCTCCTGGGAAGACGCCCTCGACGAGACGGCGGAGGGCCTGACGAAGGCCGAACGGAGCTTCGGCTCCGAGACCGTCTGGCCCTACTTCTACGCCGGCACCATGGGCCTGGTGATGCGCGACGGCATTCACCGCCTGCGCCACGCCAAGAAATACTCGGGCCAGCATTCGACGATCTGCGTGACCCTCGCCTGGAACGGTTTCATTGCCGGTACCGGCAAGCTCGCCGGCGCCGACCCCCGGGAAATGGCGAAATCCGACCTGGTGGTGATCTGGGGCACCAACCCGGTCAACACCCAGGTTAACGTCATGACCCACGCGACCCGCGCGCGTAAGCAACGCGGCGCTCGGATCGCGGTCGTCGACGTCTACCGCACCGGCACGATGGAACAGGCCGACATCCAGATCTGCCTCAAGCCCGGCACCGACGGCGCATTCGCCTGCGCGGTGATGCACGTACTGTTCCGCGACGGTCATGCCGACCGGGACTATCTAGCGAAATACACCGATTGCCCGGCCGAGCTGGAGGCTCATCTCGCCACCCGGACGCCGGAATGGGCCTCCGCCATCACCGCGGTTCCGGTGGCCGAGATCGAGGCCTTCGCCAAGCTCGTCGGCGAGACCAAGCGGACCTACCTGCGCCTCGGCTACGGCTTCACGCGCAATCGCAACGGCGCCTTCAACATGCACGCAGCTCTCTCGATCGCGGCGGTGACCGGGGCCTGGCAATACGAAGGCGGCGGCGCCTTCCACAACAACGGCTCCATCTTCGGCTGGGACAAGTCCATGATCGAGGGGCTGGACGTCCGCGACCGCTCGATCCGGATGTTGGACCAGACGCGGATCGGCCCGATCCTGACCGGCGAGGCGGAGCCGCTCAGGGGCGGCCCGCCGGTGACCGCCCTCTTCATCCAGAACACCAACCCGATGATGATCGCGCCGGATCTGAACAAGGTCCGCGCCGGCTTCGCCCGCGACGACCTCTTCACCGTGGTGCACGAGCAGTTCATGACCGAAACCGCGGCCATGGCCGACATCGTGCTGCCGGCGACGATGTTCCTGGAGCACGACGACATCTATCAAGGCGGCGGCCATCAATACGTCATCCCGGGACCGAGGATCGTCGAGCCGCCGGAAGGCTGCCGCTCCAACCACGAGGTGTTGCAGGGGCTCGCGAAACGGCTCGGCGTCAGCCATCCGGGCTTCGAGATGACCGCCAGGCAGCTCGCCGACTGGACGCTGAAGGCCTCGGGCTATCCCGGTTTCGACGTGCTGGAGGAACGCCATTGGCATGACGCCCAGCCGGATTTCGAGACCGCGCATTACCTGAACGGCTTCGCCAACGCCGACGGCAAATACCATTTCGCGCCCGACTGGGAGCAGTGGAGTGTCGGCGACTTCGGGCCGGCGGGCTGGAGCGAGGCCCGCCCGCGCCTCCCCGACCATTGGGAGGTGATCGAGGCGCAGACGGCGCGGATGCCCTTCCGCCTGGTGACCGCGCCGGCCCGCAACTACCTCAATTCATCCTTCACCGAGACCCCGACCTCGATCCGCCGCGAGGTCCGGCCGACGGTGAAGATGCACCCCGACGACATGGCCGAATTCGGCGTTGGGGAGGGCGAGCGGGTTCGCCTCGGCAACGATCGGGGCACGGTGGTGATCCATCTCGAGGCGCACGACGGCGTTCGGCGGGGCGTGGTGGTCGTCGAGAGCGTCTGGCCCAACGCCGCCTTCGAGGAAGGCATCGGCATCAATGCGCTGACCGGTGCCGACGCGGTGGCGCCGATCGGCGGCGGCGCCTTCCACGACAACGCGATCTGGATCCGCCCCGCCTGAGAAACGAGATCGCCGGCGAGCGATCGCCGCTTCAAGGTTTCACCGGCGTGGGGGCCGGCAGCGCCATGGCGCGGGCGGCCATGACCTTGCGCAGCCGATCGGGGAAATCGGTGATCAGGCCGTCGACGCCTAAGTCGATCAGTTCGGTCATGCGTTCGGGTTCGTTCACCGTCCACGGCACGACCCGCAGGCCCGCCGCCCGGGCCTGGGCCAATTCCGCGGGCGTCAGATTCTCGTGATAGGGCGACCAGACGGCGCAGCCGGCGCGGCGTGCCATGTCGGCGATTCCGCCGCCATCGTCGAAGTCGACGCCCGCCGTCCAGGGCGAGGCGCCGGGCTCGCCGCGCTGGACGTTGTCGAGCCAGCGGGCTTCCACCGTCAGGCAGACGGTGGGAATCGCCGGCTCACGCGCCTGCACCAGGCGGAGCGTGCGCCAATCGAACGATTGGATCGTCACCCGCCGGGCGAGGCCGGCCGATCGAATCGCGGCGAGCAGCGCCTCGACGAAGACCTCGGGCGAGACCGTGGCGTCCGGCGCCGTCGGGCGGATCTTGGTCTCGATGTTGAAGCGGACCGAATCGTTGCCCGCCTTCGCGGTCAGCTCGAACACCTCTGCCAGCGTCGGAATGCCAGCGCCGTCCACCGTTCGCTGCTCGGGGAAGCGGCCGGCGTAACGGCTCCCGGGCTTGATTCGGCCGACATCGTAGCGGCGAAGCTCCGCCAGGCTCAGGTCGCGAATTCGCCGCTCGCGCGTGGGCACGTATTCGCCGTCCGGGCCCCGCGCCAGGCTGGGGTTGAGCACCGCGTCATGGCTGACCACGACCACGCCATCGGCGCTGACGCCGACGTCGAGTTCCAGCGTCGTGACGCCGAGGCCGAGCGCCACGGCGAAACCGGCGAGCGTGTTCTCCGGCGCCAGGCCCCGGGCGCCGCGGTGGCCTTGCAGATCGAAGGCGGAAGCCGCGCAGGTGACGACGAGGAGGACCGAGGCGAGGGCGAGGACCTTGCGCACGGCTAGGCGGCGTGGAGGCGGGTGCCGCTTTCGGAGTCGAAGAAGTGGAGATGGCGTGTTGCTGCCGCGACCGGCAATTCGTCGCCGGACATCCTGCGCTTCGGCCTTTCGCCGCTTGCTCTCGGCCATCTGGACATCCTCCGGGCGGTCGAGGCGCTGGAGGCGGTGATGGCGGGACGGGAAGGGGACCGGCCGGCCAACAAGATACGCCGCTCCGTTACCTGACGCGTGGATCGTCCTCGATCGGCGTGCGCGGCGGCCCGCGCAGCTCCGGCCAATACAGCGCCGCCGCGAGCAACAGCGCCAGACCCTCCAGCGACATCACCGTCACCGCCTGCTGGGCACCGAGCCAATCCGCCATCAGCCCGAGATGCAGCAGGCCGAGCGGGCCGGTGCCGATAGCGACGGCGAGCAGCCCCATGGCGCGGCTCCGCATCTCGAAGGGTACCGCCAGCATGATCAAGGTGCCTTGCATGATGGCGAAGCCGGCGGCGCCGAGCCCGCCTACGCCCAAGACGACCAGGGCGGGCGCGAAGCCGTCGACGAAGGAGAAGATCAGCACCGAGACGAGGAAGGCGGCCGAGCCGTAGAGATAGGCGCGGCCATACCAGGGCGGGCGCAGGACAATCGCGCCCAGCGTGGCGGCGACCAGCGCACCCAGGGCCTCCACCGCCGAAAGCCCGCCCACCAGGGTGGGTCCCAGTCCCATGACGTCCTTGCCGATGACCGGGATCATGACGGCGTAGGGAAAACCGAAGACGTTCAGGATCATCGTCACCGCCAGCACGCCGAGCACGGCGCGGCTGCGACGGACGTAACGGAACCCCTCCGACAGGTTGGCCAGAAGGCGACCCCGAGGCCCCGCGCCCGACGGCGCCCGAGGCCGGAGCGTCGCCATCCCCACCAGGGCGAGGAGGAGCAGCGCCACGCCGATCATGTAGGCGCCGGCCAGGCCCGCCAGCTCGTAGGTCAGGCCGCCCAAAAGCGGCCCGACCAGACGCGTGGCGTTGTTGCTCGCCGATTCCAGCGCCATGGCCGCGCCCAGGCGCTCCCGCCCGGCGATCTCGCTCAGGAGCACGCGGCGGACCGGATGCTCGCTCGACCAGGCGACGCCGGAAAGGAAGGCGCCGAGCGCGATCAGCCAGAGCGGGATGGCGCCGGCTTGCGCGGTGGCGGCGAGGCCGATGGCGACGAGCAACATGGCCACCAGGGCCGTCATGTAGAAACGTCTGCGATCCAGGTTGGCGGCGAGCGCGCCCGCCAGCGAGCCGAAGAGGAAGATCGGCAGGGCGCGCAAGACCACCATCGAGGCCACCAGGAACGGCGAGCCGGTGGTATCGAAGACGAAGACGCCGATCGCCAGGATCTCGACCCAGCGAGCCGTATTGGCGGCGGCGCCGGCAAGCCAGATCTTGACGAATTCGCCCTCGGCCAGCAACGCGGCGGGGCCCGTGCCCCCCTGGACGGTCACGCGAGCGGCGGCCCGCGACGTCCGTGGGTCGAAACGTTCACCAGCTGTTGCGCAACTCCCGAAGCTTCAAGAACACGGTCTTGGCGTCGAGTTCGACGGGAAGGTCGGGGAAGCTCTCGCGAAGCGCCTGGGCAACCGAGGGATTGGCGAGGCGGAAAAAAGTATTCACCTCCTTCTCCAGCGCCAGGGTCGTCACCATCGCCGCGTCCGTGTCCTGATCGCCGATTTCGTCCAGCAACGCCTTGGCCCGGGCATTGTCCGGCTCCCGGTCGAGGGTGAAGCGGAGGTTGTTCTCGATGTAGTCGTGGCCCGGATAGATCATGGTGGCGTCGGGGAGCCGCGACAACTGCTCGACGAAGGTCTGGTAGAGCTCGTTCGGATGGCCGCCGTTGTGGCAGTTGCCGGCGCCCGCGTTGAACAGCGTGTCGCCGCAGAACAGCGCCGGCTGTTCCGTCCGTGACAGCAGGCAGACGTGGCTCATGGTATGGCCGGGGGTATCGAGGGCCTCCAGCTCCACGGTACGGCCGACCTTGACCACGTCGCCGGCGCCGAGCCCCGTGTCCATGCCCCGAATCTTGTCGCGGGCGTTGGCGTGCGCGAGGAGGCGCGCGCCGGTGGCCTCGATCATCGCCTTGTTGCCGCCGGTGTGATCGCCGTGCTCATGGGTGTTGACGATCTGGGTGATCTCCCAGCCCTTGTCCTTGGCCTTGGCCAGGCACTTTTCGTGGTCGAGGGGATCGATCGCGAGCGCTTCGCCGGTCTCGGGACAGGCGATCAGGTAGTTGAAATTTCGGTATGCGTTGGCGGTCCAGATTTGCTCGACGAGCACGGCTCTCTCCCCTGCGGCTGGCGAAGGCTCCGCGCGCGGAGCCCCATTGCGTCGTGGCGCTCCGGCCCATCATAGGTCGGAACGGCGGCCCGGCGATAGACCAAGAAACGCGCGCTCCGCGCGAGCCGAAAGACGATGGGTGAAGCGCTTGCGAATTGGTGATAGATTCGATTCATAATCAAATTCGAGGTGGGAGGCCGAGAAGGGGTTTGGAGCCGTCGGGCCTTTTGGATGTTGATGGCTTGGCCGGTATTCTCGAGGACTTGACGGGTAGCGAAGGCGCGCCGCTCGGCGCCACGAGAAGCCCCGAGCGAACGACGGCCTCGGCACGAGCATTTCAGGCTTTCGATACACTGACTCGACGAGCGTGGCAGGTAGGCAGACCGCGCCAGGCGGCCACTCCCACGACCACCTGAAGTAACTATTCATGACCCCGACGAAACAAACGCTCGACAAGGACCTCGAGAAGATCGTTCACGTCGAGGTGGCGGTCCGTACGACGGCGAGCGGTATCGCTTCGCACGGCTTCGCGCTGGTCTTCCTCGGTTCGACCGCGCTGATCGCCGCCATCCAATCCGGCGTCGCCGCCGATACCGCGACGGTCATTTTCGCCGCGATCCTAGGCGGTTACATGGCGCTCAACATCGGCGCCAACGACGTCGCCAACAACGTCGGCCCGGCGGTCGGCTCGCGCGCGCTGACCATGGTCGGTGCCTTGCTGATCGCGGCGGTCTTCGAGAGCGCGGGCGCGCTGATCGCGGGCGGCGACGTGGTGGCGACGGTGTCGAAGGGCATCATCGATCCGGCCCAGGTCGCCGACAGCAGCACTTTCGTCTGGGCGATGATGGCGGCACTCATTTCCTCGGCGGTTTGGGTCAATCTGGCGACCTATATCGGCGCCCCTGTCTCGACCACGCATGCGGTGGTCGGCGGCGTGGTGGGGGCGGGCATCGCCGCCGTTGGATTCCAACTCGTCAATTGGGGGACCATGGGCGCGATCGCCGCGAGTTGGATACTCTCGCCGGTCATGGGCGGCGTCATTGCCGCCCTGTTCCTCGCCTTGATAAAAATCAAGGTAATCTACCAGGACGACAAGATCGCCGCGGCACGGCGCTGGGTGCCGTTACTCGTGGCGATCATGGCCGGTGCCTTCGCATATTATCTGTCGGTCAAGGGGCTCAAGCGCGTCTGGCATCCGAGCCAAGTCACGACGGCGATGATCGGTTTGGTTTGCTTCGCGATCACCTGGCTGGTGATGCGCCCGCTGATTTGGCGGCAGTCGGCGGGGATGGAAAACCGCAACCAATCGCTCAGGACGCTGTTTCGCATTCCTCTGATTTGCTCCGCCGCGTTGCTGTCCTTCGCGCACGGGGCCAACGACGTGGCCAACGCGATCGCGCCCCTGGCCGCCATCCTGCATAGCGTTCAGTTCGGTGACGTCGCCGGAAAGGTCGAGATCCCGACGTGGATCATGATGATCGGCGCCTTCGGGATCAGCCTGGGGCTCTTCCTCTACGGCCCCAAGCTGATCCGGATGGTCGGTGACAAAATCACCAAGATGAACCCGATGCGGGCCTATTGCGTCGCCTTGTCGGCGGCAATCACGGTGATCGTCGCCTCGTGGTTCGGCTTGCCCGTCTCTTCCACGCATATCGCGGTGGGGGCGGTCTTCGGCGTTGGGTTCTTTCGCGAGTACTTTACCAAGCACAGCAAGAAGCGGCGGAAGATCGTCGGCCAGCGCCGCGACGCCGGCAAGGCTGGCGAAATCGCGCTTGGAGCCGAGGAATTGCGCCACCGCAAGCTGGTTAGACGCAGCCATTTCCTCACCATCATCGCGGCGTGGCTCATCACCGTGCCGGCAACCGCGACCATCTCGGCGGCCGTATACTACGCCTTGGCCTGGATTCGCTGATCGTGAAATAAGTCCCACCGGCTTTCGCCTCGCAATCCTATTTCCCGTGTTGATGCGGCCGAATCCGCCCTCGAGGCGGCTCGGCGGGCGCTCCTTGGGCGCCGAAAGCTGAGGTCAATCGGCGCCGAGGGGGACCGTGGCCGGGCGCCGGCGGCCCGGCAGCAGGAGCGCGATCACCGCCGCCGCGATCGCCGCCACGGCGAAGAGGCTATAGAGCAGCGCGAAGCCGCCGTCCCGATCGAACATCGAGCCGGCGAGATGCACCGTCAGCCCGCCGACGCCCAAGGCCAGCACGAACTTGGCGCCATAGGCGAGCGAGCGCCAGCGGAAGGGCGTGTAGTGGGCAACCAGCATGTTCTCGGCCGCCGTGAAGGCAAGGTTGAAGCTCAACACCAGGAAGGTCGCGACCAGCAGCGAGGCGCCGGTGAGCGAGACGACGACGAACAGCAGCGGCACCTGCAAGGTCCAGAAGACGAAGTAAATCGAGCGCGCCGCGAAGCGATCCGCCAGCCAGCCGCCGATCATGCTGCTGAACGAGGCAAAACCGGTGATCACGCCGACGAAGACGCCGATCCGGGTATAGCTGCCCACGAGCTCGGGCCCGAGGCCCAATTCGAACAGCTTCGGCATGGTGTTGGCGAGGCCGGCATAAACGAATCCGGTGCAGGCCATGGTGATGGTGAGCACGATGAAGACCCGGACCAAGGCACCGGAATCGGGCGCGGGCGCGGGCGCCCGGTCCGTCGTCGCTTCGCTGACCCAGCCGCGCCGCCAGGCCACCAGCAGGGCGAAGCCGCTCAGCACCGAAAGGATGCCGGGCAGCACGAAGGCTGCGCGCCAATCGACATAGTCGATCATCAGGCCGACGAAGATCGGCGCGATGGCGTTGCCGATGTTGCCGAAGACCCCGTTGATGCCGAGCGACATGCCCTGGCGCCTGGCCGAGGCGACGATCCAGGCGATGCCGACGGGGTGATAGATCGCGGCGAAGAGGCCGATCAGGGTCAGGCCGACGAACAGCATCTCCGGCCCGTCCGCGAGCCCGGTGACGATCGCGCCGCCCCCCATGCCGACGAAGAACACCACCAACATGGCGATCCGGCTCCAGCGGTCGGCGAGCCAGCCGGCCGGCACCGCGGCCACGCCGAACAGCACCAGGCCGAGGCTCGAGAGACTCAACATCTCGCCGTAGGGCAGCTCGAAGACCTTGGGCAGGTAGAGCACGGCGGTGGCGTAGAGCACCGTGAACAAGTGGGTATAAGTGTGGCCGACGTTCGAGAAGATGATCGCCAGCTTGTCCTTTTGCTCCTCGCTTCGATCGAGCATGGCGGGGCGGATCCTCGTTCACCGGCGGGCGCGACCTCGGCTCGGCGCGCCGGCCCTCTATACGCCGCGCGACCGGCGCCGTGAAGCGGCCTGGATCATCCCCGGGGCTCTGGCGTACGCTCGGACCTCGCCCGACGACCCGCACGGGCGCGCCCGCCATGGATATCCGCTTCGAGGAATCCGACGACGCCTTTCGCCGCGAGGTGCGCGCCTTCCTCGCTCGCGCGCTGCCCGAGGCGCTCCGTTACAAGGTCGAGAACGGCATCGAGCTCAAGCGCGAGGATGTAATCGGCTGGCACCGGATTCTCCACGCCCGAGGCTGGGTCGCGCCGAACTGGCCCGAGGAGCACGGCGGTCCCGGCTGGACGCTCACGCAAAAGTACATCTTCGACGAGGAGCTCGGCCTCGCCGGCGCGCCGCGCCTGGTCACCTTCGGCCTCAACATGTGTGGCCCGGTGCTGATGGCCCATGGCACGGCTGCGCAGAAACGCCGCTTCCTGCCGCCGATGCTCTCGGCCGAGCATGTCTGGTGCCAGGGCTATTCGGAGCCGGAGGCGGGTTCGGACCTGGCCTCGCTCAGGACCCGCGCGGTGCGCGACGGCGAGGACTGGGTGATCAACGGCGCCAAGCTCTGGACCACCAAGGCGCATTGGGCCGATTGGTGCTTTCTGCTGGTCCGGACGGCCCAGGGGGGCAAGAAGCAGGAGGGGATCAGCTTCGTCCTGGTCGACCTGGCGAGCCCGGGAATCGAGATCGAGCCGATCATCCTGATGGACGGCCTGCACGACACCAACCGGGTGTTCTTCACCGACGTCCGGGTGCCCCTCGCCAACACCGTCGGCGAGATCGACCGGGGCTGGGGCATCGCCAAGTACCTCCTGGCGCACGAGCGGATTTCCGGCGGCTCCCTCGGTAGCCACAAGACCTTGCTTCGCCAATTGAAACGGATCGCCGCCGAGGACGAGACGGCCGGCGGCCGTCCGCTCGACCAGGACCCCGACTTCGCGCGCCAAATCGCCGAGGTCGCGTTGGCGCTCGCCACGCTGGAGGCGATCAACCTGCGCGCCATCGACAGCTATTCCCGCGACGGCGCGCTGGGTACGAAGGTCATCGGCGTCGAGGCCAACCACTTCAAAATCCGCCAAGCCGAGATCCACCAGCGGTTGACCGAATTGAAGGTGATGGCGGTCGGCTACTATGGCATGCCCTATCTCCTGTCGGCGCTCAGCCACGGCTGGAACGAGCCGCCGATCGGCGCGGAGTACGCCAACGGCTGCACGCCCGCCTATCTGCACTTTCGCAAGGTCTCGATCTATTCCGGCTCCAACGAGATCCAGCGCAACATCATCGCCAAGGCCGAACTGGGACTGTAGTTCGCGATTAAAAAATCCTTCGCTTCGCTCGCGCGCGCCGTCGCGCTAGGCTCTCGCGGGCAGGTCGCGGGGGAGGGGAAGCGATGAGCTACGACTACATCGTCGTCGGCGCCGGCTCGGCCGGCTGCGTCATGGCCAACCGGTTGAGCGCGCAATCCAAGAACAAGGTCCTGCTGCTGGAAGCCGGCGGCAAGGACCGCAACATCTGGATCCACGTGCCGGTCGGCTTCACCAAGCTGTTGAACCACCCGAGGCTCAACTGGCGCTTCGAGACCGAGCCGGAGGACAACGTCATGGGCCGGCGGATCCCGATCCCGCGCGGCAAGGTGCTGGGCGGCTCCAGCTCGATCAACGGCATGCTCTACGTCCGGGGCCAGCAGCTCGACTACGACGTCTGGGCCCAGCTCGGCAATCCCGGCTGGAGCCATGGCGACGTGCTGCCCTACTTCAACAAGGCCGAACGCTTCGAGCGCGGCGGCAGCGCCATCCGGGGCGGCGGCGGGCCCTTGAACGTCGCCGACATGTACGAGCATCACGAACTGATCGACGCCTTCATCGAGGCCGGCGTCGAATGCGGCCATGAGCGCAACCCCGACTACAACGGCGAGAAGCAGGACGGCTTCGGCTACTACCAGGTCACCCAGCGCAAGGGCCGGCGCGAAAGCACGGCGGCGGCTTACTTGAAGCCGGCGCGCGGGCGGGCGAACTTGGAGGTCGAGACCCACGCCCGGGCGACGCGGCTGCTGCTCGAGGCCAGGCGCGTGGTCGGCGTCGAATTCGACGTCGGCGGCCGGCGCGCTCGGGTCCGGGCCGACGGCGCCGTGGTGCTCTCGGCCGGCGCGGTGCAATCACCGCAACTGCTGGAGCTCTCCGGCATCGGCGATCCTCGAGTGTTGGGCGCCAACGGCATCGAGGTCGCCCACGCGCTGCCCGGCGTCGGCGAGAACTATCGCGATCACTATGCCGCCCGGCTCAACTGGCGGGTCCGCCAGCCGATCACCTTGAACGAGGACACCCGGGGACTCCGCTTCGCCAAGGAGATCCTCAAATATGCGCTGACGCGCAAGGGCGTCCTCACCTTCAGCGGCGGCATCGGCCACGGCTTCGTCCGCTCCCGGCCCGAGCTGGCGACACCGGACTGCCAGTTCTTTTTCGCCCACGCCAGCTATGCGAGCGCCGATACCCGCGATCTCGACCGCGAGCCCGGCATGACCATCGCCGTCTACCAGTGCCGGCCGGAGAGCCAGGGCTCGATCCACATCGGCTCGCCCGACCCCTTCGCCGCGCCCAAGATCCGCCCGAATTTCCTCGACCAACGGATCGATCGCGAGACGCTAGTGGGCGGGATCCGGATCGCCCGCCAGGTGGGCGAGGCGGATGCGCTGGCGAAATACCGCGCCTTCGAGATGAACCCGGGCGAGGCTTGCCAAAGCGACGACGAGCTGCTGGATTACGCGCGGCGGACCGGCTGCACCACCTATCACGTCATGGGGACCTGCAAGATGGGGCCGGAAGACGATTCCATGGCGGTGGTCGACCCGAGGCTCCGGGTGCGCGGGCTGGAGGGCCTTCGCGTGGTCGACGCCTCGATCATGCCGACGATGCCGTCCGGCAACATCAACGCGCCGGTGATCATGATCGCCGAGAAGGCGGCCGACATGATGATCGAGGACGCGGGCTGAGGGAATCGCGCCGATCCCTCGAAACTCGCCAGGCGAGCGGAGCGGCCGGGGAGTCGCCATTTATGGCGGTTGGTATTCCGTCAGCCGAGCGCGCCCTTCAACGTCGCCTGGTCGTCGTGGTGATAGCGCGCGCGGTAGGCCGCTTCGGAGACCCGCGGCAGAACCGCTTCGAGCGCCGAGGCGTCGACGCGCCGCGCGATCTCACCGGCACCGGCGCGCGCGAGCATCTGCGGCAGGCGGGTGCGGATGCGATCGAGCGCCCAGGTCAGCGGATCGCCGTCGGCGACGGCATCGATCGGCACGATGTCGTTGGCTTGGCCTCGCCAATCCACATAGTGGTAGTGCGGGTCCTCGTCGAAGCAGTCGAAGCGCAGGCGCTCGAGCCGTTCGCCGTCGTCCTGGGTGGCGAACACATGCAGCGAGACACCGCGGTCGTCGATGCCGTCGCGGACCTCGATCGGCTGCTGTTGGGCCTCCATGTACTGGTTGACGATCGCGTCGTTCAACAGGCGGTATTCGACGCCGATCGTGATCGGGCCGGCATCGAAGTAGCTGGTGTGCTCCTCGACCGGGGGGATCGGCATCAGGGAATAGCGCTTGGCGGGGTCTGCCATATCGGGAAACTCCCGTGGGTTGTGGGCCGTTCGCCGCGCCCGGCGCGCCGAACCGGCGTCGAGCCCGATTTTCAACGACGAATCGATACCCCAGATGCAACGCGGAGTCTAATGGCGCGCCATTTCGCCTGGATACGCGGCAATCCTCGAAGGTGAAACCGTCCCCATCGAGCCTCAACGCCGGCGCGGCCGCGTGTCGCCGTCGCTCGCGAGGGGGGCTTCGGTGGTGTCCAGCGCGTCGGCCAGGCGGGCGGTGGCGCTCCCCGGGGGAAGCGGGCGCGGCTGGCTCTCGGCCGGGGCCCAGGCGGTGAGATAGAGCACCTCGAAGTCGACGGCCGCGCCGCCCTCCCCCTCGCCACCATCCTGGCCGAGGATCTCGGCCGCGCGGGCCAGCATCCGCCGGCTCGCGAGCCCTCGCGGCGCCTCGACCAGCACGCTGCTCTCGCCCATCGCTGAGAGATCGTGGAACAGCTTCGCCGGCTCTCGGTAGCGGACCGTGATGCGGTCCCGGTCGACCACGGGAAGGCTGAAGCCCGCGCGCTGCAGCAGGGCACCGGCGTCGCGCAGCTCGACGAAGGGAGAGACGCGAGGGCTGGCGCCGCCCAGGGTCTCGCTTTCCGCCAGCAGCAGGGCGCGTCGAAGCGCCTCGAGGCTCGAAGCCCCCACAATCGCGGCCAGGAACAGGCCATCCGGCTTCAGCGCCCGGCGGATCTGCGCCAGCGTCCCCGGCAGGTCGTTCACCCAGTGGAGCGACAGGCTGCTCGCCACGAGGTCGAGACTGGCCTCGGCGAAGGGCAACGCCTCCTCGTCCAGCACCAGGCGCGGCGGCGGCGCGCGCCGCGCCATCGCGGCTGCGAGATCGGCGCTGATCAGCCGCTCGACCCGGCCACTCCCTTCGAGCGCGCGGGCGAGCTGGCCGGTATGACAGCCGAGATCGACGCCCAACGGAAAGCGCCGAGCCACGTCGAGCAGGCGATCGGCCAGTCGTTCCGCCACCTCGACGAAAAGAAAGTCGTGCGCATCCAGATCCGCCGCCCGGCGCTCCCGGCGCCGCCGCAGCAGGCGGCGATCGAAAGGGGCTTGAGGATCGGCGGCCATGGCGGGTTCCGGGCGGACGGACGGGGACCCATTTTGACAGGCTCGCGGGCCCGAGTCATAAACGGCCGATGGCGCTCCACGGGAAAACGGGTTCCCCGCCGCTTCGCGCACGCTTCACGGCCGTCGCGACTCGCCTGCTCGACGTCGTGCTACCGCCCTGCTGCCTCGGCTGCCAGGCGCCGGTGGCGGAACAGGGCGGGCTTTGCGTCGCCTGCTGGCGCGCGATTCGTTTCATCGCCGAGCCATGTTGCCGCATTTGCGGCTATCCCTTTCCCCACGAGGTGGGCGAGGGCGCGGTCTGTGGTGCCTGCGCACGCGAGGCGCCGCGCTTCGACCGGGCGCGGGCCGTGGTGGTCTACGACGACGCCTCCCGGCCGCTGCTGCTGGGCTTCAAGCACGGCGACCGGACGGACGCGGCGCGGACCTACGGCGACTGGCTGGCGCGGGTGGGCGGCGAAGTGCTGTCGGCGGCGGATCTGATCGCGCCGGTGCCGCTCCACCGGCGACGACTTTGGCTGCGGCGCTACAACCAGTCGGCACTGCTCGCGCTGGCGCTGGGCCGCCGGTCGGGGGTCGAGGTAGCGCCGGACCTGCTGCGCCGCCGCAAGGCCACCCGCGTGCAGCAAGGCCTGAACCCGCGCGAGCGGCGGCTGAACGTCCGCGGTGCCTTCGCCGTCCCCTCCCGCCACGGCGATAGGGTGCGCGGCAGGTCGGTCGTGCTGATAGACGACGTGTTGACGACCGGCGCCACGGTGAATGCCTGCGCCCGGGCGCTCAGGCGTGCGGGCGCGGCGCGGATCGAGGTGCTGACCCTGGCCCGGGTTGTGCGGCCCGGTGGTTGATCTACATTAGGCGCGAAGGGGATCGATCTCGACCTTCGCAACGCAAGCTTGGGCAAAGAGGACGTCAATTGCCGGAAATCACTATTTACACTTCGATGTTCTGCGGCTTCTGTTGGCGCGCGAAGCGGTTGCTGGGGGCCAAGGGTGCCGAGTTCGAGGAAATCGACATCGGCTTCACCGCCGGTGCCCGGACTGAGATGATGCGCCGGGCCGAGGGACACCACACGGTGCCGCAGATCTTCATCGGCGCGCGTCACGTCGGCGGCTGGGACAATCTGGCGGCGCTGGATCGCGCCGGCGAGCTCGATGCCCTGCTCGCCGGCAAGGGCGGGGAGGCCGCGCGATGAGCCGCTTCAAACTCGCCTGCCTGCAGATCACCACCGGCGACGACATGGCCGCCAACATCGAGATGGTGGCCGCGATGACCCGCCGGGCGCGCGACGGAGGCGCGGAATTCATCACCACGCCGGAAAACGTCTCGCTGATGGATCGGGGCGCCGCCGTCAGGGCTCACGCGGTGGCCGAGGACGAACACCCGGCCCGGCTCGCCTTCGCCGAGCTCGCGGCCGAGACCGGGGCCTGGTTCCTCGCCGGCTCCATCGCCGTCGCCGCCGAGGACGGGCGGATGGCCAACCGCTCCCTCCTGTTCGATCCCTCGGGCGCCTTGGTGCAACGCTACGATAAGATGCACATGTTCGACGTCAGCCTGCCGGACGGCGAAAGTTACCTGGAAAGCCGCAGCTACCGGCCGGGCGGCGAGACCGCCTTGGCCCGGCTCCCGTGGGGCGTCCTGGGGATGACGGTTTGTTACGACATGCGCTTTCCCGCGCTCTATCGCGCGCTGGCCCAAGCGAACGCCGATTTCCTCACCGTGCCGTCGGCCTTCACCCGCGTCACCGGGCGGGCCCACTGGGAAATCCTGCTCCGGGCGCGGGCGATCGAGACCGGTTGCTTCGTGATCGCCCCGGCACAGACCGGGGTGCACGTCGGGAACCGCAAGACCCATGGCCATTCGCTCGTCGTCGCGCCTTGGGGCGAAGTGTTGCTCGACGCCGGCGAGGAGGTCGGCATCTTCAGCGCCGAAATCGACACCGACCGGATCGCCGAGGCGCGCGGCCGGGTGCCCTCGCTGGAGCACGATCGGCCCATCGCCGTGCCCCCGCCGCTCACGGGGCGTCAGGCGGCGGAATAGCCACGGGCGGCGCCCGGTCGACGCAGGCGATCCGCTGGCGGACGGCGGGCCTCGGCGCCGTCTCCAGCCCGTGTTCGTAGGCGACGACGTGGAGCCGCTCACCGTATTCCGCCGCCAACTCGCCCGGCCGGAGCAGGAAATCCGGCTTGCGCGGCCGGCCATGCCGCTCGTTGCCGTGGGCGAAGGTCTCGTGCAGCAGCAGCCCGCCCGGCGCCAAGGCCTGCACATAGAGCGGAAAATGCGGCCGAAAAAGGTAGTTTACGACCACGATGACGTCGAATTGACGTCCCGCGAACGGCCAGGGCGCCGCGCCCTCGAGGTCGCCAGCCACGATTTCGACGCCGCTCGCCGCCGCCAGGTCGGCGAGGCCGGAGACGTCGATGTCGGCGAAGGTGATCGGATGGCCGCGCGCGCGGAAATATCGCCCATGGCGGCCACGCCCCGAGGCCAGGTCCAACACCGTACCGCCCGGCATGGCGAGCGGCGCGAACCGTCGTATCCAGGGGCTCGGCCCGTCCGGCCCGCCATCGTGGTGACGAGGCGCCATGGTCTCGCTCGTTGGCCTTAATCGTTTGTTCAATTTACTGTTAAAAGATATTACATAGAGCTTGCGAGCGCGTCGCCTCGGGCGTGCGGACCAGTGAAGTGGATTGCGGCGATGATCCTGTTCGATCTCAAGTGCGCGCATGACCACCCCTTCGAGGGGTGGTTTCCGGACAGCAAGGCCTTCGAGCGGCAGCGCCGCGGGGATGAAATCCGTTGCCCGGTCTGTGGCGCGAGCGATGTCGAGAAGGCGTTGATGGCGCCGAACGTCGCCACCTCCAAGCGCAAGGAAGCCGGGCGCGAAGAGCAAAAGGCGGCGGCCGCCATGGCGATGCTCTCGAAGATGCGCGAGCACGTCGAGAGCAACTGTGACTACGTCGGCCCGGAGTTCGCCGAGGAGGCCCGCAAGATCCACTACGGCGAGACCGAGAAGCGCGACATCTACGGCGAGGCCACGGACGGCGACGCCAAGGAGCTGGAAGAGGAGGGGATCGAGTTCGGTCGCATCCCCTGGCTGCCCCGCGCCGAGCACTAGAGGCGTCCACGATCCGACGGAACCGCCCGCCACCCGCGATCACTTCACCGCGAAGGCCATGTAGTTGACGGCGGTATCCCTCGTCTCCCGCCATTCGCCGGCGAGCGGGTCGAAGCCGATCCCGGCGACCGAGTGCAGGCGCAGGCCACCCCGCGCCAGGTGGCGGCGGAGTTCCGCCGGGCGGACGAAGCGGCGCCAGTCGTGCGTTCCCCGCGGCACCCAACGCAAGAGGTACTCGGCCCCGACGATGGCCAGGGCCAGGGACTTCGCGGTCCGGTTGAGCGTGGCGAAGGCGGCGGCGCCTCCGGGGCGAACCAGGCCGGCGCAGGCATCGAGAAAGCCGGCGAGGTCGCCGACGTGCTCCACCACTTCCAACGAGACGACGACGTCGTAGCGCGCGCCGGCCGCCAATAGTGCTTCGGCGGTCGCCACCCGGTAGTCGATCTCGAGCCCCATCGCGGACCCGTGCGCCCGCGCCACCCGGATAATCTCGGGCCCGGGGTCGATCCCGACCATCGCCGCGCCGAGACGCGCCAGGGGCTCCGTCGCCAGGCCGCCGCCACAGCCGACATCGACGATGTCCAACCCCTCGAGCGGCCGCGGGCTCGCGGGATCGCGGTCGAAATGCGCGACCAGGCGGGCTCTCAGGAAGGCGAGTCGCGTGGGGTTGAGGCGATGCAGCGGACGTTGCGGGCCGTCCTCGTCCCACCACGCGTCCGCGATTCGCTCGAAGCGCGCGACCTCGTCGCGGTCGACGCTTGCCACCTCCGCTCGGCTCTCGGCGCGGACCATCCCGGCTCTTCCCCCGGCTCTTCCCCCGGCTCTCCCCCCGGCTCTCCTCCGGGGCTCTCGGCTTGTCACCCCGAAGGCGGATGAGTATGTATACGCCACCTCGACCGGACAAGGTCGCCGTCCCCGATCGGGTGCATCTTTCGAGGCCGCGTCGGCGGCCCAGATCGAGACGGAACATGGCGCGGATGGTGCAGAAATTCGGCGGCAGCTCGGTGGCCGATATCAGCCACATTCGCAATGTCGCAACGCGCGTCAAGGTGGCCGTCGAGGATGGCGACCGGGTCGCCGTCGTGGTCTCCGCCATGGCCGGGACCACCAACCAGCTGATCGAGTGGACCCGCGAGGCCTCGCGCCTCCACGATGCCCGGGAATACGACGTCGTCGTCTCCGCCGGCGAGCAGATGACGGTCGGGCTGTTGGCGATGATGCTGCAGGACCAGGGCGTCCAGGCCCGATCCTGGCTCGGCTGGCAGGTGCCGGTGCGCACCGATGGCATCCACGGCAGCGCCCGCATCGCCGAGATCGACGCCGGCGAGATCACCCGCTGCCTCGACGAGGGCCAAGTCGCGGTGATCGCCGGTTTCCAGGGCCTAGGCCCCGACGGCCGGATCACCACCCTCGGCCGGGGCGGCTCGGACACCTCGGCGGTGGCGCTGGCCGCCGCGATTGGGGCCGAGCGGTGCGACATCTACACCGATGTCGATGGCGTCTATACGGCCGATCCGCGCATCGTGACCCGGGCCCGCAAGATTGATAGGATTACTTACGAGGAGATGCTGGAGCTGACCTCGCAAGGGGCCAGGGTCCTGCAGACGCGATCGGTCGAGATCGCCATGAACCATCGGGTTCGGGTGCAGGTGCGCTCCAGCTTTTCCGACGCCCCGGGGACATTGGTCGTCGACGAGGACGAGATCGTGGAATTCGAAGTCGTGAGCGCCATCACCTACTCCAGCGCCGAGGCGAAGGTCACCATCCTCGCCGTCGCCGACCGGCCGGGCGTGGCGGCGGCGATCTTCGGCCCGCTGGCCGATGCCAACATCAACGTCGACATGATCGTGCAGAGCGCCTCGCCCGACGGCCAAAGCGCCGACATCACCTTCACGGTCGAGCGCGGCGACGTCGAGCAGGCGCTCGCCTGCCTGGAGGCGGCGCGGGAAGAGCTGGGCCACCACTCCGTCATCGCCGACGCCGAAGTGGTCAAGATCTCGGTCATCGGTGTCGGCATGCGCAGCCACGCCGGCGTCGCCAAGCGGATGTTTCAGACCTTGGCCGAACGCGGCATCAACATCCAGGCGATTTCGACCTCGGAGATAAAGATCAGCGTGCTGGTCGCCGCGGAATACACCGAACTCGCGGTCCGCGCGCTGCACAGCGCCTATGGTCTCGACGCCGCCTGAAGCCCGCCTCGCGGCTTCGAGACGGCGCGAACCCGAACACGGGGACGGGGAATGTACTGGAGCAACACGGCCGACGCCCCCAGCGCCACCGGTCCCCGGGTGTTGCTGCGCCGCCTGCGCGAGGTGATGGCCGGTTCCGGCAGCGCGCAGGAGCGCCTGGACCAGGTCGTCCGCGTGATCGCCGCCAACATGATCGCCGAGGTCTGCTCGGTCTATCTGATCCGCGACGGCATGTTGGAGCTGTTCGCCACCGAGGGCCTGAACCCCGAGGCCGTGCACCGCACCCGCCTCGCGCCGGGCGAGGGGCTGGTCGGACTGATCGCCGCGCGCGGCCGCCCGCTGGCGCTTTCCGACGCCCAATCCCACCCCAACTTCGCCTATCGCCCGGAAACCGGGGAGGAGATCTATCACTCGCTGATGGGCGTGCCGATCCTGCGCGGCGGTCGCGAGGTGGGCGTGCTGGTAGTGCAGAACCGCACGCTTCGGGACTACAACGACGACGAGATCGAGGCGATGCTGACCATCGCCATGGTGCTGGCCGAGATGGTCGCGAGCCTGCTCCGCGCCGGCGGCGAGGCGACGGCGAGGGAGGGCATGACCGGCCTGCCGGCGCGGCTCGCCGGTACTGTCTTCAACGAGGGGCTGGCCCGCGGCACGGCGGTGCTACACCAACCGCGCATCGTCGTCGAACGCCACGTCGCCGACGATCCGGCGCAGGAGTCCGAACGGCTTCGCGTCGGGATCGAGGCCCTGCGGGCGCAGATCGAGACCATGTTGAGGATGGCGATCGCCGAGCCCGGGGGCGAAAGCCGAGAGATTCTCGAGACCTATCGCATGTTCGCCCACGACCGCGGCTGGGTCGCGCGCATGGAGAGCGCGATCGTGGGCGGGTTCACCGCCGAGGCGGCGGTCGAGCGGGTCCAGGTCGAGAATCGGAACCGGATGGCCGAGATCGCCGATCCCTATCTGCGCGAACGCCTGCACGATCTCGACGACCTCTCCAACCGGCTGCTGCGGACGCTCACCGGCCACGCCGATTCCGCCGCCGCCGACGCGCTTCCCGACGACGCCGTCCTGGTCGCCCACAACCTCGGGCCGGCGGAGCTGCTGGATTATGGCGAGTCGCGTCTGCGCGCCCTGGTGCTGGAGGAGGGCTCGCCCATCGCCCATGTCGCCATCGTCGCCCGGGCCTTGCAAATTCCGGTGATCGGGCGGATCGATCGCCTGCTCGAACACGTCGATCCGGGCGACACCATCCTGGTCGACGGCGATCATAGCCAAGTCTTCCTCCGCCCCGCCGCCGACGTCGAGGCCGCCTTCGCGCAAAGCCTGGCGAACCGGGAGGCGGAGGTCGCGCAATATGACGTGCTCCGCGACCTGCCCGGCGAGACCAAGGACGGCGTCCGCATCGAGCTCGCCATGAACGCGGGTCTGCTGGTGGATCTAACGCACTTCGCGGAGACCGGCGCCGACGGCATCGGGCTCTATCGGACCGAGCTGCACTTCATGGTTCGCGCGACCATGCCCAACGTCGCCGCGCAGGCGAGCCTCTATGGCCAGGTCCTCGATGCCGCCGGCGAACGGCCGGTGCTGTTCCGCACCCTCGACGTCGGCGGCGACAAGGTGCTGCCCTACCTCGCCCGCCACGACGAGCCCAACCCGGCGATGGGGTGGCGGGCGATTCGCCTCTCGCTCGACCGGCCGGTCCTGCTCAGGATGCAGCTTCGCGCGCTGCTTCGCGCGGCGGCGGGGCGCCGGCTCAACGTCATGTTCCCGATGATCGCCGACGTCGCCGAGTTTCGCCAAGCCCGCGCGCTGCTCGACCGCGAGGTGCGGCGCCAGCGCAAGCTGGACGAGGCGTTGCCGGTCCGGATCCGGGTGGGCACCATGCTCGAGGTGCCGGCCCTGGTCTGGCAATTGCCGACGCTGTTGGGGGAGGTCGATTTCATCTCCATCGGCAGCAACGATTTGATGCAGTTCCTGTTCGCCAGCGACCGCGGCAATCCCCGGCTCGCGGGACGTTACGGCGTGCTGAGTCCGGCCGCCCTCGGCCTGTTGCGCGACGTCGTCGTGCGCTGCGAGGCGGCGGATATTCCGCTGAGCGTCTGTGGCGACGCGGCCGGCCGGCCGATCGAGGCCCTGGCCCTGATCGGCCTCGGCTTTCGCGCCATTTCCATGGCCGCCGCCTCGATCGGACCGGTGAAACGGATGGTGCGCGGCGTCGACCTCGCCCGCCTCGGCCCCTTCGTCGAGGCGCTGATCGAGCTGCCCGACCCGAGCTGCCGCGAGCGGCTGGAGGCCTTCGCCCGCGAGGAAGGCATCGCGCTCTGAGGGTCTGACCCGAAAGTCGCCCAGGCCGGCCCGCTCTCCCGTGAGTCTTTGTCGCCACGCCTTCGGCGTGGCCTGGCCCGGCCAGCCCGCTCCCCCGCCCAACCACCCGAGCGGTCGGCGAGCCTTGGCAGGTCGCCAGAGCGCTTTATCCACGCGCCCATGGTACACGACGGCATTTACGTAGGACGTTGAAAAGGTTGTAGGATTCCCGATTCACTCCACGACGAGTCAAGAGGGAAATCATGCGAGACAACCCGATCAACGCCCTGCGTGAGACGCTACGATGCGGCTTCGCCTTTCGCAAGAGCCGTCTGGAGAGCCTTTGCGTCTTGGTCTTCGGCGTGTTCGTCGCCCGGACGGTGAACCTCTCTCACTTGGCCTGCCACTTTCCGGGGCGCGCGCGATCCAGCTCCAACTATCGGCGCCTGCAACGGTTTTTCGAGCAAGTCGATTTCGATTACGATCGCCTCGCCGAGTTCCTGGTCGCGATGATGGGGCTCCAGGCGGGGCCGTGGCGGCTGACCATGGACCGGACCAACTGGCGGCTGGGTCGCCGCGACGTCAACATCTTGATGATCGGCATCGTCAACCGCGCCATCGCCATTCCCGTGTGCTGGCGGGTGCTCGACAAGGCGGGCAATTCCAATACCAAGGAGCGGATCGCGATCCTCGAACACGTCCTCCGGCTCTTCGGGGTCGACAAGATCGCCAGCCTCCTGGCCGACCGGGAATTCATCGGCGACGCCTGGCTGGCATGGTTGCAGGAAAAGGCCATCCCCTTTCACATCCGCATCCGATCCAACATCAAGATCGCCAACACGCGTGGTCGCATGGTCAAGGCGAGGGAGCTGTTTCGCGACCTCAAACCCGGGGAAAGCCGCATCCTCTCCAACGCCAGGCGCCTCTCGGAGGCCAGAAAACCCAAGGCCAGGCCCGTCTTCGTCGCCGCGCTCCATCTCAAGACCGGCGAACTGTTGATCGTCGTGACCAACGACGCGCCCGAGGAGGCCTTGGCCATCTACGCCCAGCGCTGGCAAATCGAGACCCTCTTCGCCGCCTTGAAAACCCGTGGCTTCAACCTCGAAGACACCCACATGACCGACCCGGAGCGCATCTCCAAGCTCACCGCCGTCCTTTCCATCACCTTCTGCTGGGCGCACAAAGTCGGCGATTGGCTCCACGAGGCCGAGCCGATCCGCCTCAAAACCCACAAAAGGATGGCAAAATCCATCTTCCGATACGGTTTCGAGTGGATAAGGCGACAGCTCGTCAATCCTATCGACAGGCGTCAAGCCATTGAGCTGATTCGTTTCCTCGTCCCCGGAAAACCACCAGTCCAGGTGCCCAGGCCAAAGCCAGCATGAACGAGTCGTGTACTGTGCCACGCGCCTCAAGTTCCAAGTTGTCGTCGCGAGCCCAGATGGCTATGCTGATGCCCGGGATCGGCAGTCCGAAGCGCGAGATATGGATGTCCAAAACCTTGGCTATCGGAGGGCTACTGGCGTTTCTACTCTACGCCCTGCCCCTGGGGCTAGCTAAGGAGCCCGAGGCTTTTCGAATCGGGATCTTAACCACGGCATGGGCGCCGTGGCATAGCAACACCGAGGGATTTCGGGACGCACTCGAGAAATTGGGTTACGTGGAAGGGCAAGACATCATCTTTGTGGCGCGAGCCGCCAAGGGTGATCCGACTCGCTTGGCGGAGCTCGCGGCGGAGTTGGTCGCCCAAGAACTGGACATATTGTACTGTGTTGCCGGTCCCGATGCTCGGGCGTGTCAGCAGGCGACGGCCGCTATTCCCATAGTGTTCACCCAGGTTAGTGATCCTGTCGCGATTGGGTTGGTGGAAAGCCTGGCCCGACCGGGAGGGAACATCACGGGGATCGCGAGCCTGCGGGCGGAACTAAGCGCAAAGCGTTTGGCGCTTTTCAAGGAAGTGGTCCCATCTCTGCGCCAAGTTCTGGTGACCTATGACCCGCGGGAGCCGGAAGAGCAGGAGGCGGTCAAGTTCGCAAGAATCGCGGCAAGCCAACTCGGTCTGACGCTGCTCGAACACGCGATACTGGATCGGTTGGATATGGAGCCCGCGCTTGCTGCGCTGAAGGAGGGCGGCCGCGATGGAATTTTGGTTGTTCAGTCCGGCCTGAACCTCAATATCCCTGGGCGAAGCCTCGAGGTAGCTACCTCCAACAACCTGCCCAATATGTATCCGTCTTCGTTCTGGACGAAGTATGGCGCGCTCGCCTCGTACGGGCCCGACCAGTATCTTCAGGGGCGACAGGCCGGCCGTCTGGCTGCTAGAATTCTGACCGGGACCGCGCCCCATAAATTGCCTGTCGAACGCCCCGATCGGATTGAGTTCGTCATCAACCTCAAGACAGCGAAGAAGATTGGCCTGCAAGTGCCGCAAACGGTCTTGTTTCGAGCCGATCGCATCATCGAATAGCTAATGGGAGCGCGTAAATAAAGCGGGAATGATCGATACCGCTTAACCCGCAGCGTTATTCCAAGCATCTGGTCAATGTGGACTAATAGAGGAGAACGACAAAATGAAGCAAACACTGGTCTCAGCGATTGCAGCTCTCATCATCATCCTTGGGGCATTTGCTCCTGGCCATGCCGCGAACATGAAGGATCGAGTTACGGTGGCGATTGACAGCGTCGGGCTTCACCCAGGGCTGGATCCAGGGATGTACGTGTGCGCGGGAAATCATTTGCACGTCAAGGCAACCATAGAGAACCTGGCTGGGGTTGTCCTTGGGCAAATCCGGGTTGCTGGCAAAGCATACGGTCCCGAAAGGACCTTGCTCGGGAAGGCCACCGCCTCAACCAAGGAGCCGGTTCTCGTGCCGGGTGCGAAGGCCGGCGTCAACCTGGAGTTTCTTACCATCACCGGCCCGACGATCCAGCAGGTTACGGATACGGAGGTGACGGTCATCGAAGCTCCGGCGATGTGATCACAATCGGACGTCGCGCAGACCAACGTCGAGAGCCTGTCCATGATGGACGGGCGTGTCCTTGCCAGTGCGCCGGCGTGGTTACAGTGCCAAGCTCTCGGCCGAACGATGCTCTGGTCCATTCCTCTTTTGGCGACTAAAGTCGTCTAAAAAGGGATGCGACTGTTCGTCCGGGCGGAACAGCATCATGGTATATCAGCGTAAGACTCGGGGCCGGCTATTCTGGAAGTACGTTGTCCTTTTTGTACCCCTGATAAGCGGGGTTCTGCTGGCTAGCGGTGGCCTTGAGATATATTTCTCCTACCAGGAGAACAAGACCGCTCTGGCGCGAATCCAGAGTGAAATAGCTACGGCGGCCGCCTCGACGATCCAGCAGTTTATGCATCAATTTGAACGCCAGCTTGGTTGGACGACGCAATTACCGTTTGTCTTGGACACAGAGGGCCTGGAGCAGCGGCGTTTAGATTATCTGCGTTTGCTCCGGCAGGTCCCAGCGATAATGGAAATCATTCACCTCGATCCATCGGGTAAAGAGCAACTCCGAGTCTCCCGCTTGGCCATGGATGTCGTGGGAAGCAAGAAGGATTTTTCGTGGGCGCCGGAGTTTCTGGAGGCCAAGGCCCTGAGGACCTACTACAGCCCCGTGTATTTCCGCCAGGAATCTGAACCGTACCTAACCCTCGCGATGGCGGATAGGGCAAAGAATTCGGGCGTAAACGTTGCCGAGGTCAATCTCAAATTTATGTGGGATGTGATTCTAGCGATCAAGGTCGGCAAAGCCGGGTATGCCTATGTGGTTGATTCGCAAGGTCGTCTCATTGCCCATCCGGACATCAGTCTGGTGTTGCGCCAAACCGACCTCTCCTCGCTACCGCAGGTCGAAGCCGCCCGCACGGCTCCATCGACTCCCGTCGAGGAGCGAAACGAGGCCGTAATCGCATCAAACATTAGTGGTGTCCAAGTGCTCACGGCACACGCGGCCATGGGGCCGTTGGGGTGGATTGTCTTTGTAGAATCGCCGCTGAATGAGGCCTTTGCACCGCTTTATTCCTCCATCCTCCGGATGATGGTGCTCTTGTTACTGGGCGTGTTTTTGTCGGCGCTCGCGAGTCTCCTTCTGGTCCGAAAGATGGTCATACCCATTCGGGCTCTGCAGAGCGAGGCGGCGCGGATTGGTGCGGGTGATCTAAGCCGACGTATTGACATTCGGACCGGCGACGAGCTGGAGGCCTTAGCGGATCAATTTAATCACATGACCGCCCAGCTCCAGGAGTCCTACGCCCACCTAGAGCAGAGGGTCGAGGAGAGAACCCGCGAACTGAGCGAGGCGCACCAGACGGTTCAGAAACAGGCCACTCGGCTCGAGACTCAGTCAGTCGAACTTGCCGAGTGGAACCGGCAGCTGGAGCAACGGGTGAGCGAGCAGCTTGACGAACTCGAGCGAGCGGGGAGGTTAAAGCGATTCCTTCCCCCTCAGCTTGCGGACCTTATAGTCTCCTCCGGTGACGAGCATCTCCTTGAAAGCCACCGCCGGGAGATTACCGTGGTCTTCTGCGACTTACGGGGATTTACGGCTTTCGCCGAGACAGCCGAGCCGGAAGCGGTCATGGAGGTTCTTTCTGAATATCACAGTGCCTTGGGATCCCTGATATTCCGATTTGAGGGAACCTTAGATAGCTTTATCGGCGACGGACTGATGGTTTTTTCAATGATCCCTTGCCGTGCCCTGATGCGGAGGCGCGGGCGGTACGCATGGCGGTGGCCATGCACGAGTGTGTCGATGCGCTAATCGGGAAATGGCCGAAGCACGGCCATCAGTTGGGCTTTGGCGTGGGGATTTCCCAAGGTTATGCAACACTGGGAAGGATCGGATTCGAGGGACGTTTCGATTATTCGGCCATCGGCAGCGTAACAAATCTTGCTTCCCGGCTGTGCGATGACGCTAAAGCCGGGCAGACCCTAATTAGCCAGTCCGTCAACACGAAAGTAGAAGCCCTGGTGGTCTCGGAGCCGGTCGGAAACCTTACACTGAAAGGCTTTCACCGACCTGTCGCCGCATACAACATCGTTCGCCTGAAGGACCAATAGACAGCCGCTGACGCTTACCTCGAGGACACCCTCGCAGCTGGCACACCGCGCTTTATCGCGCCGGCACCTGCCGATCCACTTTTTGAGTATCCACCGCAATAGGTCCTCAACGCCGCTAGACCACCCGTAGAGACGGATGGCGACGGAATGACGCAAGGTGTGAAGGGAGACCCGCTTATCGATCCCGGCGGCGAGCGCCGCCGCCTTGCAGGCCCGGCCGAACTGGCGGGTGGTCAGGTGACTGGGAGAAAAGGGGTCATTCTGCTTTTTGGCCCGTTCCGTTGAATAAAGTACAACCTGATTACGCACTTTACTCAGCCGGGTTGATGTGGTACAAATAATGAACAAATGGCGGTTTTTCTGGAGATTCACAATGCCACGCAACAAGGTTCAGTTCCAGAAGGGGCTCAGCGAGCCGCGTTTTCGTGAGTTGTACGGTACCGAGGAGCAGTGTCGCGAGGCCCTTTTCCGCTGGCGCTGGCCGGAGGGGTTCGCCTGCCCCGATGTGGCGCCACGCGCCATTGCGAGATCGCCGGGCGAAAACTCTACCAATGCGCCGCCTGCCGTCATCAAGTCTCGCTGACCGCCGGCACGCTCTTCCACGCGACCAAGCTGGCGCTGACCCTGTGGTTCTCGGCGATCTATCACATGACCCAATCGAAGAAAGGGATCTCCTCCCTCGAACTCGGCCGGCGGCTCGGCGTCACCCAGACCACGGCCTGGAAGATCAAGCAGAAACTGATGCAGTCCATGCTCGAGCGCGATGCCAAATTGCCGCTCACCGGGCGGGTGGAGATGGACGATGCCCACCTCGGCGGCCGCCGTTCCGGGGCCAAGCGCGGCCGGGGCGCGCCGGGCAAGACGCCGTTCGTCGCCGCCGTCCAGACCACGGCGGAGGGCCAGCCCGTGCGCATCAAGCTGCGCCGCGTCAAGGGCTTCCGCAAGAGAGAGATCGCCAAGATGGCCAAGCGCGACCTGAGCCCTGGGGCGACCGTTTTCAGCGACGGGCTCAACTGCTTCACCGCCGTCACCACGCGGGGCTGTGCGCATCATCCGATATCCACCGGCTCCGGACCCGGGGCCGTCGCCGTGCCCGCCTTCAAATGGGTCAACACCACCCTCGGCAACCTCAAAAACACCCTGCGCGGTACCTACCATGCGATCCGACCCAAGCATGTGCCGCGCTATCTGGCGGCATTCCAGTACCGATACAACCGCCGCTACCGGCTCGCCGACATGATCGAAGCCCTCGGCCGCGATGCCCTGCGCACGCCGCCCATGCCATATCGGCTCCTGAAGTTGGCTGAGGTTAGTGCGTAATCAGGAAGTACAATGACCCCTTTTTTCCCCTTTTTTCCGAGATCGCCGATCCCTATCTGCGCGAACGCCTGCACGATCTCGACGACCTCTCCAACCGGCTGCTGCGGACGCTCACCGGCCACGCCGATTCCGCCGCCGCCGACGCGCTTCCCGACGACGCCGTCCTGGTCGCCCACAACCTCGGGCCGGCGGAGCTGCTGGATTATGGCGAGTCGCGTCTGCGCGCCCTGGTGCTGGAGGAGGGCTCGCCCATCGCCCATGTCGCCATCGTCGCCCGGGCCTTGCAAATTCCGGTGATCGGGCGGATCGATCGCCTGCTCGAACACGTCGATCCGGGCGACACCATCCTGGTCGACGGCGATCATAGCCAAGTCTTCCTCCGCCCCGCCGCCGACGTCGAGGCCGCCTTCGCGCAAAGCCTGGCGAACCGGGAGGCGGAGGTCGCGCAATATGACGTGCTCCGCGACCTGCCCGGCGAGACCAAGGACGGCGTCCGCATCGAGCTCGCCATGAACGCGGGTCTGCTGGTGGATCTAACGCACTTCGCGGAGACCGGCGCCGACGGCATCGGGCTCTATCGGACCGAGCTGCACTTCATGGTTCGCGCGACCATGCCCAACGTCGCCGCGCAGGCGAGCCTCTATGGCCAGGTCCTCGATGCCGCCGGCGAACGGCCGGTGCTGTTCCGCACCCTCGACGTCGGCGGCGACAAGGTGCTGCCCTACCTCGCCCGCCACGACGAGCCCAACCCGGCGATGGGGTGGCGGGCGATTCGCCTCTCGCTCGACCGGCCGGTCCTGCTCAGGATGCAGCTTCGCGCGCTGCTTCGCGCGGCGGCGGGGCGCCGGCTCAACGTCATGTTCCCGATGATCGCCGACGTCGCCGAGTTTCGCCAAGCCCGCGCGCTGCTCGACCGCGAGGTGCGGCGCCAGCGCAAGCTGGACGAGGCGTTGCCGGTCCGGATCCGGGTGGGCACCATGCTCGAGGTGCCGGCCCTGGTCTGGCAATTGCCGACGCTGTTGGGGGAGGTCGATTTCATCTCCATCGGCAGCAACGATTTGATGCAGTTCCTGTTCGCCAGCGACCGCGGCAATCCCCGGCTCGCGGGACGTTACGGCGTGCTGAGTCCGGCCGCCCTCGGCCTGTTGCGCGACGTCGTCGTGCGCTGCGAGGCGGCGGATATTCCGCTGAGCGTCTGTGGCGACGCGGCCGGCCGGCCGATCGAGGCCCTGGCCCTGATCGGCCTCGGCTTTCGCGCCATTTCCACGGCCGCCGCCTCGATCGGACCGGTGAAACGGATGGTGCGCGGCGTCGACCTCGCCCGCCTCGGCCCCTTCGTCGAGGCGCTGATCGAGCTGCCCGACCCGAGCTGCCGCGAGCGGCTGGAGGCCTTCGCCCGCGAGGAAGGCATCGCGCTCTGAGCCGCGCCGCGATCAGGTCCCGCCGAGAATTCCCAGGCGGCGCAAGGGCGGGTAGCGACGGCCGACGATTTCCCTGAGCGTCGCTTCCTTGAAACGGAATTCTCCGCTTCGCGCCAGATGATGGGCCACGCCGCGCGAGGTCAGATGGCAATTTCGCGCGACCATCGCCCCGGCCTCAGCGAGCACGCCTTCCAGTTCCTCCCTGAGCGCGAGATCGCGCGCCGAAAGTTCGATTTCCCGGCCGGAAAAGGGGTCATTCTGCTTTTTAGTCCGTTCCGCCGAATAAAGTACAATGACCCCTTTTTCTCTGCGCCCGGAGCGGGCGGTCGAGCACGTAGCCGGCGTCGCGGCCGCCGCGCCGTCGAATCGACGCGATCGGAAGCCGCGCCGTCGAATCGACGCGATCGGAAGTCGAGTCGTATTTTTGAGTATTTGAAATTCTGTTATACTATTTTTCGTTGCGCAAATCCCTCACGCTTGGGTATTTCCGGCGAATGTAGGGGATAAATCATCGATCGCCGGGCGCAAATCACAGTTATCCGAAACGAACTCGCCGCGACGCCTCGGCCATTCCCCGGCTGGGCCTGCCTCCCCGGATCCGCCGCTCAGCCCCTCAGCGCCCGGCCTCGCGGGCGGCGAAGGCGGCGAGGTTGACCAGATCGGTCACCGTGGCGCCCATGCCGGCGATCTGCACCGGCTTGGCGAGGCCGACCAGGATCGGTCCGACCACCGCGCCGCCGCCGAGCTCCTGCATCAATTTCGACGCGATCGAGGCCGAATGCAGCGCCGGCATGATCAACACGTTGGCCGGGCCCGAGAGCCGCGAGAACGGATAGATCCGCCGGAGTTCCGGGTTGAGTGCTACGTCCGCCGCCATCTCGCCCTCGAACTCGAAATCCGGCTCGCGCTCGCCCAGCAGCCGGACCGCGTCGCGCACCCTGTCGCCGGTGGCCCAGGGCGGATTGCCGAAGTTGGAAAACGAGAGGAAGGCGACCCGGGGCTCCTGGCCGAGCCAGCGGGCGACCTCCGCCGTCTGCATCGCGATGTCGGCCAACTCCTCCGCGCTCGGCAGCTCGTGCACCGTGGTGTCGGCGGCCAGCACCGTGCGGTCGCGCGAGAGAATCACCGAGAGGCCGAAGACCCGGCGTCCGGGTTCCGCGTCCAGCACCCGGCGGACCTCCTCGTAGGCGACGTTATAGTTGCGGGTGGCGCCGGTCACCATGGCGTCGGCCACGCCCAGCGCCACCATGAGGGCGCCGAAGATGTTGCGGTCCTGGTTCACCATGCGCTGACAGTCGCGGTAGAGGTAGCCCTGGCGCTGCAGGCGCGCGTAGAGAAAATCGGTGAACCGCGCGTTATCCTCGCTGATCCGCGCGTTGTGGATCTCCAGGCCCTCGAAGCCGCTCATGCCGATCTGCCGCATGGTTTCGCGCACCCGGTCCTCGCGCCCGATCAGCACCGCCGTGCCGTAACCCGATTCGTGGTAGCCGAGCGCGGCGCGGATCACCTTCTCCTCCTCGCCCTCGGCGAAGACCACCCGCTTGGGCTCGGCGCGGACCTGAGTGAACAGCAATTGCAGCGTGTCGATGGTCGGGTCGAGCCGGGCCCGGAGCTCGATCTCGTAAGGCGCGAAATCGACGATCTCGCTGCGCGCCACGCCCGAGTCGATCGCCGCGCGGGCCACGGCCGCGGGGATTTGGGAAATCAGCCGGGGATCGAACGGCGAGGGGATGATGTAGTCGGGGCCATATTGCAGCCGATCGACCGCGTAGGCCGCCGCCACCTCGTCCGGCACGTCCTCGCGCGCGAGCTCGGCCAAGGCATGGGCCGCGGCGATCTTCATCGCGTCGTTGATGGTGGAGGCCCGGACGTCGAGCGCGCCCCGGAAGATGTAGGGGAAGCCGAGCACGTTGTTGACCTGGTTCGGATAATCGGAGCGGCCGGTGGCGACGATGGCGTCGTCGCGGACCTCGCGCACCGCCTCGGGCGTGATCTCCGGATCCGGATTGGCCATGGCGAAGATGATCGGCTTGTCGGCCATGGAGGCGACCATCTCGGGCGTCACCGCGCCCTTGGCCGAGAGGCCCAATATGACGTCGGCGCCGACCATGGCCTCTTCCAGGGTCCGGGCGTCGGTCGGAACCGCGTGCGCCGACTTCCACTGGTTCATGCCCTCGGCGCGGCCCGAATAGATCACGCCCCGGGTATCGCACATCACGACGTTTTCGTGCGGCATGCCCATCGCTTTCAAGAGTTCGGCGCAGGCGATGCCGGCCGAGCCGGCACCGTTGACCACCAGGCGGGTCGAGGCCATGTCGCGACCGGTGAGGTCCATGGCGTTGATCAGGCCGGCCGCGGTGATGATCGCGGTGCCGTGCTGGTCGTCATGGAACACCGGGATGTCCAGCAGCTCGCGCAGCCGTTCCTCGATGATGAAGCAGTCGGGGGCCTTGATGTCCTCCAGGTTGATGCCGCCGAAAGTGGGCCCGAGATAGCGCACGCACTCGACGAAGGCGTCGACGTCTTCCGTGCCGACCTCGATATCGATCGCATCGACGTCGGCGAAGCGCTTGAAGAGGACCGACTTGCCCTCCATCACCGGCTTGCCGGCGAGCGCGCCGATGTTGCCGAGGCCGAGCACGGCGGTCCCGTTGGAGATCACAGCGACCAGGTTGCCCTTGCAGGTGTAGTCGTAGGCGGTGTCGGGGTCGCGCTCGATCTCCAGGCAGGGCGCGGCCACCCCCGGGGAATAGGCGAGGCTGAGATCGCGCTGCGTCGCCATCGGCTTGGTCGGCGTAATCTCGAGCTTGCCCGGGCGCCCGTCGGTATGAAACCTGAGCGCTTCGTCGTTGGTGTAACTGCTCTTCGATGCCATCCCAACCCCATCCCCGAAGCCGGCCCCCCGGAGCACCGGCCCAACCGGGCGGCGCATGCCTCAGGCTAACACATCGAAAGCTCTTGCCTAGCCGAGTGGGCCCGTGGCCTAAATTGCCGCGCCATGACCGCGAAAGGCACGATATCCCCGAAATCCGCGCAGCCAACGGCGATGATGGCGCAGTACCTCGCCATCAAAGCCGGCGCGCCGGACTGCCTGCTGTTCTACCGCATGGGGGATTTCTACGAGTTGTTCTTCGAGGACGCGGTGGCGGCGGCCGACGCGCTGGACATCACGCTGACCAAACGGGGCAAGCACGAAGGTGCTGAGATCCCGATGTGCGGCGTCCCCGTACACGCCGCCGAGAGCTATCTTTCCCGGCTGATCCGCAAGGGCTTCCGCGTTGCCGTCTGCGAGCAGACCGAGGATCCGGCCGAGGCCCGCAAGCGGCGCGGCCACAAGGCTGTGGTGAAGCGCGAGGTGGTCCGCTTGGTGACGCCGGGCACGATCACCGAGGAAGCGCTGCTGGATGCCCGGGCCGACAATTATCTGGTCGCCCTGGCGCGGGCGGAATCGCGCCTGGGGTTGGCATGGCTCGACCTCTCGACGGCCGAGTTCCGGACCATGGAGACCACCCCCGCCGACCTCGAGGCCGACCTCGCTCGGCTGGCGCCGAGCGAGTTGATCCTGCCAGAGGCCCTGGCCACGGCGGGGGAGCTGGCGCCCGCGCTCGCTGCCTGGCGCGCCCGTCGCGTGCCGGGCGAGGCGCCGGTTCTCGATAGCGGCCGGGCGGCACGGCGCCTGGCGGAACATTTCGCCGTCACGACGCTGGAGGCCTTCGGCGCCTTTTCCCGGGCCGAGCTGGCGGCGGCCGGCGCGCTGCTCGACTATGTCGAGACGACACAGAAAGGCCGGATACCCCGGCTCGAGCGACCCCGCCGGGTGGAAAGCGGGCACGAGCTCAGAATAGATGCCGCCACGCGGCGTGGCCTGGAGCTGATCCGGACGCTCAGCGGTAATCGCGAGGGAAGCCTGCTGGCGTGCGTCGATCGCACCGTCAGCGGCGCCGGCGCGCGCCTGCTCGCCGCCCGCCTCGCCGCCCCCTTGGCCGACGCGGCGGCGATCAACCAGCGGCTCGACATGGTCGGCTTCTTCGTCGAAGACGGCGCCGTCCGCGCGAACACGCGGGAACTGCTGTCACGGACCCCGGATCTCGCGCGCGCCCTCTCTCGCCTGGCGCTCGATCGAGGTGGCCCCCGCGACCTCGCAGCCATCGCCCGTGGGCTGGAGCGGGCCGGCCGGCTCCGCGACGTGGTGCCCGCCGCCGGACTGGCGCCGCCGCCGAGCGGGATCGCCGAGGCGGTGGCCGGCCTCGGCGGCCACGGCGCGCTGGTCGACGCGCTGGCGCGCGCGCTGGCGCCCGAGGTCCCGGCGCAGGCCCGCGAGGGGGGCTTCGTCGCGCCGGGTCACCGGGCCGATCTCGACGAGCAGCGTCGGCTCCGCGACGAGGGCCGCCGGCTGATCGCGGGCCTCGAGAGCAAGTACCGTGAGGAAACCGGGATCGAGGGGCTGAAGATCCGCCACAATCACGTCCTCGGCTATTACCTCGAAGCCTCGGCCCGGCGCGCCGATCCGTTGTTGGCGCCGCCCTTGAACGAGACCTTCCACCACCGCCAGTCGATGGCCAACGCGCTCCGGTTCTCGACCACCGAGCTCTCGGAGCTGGAGCGGGCGATGGCCGAGGCCGCGGAGCGCGCGCTGGCGATCGAGTTCGAGGTCTTCGAGGCCCTGGTCGCGCGCGTGCTGGCGGCGAGCGAGCCGATCCGCCTGACCGCCACCGCCATGGCGGCGCTCGATGTCGCCGCCGCCAACGCCGAACTGGCGGCGACGGAGCGCCAGTGCCGGCCGGTGGTGGACGATTCGCTTCACTTCGAGATCGCCGGCGGCCGCCATCCGGTGGTCGAGGCGGCACTTCGCGCCCGGCGCGAGGGGAGCTTCGTCGCCAACGATTGTGATCTCGGCGCCGAGGCGCGGATCTGGCTCTTGACCGGTCCCAACATGGCCGGCAAGAGCACTTTCCTGCGCCAGAACGCGATGGTCTGCGTCCTCGCGCAGTCCGGCGCCTGGGTCCCGGCGGCCTCGGCCCGGATCGGCGTCGTCGACCGGTTGTTCTCTCGCATCGGCGCCTCGGACGATCTCGCCAGCGGACGCTCGACCTTCATGGTCGAGATGGTGGAGACGGCGGCGATCCTGAACCAGGCGGGCGAACGGGCGCTGGTGATCCTCGACGAAATCGGCCGCGGCACCGCCACTTGGGACGGCCTCGCCATCGCCTGGGCGGCGGTCGAGCATCTGGCCGAGGTCAACCGTTGCCGCACCCTCTTCGCCACCCACTACCACGAGCTGACGGCGCTCCACGGGCGGCTACCCTCGCTCGCCAACCACACCATGCGGGTGAGCGAGTGGCGGGGCGAGGTGGTCTTCCTGCACGAGGTGGTGGCCGGCGCCGCCGACCGCTCCTACGGCATCCAGGTGGCCAGGCTCGCGGGCCTGCCGCCCAGCGCGCTGGCCCGGGCGGAAACGGTGCTGGCGGTCCTGGAGAAGAGCGATACCGAGGGCGGCGCCGCGACGGCCAAGCTCGCCGAGGACTTGCCGCTGTTCGCCGCCGCCCGGCCCAAGGGCGGCTCCGCCGGGCCAAAGGCGGCCGATCCGGCGCGGGAAGCCTTGGCCGCGCTCGACCCGGATTCGATGTCGCCGAGGGAGGCGCTGGACGCCCTCTACCGGCTGCGGGAACTGTTGGCGAGCGAGTGACGGCGCCGCCGCTTCGCCGGACACTTCGGCGGACATTACGGCGGAATGGCGCGCGGCGCGATTTCGGCTATGCTGGCCGCCCTATCGCGCTGGCGTGAGGCCCATGGGAATTGACCGCGACGGGGAGCGCCAGCGAGGGCGGCCAGTATGAGACGAAAAGAGCCAGTATGAGGCGAAAAGAACGGCGGAAGTCCGGATGAGCGCGGGCGCCAAGGGTGAGCGTATCGTCGAGCGGGCCGAACTCGACGTGGCGGTGGCGGAGATCGCCGAACGGCGCGCGCCGAGCGAACCGGCATTTCGCGCCGAGCTGTTGGCGCTGCTGCGCGAGGCCCAGGCCCAAGTCCGCGAGAGCTTGCGCGCCCGTGTCGAGGCGGGCGCCGGCGGCGGCGAGGTGATGGCGACCGGCAGCCGGGCGATGGACCAACTGATCCGGGTGATCTTCGACGCCGCCTCGACGCGGGTCTATCCGGCGACCAACCCGACCGCCGGCGAGCATCTGTCGCTGGTGGCACTCGGCGGCTACGGGCGGGGCGAGCTGGCGCCCTTCTCCGACGTCGACCTGATGTTCCTGCGGCCCTACAAGCAGACGCCTTGGGGCGAGCAGGTGGTGGAGTTCATGCTCTACCTCTTGTGGGACATGGGGCTGAAGGTCGGCCACTCGACCCGCTCGATTGACGAATGCGCGCGGCTGGCCACATCCGACCTCACCATCCGCACCTCGCTGCTGGAGGCGCGCTACGTCTGGGGCGAGCAGCGGCTTTTCCTGGACTTCGAGGAACGCTTCCGGCGCGAGGTGATGGCCGGCAGCGGCCCGGACTTCGTCGAGGCCAAGCTCGCCGAGCGCGACGAACGCCATCTGAGGCTCGGCGATTCGCGCTACCTGCTGGAGCCCAACATCAAGGAGGGCAAGGGGGGCTTGCGCGATCTGCACACCCTCTTCTGGATCGCCAGATATCTCTACGGCACCGACGAGGTCGCTGCCCTGGTCGAGCGCGGCGTGCTGACGGCGGAGGAGGAGCGGAGCTTCGACAAGGCCCATGAGTTCCTTTGTACCGTGCGCTGCCACCTGCACTTTCTGGCCGGCCGGGCCGAGGAGCGGCTGACCTTCGACGTCCAGCCGGAGCTCGCCGACCGCCTCGGCTATACCGATCATGCCGGCACCCGAGGCGTCGAGCGCTTCATGAAGCACTACTTCCTGATCGCCAAGGAGGTCGGCGACCTGACGCGGATCTTCTGTGCCGCGATGGAGGACCAGCACCGCCGCAAGCCGCGCTTCCGGATGCCGAGGTTCGGCCTCAGACGGCGCGAGATCGAGGGCTTCGTCGCCGAGGGCGAGCGGCTGAACGTCGCCGACGAGACCGCCTTCGCCGAGGATCCGGTGAAGCTGATCCGGCTGTTCCTGGTGGCGCACGAGCGCGATCTCGACATTCACCCCCGAGCCTTGCAGCTCATTACCCGGAACCTCAGGCTGATTGATCGCGAGATGCGCGAGGACGCGAAGGCGAACGCCCTCTTCATGACGATCCTGACCTCGCGCAAGAACCCGGAGACGACGCTCAGGCGGATGAACGAGGCCGGTGTCTTCGGCCGCTTCGTGCCCGATTTCGGGCGGGTCGTGGCGCAGATGCAGCACGACATGTATCACGTCTATACGATCGACGAGCACACCATCCGGGCGATCGGCGTGCTGGCGCGGATCGAGAACGGGGAATTTGCCGACGACCATCCACTGGCCGCCGAGATCTTGCCCAAGCTTCAGATGCGCCGCGCCCTCTATCTCGCCGTGCTGTTGCACGACATCGCCAAGGGACGTGGCGGCGATCATTCGATGCTGGGCGAGGAGGTGGCCGAACGGCTCGGCCCCCGACTCGGCCTGGAAGCGGACGAGACCGAGACCGTGGCCTGGCTCGTGCGCTGGCATCTGGTGATGAGCGCCACCGCCTTCAAGCGCAACCTCGAGGATCCGAAGACCATCGAAGACTTCGTCGCCGTGGTGCAGAGCCCGGAGCGGCTACGTCTGCTGCTGGTGCTGACGGTGGCCGACATCCGCGCCGTCGGGCCCGGGGTTTGGAACGGCTGGAAGGGCCAGCTCCTGCGTGAGCTCTATCACCGGGCCGAGGAATACATGCTGGGCGGTCATGCGGCGATCGCCCGCGATTCCCGCGTCGCCGCGCTGCAGGCGGAGCTGGCGGAACGCCTCGCCGACTGGCCCGAGGAAGACCGCCGCCGCCACTTTGCGCGCGGCCAGGAAGGCTTCTGGCTGGCGACCGACCTCGATAGCCACGAGCGCCGCGCCCGGCTGATGCGGGACGCCGATGCGCGCGGCGCGCCGCTGACCATCGATACCCGCATCAGCCGCTTCCACTCGGTGACCGAAGTGATGGTCTACACGGTCGACCACCCCGGTCTCTTCACCCGGCTCACCGGCGCCGTCGCCGCCAGTGGCGCCGGCATCGTGGAGGCGCGGATTCACACGACGAGCGACGGCATGGCGCTCGACGTCTTCTGGATCCAGGACCTCGACGGCGCCGCGTTCGACCGGCCGGACCGGCTGGCGCGGCTCTCCGCCAACATCGAGCGCACGCTTTCCGGCGAACTGAATTTGCGCCTGGAGCTGCCCAAGCGGCGCGACCGCTTGCCGAGTCGGAGCGCGGTCTTCACCGTCGAGCCCAGGGTACTGATCGACAACCAAGCCTCCAACACCCACACGGTGGTGGAGGTGAACGGTCGCGACCGGCCGGCGCTGCTGCACGACCTGACGCGGGCCTTCTTCGATCTCTCGCTCACCATCGCCCACGCGCGGATCGCGACCTATGGCGAACGGGCGGTCGACGTGTTCTACGTCAAGGACCTGTTCGGCCTAAAAATCGACGGCGAGCAGCGGCTGAACCGAATGCGGGTGGCGCTGCTCTCGGTGCTCTCCGCGCCGGCCCCGGGCGTCACGGTGCCGGCCAGCGCCGCCGAGTGAGGCGCATCGAACTCTGGATTGCCGAATTGGTCGCTCGCTCGCCCCATCAGGCGAGCGACGGGGGCGGAGGGGGGAAGGTGGGCCGTTTCCCTTGGTGAGCCAGAGTGAGCCCCGAGCCCGAATTCCAGGCTTTCGAGCCTTCATCTCGCGCCTCGGAGACCACGAGAAATAACTTCGCCAACCGGGTTGATGACGACGAAACGAGCGGTCGATTACCTGCGCCCTACCCCGCGCCCTCGCGCGCCTCCCGCAGTAGTTCGAGTTCGAGCCACTCCTCTTCCAGTGCCGTCCGCTCTGCTTCCAGCCGCGCCAGCGTCTGCGTGGTCGCGTTGAACCGGGCGATGTCGCTCCTATAGAGGTCGGCCTCGGCCAGAACGGACCGCGCCCCGCGAATCTCGGCCTCGAAGGTGGCGATCAGCTCCGGCAGCATGTCGAGGCGACGGCGGCGCGCGTAGTCGAGACGGCTCGGCGCCCCCCGCGCGCGCTCCCGGGGCGCCTTGCGGGGCTTGGCACGGTCCGCCACGACGTTCGGCCCGCCATCACTTCGTTGCGCCATATAGTCCGAATAGCCACCGGCGTATTCCGTCACCAGGCCGTCACCCGTCAACACCAGGGTGGCGGTGGCGACGGCGTCGACGAAGGCGCGGTCGTGGCTCACCAGCAGGACCGTCGCCGGCCAGTCGGCCAGGATCTCCCGCAACACCTCCAGGGTTTCGAGGTCGAGATCATTGGTCGGCTCGTCCAGCACCAGCAGGTTGGCCGGCCGGGCGAAGGCACGGGCCAGCAGCAGCCGACTGCGCTCGCCGCCGGACAGCGTCGAGACCGGCACCTCGAGCCGGTCGCTCTCGAACAGGAAATCGCGGAGGTAGCTGGCGACGTGCCGCCGGGCACCGCCGATCTCGATATGTTCGCCGCCGTGCCGCGCGATCACCTCGCGCGGCGTCAGCCGCTCGTCGTCGAAGCCGCGCTGCTGCTCCAGGTAGACGGTGGCGAGGTTGGCGCCATGGCGCACGGTGCCTTCGTCCGGCGCCAATTCGCCGGTGAGCAGACGCACGAGCGTGGTCTTGCCGGCCCCGTTCGGGCCCAGGATCGCGATCCGGTCGCCGCGCATTATCCGCACCGAGGCGCCCGCGATCACAGTCGTCTCGTCAAAACGCTTCACGATCTCGCGCGCCTCGATCACCAGCCGGCCGGAGAGCGGGGCGTCCGGCGTTCGCATCCGGGCTCGATCCAGCGCGCGGAGCGCCTCGCGGCGTTCCCGACGCATCTCGTCGAGACGACGCAGCCTGCCCTGGTTTCGGCGCCGCCGCGCGGTGATGCCCTCGTGCGACCAGCGGGTCTCGTCGCGGATCCTCTTGTCGAGCTTGGCCCGGGCCTCCGCCTCCTCGGCCAGCACCGTCTCCGCCCAGGCGTCGAATTCGGCGAAACTCCGCCCATGGCGGCGGACCCGGCCCCGGTCGAGCCAGAGGATGGAGGTGGCGATGCGCTCCAACAACGTTCGGTCGTGACTCACCAGCACGACGCCGCCCGGGAAGTCGCGCAAGCGGCCTTCCAGCCATTCGATCGCCGGCAGATCGAGGTGGTTGGTCGGCTCGTCCAGCAGCAGCAGCACCGGCCGTCGGGCGAAGGCCCGGGCCAGCGCCACCCGCTTCAACTCGCCGCCGGAAAGCGATGCAGGGTCCCGGGCGCCCTCGATCCGCGCCTCCGCCAGGGCCCGGGCCACGCGGTAATCGTCCGGGCCCGCCGCTTCCGGCAGGCCGGCCGCGACATAGTCGGCGACGCGGGCGTAGCCGTTTCCGTCCGGGGCCTGCGGCAGATAAGCGACCTCGAGCGCCGGCTGGCGATGGAGCTCTCCGGAATTGGGCGAGAGGTCGCCGGCGAGAAGCCTCAGCAGGGTCGATTTGCCGGCGCCGTTGCGCCCCACCAGCGCCGCGCGTTCGCCCTTGGCGAGCGTCAGCGCGAGCCCGTCCAACAGGGGCCGGCCGCCATCGTGACCGAAGACGACCCCGGCGAGCCTCAGCAGGGGTGGCGCCATGGCTTCAGCCGTCCTCCATCCGCGTCTCGCTGTCGAGCGTCGGTGGCCGGGGCGGGAAGACGAAGCGGCGGTAGAGGAAGCCGACGCCGACCAGACACAATCCGAGTCCGATGAAGGAGAGCGCCCGGAAGATTCCGGTCAGCGCCGCCATGTCGAAGAGGAACACCTTCCCCACGGTGAACATGACCACGCCCAGCGAGGCGAAGCGGAGCGCGGCGTAGTCTCTGAGGATCGCTAGCGCCAGCAACAGGCCGGCAAGTGCGAGCCAGGCGACGCTGTCGGCGTACCACTCGGCGTCGCTGGTCGGCCGGAAGAGGCCGATATTCGATCCCTGGAAGGCGTGCCGCACCTCCAGGGATATCCAGACGAAGCCGAACAGCAGCGCGGCGGCGCCGGCGATCCGCGCCGGCCATACGTCGCCGCGAGCCCGCGCCTTGCGGAGGAACAGGATCGCGAAGACCGCCGGCCCGCCATAGGCGAGCAGTAGCAGGTCGAAAATCGGCCACTCGCCGACCGGCCGTCCGGTGAGCAGCGGGTTGGAGAGGCCGAGTTGCAGCAAGACCGCCTGCGCCGTCGCCAGGCTCGCCAGAATGCGCCAGCCGTATCTGTGCACCAGGCGGCTATCGGCCGTCAGGCGGTGATAGAGGACATAGGCGATGGTGAGCCAGGTGATGGTATTGAGCGACTGCTCCGCCAACATGTAGCCGAAGGCGTCGAGCCGTCCGCCGGCGATCAGGTGGCGGATCTCCAGTGTCACCAGCAGCACCAGGAACAGCAGCGCCGCCGCCTCCAGCACGTCGGCGAGCCTGGGATCGCGTCTCGCTCCGGGGCGGCGCGAGGCCCACCAGAAGGCGAGCGCCGGCAGACCATAGCCGTATAGCAGCCAGTTGAGCCCCGGCGTCGAGCCGAGGGAATAGTCGAGGACCTGGGGATTGAGAACCAGGCGCGCGAGCACGATATAAGCCACGACCTCGGCCGCGCGGCGCAAGGCCGGAACCTCCAGCCGCTCGTCGATCCACACGATCGCGGCGACCTGGAGCGACAGCGCCACGGTCAACCAGGCGTTCTCCATGCTTATCGCGAAGGCGACGGCCAGCGCGCCGACGGCGCCGACCGCATAGGCGCCGAGGGCGGCGCGCATCAGGGCATGGTCGCGGAATCGCGCGACCCGCTCGGCCGCGAGCACCAGCAGACCGGCCAGGATCACGGCCGCCAGCGCCCAGCTCAAATCCAGCTCGAAGCGCTCGATCCGGAGGTAGGCGACGGCCAAGAGCAGGACCGGCGGGATGCCTGAGAGCGCCGCCCAATAGCCCGGCCGCCGCGCGCCCCAGAGCGCCGCGAAGCCGCCGAGGCCGAGCAGCCCGCCATAGCCGATCGCGAGGGTGAAATAGGTCTTGAGCTCCGGCGGGAGCAGCGGGCCGGCGACTTTCCCGATGGCCTCGCCGTCGAGGTCCCAGATCGGCGCCAGGCGGCTGACCGTGCCGGGCATCTGCCAGAAAAGCGCGACCGCGAGAGCGAGGAGCACGGCCAGCAGGGCGAGCCCGTCGAGCCGACTCTCCCTGCGCGCCTCGATCAACAAGAGGGCGATCGCCGCCGTCGCGGCGATCAGCGAGGCGAGCGCGCCCTCGTCGACTCCGACCAGCGCCAGCACGAGAAGCGCCAACACGACGGCGGCCACGGCGGCGAATTGCTCGCCCTGGGAGAGCGCCCGTATTTCGAAGAGATCCGGCTCCCGCGCCGAGGGCGGGCGGTCGGGGGGGCGGGCGAGCACCATGATGACGCCCAGCAGGATCAGGAACGGGCCGACGATCAGGTCGTCGCCAGCCCGCCAATTGCCGAACCAGAGCACCGTGTATCCCACCGCGCCGAGCAGCGCCAGCCAGTTGAGCCAATACCAACCGGTATGGCGGACCACCGCCAGGATGCCGGCGACCAGGACGAAGATATAGGGGAAGAGGATTTCGGTGCTGTGACGGCCCGTAGAGACCAGCGCCGGCACGGCGAAGGCGCCGAGCACGCCGAGCACGGCGACGAACCAGCCGTGCAGCAGGGCGAGCAGTACCGCGGACGCCGCCGTCAGCGCCAGCAGAACGAAGGCGAGCGCGGCGCCGATCAGATCGTAGAGGCCATGCGCGGCGTAGAGGGAGGCGAAGATCGTCGCCACACCGGCGGCGACGAGGGCCGGCGGAATGTAGGAGGGCGAAATGTGCGCCAAGGCCTGTTCCAGCGGTCGCCGGCGCAACCACTCACCGCCGCCGATCAGCGCCAAGCCCATGACGAGGCCGGAAAGCACCCGGAACACGGGGCCAATCCAACCGCGGTCGATCGAGTACTTGACCAGGAAGAAGCCACCCAGCGCCAGGGTCACGCTGCCGAGCCAGACCAGCCAGCGACCGGTGAAGATCTCCTCCCACCGGGCTTCCGGAGCGGCGGTGGGCGGCGCTTCCGGCGCCTCGATCGGCGCCTCCTCCTGCGACTCGATCGTCTCGGGCTCGGAAGGCGCCGCGTTTTCCGCCGGCGCGATGTCCTCCACCGCCTCTCGCCTCTCGAGCTCGGGCGGCGCGACCTCCGGACCGGCGGACGGTGGTGGTGGTTGTGGCACGGCCGGCGGCGGGGCGAGTGCGCCGGCGTCGGTCAGCCGCGCCCGCTCCAGGCGCACGATTTGAAGGGTCAGCCGGTTGATCCGCGCGATCGCGACGAAAGCCGCAATGGCGCCGCAAAAGACGAAGAGGAGGAGGCCGCCGGGGACGAAGACGAAAAGAAGCTCGCCCATCATGGCGACCGCATGACGGCGAGGGCCCGGGTCAAGCGGCGGGCGCCACCGTTACCCGCGACGGCGAAAACGGCTGCCCGGATTTTCGTAGTCGTCGCGCTCCCACTCCTTGACGCCGTCGTCGAGCAGTTTGCGGCCGACCGCCCGCACGAAGATGAAGACGCCGAAGGTGATGATCGGTGGCAAAAACCAGACGAGAAGATGGGGCACCCATTCTTTCCCCGTCAGGTGCAGCGAAAAGCCGACCGTTTCCAGATAGATGTAGAAGCCGATTCCGCCGAGCCAGGCTATGGTGCCGGTGAGCCAGAACCAGAACAAGCCGCGTTCCCAACCGGTGTCCATTTATTCACGTCCCGTCGAAGTGTCGTCCGCGACGCCCTCGCAATCTGGACTTCCCTCGCCGCCATGGGCCGCCCGCTCGGTGCGCGTAGCATATGGAGGGGCTCTTGAGCGGCCCCTTCCAAGAACTCTATATACCATCATTGAGGCCATCGGGGGCATCTTTCGCGATATACCTTCGCGGGCATCGCTCCGGCCAGCCGGCGCCGGCGTTCGGCGATCCCCTGCCTTGCACGTGGCCGGAGGCGGCTCCTAGAGTGGGGTCGTGGCAGCGCGATTCGGGAGCATCCAGGGGCATGTCCGACAGCGAAGCGGCCGCACTCGATCCCGGGGCGCCCGAGGGCGAGCCCCCGCCGTCACGACGCCTCTCGATCGATCACGACCTCGGGATCGGCGCGATGGTGCCGGTGGTGCTGGTCAACATCGTGCTCAGCATCCTGACCCTCACCTTCTACCGCTTCTGGGCGAAGACCCGGATCCGCCGCATGCTCTGGGCCGGCACCGTGGTCGAGGGCGATCGGCCCGAATACACCGGCACCGGTCTCGAATTGCTGATCGGCTTCGTGATCGTCGTCGTCGTCGTCTTGGTGCCGTTGGCCGGCTTTAAATTGGCGGTTGATAGCTACATCGGGATGGAAAATCCGCTGCTGGCCGGCGCGATCACCTCGCCGCTCTATCTGCTGATCCTCTATCTGATCGGCGTCGCGACGTATCGGGCCCAGCGCTACCGTCTGTCGCGGACTCGTTGGCGAGGTATCCGCCCGGCCCTCGACGGCTCCTCCTGGCTCTACGGCCTGCTCTACGCCGCGATCTATCTGCTGAGTGGCGCCACCCTCGGCTGGACCTATCCCTGGGGCCGAATGCGGCTCTTTCGCCAGATGATGTCGGCGACCGAATTCGGCGACCGCCGCTTCCGATTCGAGGGCACGGCGGGCGTGCTATACCCCCGCTTCGCCCTCTGCTGGCTGCTCAGCGTTCCGGCAGGCATCCTCGCGATAGTCCTCGGCGTCACGCTGGCGAGCGGATTGGCGGCGCTCTCCCCCGCCGACGGCGAATTTGGCGAGGCCGGCGCATGGTATGTGATCGCGGGCCTACTCTTGCCTCTCTCGCTTCTGGCGCTGCTGCCGCTCTGGGTGATCTACAAGCAGAGGGAGTATGAATATTTCGTCGAATGCCTGAGTTACGAGGGGCTGTCGTTCCGCCTCGGAGCGACCTATTGGAGCTTCCTCTGGCTCATCTTGGGGAACGCCTTGATTTTGCTATTCACACTCACGCTCGGTCGCGCGTTCGCGCAGCTTCGGCTCTTCCGCTATGTCTGCGGACGGCTGGAAATCGTGGGCGAGATCGACTTCGAGGCGATCCAACAGAGCGCCAGGGAGCGGCCCAGGAGCGGCGAGGGCTTGGCCGACGCCTTCGACGTCGCCTCGATCTGATGAACCTCCGCCACGCCGCGACCTTCCACGACGGCAAGTCCGCCGCCCGACGCACCGCCACCGTCACCTTGACGGCGCAGGGCATCCGGATCGACGAGACCGAGAGCCGGCGGTTCCACCTCTGGCGCTACGAGGATCTGACCAGCCCCGAGGCGATCCCCGGCGTCGACGCCTTCCGGCTGTCGTCCAAGACCATGGCGGAGGCGCAACTGGTCGTCGAGTCGGCGAGCTTCGCCGAAGACCTGGCCCGTGTCGCGCCGGGCGTCGTCTCCAGCCGGGGCCGGGTCTGGCGGATCGGCAAGGAAGCCGGGCTCGCCATCGCCGTGGTGGCGGCCCTGGGTCTCGCCCTGGTCTACGGCATCCCCTCGCTCGCCCATATCGGCGCCCGCGTGATACCGCACGGTTGGGAGGACGAACTCGGCCGGAGCTTCGAGAACCATTTCCTGTTCCGGGGCAAGCGTTGCGAGGATCCGGCGGGTCGCCGGGCGCTCGACAAGATGCTGACACGCCTGGCGCCGGGCTACGTTTGGGATAGACAGCTCCGGGTGAAGGTGGTGGACCACGCGATGGTGAACGCCTTCGCCGCGCCCGGCGGGCGCGTGCTGCTGCTGCGCGGCCTGATCGAGAAGGCGGAGACGGCCGAGGAAGTGGCCGGCGTCCTGGCGCACGAGCTGGGCCACGTGCTGAAGTATCACCCGACCGAAAACTTCATTCGCGTGCTGGGCGTCACCACGCTGATCGACATCGTCATGGGCGACGGCGCCACCCTGCTGGAAGTGTTGGGCGAGGCCGGCGGCTTGCTGCTCCTGCTCTCGCACAGCCGCAAGGCGGAGGCGGAGGCGGACGCCGTCGCCGTCGCCATGCTGGCCGAGGTCGGCATCGACCCGGTGGGCCTGGCGCGTTTCTTCGCCCGCCTCGACAAGGCCAAGGACAAGGGCGAGAAACAGGACGAGAAGAAGGGCGAGAAGAAGGGCGAGGATAAAGGCTTCTCGCTGCTGGCCTATCTCAGCACCCATCCGGTCCTGGCCGAACGCGAGCGCCGCGCCCGCGAGGCCCGGGTCCGGAACCCGAGGCCGGTGTTGAGCCCGGAGGAATGGCGCGCCTTGAAGGCGATCTGCGGCCAGAAGCCGGCGCCCGGAAAGGTGGAATAGCTCGCGCTCGTCGGCCGATGCTACGATCGCCGCGCTTTTCGCGAAGACGCTGGGAGGCCCGGCCATGAGCCCGCCCGAGCCCAGGGGGCGAAAGGATCTTGGACGAGGTAGGCCGCCACCATGGCTCCGACTCCAAGATCATCGAGGCATGGGAGGGAAGAGCGTATGCAAAATTGGTGACCCCTCGCTCCGCGATCGTGCGATCCCCCGGTTCGCGCCCGGTTTGGGACGTTCGCGCGCGGCGAACCCTCACGAAAATCGGCGATTCGCGCGCCAAGACGACGTTCCCGAACGCATACATCTCAAGGTCTGAATATGCGTGAGACAAGCAAAGGCTTGATGGCCAACGCCGTTCGGGCTTCGCCCTGGCATGACGGGATTTCGTTTTGCAAAATCGGCCATTTTCGGAAGTATTATATTATTACTGTATATCTAGAAATTATTTTTGGGTCGCGCGCGGGTTGTTGTTCTCATCGAATCGCCCGGCTGGGCGAGTATCGCGAACCTTCGCATCTCGGCCGACGTGCCGCTCCCGTATCCGAGCCCTCGCCCTCGAACCGTCGCCGCCCGTACTCTGGGCTCGGGCTTCTCCTCGAATACGGGATGCCCCGACGGGCGGCCCGGGCGACCCCTACCATGAGACGAAGGGCGGGCCATGGCTCACGATGTGTTCGGGAAAAGTTCAATGACTAGTTTTTGGCCAATTCAATAAGCAAGACCTGACCCGCGAACCTTCATCTTAGGAAACTATCTACGGATATCGCGAAATTAAGAGACTCTGAATTCTTGATACGGAAGGTAGTAATGCCGACTAGATTTCCATTCTCGTCAAAAAGACCGCCTCCTGAGTAGCCGGATGATATGGGTGCCGTAGTTTGAATTAACTCAACATTATTCGACGTCCGCAGTCCCGATATTAAGCCCTCGCCAAGCGTGTTCTCTAGGCCTCTTGGTGAGCCGACAGAAAAGACTCGCTCGCCTACCTTGAGACTTTTATAGCGTCTTATACCAATCGGCATTAATCAGAACTCATGCGCCCATTTACGCCGCCCGATGGACGTGATGTTCCATGGTTGATCGATGAGCTTGTTCCAGGCTTCGCAGCAGGAGGTGATGATCTGCTCGTCGGATTGGAAGACCAAGTTGGACAGCCAGTTGTCGCGCATGAACTGCCAGATGTTTTCGGTCGGATTGAGCTCCGGCGAGCGTGGTGGCAGGGGCAGGAGGGTAACGTTGGCGGGGATCTTCAGCTTGTCCGTGGTGTGCCAACCCGCCTGATCGAGGAGCAGGAGGGCATGCGCGCGCGCGCCTACCCGGGAGGAGATCTCCTCCAGATGCAGCTGCATGGCCTGGGTGTCGCAGTGGGGGAGCACGAGGGCGGCGCCGACGCCGCGTTCGGGACAGATGGCGCCGAAGATATAGGCTGATTTGGTGCGCTGGTCATGCGGTGCGCGGGGCCGGGTTCCGCGCCGCGCCCAGCGCCGAGTGATCTTGTTCTTCTGGCCGACACGGGCTTCGTCCTGCCACCAGATTTCTATCTCGGTGCCGTCGGGCAGGCGCCGGCGAGCTTGCGCCACCAGCTCGGGGAATTTTTTTTAAAATCCTCGATGACGCCCTCCTCCTGGGCATGGTGGCGCGGACGCGCCGTCATCTTCGTGAAGCCCGTCGCCTTCAATTCCCGGCTCACCGTGGTCTCGTCGAGCGAGATCGCGAACATATCCCGGATCCAGCCCGCCAGATCCTTCAGCCGCCAGCGCACCACGCCGTCGACCGCCGGGTTCGGCCCCGCATCGACGCGTGCCCCCAGCGCCTGGCGTTGTGCATCGTCGAGCTTCGCCACCGCACCGGGCGCCTTGCGATCGATCAAGCCGTCCGGGCCCTCGGCGTTGAAATGCAACACCCAATCTCGGATCACCTGAAGCCCCACGTGGCCGGTCCGTGCCGCATCCGTCCGCCGCCCACCGTCATAGATCACCGCGAGAGCCAAGAGCCGGCGGCTCTGGCCGGCATCCTTGGAAAGCTTCGCCAAGCGACGCAGCTCCGCCGCATCGAAATCCTCTCGTAACCCGATCGCCGCTCCCATGGTGAACCTCCTCAACTCCGAATCACCGGAATTGAGTCAGAAATCATCCACCATGGGAATCCTCAAAGTGAGTCTCCCTCAAGGCCAATTGGTATAATACCCTTGATGTAATCCAAGCTCTTGTGACGTACTTTCACAATGCATCTATCCGTCTCAGTATCTGCAGCTACAATAGAAGCTGAATATTTCTTTTTCCCAGATTGAATGAGAATATTATTTCTTTGGCTTATAATATGACAGTTCGTTAATAAAATATCAGATTTTATGGCGACCGCCGAGCCTTGTGCCAAGCCATTCTCACTATACGCTAAGATGATCCAAACGTAATCATTAACTAAGGAGAAAAACTCGTCCGGGCGCAATGGTTCATTGCTTGAACTTGCACCAGAAGAAATTGAAGTGGGTAACCAAGGTGGTAAAGCTAAGTCCAATACAGTTGGCCTCTTCTTCTTGTCCCGGTATTCTGGTCTCGGCTTCGGTAACGGTGGTCGCGCCATCTTTTTAGGATTATCCAATCTTGGCTTATCTTTCTTGAATTTGATAGCTCCATCATTCTTTTTGCTGAATGCTATTCTCTTCCCTTTCTCTTTCGGTTGTTGTAAAGCAGCCATATCACTTTCAGATGGCACTTCAAGGTTCGGTTCTGGTATGCCAGCGCTCCAGGAACCTGCTTCTTTCGATGCTAATGCAATGATTTTCTTTGGAAGAACATCTTCGATCTTTCTCTTAACTGTTCCTGCCATCCCGTAACCATGTCTGGTGCAGCGCTCATCGAACCCACTTATACTGAAACCACTTTTATCTCCTACGGCCAAAGGCCGGGAAGTGGAAAAATGAAATTCTGATCGTCGATCTATACCGCCAACTCGAGCCAGAAGAGACCAGAAGAATGCTTTTGACCAGTTCTTCTCTGTATACCTACCATCAAAATATATCTTGGCCAAAAAAAGCCTGAGCATGACAGTTTTCTGAGATCGCAGCAGTTCCTGAGATCGCATCAGATTTTATCAAGGAAACTGATTTATCGGGCTCGTTATCCCAAATTTTTGATGCTAATAGAATTTGAGCCCAGTGCATTCGGCGATCTGAGTAAATTTTTAGATATTTTGAAGCTGTCAACTTGTCCTCAGGCACGACACCTCGACCCCTTTCATAAGAATCGAAAACCCGTTTGGCTGCTTTGGAATGCCCCAAGCTTGCCGATTTCTTTAGCCAATAGAAGTACTTTGCATCATCCTTTTTGGCACTATCTCCCTTATATACTCGCCTCACCCCAGAGCCCGAAAATCCTTGTGCGAGATGATTCGGAAATTGTCGGTGATGGTGTCGCGCCACGTCGTCCACTCTCGTGGCAGTCGTCGGCGGAAGAAATCGTCGATGGCTTCGGTGAAGAGGGCGAAGCTGGCGTAGAAGCTGTTGTGGGTCACCTCGCGATGCATGACGCCCCATAATCGCTCGATGGCGTTGAGGTGGGGAGCGTAGGACGGTTGGAAGATGAGCTTGATGCGGCAACCCGGTCTCTCCAGCCATTGTCGGACCAGGCGGGCGTGGTGATAGCGGGCATTGTCGGCGAAGACATAGATCCGCGACTTGCCGGGATTGGTGGCCTCCAGCATCTCGAACAGCGCGATCGTCGAGGCGGCGTTGATCCTCTCGGCCTGGACCAAGGGGCAGTGGAAGTTTTCCAGGTTGAGCGCGCCGTGGAGATTGATGCGCTGGCGCCCCGAGGTCCGGCGTAACGCCACTTTGTCGCCCTTCTTGACCCAGCCATGGACTGGGCGGGACTGGAATTCCGGGTGCACCGCATCGGCGAAGTAGACCACCTCGTCGGCGGCCAAGCCGTTGAGCAACTTATCATAGGCCTCGATAAAGGCGGCCTGCTCGGCCTCATCGGCCTGAGCCGGCAGGCTTTTCGGGCGCTTGTATTCGAAGCCCAGGCGATGCATCACCTTGATGCAGCCCGAATGGCTGTAGATCACTCCGTAGGTCGCCTTGATATGGGCCGCCACCTCGCCGGTATCGCGGTAAAGCCGTTGGCTCAGATGGGCCGAAAGCTCCGCCTCTTGCTCCCGGCTCAGATGGCCCGACCGGCCATGCCAGTCGAACAGCGTCATTTCATCCAGGCCGCCCGCACGGTAGCGCTTCAGCCACGTCCGCACCGTGTCGTCGTCGAGGTAGAGCACCTTCGCCACCTCGACGCAGCTCAAGCCGTCATCCAAGAGCAGAACGGCGTTCGCGCGGCGCGCCACCCCGTGGGTCTCGCTCGGATGCCCCATCACCGCCTCCAGGGCCGCGCGTTCCTCGATGCTCAGAAATCCACCGCGAATCATGACCGCGAGAAGAATCGATCCGCAGCCGGATTGCCAGAACTTTTTCGGGTCTGCGGGGAGTCGGGGTATACCAATATTTCCCCTTCCTATAAACTTGAGATAGCGCGTATGCAATTTCAACATCTTGAGGTGCTCTTTCACTGGCTGCGCAATTTTCAACTCTGGCAGCACTGAAGAAGTATTTACTACAAACCTGCGCTGTCTGTTTTTTATGACTAGCCGTTTGGGTCACACATGCGCTTAGCATTAGCAACAGGATCACCGTATTAATCAGTCCCCTTTCTCTCTTAGGCAGAATCATGATCGAATCCCTTCGCCCAGTGATTTCAGTCAAACCTTCGTAACCGAGAAATAACGGGGCCATTGTAACTGCACCACAAAACTTTTGACAATCACGAACTTATCTATTGACAACATGATGCGTCGTGTCTTCTGAATTACGGTGACACGCCGTAATTGAGTTAGGGTCATCCTCCCAACAACCACGAAGCCCGCCCTGGTCTGATGTCCATCGGGCGGCTTCGAGAAGGAAGATGACCCATGCGTGAAGTCTATGCCGGTTTGGGCGTTTCCGACAAGCAGATCCACATTTGCCTGGTCGACGGCGCCGGAGAGGTGCTCTAGCGCGGGCGCTGCGCAACCGATCCCGTGGTGATCGCCAAGACCCTGGCCAAACACACGGCGAAGCTGACGGCCTCGCTGGTCCGGGCAGTGCTTGAGACCGGCCCGCTCTCGAGCCTCCTCTTCCATGGACTGCGAGAGAGAGGGGTGGCGGTGGTCTGCGTCTGCGCGAACGTGGGGTCACCCTTTGAATGATGAATTGAAGGTAATCAAGGCATGGGAAGCCCGAGCCAATTCAACATCAGAGGCCTGATAATCAACTAGGCCGGTCTCCTCGACCGGTAGGACAAAACTCAGTTAGACAACCGGAACTCGAACGCTCGAGCCTGGTGGCACCAATCCTTCTCACCTTCAATGGTGAGCGAGGCGCCGAGGGCTGTAAAGGCTGAGCCTCCGGCTCCCCGCTTCGCGGCCTCGGCCTTGACAGCCCCCGTCCCCTCGCTCCCGTACTCCGCCATGAGAAGTATAGGGGAAAGGTAACTACCCAGGTAGCTGATTTCGATGAGGCTGCGGATTGGGTCTCTGGGGGCAGATTTTGTGGGTTTGGGGCGCTGACGGTCTAGATTTCGTTTGACAGAGGGTGGTTGGTCGATTCTAAGGATTCGATGGATAGGGATGTTCTTGCCTTTTTGTCGAAAGGACCAAATGAATTACGGTGACAGTGCACCTAATTCCCAGAGCGCTGACAAGCCGGGAGGAATGGCGGGCCTTGAAGGCGATCTGCGCCGAGATGCCGGCACCCGAGAAGACGGAATAGCTCGCGCCGGTCGGGCGATGGGATGGTCGCCGCCCGTTTCGCGAACGCTGGGAGAACCGGCCATGAGCCCGCCCGAGAAGATCCTGAACCGCCCCGACGGCACGACGATCGCCTACCACCGAACGCCCGGCCGAGGGCCCGGGGTGCTCTTCTGCGGCGGTTTCATGTCGGATATGAGCGGCACCAAGGCGGTGGCGCTGGAGGCCCATTGCGGCGAGGTCGGCCGCGCCTTCACCCGCTTCGACTATCGCGGCCACGGCCGCTCCTCCGGCCGCTTCGCCGACGGCACCATCGGACTTTGGGCCGAGGACGCGATTCACCTCCTGGACGAGGTGTGCGAGGGACCGCAGGTCGTGGTCGGCTCCTCCATGGGCGGCTGGATCATGCTGCTGGTCGCGCTGGCCCGGCCGGAGCGGGTGGCGGGTCTGGTCGGCATCGCGCCGGCGCCGGATTTCGTGGAGCGCATGTGGGAGAGCTTCGGCCCCGAAATTCGCCGCGAGCTGGAGAGCGAGGGCGTCTACCGCCGCCCCTCGGAATACAGCGACGAGCCCTACGAGATCACCATGAACCTGATCGAGGACGGCCGCCGGCACCTGGTGCTGGACCAGGCGCCGATGGCGATCCGCTGTCCGCTCCGCATCCTCCACGGCATGGCCGATCCGGACGTCCCCTGGCGAGGCTCCCTCGACATCGTCGAATTGCTCGCCAGCGACGACGTCGAGGTCACCTTCGTCAAGTCGGGCGACCACCGGCTGTCGGAGCCCGCCGACATCGCCCGCCTACTCGCCACCGTCGAGACGCTGGCCCAGGGCCTCGAATAACGAGACGGCGCCGGGCGTGGCGCCCGGCGCCGGCATGTGCCCCGGTTTCGGCTCAGGCCGTGGGCCCGTCCGTCGCGCCCGAACTCCGGCGCTCGGCCATGAACTGGTCGAACTCGGCCTTGTCCTTGGCGTGGCGCAAGCGCGCGAGGAAGGCCTTGTACTCCCGCTGCTCCTCGTCCAGCCGGCGCAGCATCTCGTCGCGGTATTCGTCGAAGGCACTGTTTCCGCTGGACGGCGCGCGGCGACGCACGCCGCTCCACCAGACGTCCCGAAACCGTTCGCGCGCGCCGTCGAAATTGCGCCGGTAGTTCGAGCCACGGCCGTTCCAACATCCCATTCGTCCACTCCATATCAGGTAGGCCAGAAGGGCCAAGCCCAAGGGCCAGTAAATGACGAAGCCGAGGATCGTCAACGCGATCCAGGCCGGCTTGCCGTAATCGTCCACTCTCGCGGCTAGTTCCATCACACCCTCATGTGAATGTTTTTTACATTAACATAAATGGGCCGAAACCTCGAGGTGTCAAGCACCCGATGGTGGACGGCGGCGAAAAAATGGCCGCGTCAGGGCTTGCCATCGCCCGGCGGGCCGAGGCCGCCGAGGTAGACCAGGAGGGCGGACTCCAGCAGTTCCTCGGGCGGCATCGGGAGCGGGCGTCGGGCCGCGTCGCCGCGGGCGAAGAGCGAGGCGATGCCGTGCAGGAGCGACCAGAAATGCAGGCTCATCATCAATACGGGCGGACGCTCGTCTTCGGGCATCAAGTTGCAGAGCGCCTCTGTCGCCCGGCGCAGCACGGCGAAGGCCTCGTCGCCGGCCGCCGCCAACTCGGGGCTCAAATCCAGGGGCAACCGGGATTCGAACATCGCGGCGTAATATGCGGTCTCGTTCCGGGCGAAGGAGAGATAGGCGCGTCCGATGTTTTCGAAGGCCCGGTATGGTTCCGGCCGTCCCTCGTTCCAGGCCTTCGCCAGATGCGCCGTGAACCGCTCGAAGCCTCGCTTGGCGACATCGGCCATCAGCTCGTCGCGGTCGCGAAAGTGTCGGTAGGGCGCGGCCGGGCTGACGCCGGCCCACCGCGCGGCATCGGCGAAAGTGAAGCCGGCCGACCCCTTGTCGCCGATCAAGGCCAAGGCCGCCTGCACCAGGGTCTCGCGCAAATTACCGTGGTGATAGCCTCGCCGCTTGCGCCCCTTGTCCGTCCGCTTCATGTAAAAGGTTATTACATCATTTCCCGTCCCGGCGCAGCCCCGGGCTCGAACCGCGTGCCACCGGCTCACTCCGCCGCCGGCTCGGCCAATTCCCGGATCGATCCGGCCAGGTCGTAGCGCTCGGCGATGGTGGCGACCAGGCGCTCGGCGCCGGCCCAGTCGTAGGTGCGGAAGCTGTGGCCGCGGGTCACGAACGGGGCGCCCGCATAGAACATCTCATACTGCACGTGGCGGCCGGCGAACTCGGAGCCGACGGCGTCCCACGCCAGTTTCAACAGCTTCACCCGCTCTCGGTCCGAGCGGCCGTCGGCGGAGGTCTGGACGCTCTTGAGAATACGGGCGAGCTTGCGATCGGCGAAGTCGGCGGCCGACGACGGCAGCATCACCAAGGCACCTCCGGCGAGCTCGCGGAGCGTCGTGATCATCTCCGGATAGAGCTCTTGGGTCAGCGTCTGGGCGGCGTAGACCGAATGGCGATCGGGCACGAAATACTTGCCCCAGTGGCCCCCCTTCGCCTCCATGCCCCAGAGCATGCTTTCGACCTGGGCCGCGCGGGCCGCCATCCGGCCGAGCGATTCGACCACCGAGGGGATCTTCACCGTGCCGATGATCTCGGTGATTTGTCGGGCGAGGCCGACCAGGAACTTGAGCTTCACCGTGAGCCGGATCTGCGCCTGGTAGTTCTGATAGATGTGGCCCGGCGTGTCGTGGAACTGGCGCCGGCACATCTCCGGGTCGCGGTGGACGAAGACCCGTTCCCAGGGGACCTGGACATCGTCGAAATAGAGCAGGGCGTCGTTCTCGTCGTAGCGCGCGGCGAGGGGATCGTCGAAATCCGAGACCGCGCGGGCCTCGTAGGACCGGCGCGACAGCACCTCCAGCCCCTTCGTTCCCATCGGCAGCGCGAAGCAGATGGCGTAGTCCACCTCGTCCGGCCGCAGGGGTTGCAAATGCGCGACGAAGACCTCGTTCGCCATGATCGAGCTGGTGCCGAGCATCTTGGCGCCCCGAACCGTCACGCCGCGCGAGTCCTCGTCGACGATTTTGAGCATGGGATCGTCGCGGTCCAACTCAGCTGCGGATTTCGAGCGGTCGACCTGCGGGTTGATGATGACGTAGGTGAGGTAGAGGTCGCTGTCGCGGGCGTCGACGTAATAGTTCCAGTAGGCCTTGGCGCGGGCCGGATCGTGCGCCTCGAAGATGTCGAGGCCCATCAACTGGCCGGTCACGGCCGAGGCCAGATGATCCGGCGAGCGGCCCAAGAAGCCCGCGTGGCATTCCGCCCAGGCGACCAGTGCCCGGCGCCGCAGCACCAGCTCGTCGTAACTCTCGGGCATCTGCCAGGCGCGGTTGACCCGCCGCCCGCTCGTCGGCGATTCGAACGTCATCAGCTCTGCGTTCGCCGGATCGGCCTGAAAGTCGTAAAGCCCCGCCGCCGTCTCGACCGCGTTGCGGAAGGCGGGGTGGGTGGTGACGTCGTCGATCCGCCGCCCGTCGAGATGGACCGAGCGGCCGTCCCGGAGGCTCGCGACGTGCGCGGCGGCGTTTTTGATCGGCTGGACACTCATGCGCTTCCTCCCGCCCGGTTCGGCCTGACGGAAACGATGTTACGGGCGCCGGGAAGGCGCCGCCAGTCGAGTTTTCACCATCTCGACGAGGCGTCTCGCGCTCGCCGGCCGGCGCCGCCCTGGACGCGCGGTTGCCTTGCCCGGCGCCGTCGTCTATTCAGGTGGCGGTCGGGGCGAGCGTGGCGGAATCGGTAGACGCGATGGCCTCAAAAGCCATTTCCTGTAAGGGAGTGTGAGTTCGAGTCTCACCGCTCGCACCATCGACCACGCACCGGCATGGATCCACCGAGGGCATCGCTCGGCGCCGGAGCGCTCGCGCCTCGCCGTGTCGAGGCAGGCCGGGACCGGCGGGCCCTGAAAGCGCGCGGGAAGGACCGACGGTGAGCCAATCGACGCTCGAACGCGACGTGGTCGACGTCGAGACGCGCGACCGAGCGGTCGCCCGATTGCGCGACGCGGGCGTGCGGCTGCCCAGGTTCTCCGAACTGGCCGATCCAGCCACCATGCCCGAAGCGATTCCAGCGGGGCTCCGAGGCGTCGGGCCGGACGAGGCCGATCCTCGCAATCTCTTTCGCGTCACCTGGCACAACGGTCCGGATCGCCGTGGCCTAGTCGCGGTGCCGATGCATCTGCTCTTGCCCGAGGCCTTGAGCGGCGTGGCGGCAAAGATCCTCGTCGTGCTCGGCGATCGTTTTCCCTTGATCGGCGCGCACAAGGTGCTGGCGGCAATGGCCTGCCTGGTGCCCCGCATCGTCACCGGCCGCTTCGATCCGGGCCGCCATCGCGCCGTCTGGCCGTCCACCGGCAACTACTGCCGGGGTGGGGTCGCGATCTCGCGGATCATCGGCTGCAGGAGCGTCGCGGTCCTGCCGGAAGAGATGAGCGCCGAGCGCTTCCGCTGGCTCGAGGCCTGGGTCGGCTCGCCCGACGACATCCACCGCACGCCGGGTTCCGAGAGCAACGTCAAGGAAATCTACGACGCCTGCGCCGAGCTCGCGGCGCTGCCCGACGCCGTCATCCTGAACCAGTTCGCCGAATTTGGGAACTACGTCGCGCACCATTTCGTGACCGGCCGCGCGCTGGAGCGGGTCTTCGAGCAGCGGCGCGAAAGCCAGCCCGCGTTGCGCCTCGCCGCCTTCGTCGCCGCGACCGGTTCGGCCGGCACGCTCGCGGCGGGCGACTATCTGAAGGCCCGGCACGGTGCCCGGATCGCCGCGGTCGAGGCGCTCGAATGTCCGACCATGCTCTACAACGGCTATGGCGCGCACAACATCCAGGGGATCGGCGACAAGCACATCCCGCTGATTCAGAACGTGATGAACATGGACGCGGTGATCGCCGTCTCCGACCGCGCGACCGACAGCCTGAACGTCCTTTTCAACAGCGATATCGGCCGCCGCCATCTGGTGGCGCGCCGGGGCCTCGATCCCGAAGGGGTGGCGCGCCTGTCGCACCTCGGATTGTCGAGCATCTGCAACGTGGTGGCGTCGATCAAGCTCGCCAAGCGGCTCGACCTCGGCGCCGACGACGCAATTCTCACCGTGGCGACCGACGGGGCCGAGCTCTACGACAGCGAACGGGCGCGCACGATCCAGCGCTGTTTCCCCGACGGCTTCGACGAGATGGCGGCGGGCGCCGTTTTCGCCCGCCACCTCGCCGACATCGGTGTCGACCATCTGGAGGAACTGGACCGAACCGGGCGGGAGCGGATCTTCAACCTCGGCTACTACACCTGGGTCGAGCAGCAGGGTGTCCGCCAAGCCGATTTCGATGCCCGCCGTGCGCCTGATTTCTGGCGTGATCTCCTGGCCTACCCCTCGCTGTGGGACGAGCTGATCGACGACTTCAACGCGCGGACGGGCGTCGGCGCGGCGCGCTAACGGTCGAAGAAAGGTGCCCGAGTCGCGCGATCGGGCGCCAGTCTTTGACGGTTGGCGGGAGAACGAATATTGTACGACATTATTGAAATCATCTGATTCAAATGAAAACGGACGCCGCCATGCCATCAATCACCATTCGTCTCGACGAGGATACCGCGAAAGAGGTCGACGAACTGGCGGGCATCATGGATCGTTCGCGATCCTGGATCGCCGGGACCGCGTTGAGGCGCTACCTACGAGACGAGAAACACTGGATCGACGAAATCCGCGCCGGCATCGCCGATCACGACCGGGGTGAAGGCATTCCCCACGATGAGGCCATGGCACGGCTCGAGGCTCATTTGAACGCGCTCGACGCGAAGGCCGAATGAGCGGTGAGGATAGATTGGTCCGATCGCGCGCTTCGAAATCTCGAAGGGATCTACCAATACATCCATGATCATGATCCTCGCGCCGCGCGAAGGATTCATGAGGATATCCGCCAGCGCGCGGCCGATTTGACGGACCATCCGAATAGGGGCCGACCGGGCCGTATCGCCGGTACAAGGGAACTCGTCGTGCCAGGCGAGCCTTTCATCATCGCTTATCGAATCGAGGCTACCTCGCCGAAGATCCAAATTCTCGCCGTCGTCCACGGCGCCCGTCTCTGGCCGGAGAGCTTCGAATAATCGTGCCGGAGCCCATGAGAAATGCTATGCTTTCGTTGTCTTACGATGATTTCGAGGGATTGTCTCATGCCGTCCATCACCGTCAGGGTTAGTGATGAAGTCGCGGCCGAGGTCGACGAGATCGCCAGCGCCGTCGACCGCTCGCGGACTTGGGTCGTCACGGATGCCCTGGAGCGCTACCTCCGAGAGGAGCGGGAGTGGCTCGCCGAGGTCCGCGCCGGGTTGGAAGATCTCGATCGCGGCAATCGGGTCTCGCATGAAGAGGTGATGGCTGAAATGACAGCGATCCTGGACGCGGCAAAAGCCCGTACCTGATGAGAGTCTTTTGGTCGTCGCGTGCCCAGCGCCAACTGCGGGACATTTTCCAATATATCGCGGAACGAAATCCGGATGCCGGTTATCGAATTAGAGACCGAATTAGAGACCGGCTCGAAGAGCTGAGGGTTCATCCTCACATGGGGCGGCCCGGCAAGGCCGTGGGCACGCGTGAACTGGTCATATCCGGTACGCCTTACACCGTCGCCTACCGCTTCCACCGCTCGCGCCGTGAGATCGAGGTCGCCGCGGTGATACACGGCGCCCGTCTCTGGCCCGAGAGTTTCGAATGACGGAAGGCGGCGCGGTCATGGGGTGGCCGCTGGTCGCTGCCTGGTGTCGCGTCGGCGGATAATGCGATAGCGTGCCGACGCTTCGGAACCAGGGAGAGGAAACATGGGCGTGATGGACGGCAAGGTGGCGCTGGTGACCGGCGCCGGGCGGGGTATCGGGCGCGAGGTGGCGCTGCTGCTGGCGCGCGAGGGTGCGCGCGTGGTGGTGAACGATCTCGGCGCCGGGCTCGGCGGCGAGGGCCGGGACGAGGGCCCGGCGGGCGACGTCGTCGGCGAAATCGAGGCGGAGGGCGGGCGCGCGAGCGCCAATACCGACAGCGTCGCCGAGGCCGACGGCGCGACACGCATGGTGGCCCAGGCGGTCTCGGACTTCGGCCGCATCGACGCGGTGGTCAATATCGCGGGAATTCTGCGCGATTCGATGATGCACAAGATGACCGAGGCGGAATGGCGCGCCGTCATCGAAGTGCATCTGAACGGCAGCTATTTCACCAGCCGCGCGGCCTTGCCGCATATGCGCGAGCAGGCGTCGGGCGCCTTCGTCCACTTCACCTCGACCTCCGGCCTCAACGGCAACATCGGCCAGGCCAACTACGCCGCCGCCAAGATGGGGATTGTCGGCTTGAGCCGGGTGATCGCGCTGGAGGGCAAGCGTTACGCCATTCGGTCGAACTGCGTCGCACCCTTCGCCTGGACCCGGATGATCGAATCGATCCCCGTGCAGAGCGAGGAGATGGCCAAAGCCTTCGAGAAGTTCCGCGTCGGCTCCACGGCGGCGCACATGGCGCCGATGGTGGTCTATCTCACCAGCGATACGTCGGCGGGGGTGAGCGGCCAGGTCTTCGGCGTGCGCGGCAACGAGATCTATCTGATGAGCCAGCCGCGCCCCATCCGCACCCTCCACAAGGGCGACGGCTGGTCGCCCGCCGACCTGGCGGCGATGCTGGTGCCGAGCTTGCGCAACGACCTGCTGGCGCTCGACGACACCGGCGAATACTTCGACTGGGACCCGATCTGAGGAGCGCGCATGTTTATCGATCCCGACGTGGACCCGCGGCCCGCGCCGCTGACCCGCGATCCCTTCAAGGCCCTGGTGGCGCCCCGGCCGATCGGCTGGGTCACCACGATTGCGTCCTCCGGCGCGCTCAACCTGGCGCCCTTCAGCTATTTCAACGCGGTCTGCGACGAGCCGCATTGCGTGATGTACTGCCCCAACGGCAGCCACCCCGACGGCGGGATCAAGGATTCGCTGCGCAACGTTCAGGAGACCGGCGAATTCGTCTGCAACCTCTCGACTTGGGACTTGCGCGAGGCGATGAACGCCACCTCGGCCCACATGCCGAGGAGCGTCGACGAGATGGCCGAGGTCGGCCTCACCGCCGTCGCGTCGGTCAAGGTGGCGCCGCCCCGGGTGAAGGAAAGCCCGGCGCATCTGGAGTGCAAGTATTTGCAGACGATGACGCTCCCCAGCCATCGCGAGGGCCACGGCAACTACATGGTGCTGGGCCAGGTCGTCGGCATCCACGTCGACGATCGGCTGATCGTCGACGGCCGGGTCGACGTCTTGGCCATGCGCCCGATCGCCCGGCTCGGCTACATGGATTACTCGGCCGTCGAGCGCGTCTTCTCGATGGACCGGCCCGATTGACGGCGGCGCCTCACCAGGGGATGGGCGTGCCGTCGTAGTTGAAGAAGCCGCCGTTGTCGCCGGCGCCGAGGCCGGCGACGACGCGGCGAAGCGCAGTGGCGCTCTCCTCGGGCGAAAGGGCGGCGGCGGGACCGCCCATGTCGGTCCGGACCCAACCGGGGTGGAGCACGACGCTGATGATGCCGTCGCGTTCCAGGATTTGCGAGATGCAGCGTACCACCATGTTCACCGCCGCCTTGCTGGTGCGGTAGATGATGGCGTTGGGCGCCGCCTCCTCGATCGAGCCCATGCGCGACGATATGGTGACGAGCTTCCGCTCAGCCCCCCGCGCGACGAGATCGTGGAACGCCTCCGCCACCCGCATCGGCCCCAAGACGTTGGTTCGCAGCGACCGCTCGAAGGCCGGGTAGTCCATGTCGCCGAGGCCGGCGTCACGGCCCTCCATGACGCCCGCGTTGTTGAGCAAGACGTCGATGGCTGTGTCGATTTCGTCCCGGCAGCGGGCGACCGAGGCATCGTCGTCGACGTCCAGCGGGTGGGAGGTGATGGCGCCGCCACTCCCTTCGACGAGGCTCGCGAGGCTTTCGGCGCCGGACGGATCGCGACAGCAGGCGAGAACGCGCCAGCCGTCGGCGGCGTATTGGCGGGCGAACTCGAGGCCGAGACCCCGACTCGCCCCGGTGATCATGACATTCGCCATGGCGCCGAGCTTACGGCGCCTCGGATGGGCGGTCAAAGATCGGCGGCGCCTCAGATCCGTTCCGAGAGCCAGATGGCGAGGCGGGTGCCGGCCTTGACGGCGCGGGTGAGCGGCCGGTGGCCCGGCGCCTCGCGCGCGCCCTCGGCGATCGCGGTGTCGCGGTGGCCCCGCTCGTCGGCGCGAAAGGCCTCCAGCGTCCGCCTCAGTTCGGGCTCCGCCGCGCCCAGCCGCTCCACCTGGCGGCGATAGTGCTGGTCGATCACCTCCTCCACCGCCTCGGTGCAGGCCATGGCGTGACGCGGACCCATCAACGCCGTGCCGGCGCCCAGCGCGAAGCCCGCGAGATGCCAAAGCGGCGACAGCACCGTCGGGCGGACGCCTTGGGCCAGCACCAACTCCTCGAAGGTCCGCAGATGCTCCCGCTCGGCCGCCGCCATGAGGGCGATCGCCGCGCCGGCCTTGGTGCCGCCGAGGATCGCCAGTTGGCCATCGTAGATCCGGGCGGCGCCGAATTCGCCCGCGTGGTCGACCCGGATCATCCGGTGGAGCTCCGCCTCGGCGGCGAGATCGCCCGGCAGGCGGGCCTCCGCCGGTCGGGGCGGCGGCGTGGTGCCGCTCGTCGGCCGTCGCCGGCGGGGCCCCGAAGGCTTGCTCATGCCGCTCTCCGCGTTCGCGCCAACCGTCCCGCCGCCAGCAGGGCGAAGCCGCCCGCGCCCATCGAGAGGAGGAAATTATAGCCCGCCATGGAGACTCCCAGGAACGACCAGGCGATTTCGTCGCAGCGAACGATCGGCGCCGCCATGATTTGGGCCTTCAACTCTTCCAGGCTCGCCGCGCCGCCGATATTTGCCGTGCAGGCCTGGCTTCCCCGCCACCAATGCTGCTCGACGCCGACGTGATATCCGGCGACGCCCGCGCCGAGCAGCAGCGCCAGTCCCGCCAGGCCCAGTAGCCCGATCCGGGCCGGGCCGTCTGGCGCCGCCAGCGCGAGGGCGGCCAGCGCGATCACCACCGCATGTGGCCAGCGCTGATAGATGCAGAGCACACAGGGCTCCAGATCGAGGCCGTACTGTGCCGCGAAGGCGCCGGCGAGCGCCATGACGCTTGCCGCCAGAAGCAGCCAGGCGCTGACTCGAGGGTTTGGAAGCGCGACGTTCATGGCCGGGATATAGGGCGCTCGAGACCCCGGGAAAAGTACCTCGCGGCAACGGCGCCGGAAAACCGCTCCGAGTCCGACCGAGGCGCGCGCGCCGATCATATACATCTCCCGCCGGCTTCATTATGTTGGCGCCGTGCTCGCCCAGCAGAAGGAATGCCGCCCGTGAAGTTCGACACCACCGTCGTGCGCGCAGGTATCGAGCCCGATCCGACCACCGGCTCGATCGTGCCGCCGATCTACGAGACCGCGACCTACGTGCTCGAGGAAGTCGGCCGCGACAAGGGCTTCGATTACACCCGATCCACCAACCCGACCCGTCAGGTGCTGGAAAGCAACCTCGCCCATATCGAGGGCGGCAAGTACGCTGTCTGCTACGCCAGTGGCATGGCGGCGATCAGCACCTGCCTGCAGATTCTCTCCAGCGGCGACCACGTGGTCTGCTCCGAGGACGTCTATGGCGGCGTCACCCGCTACTTCAATCGGGTGCTCACGCCGCGCTACGGCATGAACTTCACTTACGTCGACACCTCGGATGCCGACATCGTCCGCCAAGCCATCAGGCCGGAGACCAAGATGCTCTGGATCGAGACCCCGACCAATCCGCTGCTGAAGGTGACCGACCTGGAGGCGATGGCCGTGATCGCCGAGGAGCACGACCTGATCTACGCCGTCGACAGCACCTTCGCGACGCCGGTGTTCCTGCGCCCGCTGGAATTTGGCGCCGACATCGTGATGCACAGCACCACCAAGTATCTGAGCGGCCACAACCAGATCATCGGCGGCGTGGTGGTGACCGACCGAGAGGACATTCACGACGAGTTCAAGTTCCTGCAGAAGACCATCGGCGCGGTACCGAGCCCCTTCGACTGCTGGCTGACGCTGGCGGGCGTGAAGACGCTGCATCTGCGCATGGCGCGGCACGCCGAGAACGCGCAGAAGGTGGCGGAATACCTGGAAGACCATTCAAAGGTGGCGAGCGTGATCTATCCGGGTCTCGAATCCCATCCGCGCCACGAGATCGCCAAGGCCCAGATGTCCGGCTACAGCGGCATGATCTCGTTCGAGTTGACGGGCGGCCTTCCCGCCGGTCGGGCGGTGATGAACGGGGTCGAGCTCTGCGGCCTCGCCGAGAGCCTGGGCGCGGTCGAGACCATGATCACCCATCCGGCGACGATGACGCACGCCGAGGTGCCGGCCGAGGAACGCCACACCCGCGGTCTCTCCGATGGGCTGGTGCGCCTCTCCGTCGGCATCGAGGACGTGGAAGACATCATCGCCGACCTCGACCAAGCCCTCGCCAAGGCCTGACCCGGGGCGCGGCGACGCCGGCCGGGACGCCGTCATGCGAGATAGCGTCAGGGATGGTGGTCTTTGGACGCTGACGTTCGCCGTGCTGCTGGCGGCGATCTGGCTCGCCGGGCATCCCTATTTCGGGATCGATCACGACGGCCCCTTCTACGCGGCGGAAGCGTTGCGTTGGCTCGACCCGGGGTTCCTCGACGACGATATTCTCTTCGCCCACGGCTTTCAGGGGCGTTTCACGGTCTTTCCGGCGCTCTACGGGAGCCTCGCCGCCGCCTTGGGCCTGGAGGGCGCCACCTTCACCCTCTACGTCCTGGGACAGGCCTCGTGGCTGATCGGCGCGCTCGCCCTGATAGGGGTGATGGTGGCCGCGCCGAGCGCGCGGTGGATCCTGCTGCTGGCGCTCGCCGCGCTGCCGGGGGAATACGGAGCCAACCGGATCTTCGCTTACGCCGAGCCCTATGCGACGCCGCGTCTCTTCGCCGAGGCGATGGTGTTGCTGGGCCTCGCCCTCTTGCTCGGGCGACGCCGTCTCCTCGCCGGTCTCGCCCTGGCGGCGGCGCTTGTTCTCCATCCCTTGATCGCTTGGCCGGGCGCCGGGGTGGCGCTGCTGTTCGAGGCGAGCCGCCCCGGGCGTGCGCGCTGGCGCTGGTGGCTCGCGGTGGCGGCGGCGGCGACGTTGCCGATCGTCCTGGCGCTCGCGGGCGTGGCGCCTTTCTCGCGTCTTTTCGAGGTCATGGACGAGGCTTGGTACGCCGTCGTCGAGCATCGCGACGCCTATGCGCTGGTCGGCAATTGGAACTTCGACGAATACGCCCGACCCGTCGCCCTGACGCTTTTCGTCCTGCTGGCCCGCCGCTTCGTCTCAGGCAACGAGCGCCGCTTGGGCGCGGTGTTGCTGGGGGTGGTCGCCGGCGGCTTCGCGGCCTCCTGGGCTCTCGGCGAGGGCTTGCGGGACCTGCTGGTGATCAACGCGCAGCCGTGGCGGGCGGTCTGGCTGTTGACGGTCATCGCCAACCTGAGCGCGGCGCGGATCCTGCTCGGCCTCTGGTCGGGCAGTTCGGAGGGCGAGCGCTGGACTCTCGCGCTCTACCTCGGCGCGCTGCTGGTGTGGTTTCTCGACCGCTTCTTCCACGTCGGCGGCGTGATGACCGTCGTGGCATTGTCGGCGGCGGGACTTGCGATTTTGGCCCGAGAGCGACTGATGGGCGGGGGGCTCCGAATGCTGGCGCGGGTGCTGCTCGCGCTCTGCGTGGTGGGATCCGCGCTGGCGGCGGTGGGGACGGTTGGGAGCCTGTTCTTCATCGCCCCGGTGCTCGACCTCGATACCATCTTCGTGCGCGAGATGACGGTCATGGCGCCGGCCGCCGTCGTCCTCCTGGTCGCGGTGCTGGCGCCCCGCCGGCGTGTCGCAAGCGTCGTGGGCGGTGTGGTCGTCCTCGCGCTGGCGCTGGGAATCGCCGATCGGCGCAGCGATTGGATGCGCTACCACGCGACTCGTGAGGTCGACGCGGAACTCCGCCGCCTGCTGCCGGAGGGCCGGAGCGTCTATTGGGAAAGCGGTGTCACCTTTCTCTGGTTCGCGCTCGGCCGTGCCAGCTATCTCTCCTGCGTGCAGGGCAGTGCATCGATTTTCAATCGTGATCTGGCCATCGCCTACGGTCGTCGTCACGCTGTGCTCGCGGCCATGGAATTGGCGGAGTTCCGGGGCGTCTCGGTCTGTCGACCCCGCCGCTCCGAGGCGCGCCGGATGGCGGAGGGCGAGCCGGGTGAACGGCTCGCCCATGCCTGCAGAAGCTTCCCGATCTCGACCTGTTGGTGTTGGACGCGGAATTGGCCGATGTCCGACATCGGACCTGGACCGCGCCGTTGGCGCGGGTCGACGAAGTTTCGCGCGGCGGCGGTCCCGAGCGGCGCTCGGTCAGGCGCTTTCATATCTACGACTGCGCTCAGTTCCGCTAGCACGTTTCAAGCCTGGTCGAGGCCGCCCACTCCCCCGGCCCGGCGATTCGCTGCAAACTTGAAGCGCTCTAGCGCCTTGTCCGGCCCGACGCGGCACGCTCGGCAATATAGGCGAAATAATCGAAAACCGAACGCGCATGGCCAAGCAACTCGCCATACCGTGGTCGTGGATCGACGGATTCCCAGTAGAGGCTGCATGTATATCGCAATCGGCTCGTGGAACCACATCAAATGCGTGACTTCGAAAATGATTCTCGCCGAGCTTACCAAATCATTCCCACGAATTCCTTGACCAGGGTTGCATTTGAACTATTTTGGTCATCGGCACCAGCTAAGTGGTGTCGTTTTCGGTTAGGGAATTAGGGTAACATGGCCAAAGGTTCCAAGGGTGCAATCGACGAAGGCGCGCTGACTCGCATGGAGGTGCGGAAACTCAACGCGCTCAGAAAATCGCTCGGCGACGACATCGCGAACAGGACGTTTGCCGAATGGCTGGCGCGCAAGCCCGCGCCGACGAAGACGCAGGTCGATCGTAACGCGGTACGAATTCAAGATGCGTTGCGGACGCTGATCGAGGCGGGAAAACTCTCCATTCCGAGGGGCGGCTATGTGCTGCGTCGCGGCCGGGGCCGCGTCATCGTCGAACGGCCCGACTGATAGCGATGGACCATGGTACACGACGGCATTTACGTAGGACGTTGAAAAGGTTGTAGGATTCCCGATTCACTCCACGACGAGTCAAGAGGGAAATCATGCGAGACAACCCGATCAACGCCCTGCGTGAGACGCTACGATGCGGCTTCGCCTTTCGCAAGAGCCGTCTGGAGAGCCTTTGCGTCTTGGTCTTCGGCGTGTTCGTCGCCCGGACGGTGAACCTCTCTCACTTGGCCTGCCACTTTCCGGGGCGCGCGCGATCCAGCTCCAACTATCGGCGCCTGCAACGGTTTTTCGAGCAAGTCGATTTCGATTACGATCGCCTCGCCGAGTTCCTGGTCGCGATGATGGGGCTCCAGGCGGGGCCGTGGCGGCTGACCATGGACCGGACCAACTGGCGGCTGGGTCGCCGCGACGTCAACATCTTGATGATCGGCATCGTCAACCGCGCCATCGCCATTCCCGTGTGCTGGCGGGTGCTCGACAAGGCGGGCAATTCCAATACCAAGGAGCGGATCGCGATCCTCGAACACGTCCTCCGGCTCTTCGGGGTCGACAAGATCGCCAGCCTCCTGGCCGACCGGGAATTCATCGGCGACGCCTGGCTGGCATGGTTGCAGGAAAAGGCCATCCCCTTTCACATCCGCATCCGATCCAACATCAAGATCGCCAACACGCGTGGTCGCATGGTCAAGGCGAGGGAGCTGTTTCGCGACCTCAAACCCGGGGAAAGCCGCATCCTCTCCAACGCCAGGCGCCTCTCGGAGGCCAGAAAACCCAAGGCCAGGCCCGTCTTCGTCGCCGCGCTCCATCTCAAGACCGGCGAACTGTTGATCGTCGTGACCAACGACGCGCCCGAGGAGGCCTTGGCCATCTACGCCCAGCGCTGGCAAATCGAGACCCTCTTCGCCGCCTTGAAAACCCGTGGCTTCAACCTCGAAGACACCCACATGACCGACCCGGAGCGCATCTCCAAGCTCACCGCCGTCCTTTCCATCACCTTCTGCTGGGCGCACAAAGTCGGCGATTGGCTCCACGAGGCCGAGCCGATCCGCCTCAAAACCCACAAAAGGATGGCAAAATCCATCTTCCGATACGGTTTCGAGTGGATAAGGCGACAGCTCGTCAATCCTATCGACAGGCGTCAAGCCATTGAGCTGATTCGTTTCCTCGTCCCCGGAAAACCACCAGTCCAGGTGCCCAGGCCAAAGCCAGCATGAACGAGTCGTGTACTGTGGCGATGGACATAAGTCTCGGCCGCTCCGCTCCCCCTCCGGGACCCCTCCGGGCCACCCATTGAGGGGAGCTTTTCCGGGCGGCCCGGAGGGGGAGACACCCTGTGTCAACCTATCTCGGTGGCGCGCATTGCGGCTCGATGTTTTTGCGGGTCGTAGGGTTTTCCGTCGGTCCATGCTCTCCAGATGACCCTGATCCACGCGCGGGCGAGGATTCTGATGGCATGGGCGTGGCGACATCCGCGCTTCTTGGCGGCGAGATAGATGTCTTGTGCCCACTGGGATTCGTGCCTGGAGTTATCGGCGAAGGTCGTGATCGCGCGCCTCAGGCGATGATTGCAGGCCCATCGGAATTTGACGCCCCTGGATTTTCCGGACGCGTGAGTGACGGGGCAGGCGCCGGCCTCGGCGGCGAGGTGATCGGCGGAGAGGTATCGTTCCCTGACGTCACCGAGTTCGGCCAGGATCTGAGCCGCGCAGACACGGCCGGCGCGGGGAAAGGACATGATGATCCGTCCATCGGGAAGCGCGGCGACCTCTCGCTCGAGGCGTCGGCTGAGTTCACCGAGGCGCTCGACCAGCGGGCGGAGGACGGCGACGAGGGCACGCACCAGTTCGCCTTTCATCTCGACTTCGGCGGGGCCGGCGCGTCCGCGGGCGGCGGCCCCGAGGCGATCGAGCAGCTGGCGGGGGCTCCGGCCGCCGCTGTAGTGGTTTCGGGCGAGGAAAGCGGCCAGGCGTTTCTCGCCGAGGCTCCGGGCGCTGTCGGGGGTGGGATAGCGTTCGAGGAAGGCGAGCGCGATCTTGCTGTCGATATCGGCGAAGACGGCGCCGGCGCCGGGCCAGAAGCCGTCGAGCAGGCCGCGCAGCTGATTGGCGATGGCGACGCGCTTGGCGACCAGGTCGTCGCGGGTGCGGACCAGAGCGCTCAAGGCCTCGATCTCGTCGGAGCACGGTGTGAGGGCGCGGAAGCGATGGCCATCGGTTCGCAGGATATCGGCGATCATGTAGGCATCGCCCGGATCGCTTTTGCCGCCGGCGGCGCGGTAGCGCGGGCGGCAGGCCTTGACGACGTTGGGGTGGATCGGGATCACCGGATGGCCGGCCTCGATCAAGCTCTCGACCAGCAGGCCGGAAGGTCGCTCGATGGCGATCGGCATTTCCTCCGGCGGCGCGATGCGGGCCAGGCGGGCGAGCAGCTCGGCTATCCCGGCGGCGCCGTGGGCCACCTCGAAATTTTCGACGCACATGCCGTTTGCGTCGTCGACGACGCAAACGGCATGTGCGAGGCCACCCCAATCTATTCCCACACAATATCCCATGTTCCCTACCTCCTCGATTGCGATAAGTTGTCCCGAGCTGGGAGCCTGCGCGGATCGCTCATTGACCGGCGCTCTGGCCGAGAGGCCTTGGCGCAACACCCTGTGGTCCGTTCAACGCTCCCGGCCGCCGCGCGGCGGGTCTCCCCCTGGCCGGCGAGCGGCAAGCGGAGCAGGCCGTCGCGGCGGACGCTCGGGTGGTGCACCGCCGCGCGGCGGGTCTCCCCCTGGCCGGCGAGCGGCAAGCGGAGCAGGCCGTCGCGGCGGACGCTCGGATGGTGCACGGTACGCCGATTCGCAACGCTCACCGATCAAAGGGTGCACCAATGAGCGGAGCGGTCCGGACGTCCCCCGCCGGGGCCGTCGCCATGACTCGGGCTCACGCCGGGCCGGGCCGAGAATTCAGCCCTCGGATTTCATGCTGGCCTTGCGCTCGTACATCTCCCGGTCGGCCGCCGCCAGGGCATCTTCTCCGCCCTGAAAGGTGGTGATCCCGTAGGCGACCTTTATCAGCAGATCGGTGCCTTCCCACGCCACCGGTTCGTTTTCGATCGCCTCGGCCAGTTGCATCGCTTTTTCGCGCGCGCGCGTCTCACTCGTCTGGGCTTTTTCGCGCGCGCGCGTCTCACTCGTCTGGGCCAGGATGACACCGAACTCGTCGCCGCCCAAGCGACCGACGACGTCCGATTCGCGCACCCGCTCCAGCAGGACGCTCGCCACGTGCAATAACGCCTTGTCGCCCGCCGCGTGGCCGTAATTGTCGTTGATCGCCTTGAAGCCGTTGACGTCGAAATAAACCAAGCTCGGCGGGCTCTGATTGCGTTCGGCGAAGGAAATCGCGCGGGTGAGTTCGCGCACGAAGGCGCGCCGATTGGCGATCGGTGCCAGGGGGTCCAGATCGGCCAGCTTCTCCATGTGATTCAGGCGCTCATGGGTGCGATCGAGCTCGCGACGAAGTGTCTCCACTTCGTGCATCAATTTCATGATCGCCTCGCGCACCTTGGGCGTCAGTTCCGACTCGGGAATGCCGAGAATGGTGGTGCTGTCTTCCGTCGCGCGCGGCGCGGAGGCTTCCGTGCCGGCGTAAGCGCGCGCGGCGTCCCGCGCGCCCGTGCGGGCCGCGCTGGGACTGCCGAGTGGTCTGTTGTCGCCGATTTTCATACCGTCCGTTTCCCAGACGATCGATCTCGCGTCGAGCCCCGGGCGCGGCCTTTTCCGGCCCGAGCCAGCGCCGAGGATAAAGCTCGCAACTTACCTGGGCACGAAAAGATTACCAAATCTTCTCAATCAGTTGAACGGAAATTGCGGCGCCGCCGGCCAGCCGCCTATAATTCCGGACCGTCGCCGGGAGGAAAGCATGGAGACATCGACACCCAAGGTCGGCGTGATCATGGGCAGCCGCTCGGACTGGGAAACCATGTGTCACGCCAGCGCGATGCTGGACGAACTCGGCGTCGCCCACGAACGGCGCGTCGTCTCCGCCCATCGGACCCCGGACCGGCTTTACGCCTACGCGCGCTCCGCCGCCGAGAGGGGCCTCAGGGCGATCATCGCCGGGGCCGGCGGGGCGGCGCATCTGCCGGGCATGGCCGCCTCCATGACCTCGCTTCCCGTGCTCGGCGTCCCGATCGAGAGCCGCATCCTCTCCGGTCTCGACAGCCTGCTCTCGATCGTGCAGATGCCCGCCGGCATCCCGGTCGCGACCCTCGCCATCGGCCGCGCCGGCGCGGTCAACGCCGGTCTCCTGGCGGCCCAGATCGTGGCCTTGGAAGACGAGGCGGTCGCCGAGGCGCTGGCCGGCTGGCGACGGCGGCAGACCGAGCAGGTTCCCGATTCGCCCGTGGATGACTAGCCGGACGGTCGGGCCGAGAGAGGCCGGCCCCGGCGCCGTCGTCGGTATCCTCGGCGGTGGTCAGCTGGGCCGCATGCTGGCCCTGGCCGCCGCGCGCCTCGGCGTTGTCACGCACGTTTACAGCCCCGAGGCGGGCGGGCCCGGGACGCAAGTCGCCGCCCGGGAAACGGTTGCGCTCTACGACGATTCCGGCGCGCTCGACCGCTTCGCCGAGAGGGTCGACGTCGTGACCTACGAGTTCGAGAACGTACCCTTGGCGGCGGCGCGGCGCCTGGCCGAGCGCGTGCCGGTCCACCCCGGCCCCGAGGCGCTGGCGACGACCCAGGATCGCTTGGCGGAGAAGCGCTTCGTGGCTGAGCTGGGGATCGAGACGGCGCCGTTCCGCGCCGTCGACGACGCCTCCGGGTTGGCCGGGGCGTTCGCCGAGATCGGCGCGCCGGCGGTATTGAAGACACGCCGTCTCGGCTACGACGGCAAGGGGCAGGTCCGGCTCGCGTCGCCGGCGGATGTCGAGGTCGCTGCCGCCGCGCTGGCCGGCGCGCCGGCGATCCTGGAAGGCTTCGTCGCCTTCGAGCGGGAGATCTCGGTCATCGCCGCCAGGGGTCGCGACGGCGCCGTCGCTTGCTACGAGGCGGTAGAGAACCGGCATCGAGACCACATCCTCAGGACCAGCATCGCGCCGGCCGCAATTTCGGCCGAGACGGCGGCGCGGGCGCGGGAGATCGCGACCCGGCTGCTGGAAGGCCTGAACTATGTCGGTGTGATGGGCATCGAGCTGTTCCACTTGCCGTCGGGCGCCTTGCTGTTGAACGAGATCGCGCCGCGGGTCCACAATTCGGGCCATTGGACCATCGAGGGTGCGGTCACTTCGCAATTCGAGCAGCATATTCGCGCCATTTTGGGTCTGCCGCTCGGCGACACGACGAGCCTCGGCGAAGCCGTGATGACAAATCTGATCGGCGACGAGGTGAATGGCTGGCGGGAGTTGCTGACCGACCCGGAAAACCACCTCCATCTTTACGGCAAGGAGGACGTCCGGGAAGGCCGCAAGATGGGTCACGTCACCCGGATCCGCCGTCGCTAGGTCGGAGCCGCTTCAGCGCGCGGTCCAACCTCCGTCGACCAGCAAGCTGGTACCGGTGATCATGGCGGCGGCGGGGGAGGCCAAAAAGACGATCGCGCCCATCAGGTCCTCGGTCTTGCCGAGACGGCCGAGGGCGATGCGCCCGAGCACGTCGCGGCGGAATTCCGGGTCCGCGAGCATCGGCCGCGCGAGGGGAGATTCGAAGAAGGTCGGCCCGATCGAATTGACCCGAATCCCCGTTTTCGCCAGTTCCAGGGCGAGCGCCTTGGTCATCCCCTCCAGACCATGCTTGGTGGTACAGTAGACGACGCGGTTGGGCGCCCCGACGTGGCCCATCTGCGAGCTCATGTTGATGATGGCGCCGCCGCGCTCCCGCCGGTCGGGCGCCCGCAGCATGCGATCGACCGCCAGGCGGGCGACCATCAGCGCTGCGCGCAGGTTGAGATCGAGCATCATGTCCAGCCGTTCGATCGGCAGCTCCAGGAAGGGCCCCGGAAAGTTCGTGCCGGCGTTGTTGACCACGATGTCGAGCTCGTCGAGATCGCCGAAGGCGGTCTCCAAGGCGGCCGTGTCGGTGACATCGCAGACCACCTGGCGGGCCTCGCGGCCCTCCCGCCGGACCCGCTCGGCGACGATCTCGAGCTCGCTGGCGGTGCGGCTCAGCAGCACCAGATCGGCACCCGCCTCGGCCAGCGCAATCGCCGCCCCGGCGCCGAGGCCGCGCCCCGCGCCGGTGACCAGCGCCGTCTGTCCATGAAGCGCGAAGCTCGGCGTTCGAACCGCTTCGATTTCGTGGCGATCGCTCATGCTTTCTTCCCTCCGCTCCCCCGCGCCCTGATCAATGGCGCCGCCGCTTGCGACATGCTATCAGCGGCCGCGCCGAAAAGGTGTCGTCATGGCGTAATCCGCATCCGCACAATCGCCCGAGTCGGGCAACGCTCCAAGCTGGGAGGTCGATGTCGTGCGTATCCAAACCGGCCCGTTGAGTCGTCTGGTTGAAGCCGTGTTCGCCCGCAAGGGCTGCCCAGCCGACGAGGCGGCGCGAATCGCCGAATCCCTAGTCGACGCCAACCTCGCCGGTCACGACAGCCACGGCGTGATCCGGGTACCCCGCTACGTCCGCTACATCGACGACGGCAAGCTTACGCCGGGCGCCGACATCGACGTCGTCGCCGAGTCGGACGCCTTCGTGCTGGTCGATGGCAATTTCGGTTTCGGCCAGACAGTCGGACCTAAGGCGGCACGGCTGGGCATGGAACGGGCGGCCCGGGGCGGCGTCGGCGTGGTCGCGCTCAGAAACGCCGGACATCTCGGCCGCATCGGCGACTACCCGCGCCGCGCCGCCGAGGCGGGCTTGATCTCGGTCCATTTCGTCAACGTCGCCGGCGCCCGCCTGGTGGCGCCCTTCGGCGGCGTCGACCGGCGCTTCTCCACCGCCCCCTTCGCCGTCGGCGTGCCGTCGGCCGACGGACCCCCGATTATCCTCGATTTCGCCACCTCGGTGATCGCCGAAGGCAAGGCGCTGGTCGCCTACAACGGTGGCACGCCACTGCCGGAGGACAGCCTGGTAGGCCCCGACGGGACGGTGTCCGGCGATCCGCTGTTGCTTTACGGCGCCGAGGCGAGCGGCGGTGCCCCCGATCCGCGACAGGGGCCGGGCGCGCTTCGCGCCATGGGCGATCACAAGGGCTCGGGCCTGGCACTGATCTGCGAATTGCTGGCCGGCGCCTTGACCGGGTCGGGCTGCTCCGGTCCCGAGGCGCGGCCGGTCGCCAACGGCATGCTGTCGATCTATCTGATGGTGGCGAGCTTCGACGACGGCCACGGCGTCACCGGCGTGGTGCGGGACTATGTCGACTTCGTGAAGAGCAGCCGGCCAGTAGCCCCGGACGGCGAGGTGCTGGTCCCGGGCGAGCCGGAACGTCGATTGGAAGCAGAGCGTCGCCGCGACGGCATTCCCCTCTCCGAGGGCGCGTGGCGGGCGATCCTCGACACGGCGAGAGCCGTCGGCCTGACGCAATCAGAGATCGACGCCATGGTCGGCGCCGACCAGTAGGCCGGGCGCACTCGCTCGACCCAGGCGGCAGGCACCTCCGCATGGCGGCGCGGAAGTCGTGCCCCTGGGCGGTTGCCAAAGGTGGCATGGTTTCACTCACGCTCGGCAAACGCGGAGGGCGCGAGTGATCGTCGACACAGCGTGACGGGGCAATTTAGACTATATTATCATCAGAGTCGAAGTGCGAGGTTAGCGATGATGAGATATTTTCCGATAAACTCTGCGGCCCTGCTAGCCGCCGCCTGTCTCGCCCTGGGCTCGCTCGTCGCCGCGCCGGTGGCGGCTCAGGGATCGTCTGTCACATTGGCGCAACGCGACGCGCTCGATGTCGTCTTCTCCACGGTGGAGCGGCGCGTCATCGAGGATTATTTCGGCATCGAGCTGCGGGAGCGAACCTCGTACAAGGGCAAGCACAAAGGCAAGGGGAAAGGCAGGCAGAAGGGGCTGCCGCCGGGCCTCGCCAAGCGAGGTTCCCTTCCCCCCGGCCTGGCCAAGCGTAAGACGTTGCCGCCGGGCCTGGACAAGCGCCAGTTGCCGCCCGGCCTCAGCGGTCGCCTCGGCCCGCCACCCCACGGCACCGAACGGTTCGTCGTCGACGCGAACGTCCTTCTGGTCGAAACCGCGACCGGAATTGTGCTAGATATCCTGGAAGACGTGATCAGAGGGAACTAGCATGGTCATAGAGTCGTCGACGGGCCGTGTCCTCGCCCCCTTGCCGTTCCCCACGGACTTTTCGATGACCGCGTGGCGCCGCCGACGGCGCGATGGCTCCGCGCTGTATCGGCCCATGATCGCGCCTCGGAAATTCGTCGTGGAGTCGAGGTAGCACGAGGATCGGACATGGACAACACGACGAGATGGCTGATTGGGGGTTTTTGCTACTTGCTCGGCGCGTTGGGCACGTTCTTGATAAAATTCTTGGAAGTTCGCAAGACCTCGTGGTCGAACATGCAGACCTTCGAGGAAGCGGCGATCGCCGGCATCCTCTGGCCGTATGAGTTGCTCAAGCTGGTGCTCTGAGGTCGTGTCCGGGGCGGCCGAGGTTCTCGGGCCTTGGCTCAGGTACTGACGGCGCCGCTCTCGGTCGCCTCTAGATCGAACGCCGCCGCCATCAAGGCCCGGGTGTAGTCCGTCCTCGGGTCCTCGAAAATCCGCTCCGCCGTCCCCTGTTCGACGACCTTGCCCTCGCGCATCACGATCACCTTGTTGGCCATCGCGCGCACCACCTTCAGATCGTGACTGATGAACATGTAGGCGAGGCCATGGCGGTGCTGCAGTGCCCTTAGCAGCTCGACGATCTGCGCCTGAACCGACATGTCGAGGGCGCTGGTGGGTTCGTCCAGCACCAGGAACCGGGGTTTCAAGACCAGCGCGCGGGCGATCGCGATGCGCTGGCGCTGCCCGCCGGAAAACTCGTGCGGATAGCGATCCATCGCCTCGGCCGGCAGGTCGACCTCGGCCAAGGCCTCGGCTATGAGCCGCCGGCGTGCCTCGTAATCGCCGCCGAGGCCGTGTACCCGCAGGCCTTCCTCTACGATCTGCTGCACCGAGAGGCGGGGAGAGAGCGAGCCGTAGGGGTCCTGAAAGACGATCTGCATCTCGCGCCGGAGCGGGCGAAGCTCGCGCGTCTTCATCAAATCGAGCCGATGCGGGCCGAAGTGGATCTCGCCCTGGCTGGAAATCAGCCGCAGGAGTGCCAGGCCGAGCGTGGTTTTGCCCGAGCCGCTCTCGCCGACGACGCCGACGGTCTCGCCCGCGCGGGCCGTGAGCGAGATCCCGTCGACGGCGCGGATATGGTCGACCGTCCGCCGCAGGACGCCGCGTTTGACCGGAAAATACACCTTGACGTCCTCGGCGCGGACGACCTCGGGCGCGTCGGCCTCGGGCGCGCGCGGGGTGCCCCGGGGCTCGGCCTGGAGCAGGTGGCGGGTGTAGTCGTGGCTGGGCGCGGCGAACACCCGGGCGGTCTCGCCGGTCTCGACGATCTCGCCGGCCGTCATCACGTGGACCCGTTCGGCGACCTTGCGCACGACGGCCAGGTCGTGGGTGATCAGCAGCATCGCCATCCCCAACTGGCGCTGCAGATCGGCCATCAATTGCAGGATCTGTGCCTGGATGGTGACGTCGAGAGCGGTGGTCGGCTCGTCGGCGATCAACAGGTCGGGCTCGTTGGCCAGCGCCATCGCGATCATCACCCGCTGGCGCTGGCCGCCCGAAAGCTGATGCGGCCAGCTCTGTAGCCGCTGTTCGGGATCGGGGATTCGGACCATGCGCAGAAGTTCGAGAGTCCTCTCGCGCGCGCGGGCCTGGCTCATCCGCTTGTGCAGCAGCAGGACTTCGTTGATCTGCTTCTCCACCGTGTGCAACGGGTTGAGGGAGGTCATCGGCTCCTGAAAGATCATCGAGATCCGGTTGCCGCGCACTCCCGCCAGCGTGTCCGGCGTGGCGCCGAGCAACTCCTCACCCTGGAAGCGGACCGAGCCGCCCGGATGGCGGGCCACACCCGCCGGCAGCAGTTGCAAAACCGAGAGCGCCGTCACCGACTTGCCGGAGCCGCTCTCGCCCACGAGTGCCACGGTCTGGCCCTCCTCGATGGTGAGCGAGACGCCGCGCACCACTTCGTTCCAGCCGGCCTCGCCCCGGAAGGCGACCCGGAGGCCGGAAATCTCCAGCAGCGGCGCGCTCATTCCCCCGCCTCCGGCGCCGAGGCGGGCGCCGTTCCCGGCCGGGTTTCCTCCGCCACGACCGGCCCCATCACGGTCTTGCGCGGATCGAAGGCGTCGCGCACGCCCTCGAAGACGAAGATCAGCAGGGTCAGCATGATCGAGATGGCGGCGAAGGAGGTGATGCCGAGCCAAGGCGCCTGCAGGTTGGCCTTGCCCTGCTGCAACATCTCGCCGAGGGAAGCGGAGCCCGGCGGCAGGCCGAAGCCGAGAAAGTCGAGCGCCGTGAGCGTCGTGATCGAGCCGGAGAGGATGAACGGCAGGAAGGTGAGCGAGGCCACCATGGCGTTCGGCAGCAGATGCTTGAACATGATCACCGCGTTGGAGACGCCGAGCGCGCGGGCGGCGCGAACATAGTCCAAGTTGCGAGCCCGCAGAAACTCCGCCCGGACCACGCCGACCAGCGACATCCAACTGAACAGCAGCATGATGATCAACAGGGTCCAGAACCCGGGGATGATCAGGCTCGAGAAGATGATCAGGATGTAGAGCACCGGCATTCCCGACCAGATCTCGATGGCGCGCTGACCCAACAAGTCGGTCCAGCCGCCGAAGAAGCCCTGCACCGCGCCGGCGGTGACGCCGACGACGGAGCTGACGATGGTGAGGATGAGGCCGAACAGCACCGATATGCGAACGCCGTAGATCAGCCGGGCGGCGACGTCGCGGGCTTGATCGTCGGTGCCGAGCCAGTTTTGTGCCGTCGGCGGCGAGGGCGCCGGAGTGGGCAGGCCCTCCTTCACGTGGGTGCGGTAGTGGAAGCGGATCGGCGGCCAGACCATCCAGCCCTTCTCCTCGATCAGCTCCTGGACGAAGGGATCGCGGTAGTCGGCCTCGGTCTCGAACTCGCCGCCGAAATCGGTCTCGGGATAGGCGACCAGCACGGGCATGTAGAAGGCGCCGTCGTAACGCGCCAGGATCGGCTTGTCGTTGGCGATAAATTCGGCGAACAGGCTGAGGACGAAGAGGCAGGTGAAGATCACCGCCGACCAGTAGCCGCGCTTGTTGGCGCGGAAATTCCCCAGCCGCCGGCGCGTCAGCGGCGTGATCCGCATGCCGAGGAAGCGATTCGGCGCAGCCATCCGCCTCAGACCTCCCGGCTCTCGAAATCGATCCGGGAATCGATCACCATATAGGTGAGATCGCCGATCAGATGGATCACCAGCCCCATCAGGGTGAAGACGTAGAGGGTGCCGAGGACGATCGGGTAGTCGCGATTGAGCACCGCCTCGAAGGCGAGCAGCCCCAGCCCGTCGAGCGAGAAGATCGTTTCGATCAACAGCGAACCGGTGAAGAAGACGCTGACGAAGGCGCCCGGAAAGCCGGCGATTACGATCAGCATGGCGTTGCGGAAGACGTGGCCGTAAAGCACGCGGTTCTCGTTCAACCCCTTGGCCCGGGCGGTCACCACGTATTGCTTGGAGATCTCGTCGAGGAAAGAGTTCTTGGTCAGCATGGTCAGGGTCGCGAATCCGCCGATCGCGAGAGCGAGAATCGGCAGCGTGATGTGCCAGAAATAGTCGACGATCCGGGCCGGCCAGCTCAACTCCTCCCAATTGTCCGAGGTGAGACCGCGGAGCGGGAAGACGTCCCAGAAGGTGCCGCCGGAGAACAGCACGATCAAGAAGACGGCGAAGAGGAAGCCGGGGATGGCGTTGCCGACGACGACCACGCCCGAGGTCCAGACGTCGAACCTGGACCCGTCCCGCAACGCCTTGGCGACGCCGAGCGGGATCGAGATCAGATAGGCCAGCAGCGTGGTCCACAGCCCCAGCGAGATCGATACCGGCAGTTTGTCGATCACCAGATCGACGACCTCCCGATCGCGGAAGAAACTCTCGCCGAAATCGAAGCGCAGATAGTTGCCGATCATGGTGACGAAGCGCTCGTGCGCCGGCTTGTCGAGACCAAACTGGCGCTCCAGGTCGCGCAGCAGCTCGGGGTCGAGGCCCTGGGAGCCACGATACTTGCTGTTGATCTGGCCCGCGCCGACGCCGGCGCTGCCGGCCTGGCCGCTGGTGTCGATCTCCCCGCCGGTTCCCCCGCCGTAGCGTGCGGTGACGTCGACGGCGGTGCCGGTCAACTGCGCGATCACTTGTTCCACCGGGCCGCCCGGCAGGAACTGCAAGACCACGAAGTTGACCAGCATGATCCCGAAGATGGTCGGGATCATCAGCAGCAGGCGACGGATGACGTAGGCCATCATGGCGCTTGCTCCCTCGGCCCCCGGCCGCGTCGCTTCATCGGCTTGCCTCGATCCGGGCCCGCTTGGCCGGGTCGATCCACCAGGTGTCGAGGAAGCCGAGGGCGTATTTCGGCTTGCTCTCGGGCCGGCCGAAGACATCCCAATAGGCGATCCGATGGCTCGCCAGATACCACTGCGGCACCAGATAGTGGTTCCACATCACCATGCGGTCGAGCGCCCGGGTCGCGACCCGCAACTCGTCGCGATTGCGCGCGGCGATGACGTTTTCCACCAGCGAATCGATCACCGGATCGGCGACGCCGGCCAAATTGCGACTTCCCTCGGCCCTCGCCGATGTGCTGCTCCAAAAATTGCGCAAGCCCACCCCGGGGGTGAGCGAGCTGACGAAGCGAGAGGTGACGACGTCATAGTCGAAGGTGATGAGCCGGCGCTGGTATTGCGAAGGTTCAACCAGGCGAAACGTCGCCTCAATGCCGAGCCGACGCAGGTTCTCGGTATAGGGCAGGACGATTCGCTCGAAGCCCTGGAGGAAGGAGAGGAACTCGATGCGGAAATGGTTTCCCTCACGATCGACGAGCAACTTGTCGACGATGCGCCAGCCGGCTTCTTCCAGCAGCCGTCGCGCCGCGCGCAAATTCGGACGCAGCGCGCGGACGCCGCCGTTCACCGGCGGCAGGAAAGGTTTCTCGAAGGCGGCATCCGGCAGTTTACCCCGGGCCGGCTTCAGCAGTTCCAGCTCCGCCGGCGTCGGCGCGGCGCGGGCCGCGAGCTCGGAATTCTCGAAGATCGACCTGGTGCGTAGATAGGCGTCATGGAAGATCGTCTCGTTGGTCCACTCGAAATCGAAGACCAGGCCCAGGGCCTTGCGCACCCGGCGGTCCTTGAACTTCTCTCGCCGGGTATTGAGGAAGAAGGCCTGGCTTCCCGACGGCGTCTCGTCGGCTACCAGCTCGCGGATGATCCGCCCGTCCTTCACCGCCGGCACGTCGTAGCGCGTGGCCCAGTCGCGCGAGGTGAACTCCTCGCGGAAATCCAACTTGCCGGCGAAGAGCGCCTGCAGGCCGATCGTCCGCTCGCGGAAATAGATCCATTGTAGGCGATCGAAGTTGTAGCGGCCGCGGTAGGCGGGAAGGTCCTTGGCCCAATGGTCCTTGACCCGGCGATAGGTGATGGAACGGCCGGGATCGACCAACTCGACCTCGTAGGGTCCGCTCGACAGCGGCACTTCCAGGCTCGCCTTCGCGAAGTCGTGCTGAACGTAGTAGGCCTTGGAAAGAATCGGCATGACGGCGACGTGGCTCGCCAGATCGCGGGTCACCGCGCCGGCCTTGAAGGTGAAACGGACGTGATCGGGGGCAAGCGCCCGCGCCTCGACGATGTCTTCATAGAGCACGCGGTAGTTCGGATTGGCGAACTTGTTGGTCTTGAGCGTTTCGAACGAGAAAACCACGTCTTCCGCCGTGATTCGGCTGCCGTCGTGGAAGCGCGCCTCCGGGCGAAGGCGGAACGCCACCCACTCGCGCGATGGCGGCAGTTCGACCGAACGAGCCACCAGGCCATAGTACGAATCCGGCTCGTCCGCGGAGGCTACCATCAGGTTCTCGAACGGCAGCAGGAAGCCGCCGGAAGGGGCAAAAGGGTTGTGGCCCGCCGCGGGCACCCCTTTCAGGATGAAGGGGTTGAGCGAATCGAACGTGCCCTGGAACCAGAGTCGAACCGTGCCGCCCTTCGGCGCCTGCGGATCGACATAGTCGAAATGCTTAAAGTCGGGGCCGTATTTCAGCGTGCCCAGGATCGCGAAGCCGTGGCGCTCCTCGGCGCCGGCGCCGAGGCTCAGGACGCAGGCCAGTGCCGCGCCGACGATTCCATGTCGCATCGCCCCGATCCTCACGAATCCACGCGCCCCCGCTATTTCCTCGTCCCCTCGGCCTGCATCGCCGCCTCCTTCGCCGGGTCGATCCACCAGGTATCGAAGAAGCCGAGACCGTATTTCGGTCGGATCGCCGGCCGGGCGAAGCGGTTCCAATAGGCGACCCGGAAGCTCCGGATATGCCAGTTGGGGATGACGTAATGGCCCCAGAGCAGGACCCGGTCCAGCGCCCGGCAGGCCGCGATCAGCGTCGCCCGGTCCTCGGCGAAAATGACGTGGTCGATCAGCTCGTCGATCGCCGGATCCTTGATGCCGATGTAGTTGAAGCTCCCCTTGCGGTCGGCCGATGCCGAGCCCCAGTAGTTGCGCTGCTCGTTGCCGGGCGACAGCGACTGGCCGAAAGTGGAGACGATCATGTCGAAATCGAAGGTGTCCAGACGCCGCCGATACTGGGCGGAATCGACCACGCGAATGCTGGCCTCGACACCGAGACGGCGCAAGTTCTCCACCATCGGCGCGACCACGCGCTGGAACGCGGGCGAGCCGAGCAGGATTTCCATCGTGAACGGCTTGCCGCTCGTCGGCTCGATCAGCTTGCCATCCCGGATCTCGAAGCCGGCGCTCTTCAGCAGCCGCGTCGCCTGCCGCAACTGAGCGCGGATGTTGCCGGAGCCGTCGGACTTCGGCGGCGCGTAGGTCTCGGTGAAGACTTCGTCCGGAATCCGCCCGCGAAGCGGTTCCAGCAGGGCGAGCTCCGCTTCGCTCGGCAAGCCCGTCGCGGCGAGGTCCGAGTTCGAGAAGTAGCTGGTCGAGCGGGTGTACTGACCATAGAAGAGAGTCCGGTTCGACCACTCGAAATCGAAGGCATGGGCCAGCGCCCGGCGAAGCTGGGGACTTCGGAACTTGGCCCGCCTGAGATTGAAGACGAAGCCCTGCATGCCGCTCGGCAATTCGTGGTCGAGCAGCTCCGTCACCACCCGGCCGTCCTCGACGGCGGGAAACCGGTAGCTCGTGGCCCAGAGCTTGGAGTTGTTCTCCATGCGGAAATCGAAGCCGCGCGCCTTGAAAGACTCGAGCGCGATCTGATCCTCGCGGTAGTAGTCGATCCGATAGCTGTCGAAGTTGTACCGTCCCTTCATCGTCGGCAGGTCGCGCGCCCAGTAGTCCTCCACCCGGGCATAGCGGATCCAGCGGCCGGCCTCGAAACCGTCGATCCGGTACGGTCCGCTGCCGAGTGGCGGCTCGAGAGTCGTCGCCTCGAAGTCGCGGCCTTCCCAGTAGTGTTTCGGCAGCACCGTCATCTGGCCCACGATCTGCGGCAGCTCACGGTTCTTCGGTCCGGTGAAGCTGAATTTCACGGTCCGCGGGCCCGTCGCCTCGGGTTTCATGACGTTGGCGTAATAATAGCGAAAGCCGGGTGTCCCCTTCTTCTTCAACAATTCGAAGGTGAATATGACGTCCGCCGGGGTGATCGGCTGGCCGTCGTGCCAGCGCGCCTCCTCGCTGAGCGTGAAGGCGACCCAAGAGAGATCGTCCGGGACCTCCACGCTTTCCGCCAATCGGCCGTATTCGCTCGCCGGCTCGTCCCGGGCGTCATCCATCAAGGTGTCGTAGATCAGCCCCAGGCTCGCCGCGGGCGAACCCTTGATGATGAACTGATTCAACGAATCGAACGTCCCGATCGCCGCCTGGCGCACCTCGCCGCCCTTGGGCGCCTTCGGATCGACATAGTCGTAATGGCGAAAGTCGGCCGGGTACTTGAGGCTGCCGAAGAGCGACATGCCGTGCATCGTTCGGGTCTCGCCGGCCAGGACGGTGGGGCTGAGCCCGAGGGCGAGCAGCAGGCAAGTCGCGAAGCGCATGGCGGACCGTCCCCAAATGGTCAAGGCGAACCCATGATGTAGCCTAGTTCGCCGGCCAAGCAACCGCCCGCCCGTTCAACAGTTCGAGCACGGGCTGCATCAGCCGGGCGTCGCCCACGGCCAGCAGGTCGTCGCCGCTGTGCATGTCGTGGCGTTGGCCGCGCCAGTTGGCGCAGGCGCCGCCGGCGTTTTCGACGATCGGCACGGCCGCGGCATAGTCGTGCGGGTCGAGGCCACGTTCGACCACCACGTCGCAGTGGCCGCCGACCAGCAGGCCGATGGCATAGGCGTCGGCGCTGAAACGGGTGAGCGCCGTGCCCTCCAGCAGCGCCTGCAGGGCCGCCTCGTGGCCGCCCTCGAAATAGCGCGGGCCGGTGGTGTAGTGGATGGCCTCGGCGAGGGAGGCGCATTCGCGGCATTGCTGGGGCACGCCGTTGAGCGTCGTCGCCACCTTGCCGTGGGCCAGCCAGCGCTCGCCCAAGATCGGCTGGTCGATCAGCCCCAGGACGGCGCGGTCCCGGTGCACCAGGGCGATCAGCGTGGTGAAGAGGGGGGAGCCGGAAAGGAACGAGTTGGTGCCGTCGATCGGGTCCAGCCGCCAAATCCACTCGGCTTGCGGGTTGTGGATGCCGTATTCCTCCCCCTCGATGCCGTGCTCGGGCACCTCGCGCATCAGGATCTCGCGCATCGCCGCCTCCGCCTCGGAATCGGCGATGGTGACGAAGCTACCGTCCGCCTTGTGCTCGAGAGCGATGGGTTGGCGGAAATGGGTCCGAATCCGGGCCCCGGCGGCGTTCGCCAGACGCTGGGCGAGGTCGAGGAATTCGGCCGGGCAGTCCATGCGAAGCGGCCCTCGGACGCCGGCTATTCGGGCATTTCCGGCGGGCTGTCGTGCTCCTGGCGGAGATAGGCGAGGAGGGCCGCCCGATCGCCGGGTCGCTTGAGTCCGGCGAAGGTCATTTTGGTGCCCTTGGCATATTTCTTGGGACTGATCAGGAAGGCGTTCAGGTCGGCGTAGCTCCACGCGCCGCCGAGGCCCTTCAGCGCGCTCGAATAGCGGAAGCCGGCGCTTCCGGCCTTGGCCCGGCCGATCACGCCCCAGAGGTTGGGGCCGCTCTTCTTCTTTCCGCCCTTGTCGAAGGTGTGACAGGCTACGCACTTCTTGGCCACCTTCTGGCCAGCCGCGATATCGGCGCTGGCAATCATCCGGACGGCCGACATCTCCGGCGCCTTCGCCGGGGCCTCGGCCGCCTTCTCGGCTGGTGCCTCGGGCGTCTCGACGGCGATCGCCGTCTCGGCGGGCACGCTCGAATGGACGACGAAATTCCCCACCTCGTTGATCAGCATCACCAGCAGGCCGGCACCCAACAACGCGCCGAGGAATTTGTTGGCTTCGAAGAGGTCCATCGACAGGCTCCCGCGAATTGCGCGGGCGAATTTAGCCGCTTCGTCGAGCCGCCCGCAAGCAGTGAATTTTCTCGTTTCGGGGCGATTTGTCGCGTCCGCTCGCAATGCCAGCCACGCGGGTCGCGGGGCTTGCGCGCCGGGCGACGTTGCCCGTATCGTCCGGGCGGCGTGAAGGCGCGCGCGAGTTTGGGGGCCGCGTCGCCGCGCGACGTTGAGGACGAGGCAACTCGCATGGCGGAATTCGCGGAGGCCCCCGCGCCGGCGATCGAGGATGTGCGCGAACTCGTCGCTTATATCGAGGCCGGCGTCACGCCTCGCGCCGAGTGGCGGATCGGCTCCGAGCACGAGAAATTCGGCTTCGATTTGGCAACGCTCCGCCCCATTCCCTATGATGGGGACCATGGCGTCCGCGCCATGCTCGAAGGCCTGCGAAGGTTCGGCTGGGCACCGGTCACGGAGCAGGGCAACGTCATCGCCTTGAGCCAGGACGGCGCCTCGGTCTCGTTGGAGCCGGGCGGTCAGTTCGAGCTCTCGGGCGCCCCCCTCGCGACGCTGCACGAGACCTGCGACGAGGTCCACGTCCATCTCGCCCAGGTGCGCGAGGTGGCCGGGGAGTTGGGGATCGGCTTCCTCGGCCTCGGCTTCAACCCGAAGTGGCAGCGCGAGGATGTCTTCGTGATGCCCAAGGGGCGCTACGACATCATGCGCCGCTACATGCCGAGCAAGGGCGGCCACGGCCTCGACATGATGCTCCGGAGCTGTACCGTCCAGGTCAATCTCGACTTCGAATCGGAAGCGGACATGGTGCTCAAGCTCCGCGCCTCGCTGGCCCTGCAGCCGATCGCCACGGCGATCTTCGCCAACTCCCCCTTCACCGAGAACCGGCCGAACGGCTATCTCAGCTTCCGCTCCATGATCTGGACCGACACCGATCCCGATCGCTGCGGCATGCTGCCCTTCGTCTTCGAGCAAGGTTTCGGCTTCGAGGCCTATGTCGAATACGCGCTCGACGTGCCGATGTATTTCGTTTACCGCGACGCCACCTATATCGATGCCTCCGGCCAGTCCTTCCGCGACTTCCTGGCCGGCCGTCTGCCGGCCCTGCCGGGCGAACGGCCGAGCCTGGCGGACTGGGAGGATCACCTGACGACCATCTTCCCCGAGGTCAGGTTGAAGCGCTACCTGGAGATGCGCGGCGCCGACGCGGGGCCCTGGGGCCAGCTCTGCGCGCTGCCGGCGCTCTGGGTCGGGCTGCTCTACGATCCACCGACGCTTGCCGCGGCCTGGGACCTGGTCAAGGACTGGACGGCGGAAGAGCGGGAATACCTCCGCGTCGAGACGCCGAAACAGGCGCTCGCCACCCCGTTCCGGGGCGGCGCCGTGGGCGACATCGCGGCGGAGGTTCTGGCGCTCGCCCGGGCCGGGCTCCGGGCCCGCGGCCACCTCTCCTCGAGCGGGCTGGACGAGACCCAGTATCTGGAGCCGCTGGAGCCCATCATCGCCGAGCGCCGCACCCAGGCGGAGGTCCTGCTGGAACTCTTCGACGGCCCCTGGGCCGGCTCGGTCGACCCGGTCTATAGCGAACGGGCCTATTGAGTGGCTGACTCGGCCCTCGGCGCTACAGCTCGCTCTCGGAGAGCACGAAGTGCAGGCGGTAGAGGCCCATATGGCAGGCGCCGATGCCTCGGCTGGCCCGGGCGGTCTCGGCGAAGGCGCCGTCGCGGAGCGGCGCCAGCGCGTCGGGCTCCAAGGCCTCGATCAGGAACACCCAATCGGCGACGTCGTCGGGGGCTTCACGCATTGCCTTCTCCTCGCTGGCGACGGTGCTCGACTCTTGATCGCCCCTGAGCAGGTGTGCCGCCACGACACCCGGGCCCTGCACGAGCGCGGGGAAGAGATCGTCGCCAAGCCAGGCGCGCGCGTCCTCCGCCCGGCCTTCCAGGGCTGTGAATCGTCCGGTCAGGATCGCCGCGCCGACGCCAACGCCCCGGCTCGCCACGACCTGCGAGAGGGTGCGGTTGTTGTCGCGTATGAGGGGACCGATTGCCTGAGTCCAGGGTGTCGGATCGTCGAGCCGCGCGAGATAGGCGGGCGAGGTCAGCGTCGCCAGCGATTCCGTTTCGTAAAAATGGAAGAATTCCGGCTCGCCCTCGATCGCCACATAGCGCCGGCCGCGCCGAAAGCCCGGGATCCCGACCCGCTCCGCCATGTGCTCGTGGCAGTGCCAATGGTTGTAATCGGCCTGTGACTCCTTCGCGACATTGTGCCAGATCGCCGCGACGCCGGCGCCCAACAGTGCCATCCCCATTTCTCCCTCTGGTCTCGTCTGGACTGATAATGGTCCGATATGCGGCCCGGTTGCCAGGCCCGGGAGGGGCGGCTAGTGTCCTGATCGATAAATTGATATGATTATGTCTCTATTTGTTTTCAGGAGGCGCGATTGATGGCGAGAGTGGCGGTGACGATCTCTTTGAGCGATGACGAGCGCGCCGAATTGGAGGCGCTGTCTCGTCGTCGCAAGACGTCGCAGGGGCTTGCGCGGCGGGCTCGGATCGTCTTGGCGGCGGCGGAAGGGTTGGAGAACAAGGAGATCGCCGTTCGTCTCGAGGCGAGCGCGGACACCGTGGGCAAGTGGCGTCGCCGCTATGCGGCGGAGGGCCTCGACGGTCTGTACGACGAACCCCGCCCCGGCGCGCCGCGTCAAATCGGCGATGACGCCATCGCGGAAGCGGTCCGGCTGACGCTGGAAGAGACGCCGCCGGACGCGACCCATTGGAGCCTTCGCTCGATGGCGCGGGCGAGCGGCCACGCGCCCTCGACCATTCATCGCATCTGGCGGGCCTTCGGCTTGCAGCCGCATCGCTCGGAGACCTTCAAGCTGTCGAGCGATCCCTTCTTCGTGGAGAAGGTCCGCGACATCGTCGGTCTGTATTTGGCGCCGCCGGATCGTGCCCTGGTTCTCTGTGTCGACGAAAAGAGCCAGATCCAGGCCCTGGACCGTTCCCAGCCCCTCTTGCCGATGCGCCCCGGGCAGGCGGAGCGGCGCAGCCACGACTACAAGCGCCACGGCACGACCTCTCTCTTCGCGGCCCTCGACATCGCCACGGGAGAGATCATCGGCAAATGTTTCCCGCGCCATCGGGCCCGAGAGTTCCGCAAATTCCTCGACCTCGTCGAGGCGAACGTCCCTGGTGATCTCGACATCCACATCGTCATGGACAACTACGGGACCCACAAGACCAAGGCGATCCGCGACTGGTTCGCCAAACGGCCGCGCTGGTAGGCCCATTTCACACCCACCAGCGCCTCCTGGCTCAACCAGGTCGAGCGCTGGTTCGGGCTGCTGACCGACAAGCAGATCAGGCGCGGCGTCCATCGCTCCACCAAGGAGCTGGAGCGCACCATCCTCGACTACATCGACACGACAAACCAGAACCCCAAACCCTTCAAATGGACCAAATCCGCCGATGACATCCTCGGCGCCATCCAGCGCTTCTGCCTCCGAACAATCGAAATCGCTGAACAGCAGGCGAAAATCATGCGAACTTCGGAATCGGGACACTAGGGTCGCTCGGGGGCGTGGCGCGTGCGATGCCGGCAGAGAGGTAAGGCCATGAATATTCACGAACATCAGGCCAAGGAGGTGCTCGCCAAGCACGGCGTGGCCGTGCCGCGCGGCCATGCGGCCTTCACGATCGCCGAGGCGCGGGAGAAGGCGGCGGCGCTGGGCGGCGAACTTTGGGTGGTCAAGGCGCAGATCCACGCCGGTGGCCGGGGCAAGGCGGGCGGCGTCAAGATCGCCCGCTCGCTCGACGAGGTCGAGGCGCTGGCGGGCGAGATTCTGGGCAAGATCCTGGTGACCCCTCAGACCGGCCCCGCCGGCAAGGAAGTGCGGCGGCTCTATATCGAGGAAGGCTGCGACATCGCCCGCGAGATCTACCTGGGCGCGGTGGTCGATCGTGGCAGCGGCCGGGTGGCGATCATGGCCTCGACCGAGGGTGGAGTCGAGATCGAGGAAGTGGCGGCCAAGACACCGGAGAAGATCGTCACCGTCGCGATCGATCCGGCGACCGGCTTGCAAGCCTTTCACGCCCGCCGCCTCGCCTTCGCCCTGGGGCTCGAGGGTGACCAGATCAAGCAGGCCGTCGGCTTCATCACGGCACTCCATGGCGCGATGCAGTCGACCGACGCCTCCATGGTGGAGATCAATCCCCTGGTGGTGACCGCCTCGGGCGACATCATCGCCCTCGACGCCAAGATGAACTTCGACGACAACGCCCTCTTCCGCCATCGCGACATCGCTGCCTTGCGCGATCCCACCGAGGAGGACCCGGTCGAGCTGGAGGCAGCGGAGGCCGAGCTCAGCTACATCAAGCTCGACGGCTCGATCGGCTGCATGGTGAACGGCGCCGGCCTGGCGATGGCGACCATGGACATCATCAAGCTGGAGGGGGGCGAGCCCGCCAATTTTCTCGACGTCGGCGGCGACGCCGACAAGGAGAGGGTGACCACCGCCTTCAAGATCATCCTGGGCGATCCCAAGGTGAAGGGCATCCTGGTCAACATCTTCGGCGGCATCATGCGCTGCGACGTGATCGCCGAGGGCGTCGTCGCGGCGGCCAAGGAGGTCAACCTCTCGGTGCCCCTGGTGGTTCGCCTCGAGGGCACCAACGTCGACATCGGCAAGCGGATCCTGGACGATTCCGGCCTGGCGATCACCGCCGCCGACGACTTGGGCGACGCGGCGGCGAAGATCGTCCGCGCGGTCGAGGCGGCGGCGTGATGGCGGTCCTGGTCGACAATTTCACCAAGGTCATCTGCCAGGGCTTCACCGGCCGGCAGGGCACCTTCCATTCCGAGCAGGCAATCGCTTACGGCACCAACATGGTCGGCGGCACCAGCCCCGGCAAGGGCGGGAGCGAGCATCTGGGCCTGCCGGTCTTCGACACGGTGGCCGAGGCGGTGGCGAAGGTCGGGGCCGACGCCTCGGTGATCTACGTGCCGCCGCCCTTCGCCGCCGACGCGATCCTGGAGGCGATCGACGCCGGCGTGGCGCTGATCGTTTGCATCACCGAGGGCATTCCGGTGCTCGACATGGTTGCCGTGAAGCGCGTGCTCTCGAATTCCGGCAGCCGGTTGGTCGGGCCCAATTGCCCGGGAGTGATCACGCCGGAGGAATGCAAGATCGGCATCATGCCGGGACACATCCACCGGCGCGGCAGGGTCGGCATCGTCTCCCGCTCGGGCACGCTCACCTACGAGGCGGTGGCGCAGACCACGGCGGCGGGGCTGGGCCAGACCACCTGCATCGGGATCGGCGGCGACCCGGTGAACGGCACCAACTTCATCGATTGCCTCGACCTGTTCCTGGGCGACCCCGAGACCGAGGCGATCGTGATGATCGGCGAGATCGGCGGCTCGGCCGAGGAGGACGCGGCCGAGTTTCTCGCGCAATCCTCGGTCAAGAAGCCGACCGTCGGCTTCATCGCCGGGCGCACCGCGCCCCCCGGCCGACGCATGGGACACGCCGGCGCCATCATCTCCGGCGGTAAGGGCGGGGCCGACGACAAGCTGGAAGCAATGCGCGCCGCCGGCATCGAGATCTCCGAATCCCCGGCCGAGATCGGCCGGACCATGTTGAAGCTTTTGCAAGGCTGATCGGGTAGGTTATCGTCGGCTTGGGACAAGACACCAGACGATACGCGGCGCCCGAGCATCGCGCGGGGGGTGAGGTATGACCGAATCGGCCGAGGCGACGTCCTTCCTCTATGGCGCCAACAGCGCCTTCATCGAGGAGCTCTATCAGCGCTATCTGACCAGCCCGAGCACGCTGGACCCGAGTTGGCGCGATTTCTTCGACGAACTCGGCGACGAGACGGGCGACGTGCAGGCGGAGCTCAAGGGCGCCAGTTGGGCACCCAAGGATGCGCGGCGGCTCGAGGCCGGTCGCAACTATAAGCTGCTGGAGGATCCGTCCGAGATCCATGCCATCGCCACCCAGGCGCCGGCGGCGATCGGCGCCGTCTCGGCCCAACATTCCCGCCAGGCGACACTGGATTCGATCCGCGCGTTGATGATGATCCGTTCCTACCGGGTGCGTGGCCATCTGAAGGCCAACTTGGACCCGCTCGGCCTCGCACCGATCCGTGAGCATTCCGAGCTCGATCCCAAGTCCTATGGCTTCGACGACGGCACCATGGATCGGCCGATCTTCATCAACTACGCCCTCGGCCTGGAATCGGCGACGCTGCGCGAGATCCTCGACATCGTCACTCGCACCTATTGCGGCTCGATTGGGGTCGAGTACATGCACATGCAGGGCCCCGAGGAAAAGGCCTGGATCCAGCAGATGGTCGAGAACCGTTACGACCAGATGGGCTTCCGACCGGCCGAATGCCGCGCCATCCTGCGCAAACTCACCGAGTGCGAGGGTTTCGAGCGCTTTCTGCACCTGAAGTACACCGGGACCAAGCGTTTCGGCCTCGAGGGCGCGGAATCGCTCATTCCGGCGCTGGAATCCTTGGTGACCCGGGGCGCCGAACTGGGCGTCCGGGAGATCTCGCTGGGCATGCCGCATCGCGGCCGGCTGAACGTCCTCGCCACCTTCATGGCCAAGCCCTACAGCCAGATCTTCGCCGAGTTCCAAGGCCACGCCACCCATCCCGAGGACGTGCAGGGCTCGGGCGACGTCAAATATCACCTCGGCACCTCGACCGAGCGGGAATTCGGCGGCTACATGGTGCATCTCTCGCTCGCCGCCAATCCCTCGCATCTGGAGGCGGTGGATCCCGTCGTCATCGGCAAGGCACGGGCCAAGCAGACGCAGCGACAGGACACCTCGCGCTCCCAGGTGATGGCGGTCTTGATGCACGGCGATGCCGCCTTCGCGGGCCAGGGCCTGGTGGCGGAATGCTTCGCGCTCTCCGATCTCGAGGGCTACCGGATCGGCGGCACGGTCCACATCATCGTCAACAACCAGATCGGCTTCACCACCAACCCGATCGCCAGCCGCTCCTCGCCCTATGCCTCCGACGTCGCCAAGATGGTCCAGGCGCCGGTGTTTCACGTCAACGGCGACGATCCCGAAGCGGTTTGCCGGGTGGCCGAGCTGGCGGTCGAATTCCGCCAACGCTTCAAGCAGGACGTGGTCATCGACATGTTCTGCTATCGCCGGCACGGCCACAACGAGGGCGACGAGCCGGGGTTCACGCAGCCCAATATGTACGCCAAGATCGCCGAGCATCCGACGACGCGGCAGATCTACGCCGATCGCCTGGTCGAGGCGGGCGTGCTCACGAGCGAGGAAGTGGACCAGCAAGTCGGCGATTTCCATGCCAGCCTCGAACAATCCCTGGAGGCGGCGGAGACCTACAAGGTCAACAGGGCCGATTGGCTGGAAGGTGTCTGGAGCGGCCTGGAACGCGCCCGGGGCGGGGCCCGGCGCGGCCATACCGACGTCAAGCTCGAGACCCTGACGCGGATCGGCAACGAGCTCAGCAGCTATCCCAAGGACCTCCGCGTGCATCGCACGATCCGCCGCCTGCTGGAGCAGAAGCGGCGCAACATCGAGGCCGGTGAGAGCATCGATTGGTCGACGGCGGAGGCGCTGGCCTTCGGCTCGCTGCTGCTGGAGGGCTTTCCGGTGCGGCTCTCGGGCCAGGATTCGGCCCGCGGCACCTTCTCCCAGCGCCACAGCGTGCTGGTCGATCAGGAGGACGAACGCAAGTTCACCCCGCTCAACAACCTGGATCGCGATCAGGCCAGCTTCGAGGTGATCAACAGCGCCCTCTCGGAAGCGGCGGTGCTGGGCTTCGAATACGGTTACAGCCTGGCCGAGCCCAAGGGCCTGATCATCTGGGAGGCGCAGTTCGGCGATTTCGCCAACGGCGCGCAGATGATCATCGATCAGTTCCTCGCCGGCGCCGAGAGCAAGTGGCTCCGGATGAGCGGCCTGGTGATGCTGCTGCCGCACGGCTTCGAGGGCCAGGGGCCGGATCATTCCTCGGCCCGCCTCGAACGCTACCTCCAGCTCTGCGCCGAGGACAACATCCAGGTCGCCAACTGCACCACGCCGTCCAACTACTTCCACATCCTGCGCCGGCAGATCCACCGCAAGTTCCGCAAGCCGTTGATCCTAATGACGCCGAAGTCGTTGCTGCGCCACAAGCGCTGCGTCAACCGGCTGGACGAGATGGGGCCGGGCAGCACCTTCCACCGCCTGCTCTACGACGATCTGGAGATGGCGGGCGACGAGAGCCTGGTGGCGCCGGACAAGGTGCGTCGCCTCGTGCTCTGCTCGGGTAAGGTGTACTACGACCTGCTGGAGAAGCGCGAGGAGATGAAACGCAAGAGCGTCTACCTGATGCGGCTGGAGCAGCTCTATCCCTTCCCCAAGCAACCCTTGATCCAGGAGTTCGAGCGTTTCCCCAAGGCCGAGATCCTCTGGTGCCAGGAGGAGCCGCAGAACATGGGTGCCTGGTGGTTCGTCATGCCGCGCATCGAGCAGGCGCTGGACAAGGCGGGGCACAAGTGTCAGCGCGTGCGCTACGTCGGGCGGCCGGAAACGGCGTCGACGGCGACGGGCCTGTTGAGCGTGCATCGCGAGGAACAGGACAAGATCGTCGCCAAGGCGCTCGGCGTGTAGGGCGCGGCACGCGCGGTTTGGGGGGCAGCACCCAATGGTCGACATCATCGTGCCCATCTTGGGCGAGTCCGTGACCGAAGCCTCGGTCGCGCAGTGGTTCAAGCAGCCGGGCGAGGCCGTAACGCGGGACGAGCCACTCTGCGAGTTGGAGACCGACAAGGTCGCGGTCGAGATACCGGCGCCGGCCGACGGCGTGTTGGTGGAGATCGTCGCCGACGTCGGGGCGACGCTGGAGGTGGGCGGCCTGCTGGCCCGCTTCGAGGCGGGCGCGGCGGCTACAGTGGATACAGTGGCGCCAACGCCCGCGCCCGCCGCCGCCGAGGTAGCACCTACTCCGACCCCCGCGGCGGTGGCGGCCGCCGCGCCGGCGCCCGCTCCGGCGCCAGCCCCCGCCGCGGCCCCGGCGGCACCGATGCCGCTTTCGCCGGCGGTGCGTCGCTTGGTCGCCGAGCACGGTCTCGATCCCGCCAAGATTTCGGCCACCGGCAAGGGCGGCCGGCTGTTGAAGGAGGATGTCACGCGCTTCCTGGAGGCGCCGTCACCACCGCCGGCCGCGCCCGCTCCGACGCCCGCCGCGCTGCCGGCCACGATCTCCGACCAGCCGCCGGGCCCGAGGCCCGGAAGCGCGCGCGAGGAAGTCGTCCGGATGACGCGGCTGCGGCGGCGCATCGCCGAGCGGCTGAAGGAGGCGCAGAACACGGCGGCCCTGCTCACTACCTTCAACGAGGTCGACATGGCTCGCGTCATGGAGGCGCGAAGCTCCTACCGCGACGTCTTCGAGCGCAAGCACGGCGTTCGCCTCGGCTTCATGTCGTTCTTCGTGCGCGCCTCGGTGCTGGCGTTGAAGGAATTGCCGGCGGTCAACGCCGAGATCGACGGCGATAGCCTGATTTACAAGAACTACTACAATATCGGCGTCGCGGTCGGCACGCCGCAGGGTCTGGTGGTGCCGGTGCTGAAGGACGCCGACACCATGGGCTTCGCCGAGATCGAGCGGACCATCGGCGACTTCGGCCGCCGGGCGCGCGACGGCAAGCTGACGATCGACGAGATGCAAGGCGGCACTTTCACGATCTCCAACGGCGGCGTTTACGGCTCGCTGCTCTCGATGCCGATCCTCAACCCGCCGCAGTCCGGCATCCTCGGCATGCACAAGATCCAGCAGCGGCCGATGGCCCTCGACGGCAAGGTCGAGGTCCGGCCGATGATGTACCTAGCTTTCTCATACGACCATCGGATCGTCGACGGCCGCGAGGCCGTGACCTTCCTGGTCCGGATCAAGGAGATGGTGGAAGCGCCCGAGCGCCTGCTGTTCGATATCTGATGGATCCGGCTCACCTTGTGGGCCCCAGCGCCTGGATCTCCCGGCTCGAGTAATGCGCCCCGCCACAAGCCTCCATCACCACGTCCAAGGGTGGCAGCTCGGCCAGCGTCGAAAGCACCGTCTCGGGCGCCGCGCTTGGCTCGCGATGGCGTTTCACAAGACCCCGCGCGTAAGTCGCGCGAGGCGAAATCACGCCGTCAATTTGGCCCGGCCTGATTAGAACATTTAAAGAACAAATTCTCGCCACAATGTCGGTCTAATTCGTCGCTCACACCACTTGTCGCGACCCACCAATAGCCGGGGCGGTGGTCGTGCAAGGCCATGATTTTTCTTGTGATTATCGACATGTTTCCAAATTATTAAGGTCATTTACCATTGACGCCCATAATTTCCCATGATATCCCATACCGTCCCATAATTGGCCGGGACAGCCGCCGGCGTACCGCGACGAACCGCCGGCTCGCGTCTTCGGCCCAGGGCGGAGATCGGCACGGTGGAGCGTTACTTTTTCTCGCGCTTCGACAACAAGGTCGACAAGAAGGGGCGGGTTTCCGTGCCCGCTCGTTGGCGCGCGATAATTGCCCAGCAGGCGTTCCAAGGCATCGTCGCCTATCCCTCGCCGGTCACCGCCTCGGTCGAGGCCTGCGGCATGGACCGCCACGAGCGCCTCGCCGAGAGCATCGACGGCTTCAATCCCTTCAGCGACAGCCACGGCGCCTTCGCGGCGGCCCTGTTGACCCGCAGCCATACGCTGGCGTTCGACGGCGAGGGCCGGGTGGTGCTGCCGGAAGGGCTGATCGAATACGCCGGTATCGAGGGTATTGCCACCTTTGCCGGTCGCGGCGCGACCTTCCAGATCTGGCAACCCGAAGCCTACGAGACCTACGAGAGCGAGGCGCTTGAGCGGGCCCGCGCGGAGGCGCCGGCGCTGGCGCTGATGCAGTCCGAGCGGCGCCGGGGAGACGAGTCATGAGCGCGGCCGCGCATGCGCCGGTGATGGTGCGAGAGATGCTGGAGGCGTTGTCCCCGCGCGCCGGCGGACGCTTGGTGGACGCCACGTTCGGCCGTGGTGGCCACAGCCGGGCGATCCTGAAGGCGGCGGACTGCCTCGTCTTCGCGATCGATCGCGACGCCGAAGCGATCGCCGCTGGCGAGGCGTTGCGCCGCCGGTTTCCAGGCCGACTGATCATGCTTCGCGGGCGCTTCGGCGACATGGAGCATCTGTTGGCGGAGGTCGGTGTCGAGACGGTCGACGGCGTCGCCCTCGACCTCGGTGTCTCCAGCCCCCAGATCGACGACGCGGCCCGAGGCTTCTCCTTCCGCGAGGACGGCCCGCTCGACATGCGCATGGGCGAGGATGGGCCGAACGCCGCCGATTTCGTCAACGAGGCGAGCGAGGCCGAGATCTCCCGGGTGATCCGTGACCTCGGCGAGGAGCGCCGCGCCCGCGCCGTCGCCAAGGCGATCCTCCGCGCGCGAGCCCGCCAGCCCATCCGACGCACCGGCGAGCTGGCACAGATCATCGCCGCCGCCGTCGGCGGCGGCGGCCCGCGCCATCCCGCGACTCGGGCCTTCCAGGCACTTCGCATGCACGTCAACGACGAGCTTGGCGAGCTCGAGCGCGGCCTCGACGCGGCCGAACGGTTGCTCTCGGCCGAAGGTCGGTTGGCGGTGATCGCCTTCCATTCGCTGGAAGATCGGCGAGTCAAGCGTTTCCTGGAGGATCGCACGGGCGCCGGGCGGGGCCGTTCTCGCCACCTACCGCCGGAGCCCGAGGCCCCCCCCGCCACCTTCCGTCCGCTCTTCCGCGGTGCCCGCCGGCCGAGCGAGGCCGAAGTCACGTCCAACCCCAGGGCCCGCTCGGCCCGCCTCAGGGCCGCCGTCCGCACCGACGCGCCGGCCCGGGAGATGGCGGCATGAGACGCCTCCTCACCGTCGTCTCGTCGATTCTCGCGCTCACGCTGGCGCTCGCGCTCTACCTGATCGAGAACGCGGCATGAGACGCCTCCTCACCGTCGTCTCGTCGATTCTCGCGCTCACGCTGGCGCTCGCGCTCTACCTGATCGAGAACCAGGTGCAACAACTCGAGCGCCGGCTTGCTGGGCTCGAGGCGGAGCTGCTGGCGGATCGCCAAGCGATCCAGGTTCTCGAGGCCGAGTGGAGCTATCTGAATCGGCCGGAACGGTTGCAGGCGCTGGCGGCCCAACATGTCGAGGCGATCGCCTTGGCGCCGGTTTCGCCCGATCAGATCGTCGGGTTCGAGGGCCTTCCGACCCGTCCGGATCCGGTGGCGGCACGGCGCGGCGAGGCGGGGACGAGACGATGAGACATCGCGCCAACGACCGGAGCTTGCCGCTATTCGATCGACGGGAGAGCCCGCCGGCCGGCACCGGCATCCAGGCGGCCGATACCCGCTGGTTGCTGACCGGGCGGGGCCGGCTGCAGATCATGTCGTTGCTGTTCGCGCTCGCTTTCGCGACCATCGGTGGCCGCTTGGTTCACGTGATGTTGCTGCGCCAGGCCGCGGAGCCGGCGGTGACGGCCGGCCGGGCCGCGCCGAAGCCGAGCGAGCGGGCCGACATCGTCGACCGCAACGGTGTCCTGCTGGCGACCAATCTCGCCTCGGCCTCGTTGCATGCGGACGCCCGGGTGATCGACGATCCGGCGGCGGCTGCCGCCGCGCTGGTCCGGGTGCTGCCGGATCTCGATCCGGCCGCGGTCGAAGCCAAGCTCGCATCCGACCGCGCCTTCGTCTGGGTCAAGCGCAACCTGACGCCGCGCCAGTTGCACGACGTCAATGCCCTCGGCATTCCCGGCCTCGCCTTTCAAAACGAGCAACGGCGGATCTATCCGCTGGGATCGCTGGCGAGCCATGTCACCGGATTTGTCGACATCGACAACAGCGGCATTGCCGGGATCGAGAAGTCGCGCGACGAGGCGCTGACCGAGGGGCGGGACAGGGCGTTCCGCCTCACCATCGATTCCCGCCTGCAGCACGCGCTGCGCGACGAATTGCGGGCGGCGATGCGGCGCTATCGCGCCGTGGGCGCCGCCGGCATCATCCTCGATGCCCGCAACGGCGAGGTCCTGGCCCTCTCTTCCCTGCCGGACTTCGATCCGAACCGCCCGGGCGAGGCGAGTGAGTTCGCCCGCTTCAATCGCGTGACGCTCGGCGTCTACGAGCTCGGCTCGGTGTTCAAGGTGTTCAACACCGCGATGGGCCTGGAGAGTGGCACGGTGACGCTCCGAGACGGTTACGACGCCAGCCGGCCGATCCGCGTCGCCCGTTTCACCATTCGCGACGACCACCCGAAGCGGCGCTGGCTCAGCGTGCCGGAGATTTTCAAGTATTCCTCCAACATCGGCTCGGCCAAGCTCGCTCTTGACGTCGGCACCGAGCGCCAGCGCGCCTTCATGGACCGCCTCGGCATGCTCCGACCCTCGGCGATCGAGTTGCCGGAGGTGGGCGCCCCGCTGAGCCCCAGTCCCTGGCGCGAGATCAACACCATGACGGTCGCCTTCGGTCATGGCCTGGCGGTAAGCCCGATGCAGGTGGCAAGCGCGACCGCGGCGGTGATCAACGGCGGCATCCTGCACCCAGCCACCTTGATCCGGCGCGACGGGCCAGCGCCCGAGGGCACCCGGGTGATCTCCCGGCGCACCTCGGATACCATGCGTCGCCTGCTGCGTCTGGTGGTGCGCGAAGGCACCGGCAAGCAGGCGAGCATTCCGGGCTACCTCGTTGGCGGCAAGACCGGCACGGCGGACAAAATCGGCCCGCGTGGTTACGATCGTCGCACGATTCTGTCCTCCTTCGTCGCCGTCTTCCCGATGACGGCGCCGCGTTACGTCGTCTTCGTGCTGCTGGACGAGCCGCAGGGCAACGTGGCGACCCACGGCTTCGCGACGGCCGGCTGGACGGCGGCGCCGACCGCTGGCCGCGTGATTGCCCGTATCGCCCCGATCGTCGGCCTGCCGATCCTCGACGAGACCGACGTCGAGATCGAACGGGCGATGCGCCTCGCTCCCGAGAAGGGGAAGACTCGTCTTGCGTCTTTTTGAGCTGATCCGAGACGAGGCGATCAGGCTCGGCGGCGACGCGGAGATCACCGGCCTGACGGCCGACAGCCGGGAAGTGGCGCCGGGTTACCTGTTCGCGGCACTGCCGGGCTCGCGAACCGACGGCGCTTGCTTCATCGACGACGCGCTATGCCGGGGCGCCGCCGCCCTGCTGGCGCCGAGCACGCTCGTGCGCGGTGACATCGAGATCCCGGTGGTGCTGGCGGAGGATCCGCGCCGCCAGCTGGCGCTGATGGCCGCCCGCTTTCACGGTCGCGCGCCCGAGACCGTGGTCGCCGTCACCGGCACCAGCGGCAAGACCTCGGTCGTTGACTTCACCCGCCAATTGTGGCGAGGGGCCGGGCGGCCCGCCGCCAGCATCGGCACCCTCGGTGTCCTGGCCGACGACGAGGTGGCCTCGATCGCCCACACCACGCCCGATCCGGTGACGCTGCATCGCGAGCTCGACCGCCTGGCGGCGGGCGGCGTCGAATGCGTGGCGATCGAGGCCTCGAGCCACGGTCTCGACCAGCGCCGCCTCGACGGTTTGGCCATCGCCGCCGGCGCCTTCACCAACTTCAGCCGCGATCACCTGGACTACCACGCCGACACCGAGGCCTATCTCGCCGCCAAGCTGCGGCTCTTCGATTGCGTGATGGCGGCGGGCGGCATGGCCGTGATCAACGCCGACTGCACGGTCGCGGGCAGGGTGATCGGCGCCTGCCGGGCTCGCGGGCTCGATATCATGACCTATGGCGCCGGCGAGGCCGACCTGCGCCTCGTCGACATCGACACGGAGGGCTCGGCGCAGCGCTTGACGCTCGAGGTCCTGGGACGCGAAAGCGAAGTATGCCTACCGCTTCCGGGACGCTTTCAGGCGATGAACGCGATCGCCGCGGTCGGCCTGGTGCTGGCCTGCGGCGGGGACGCCCGGGCGACGGTGGCGGGGTTGGCGGCGCTCGACGGCGTTCCGGGCCGCCTGCAACGAGTCGCAGAACTGGCCAACGGCGCTCGGATCTATGTCGACTACGCCCACAAGCCGGGGGCGCTGGAGAACGTGCTCAGGGCCCTGCGTCCGGCGACCCGGGGGCGGCTCGTCGTCGTCTTCGGTTGTGGCGGCGACCGGGACCCGGGCAAGCGCGTCGAGATGGGGCGGATCGCCGAGCGAATGGCGGATCGCGTCATCGTCACCGATGACAACCCTCGGACCGAGGAACCGGCGGCGATCCGCGCCGAAGTGATGCGCGGCTGTGCGCAGGCGCGCGAGATCGGTGAGCGGGGCGAGGCCATCCGCGTCGCGATCGAGACTTTGGACATCGGCGATGTGTTGGTGATCGCCGGCAAGGGGCACGAGCAGGGTCAGTACATCGGCGAGGAGATCCGGCCTTTCGACGATGCCGCTGAGGCGCAGGCGCAGGCGCGGGCGCGCGAGCACGGCGGATGGGCGCCATGAGCGGCCGCGCGCTCTGGACCGCCGAAGCCGCGCGGATCGCGACCGGTGGACGCCGGGGCGGCGAATGGTCCGCCCGCGGCGTTTCGATCGACAGCCGGACCGTGGCGCCGGACGACCTCTTCTTCGCCATCGCCGGGCCGAGCCACGACGGCCACGATTTCGTCGCCGACGCGCTTTCCCGGGGTGCCGCGGGCGCCGTCGTCTCGCGCCAGCCGGAGGGTGTGGCGGCGGAGGCGCCGCTGATCCGGGTCGACGACACCCTCGGCGCCCTCGAGCGGCTCGGCGCCGAGCGCCGCGAGAGCTCGGCGGCCCGCATCGTCGCGATCACCGGCAGCGCCGGCAAGACCAGCACCAAGGAGGCGCTGCGCCAGGCGCTCGCGGCGACGGCCCCGACCCACGCCAGCGCCGCCAGCTACAATAATCTTTGGGGCGTGCCACTGAGCTTGGCGCGGATGCCGCTGGATAGCGCCCATGGCGTTTTCGAGCTCGGCATGAACCACCCGGGCGAGATCGCCCCTCTGGCCCGGCAGGTCCGGCCCCATGTGGCTCTCGTCACCACCATCGCGCCGGCGCACCTGGCAATGTTCGACGATCTCGCCGCCATCGCCCGGGCCAAGGCGGAGATCTTTCAGGGGCTGGCGCCGGGTGGCTTCGCGCTGATCAACCGGGACGCCCCCCATTACGAGATCCTGGCGAAGGCGGCGGCCCAGGCGGGCGCCGCCCGCATCGTCGGCTTCGGCCGTGACGGCGCCGCCGAGTCCCGCCTGCTCAAGGTGGTCGAGCATCCCCACTGCATCTGCGTCTCCGCCGATGTCATGGGCCAGGCCGTGGCCTACAAGGTCGGCGCGCCCGGGCGGCATTGGGCGATGAACAGCCTTGCCGTGCTGACGGTCACGCGCCTGCTGGAGGCCGATATCGGCCGCGCCGCCCTGGCGCTGGCCGACGTCTCGGCGCTCGCCGGCCGCGGCTTGCGTCACGAGGTCGAAACCGAGGCGGGCGCCTTCGTCCTGATCGACGAGAGCTATAACGCCAACCCGGCCTCGATGCGGGCTGCCCTCGCGGTTCTCGGCGCCACGCCCCCCGACGCGGGCGGTCGGCGGATCGCCGTCCTCGGCGACATGCTGGAGCTGGGCTCGGAAGGCCCGGAGTTCCACGCCGAACTGGCCGAGCCGATCGCCAAGGCGGGAATCGACTTGATCTTCAGCTGTGGACCGCAAATGGCGTGCCTGACGGCGGCGACGGAGGCTGAGCATCGGGCCGATGCGGGCGAACTTCTCGCTCTGGTACTGGCCGAGGTCCGGCCGGGCGACGTGGTGATGGTGAAGGGCTCCCTCGGCATGGCGATGGCACCGATCGTCGAGGCGCTTCGGGCCCGGGGCGCGGCCTCGGGGCTGCGGAGCGGGGGAGGTCGCGATGCTTTATAACCTCCTGCATCCGCTGACCGACCAGTTCTTCGGCTTCAATCTCTTCCGCTACATCACCTTCCGAACCGGCGGGGCGATCCTGACGGCGCTATTGATCAGCTTTGTCTTCGGCCCGAGCCTGATCCGCTGGCTCAAGAAAAAGCAGGGCAAGGGGCAGCCGATCCGCGAAGATGGGCCGGAACACCACTTCTTGACCAAGCAGGGAACGCCCACCATGGGCGGTTTTCTGATCTTGCTGGCGCTCTCGGTCTCGACGCTCCTCTGGGCGGATCTCACCAATCCTTACGTCTGGTCGGTGCTGTTGGTGACGACCGGCTTCGGCTTGGTGGGCTTTGCCGACGACTACGCGAAGGTGAGTCGGGTCCACAGCAAGGGCGTGCCGGGCAAGATCAAGCTGCTGGCGGAGGTGGCGATCGCCCTCGTCGCCTTGTACTGGGTCGTCCGCGCGACGGCGTCGCCGCTGGATACCGGTCTGGCGATACCCTTCTTCAAGGCGGTGCTGCTGCCGCTCGGCTGGTTCTTCCTGCCGTTCGCGGTTTTCGTCGTCGTCGGCGCCTCGAACGCCGTCAATCTCACCGACGGCCTGGACGGCCTGGCGATCGGCCCGGTGATCATCGCCGCCAGCTCCTTTCTGCTGATCAGCTATCTGGCGGGAAACGCGGTCTTCTCCAACTACCTGCAGATCCAGTCCGTCCCCGGCGCGGGCGAGCTCGCCATCTTCTGCGGCGCCCTGGTCGGCGCGGGTCTCGGCTTCCTCTGGTTCAACGCGCCGCCGGCGATGGTCTTCATGGGCGACACCGGCAGCCTGGCGCTCGGCGGCGGCATCGGCGCCGTCGCCGTGATCACCAAGCACGAGCTGGTGCTGGCGATCATCGGCGGCCTCTTCGTTCTGGAAACCGTCTCGGTCATCGTCCAGGTCGCCTCCTTCAAGTTGACCGGCCGTCGCGTTTTCCGCATGGCGCCGTTGCACCACCACTTCGAGCAGAAGGGCTGGGCCGAGCCGACGATAGTCATCCGCTTCTGGATCATCGCCGTGGTGCTGGCGCTGGCCGGCCTGGCGACATTGAAGCTGAGGTGAGCGGGTGATTGCGGTGACCACATTTCGGGACCAGGCGGTGGCCGTCTTCGGCCTCGGCGCGAGCGGCCTGGTCAGTGCGCGGGCGCTCGCCGCCGGTGGCGCCCGGGTCCGGGTCTGGGACGACGACCCGACCCGCCTGGATGCTCTAGCCGGCGTGGCGGGCATCGAGGCGGTGGCGCCGAGCCGGGATGCCTGGGCCGGCCTCTCGGGCCTGGTGCTGAGCCCAGGCGTGCCGCTGACCCATCCGGCGCCGCACCCGGTGGTCGAATTGGCCGGCGAGCTCGAGTTGGAGATCCTGGGCGACATCGAGCTCTTCGCCCGCGCCCGGCCGGCGGCACGCGTCGTCGCCGTCACTGGCACCAACGGCAAGTCGACGACGACGGCTCTGATCGGCCATTTGCTCAACGGCGCCGGCCACCGGGTCGAGCTCGGCGCCAATCTCGGCCGTCCCGTTCTCGACCTGGAACCCTTGGAGGCGCCCGGCGTCTATGTCCTGGAACTCTCCTCCTACCAGATCGACCTGACGCGAAGCCTCGAGCCCGAGATCGCGGTGCTGTTGAACCTCAGTCCCGACCATCTGGACCGTCACGGCGACATGGCGGGCTACGTCGGCGCCAAGCGGCGGTTGCTGGAGATGGGACGAGGTCTGGCCGTCGTCGGCATCGACGATGCCCACGGGCGGAAAATCGCCGGCGCGCTTCGCGCCGCCGGGCGCGAGGTGGTCGCCCTCTCGGTGGTCGAGCGTCCGGAGGACGGCATCGTCGTCGAGGACGGCGTGGTGCTACGCGTCGGCCCCGATGGGGAGCGCGCGCTCGCCCGCCTCCAGGGTATCGAGACCTTGCGCGGGCGGCACAATTGGCAAAACGCCGCCGCCGCGCTAGCCGTGGCCGATTGCCTCGGATTGTCGGCGGCCGAGCTCCGGGCCGGCCTAGAGAGTTTCCCGGGCCTTCCCCACCGCATGCAGCGGGTCGCCGCCGGTGCCGGGGTCGCCTTCGTCAACGACAGCAAGGCGACCAACGCCGAGGCCACGGCCCACGCGCTCGCGGCCTACGACCGGGTCCACTGGATCGTCGGCGGGCGGCCCAAGGCCGAGGGCATCCGACCCCTGCTGCCGCTCCTGGATCACATCGCCGCGGCCTATCTGATCGGCGAGGCGGCGGAAGCTTTCGCGCGCGACCTAGAAGGCCGCGTCGCGCACGAGATCGCCGGTGACCTGGAGCACGCCGTCGCCCGCGCCGGCGCCAGGGCCCGGACGGAGGCGCGCGACGAGGCGGTGGTCCTGCTGTCGCCGGCCTGCGCCTCCTTCGATCAGTTCGCCAATTTCGAGGCGCGAGGCGAGGCCTTCGCCCGTCTCGCCCGGGAGTTGGTGGCGGCATGGGAGGGTGGCTCGTGCTGACGCTCACCCGCGCCGATACGAGCATCGTCGGCCGCTGGTGGTGGACCGTGGACCGCTGGATGCTGTCGGCGATCGGGCTTCTGGTGCTGCTGGGGGCGGTGCTGATGCTCGCCGCCAGCCCGGCGGTGGCCGAGCGGCTGGGACTCGATTCCTTTCATTTCGCCGGCCGCCAGTTCGTCTTCCTGGTTCCGGCCATCGCGGTGCTGCTGGCGGTCTCGCTCTGCGACGCCAAAACGGTTCGCAGACTCGCCGTCTGCGGCTTCGTGCTGACGCTCCCCCTCCTGGCCCTCACCCTCGTCTTCGGGATGGAAATCAGCGGTGCGCGGCGTTGGCTCCAACTCGCCGGCCTGTCGTTGCAGCCCTCCGAATTCGTCAAGCCCTGCTTCATCGTGGTGACCGCCTGGATGCTGGCGGCGGAGAAGGAACGCCAGCGCGTGCCCGGCAACATGATCGCCGCTGCGCTCGCGCTCCTGGTGGGTACCATGCTGCTGGCACAACCCGACATCGGCATGGCGATCGTGGTGATCGCGGTGTGGTCGGCCCAAGTCTTCATGGCCGGGCTGCCGTTCCTCTGGGTCGGCGTGCTGATCAGCGCCGGCGTCGGCGCCGCCTTGGTGCTCTACACGCTGGTGCCGCATTTCACCAGCCGCATCGATCGTTTCCTCGATCCCTCCCGAGGCGACACTTACCAAATCGAGACCGCGCTCGAGGCGTTCGCCAAGGGCGGCCTCATGGGGCGCGGCCCTGGGGAGGGCATCGGCAAGCGGGTGCTGCCCGACGCCCATACCGATTTCATCTTCGCCGTCGCCGGGGAGGAGTTCGGCCTCGTCGTCTGCACCCTGATGGTGGCGCTCTTCGCCTTCATAGCGCTCAGGGGATATCGCCGGCTGATGGGCGAGGACAGCCTCTTCATCATGTTGGCGGCGGGCGGTCTGCTGACCCAGTTCGGCCTGCAGGCGGTGATCAACATGGGGGTGAACCTGCGCCTGTTGCCGACCACGGGGATGACGCTGCCGTTCATCTCTTACGGCGGCTCCTCCCTGCTGGGGTTCGCCTTCGGCATGGGGCTGGTGATCGCGCTGACACGCCGCCGGCCCCGCCGCGAGATCCGCGAATGACCGGGCCGATCGTCATCGCCGCCGGAGGCACCGGCGGGCATCTGTTCCCGGCGCGGGCGCTGGCGGGTGAGCTGGCGCGGGCGGGGCGGGCAACGGCGCTATTCACCGACGCGCGCGGCGCCGCTTGGGCCCGGGATTTCGCCGGCACCGAGGTCCACGTCGTCCGGGCCGCGACGCCGAGCGGGCGAGGCCCCTTCGGCGCGCTCCGGGCAGGCGGCGAGATCGCCGTCGGCGCCTTCCAGGCCCGCCGTCTGTTGCGCCGAGTGCGCGCGCCCGTGGTGGTCGGCTTCGGCGGCTATCCCTCGTTGCCCACGGTGCTGGCCGCACGCGGCGCCGGTGCCCGGGTCGTGCTGCACGAGCAAAACGCCGTACTCGGCCGTGTCAACCGCCTGTTGCAGTCGCGCGCGACGGCGCTGGCGCTTTCGTTCGAGGCGACCGAGGGCGTGATCGAATCCGGGGGTCGTCGCCTGCTGGTTACCGGCAATCCGGTGCGTGAGGCCATCGCGGCAATCCGTGACGCCGGCTACCAGCCGCCCGAACCCGATCGCACGATTCGACTGCTCGTCTTCGGCGGCAGCCAGGGGGCCCGCCGCTTCGGCGAGATCGTGCCGCGGGCGATCGAGCGCCTCGACCCGGCGGTCAGAGGCCGGCTCGAGGTGGTGCAGCAGAGCCGCGGCGAGGACGAGGAGGCGGTCCGCGCCGATTACGAGAGGCTGGGCGTGCCGGCGATTGTGCGCCCCTTCCTCGACGACATGGCGATGCGGCTGGCCGAGGCGCATCTGGTCATCGGCCGCGCCGGGGCCACCACCTGCGCCGAGCTGACCCTCGCTGGCCGGCCGGCGATCCTGATTCCCTATCCCCATCATGGCGACGACCAGCAGGCTCGGAACGCGGCGAGCTTGGCCGATGCCGGCGCCGCCGTCTTTTACCGAGAAGCCGAGTTTACCGCCGAGGAGCTGGCGGCGCGGCTCGAGTCGCTGTTCCGCCGTCCCGAGGTGTTGGCCCGCATGGCGTCGCGGAGCCACGATGCTGGCCGCGCGCATGCCGCCGAGGCGCTGGCGCGGCTGGTGCTTTCGATTGCGCCCGCCAACGGCAACCGGACACCCTCGGACCAGCGGAGGGCCGCGGCATGAGAGCGCTTCCCTTCGACATCGGCGTCATCCATTTCGTCGGCATCGGCGGCATCGGCATGAGCGGCATCGCCGAGGTGATGCACACGCTCGGCTATCGGGTGCAGGGCTCGGACCAGGCCGACGGCGCCAACGTCCGCCGGCTGCGCGATCTCGGCATCGCCTGCGCCGTCGGCCACGACGCCGCCAACGTCGCCGATGCCCAGGTTGTGGTCGTCTCCTCCGCCGTGAAGGCCGGCAATCCCGAAGTTGAGACGGCCCGCGCCCGCCTGGTGCCGGTGGTCCGCCGGGCCGAGATGCTCGCGGAACTGATGCGGCTCAAATGGTCGATCGCCGTCGGCGGGACCCACGGCAAGACCACTACCACCTCGATGATCGCGGCGCTGTTGGACGGGGCGGGCCTCGATCCGACGGTGATCAACGGCGGTATCATCAACGCCTATGGCACCAACGCCCGGCTCGGCGACGGCGAGTGGATGGTGGTCGAGGCGGACGAGAGCGACGGCAGTTTCGTCAAGCTGCCGGCGACCATGGTGGTGGTCACCAACATCAATCCCGAGCACCTGGATTTCTACGGCGACTTCGACCGCGTGCGCGCCGCCTTCCTCGACTTCATCGAGAACATTCCCTTCTACGGCCTGGCGGTGATGTGTATCGACCATGGCGAAGTGCAGGCGATGATCGGCCGGATCGGCGACCGCCGGGTGATCGCCTACGGCTTCAGCCCGCAGGCCGACGTCCGGGGCCTCGACATCGAGACCGACGCGATCGGCTCCCGCTTCGCCGTCGCGCTCTCGGACCGGATGCCGGGGGGCGCCAGGCAGATCGACAAGCTGCGCCTCCCGATGCCGGGCCGGCACAATCTGCAGAACAGCCTGGCCGCGGTAGCGATCGCCGCCGAACTCGGTCTCGACGACGAGGAGATCCGCAACGCGCTCGCTGCCTTCGGCGGAGTCAAGCGGCGGTTCACCCGCACCGGCAAGGCGGCGGGCGTCACCGTGATCGACGATTACGGCCACCACCCGGTGGAGATCACGGCCGTGCTGGAGACCGCCCTAACCGTTACCTCCGGGCGCGTGGTCGCGGTGGTGCAACCGCATCGCTACAGCCGACTCGAGCACCTGTTCGAGGAATTCTGCTCCTGCTTCAACGACGCCGACGCGGTGATCGTGGCCGAGGTCCACGCGGCGGGCGAGGGGCCGATAGCCGGTGTCGATCGCGATGCCCTGGTGGCCGGCCTGCGGCGCCATGGCCACCGCCGGGTGATCCCCTTGGACGGCCCGGGCGATCTGGCCCGCTTGGTCGCGGGCGAAACCGAGCCCGGCGATCTGGTGGTCTGCCTTGGCGCGGGCACCATCACCCAGTGGGCCAACGCACTTCCCGACGAGCTTGCCCAGCTCGCGGCCGAGGCGCCGGCGAAGGAGGCGCGGTCGTGATGGCACGCCATTCATCCCCCGACCGCCTGCTGGCGCGCTTGCCGGCGGTCCGCGGCCGCTACGAGGAAGCGGTCCCGCTCGCCGACATGACCTGGTTTCGCGTCGGCGGCGCGGCGGAGGTGCTCTACCGGCCGGCCGACGTCGAAGATCTCGCCGAATTTCTCGAGGCCTGGCCGAGCGACATTCCGCTCACTGTCATCGGAGTCGGCTCCAACCTGCTGGTGCGCGACGGTGGGCTGCCCGGCGTGGTGGTCCGTTTGGGTCGCGAGTTCGCCCGGATCGAGACCTCGGGGGCCGACGTCGTCGCCGGCGCGGCGGCGCCGGACATGGCGATCGCGCTGGCGGCGCGGGATGCCGGGATCGGCGGTCTCGAATTCCTGCGCGGCGTGCCGGGGACGCTGGGCGGCGCCTTGCGGATGAACGCCGGTGCCTACGGGCGGGAGATCGTCGACGTGCTGGTCTGGGTCGAGGCGCTGGACGCGCGGGGCGAGATGCATCGCGCGCTGGCCGGCGAGCTGGACCTTTCCTACCGCCATTCGAGCGCGCCCGCCGACTGGATCTTCGTCCGCGCCCGCCTCAGGGGTCGCGCGGAAGCCCGCGACGTGGTGGCCGAGCGCATGGCGCGGGTCAAGGAGGCGCGCGAGGCGAGCCAGCCGACCCGCGCCCGCACCGGCGGCAGCACCTTCAAGAATCCCCCCGGCGCCAAGGCCTGGGAGCTGATCGACGCAGCCGGCTGCCGAGGGCTCCGCCGTGGCGGCGCCCGGGTCTCGGAACAGCATTGCAATTTCCTGATCAACGAAGGTGGGGCCAGCGCCCAGGATCTCGAAACCCTGGGCGAGGAGATTCGTTGCCGCGTGCTGGAGGCGACCGGCCTTCTCCTGGAATGGGAGATCCGCCGCCTCGGCGTCACCGCCGAGGCGGAAACCGGCGAGGTGGCGTCATGAGCCGGCATGTCGCGGTTCTGATGGGTGGCTGGTCCGCCGAGCGCGAGGTCTCGCTGGTCAGCGGAGCCGCCTGCGCCGAGGTGCTACGTGATTCCGGCTACCGGGTCAGCGAGATCGATGTCGAGCGGAACATCGCCGAGGTGCTGGGCGCGCTCGCCCCCGACGTCGTCTTCAACGCGCTGCATGGGCGCTGGGGGGAGGATGGCCGGATCCAGGGCCTGCTTGAGATCATGGATCTCCCCTATACCCATTCCGGCGTCCGCGCCTCCGCGATTGCAATGCACAAGCCGACGGCGAAGGAGATTTTCGCCGAGGCCGGAATTCCCTGCGTCGAGAGCACGGTGCGCCGCGTCGAGGACGCGCGCGGCGCGGCCCCTCTGCCAACGCCTTATGTGGTGAAGCCGGTCGACGAGGGCTCGACCGTCGGCGTTCACATCATTCGCGAAGGCGACAACATCGATCCGCTGGCCGACTGGTCGCACGGCGAAGAGGTGATGTTCGAGCGTTTCATCGATGGCTTGGAGCTTTCCGTCGCGGTGATGGGAGAGCGCGCGCTCGGCGTCATCGAGATCGAGCCGTTGAGCGGCTTCTACGACTACGAGGCCAAGTACACTGACGGCAAGGCGCGCCATTACATGCCGGCGCGGATTTCGGACGAGGTTTACCAGGCGGCGCTCGGCTATGCGCTCGACGCCCATGTCGGGATCGGCTGCCGGGGCGTCAGCCGGGCCGACTTCCGCTTCGACCCCGAGGTCGGCGGTGTCGACGGTCTCTTCATCCTGGAGCTCAACACGCAACCCGGCATGACGCCGCTCAGCCTGGTGCCGGAGATCGCCGAACACCGGGGCATCGGGTTCCAGGAACTCGTCTGCTGGATGGTGGAGGAGGCGGGATGCCCGCGCTGAAGCTCAAACGCGGCGCCGCGCGCCCGTTGCTCGTCAGCCGGCGGCGCCGTCGGCACGCCGCCGTCCTGGGCGGGATCGTCGTGCTTGCCGGATTGATCGGCGGGGCTGACTGGATCTGGCGTGTCGGATGGATCGATGAGGGGGAGCGGCGGGTCGCGGCCATGCGCGACGAGGTGGTCCGCGTTGCCGGCCTCACCGTCAGGGACGTCTATGCGGTCGGCCGCGAGCAAGCGGAGCGGAGCGAGATCCTGGAAGCCCTCGATGTGGCGCGGGGCGATTCGATCCTGGCCTTCGATCCCGAGGCGGCGCGCGGCCGGCTGCTCGACCTCGGCTGGGTCCGGGAGGCGCGGGTCTCCCGCCGCCTGCCGGACACCATCGTGGTGCACTTGGTCGAGCGCCAGCCGCTCGCGCTCTGGCAGATGAATCGGCGCTTGGTGCTGATCGACCGCCATGGCGGCGTGATCACGGACCAGCGGCTCTCCCGCTTTCGCCATCTGCCCCTCGTCGTCGGCGAGGGCGCGGCGAGCCGGGCGGCGGAGATCATCGGCCTCCTGGCGCTGGAGCCGGACCTCGACGCGCGGGTCGAGGCGGTGATGCGGATCGGCGGCCGGCGCTGGTCGGTCAGGTTCAAGAACGGCGTGGAGGCGCGCCTGCCGGCGGACGATCCGGCGGCGAGCTGGACCCGCCTCGCGCGTCTCGCGCGGGAGCACGGCGTGCTCGACCGCGACATTCGGGTGATCGATCTGAGATTGCCGGACCGCCTCTACGTCCGTCTTTCGCCCAAGGCGGCGGAAGAGCGGCGGCGGCCGGGCAAGGACACGTGACGGTCATGAGCGGCCGGGGGGAAACGGTGGCGATGCGGCGAGGGGAGTCGGAATAGTGGCGGGCGCGCGGAACGGTCTGGTCGCCGCGCTCGACGTCGGCTGCTCCAAGGTCTGCTGCTTCATCGCGCGGCCCGATGGCGGCGGGGGGGCGCGCGTGGTGGGTATCGGCCATCAGTTGAGTTTGGGCCTCCGTTCCGGCGCCGTCGCCGATCTGGAAGCGGTCGAGGCCTCGATCCGGAGCGCCGTCGACGCGGCCGAGCGGATGGCGGGCGAGCCGGCGCGCGGCGTCGTCGCCAACATCACCTGCGGGCGAATGGTCTCGCGCGCGATCTCCACCGAAGTCGCGATCTCCGGCCACCAGGTCGGCGAGGGCGATCTTCGCCGCGTGATGAACCAGGCGCGCGCGCGCATCGACGTCGGGGATGCGCGGCTACTGCATGCGCTGCCGGTCGGCCACGCGATCGACGGCAACCGGGGGATCCGCGATCCGAGAGGCATGTACGGCGAGCGGTTGAGCGTCACCCTCCACGTGCTGGCGGCGGCGAACGGCCCGCTCAGGAATCTGAAAACGGCGATCGAGCGCTGCCACCTGCAGGTCGACGGCTTCGTCGCCTCCGGTTACGCCTCCGGCCTCGCCTGCCTGGTCGAGGACGAGATGGATCTGGGCGTCACCGTCGTCGACATGGGCGGCGGCACCACCAACGTCGCCGTCTTCCACGAGGGCGCGCTGGTCTTCGCCGACGTCGTGCCCGTGGGCGGCCGGCACGTCACCAGCGATGTCGCGCGTGGGCTCTCGACCACCGCGCAACACGCCGAGCGGATGAAGACGCTCTACGGCAGCGCCATCCCGAGCCCGGCGGACGAGCGCGAGATGGTGAGCGTGCCCCAGGTGGGCGAGGCGGGGGCCGACGCGATCCAGCAGGTGCCGCGCTCGATCCTGATCGGCATCATCCAGCCGCGTGTCGAGGAGACGCTGGAGCTGGTTCGCGACCGGTTGGTGGCGAGCGGCATGACGGGTGTCGCCGGCCGCCGCCTCGTGCTGACCGGCGGGGCCTGCCAGCTCACCGGCGTGCGCGAGCTCGCGGCGCGCATTTTGGACAAGCAGGTGAGGGTCGGGCGGCCCCTGCGCCTACACGGATTGGCCGAGGCGACGGAAGGCCCGGCCTTCGCCACCTGCGCCGGACTGCTGGCGCACGTCATTCAACGGCCCGAGGAAGCCAAGATCGCGGCGGAGGCGAACGCCGCCCATGGCGGGCTGAGGCGGATCGGACGCTGGTTCAAGGAGTATTTCTGACGGCCGTCCGAAGGCGAGATAGGGGCGGAACGCGTACATCGACGAGTGGTTAGCGGAACGACACGAGACAACATCGAGGAGGTGGATATGACACTCAATCTTTCGGCACCGATGGTGACCGAGCTACAGCCGAAGATCGTCGTGATCGGCATCGGCGGCGCGGGCGGCAACGCCGTCAACAACATGATCCAGACGGGTCTTGAAGGAGTCGAATTCGTGGTCGCCAACACGGACGCGCAGGCGCTGTCGTCGAGCGTCTCGAAGCGGCTGATCCAACTCGGCGCGACGATTACCCAAGGCCTGGGCTGCGGTGCCCAGCCGCAGGTCGGTCGCGCCGCGACCGAGGAGGCGATCGAACAGATCATGGATCATCTGCAGTCCGCGCACATGGTCTTCATCACCGCTGGCATGGGCGGCGGCACGGGCACCGGCGGCGCCCCGGTGATCGCCCAGGCCTGCCGCGATGCCGGCATTCTGACGGTGGGCGTGGTCACCAAGCCGTTCCACTTCGAGGGCACGCGCCGGATGAAGCTGGCCGAGTCGGGGATCGAGGAGTTGCAGAGCTTTGTCGATACCCTGATCGTGATCCCGAACCAGAACCTGTTCCGGGTCGCCAACGAGAAGACCACCTTCGCCGATGCCTTCTCGATGGCCGATCAGGTGCTGAACTCCGGCGTCCGTGGCATCACCGACCTGATGGTGATGCCCGGCCTGATCAATCTCGACTTCGCCGATGTCAAGACGGTGATGAGCGAGATGGGCAAGGCGATGATGGGCACCGGCGAGGCCGAGGGCGAGAGCCGGGCGATCGAGGCCGCGGCCGCCGCGATCTCCAACCCGCTTCTGGTCGAGGTCTCGATGAGCGGCGCCCGCGGTCTGCTGATCAACATCACCGGCGGGCTCGATCTCACCCTCTACGAGGTCGACGAGGCGGCAAACCAGATCCGCCAGGAAGTGGATTCCGACGCCAACATCATCGTCGGCTCCGCCCTTGACGACAGCCTGAACGGGCGGATGCGGGTGAGCGTGGTGGCCACCGGCATCGACGCCGAGCACGCCGTCGAGCGGGCGCCGACGGCGCAACCCAGGCTCTATGCCGTCGCCGATCGCGGCGCCGACGCGCCCGGCGCGCCGGGCGAAGCCCAGTCGGCCCCGGCGACCGCCGAAGCGGCAGTCGAGCCCGCCCCGATCGCGAGCCCGCCGGCGCCCGCAGCGATGGCCGAACCCGCGGTCGCCGAGGAGCCGCAGGCGCCGCTCTTCGCCACGGCCGGCGGGGTGGTAGCCCAGGCGGTGCCACAGCCCAAGCCGCTCGCGCCCGAGCCCGAGGCGATGCCGCGCCAGGTGGTGGAGGAGGCGCCGGTCGAGGACACGCCCTTCATTGCGCCGCGCCCGGTGACGCCGAGCCTCCGGCGCGCGTCCTCGGCCCGTCCGAACCCGACGCCCGAGCCCGAGACGACGCCGGAGCCGACGGACGCTTCGGAGCCGCGCCTGGCCTCTCGGGGCATGAGCCTGTTCCACCGCATGACAGGCGGCGGCCGGGCCAAGCTCGCCGAGGAGCCGGCCGAGCGTCGTGCCGTCTTCGGCCAGCGGGCCGAACCGACGATGACGGAAGCGACAACGCCGGCGGAGATCCCAGAGGAGACCGCGGTGCCCGAGCCGCAGGAACGCCTGGACGGCTTGGCGCCCCGGAACGAGGACGATCTCCTGGAGATCCCCTCTTTCCTGCGCCGCCAGGCCAACTGAGCGGAACGTTCCGATCCACCTCCCATTCCGGGCGGCGCGCGAACCCACATTATCGGGACCGCGCGCCGCCCCCCTCCTCTTTGCTGGACGCCGAGGATTTGGACCACTAGGTTCCGGCCTCAACACCTTTCGGCAAGGAGGACGGACTTGGCCCTCTCGCTCAGTACGCCTCGGGCGCGCGAGCTCGCGCGCCCGACGGATCGAGATCAACGGCTACAAGCGTGACGACGGCCTTTGGGACATCGAGGCGCAACTGGTCGACAGCCGACCGACCGCCTGTCCCATGCCGGAGCGCGACCGGGCCGCCGGCGAGCCGATCCACGATATTCTACTGAGGCTCACCATCGACGACGATCGCATCGTCCGCGATATCGAGGGCGCGATGCCGACGGGCGCCTACCAGATCTGCCATCTGGTGACGCCACGCTATCGCCGGCTGATCGGCCTGCGGATCGGCCGCGGCTGGAACCGCGCGGTGGCCGAACGGCTGGGCGGCGCCGAGGGCTGCACCCACATGAAGGAAATGCTGGCGCAAATGGCGACCACGGCGCTGCAGGTGTTGTGGAGCGAGGAGGAGATCCGTTCGCGCGCGACCGGCGGCGAGGATCCCAACCGCAAGGCGGTCGGCTCTTGCCATGCCTACCGGGCGGATGGCTTCATGGTGCGCCGGCGCTTTCCCGATCTCTATACCGGTCCCGATGCGAACCCGGAGCCGCGGTCCGATGTTGCTGAGTGAGATTGATCCCGCCGCCAAACGCGCTCGCCTCCGCGCGGCGCTCGCCGAGCGCCGGATCCTGCGCGTCGCCGGGGCCTATTCGCCCTTGGTCGCCATGGCCGTCGAGGATGCCGGCTTCGACGGCGTCTATGTCGGCTCCTCCACGCTCTCGACCGAGTTGGGCATGCCCGACGTCGGCCTGATCACCCAGACCGAGGCGGTGGAGCGCGGTGGCGCCATCGCCCGGGTGACGGCGCTCCCCACCATCATCGATATCGACACCGGCTTCGGCGAGGCGATCAACGTCGCCCGCACGATCCGCGAGCTCGAGGCGCGCGGGCTCGCCGGCTGCCATGTCGAGGACCAAGTCAATCCGAAGCGTTGCGGCCATCTGGACGACAAGGGGATCGTCGCGATCGAGGAGATGGCGAGCAAAATTCACGCCGCCGTCGCCGCCCGCCGGGACCCGAACTTCTTGATCATCGCCCGCACCGATGCCCGTGCCGTCGACGGCATGGCGGCGGCGATCGAGCGCGGCCGCGCCTTTCACGCGGCGGGCGCCGAGATGATCTTTCCCGAGGCCCTGGCCGACGAAGCGGAGTTCGCCCACTACCGCGCCGAGGTGCCGGGTCCGATGCTGCTCGCCAACATGACCGAGTTCGGCAAGTCCGAGCTGCTCGATGCCTCGGTGCTGGAGCGCTGCGGCATCGACCTGGTGCTCTATCCGGTGACGGCGCAGCGCCTCGCCATGGGTGCGGTGGAAACAGGCTTGCGCGGCATTTTGGAGCGCGGTTCGCAGGCCCATCTGCTGAACTCGATGCAGCCGCGCCAGCGGCTCTACGAGCTGATCCGCTATGGCGAATATCAGAAGTTCGACGCCGCGATCGGCACGCCCATGGTGACGCCGGACGCCGACTGAGCAGGCCGAACGGGAGGCGAGACCATGGACCAGACGAGCTTGGCGGCGATCTTCATGCGGGGCGGCACCTCGAAAGGGTTGTTCTTCCACGAGCGCGACCTGCCGGCGGACCCGGCGGCGCGCGACGCGATCTTTCTCGCCGCAATCGGCAGCCCCGACCCGAACGGGCGCCAGCTCGATGGGCTGGGCGGTGGCATCTCCTCGCTCTCGAAGGTGATGGTGGTGGCGCCGTCGAGCCGTGACGACGCCGACATCGACTACACCTTCTCGCAAGTGTCGGTCGGCCAGCCGGTGGTCGAGCGGGCGAGCAACTGCGGCAACCTTACCTCCGCCATCGGTCCCTTCGCCGTCGACGAGGGGCTGGTCGAGGTTCCGGACGGCGAGGCGGTGCTGCGTCTCTACAACACCAATTCGGACAAGATCATCGAATCACGTTTCGCCGTGGTGGACGGCCGGGCGGCGGTGAGCGGCGAGCATGCGCTGCCCGGCGTCGCCGGCACCGGCGCCGAGATTCGCCTCTCGTTCCTGGATCCGGGCGGTGCCGCGACGGGGCGCCTGCTGCCGAGCGGCAATCCGCTCGATTGGCTCGAGGTCGAGGGCGTCGGTTCGATCGAGGTCTCGATGGTCGACGCCACCACCGCGGGCTGCTTCGCCCGGGCGGCGGACGTCGGCCTCGACGGCACCGAGTCGGCGGAGGCGATCGAGGCCGACGGGCGCGCGCTGGCACGGCTGGAGGCGATCCGCCGTGCCGCCGGGCGCGCCATGGGCTTGCCGGCGGACGCCGCCAGCGTGCCGAAGATCGCCATCGTGGCGCCGCCCGCCGAAGCCGAGACTCTGGCGGGCGAGCGGCTCGAGGCCGATGCCATGGACCTGACCGCGCGAATGATCTCCATGGGGCGGCCGCATCGCGCGTTGCCGCTCACCGGTGCGATGTGCCTCGCGGTGGCGGCGCGCCTACCCGGAACGCTGGTCGCCGAGCTGGCGACCGCTCGTACCGAGTGCGTCCGGATCGCCCAACCATCGGGCATATCGACGCTCGGCGCGGTGGTCGCGGTCGGTCCGCCGGCCGAGGCCAGATCCGTCACCGTTTCCCGGACTGCGCGCCGCCTGATGGAAGGCCGCGTGTTGGTGCCGCGTGCCCGGCTCTTGGCCGCCGCCGTGCGGGCGGCCTGAGGCGACGGGCGGGCGAGAGGATCGTTTGGCGCCCTCGTCGGGGTCTGGTAGTTTGGCCTCGAATCGACCCACCGATGACGCGGCGAAAGCGAGGCCGATGGTTAGAAGCACCCCGATCGCGCTGATCGCGCTGGTTTTGCTCGTTCTGGGCGCCGCCAGCGACGTCCTTGCCCAGACCAAGGCCGATCCCGCCGCCAAGGTCGGCAAGCCGCCGGTGCTGGCCGTCGTCGACGTAAAGAAGGTGTTGAGCAGCGCCGAGGCGAGCAAGAAGGCGAAAAAGACGATCGACGCCCGCCGCGCGATCTACGAGCGCGAGCTCGAGCAGCAAAAAAAGGATCTCAAGACCCGGCAGGACAAGCTCCGCAAGCAGCGGGCGGTGCTGGCGACGGAGGCTTTCAACCAGCGCAAGAAGCAATTGGAACAGCGCTTCCAGGCGGTGGTCAAGCAGACCGAGGAACGGCGCAGGGTTCTCAACAAGGCGTTCAATACCGCCATGGCGAACCTCAGACGCGAACTCGGCTATGCGGTCGCCGAGGTGATGAAGGAACGCGGCATCGAGATGACGTTGCCCCGGAGCGCCATTCTGGTCTTCGACGACCGCTTCGACATCTCGCCCGAGGTCCTGGCGCGCCTCAACAAGCGCTTACCGACGATCGACCTGCCGCTGAACTGAGGGTAGGTCCGCCCTCGTGGCGGCTCCGCGGGCGAATTTGCGAGTTTCTGGGCAACTCCAGCCCAGAAACTCGCAAACCGACAAAGACATGAAAATGAGGAAAAATACCCTGAGTGAAGCGAGGGACTTTCACAGAGGGAACTATCTCGGTACCTCGTAGCCGGCCGCTTCACGGTCCCAGGTTCGTTCGCCGAGTCCGGCATCGCGGAGCGCCTGCTTGCGGAGCTTGCCGCTCGGCGTCTTGTCGAGTTCGCCGGCCAGGGCGATGAAGCGCGGCACGGCGTAGCGCGGCATGCGGGCGACGCACCATTCGAGTACGGAGACCGGATCGGGGTCCGGTCCGCGCGGCACGATATGGGCCATCACCTCCTCCTCGCCGCCGCCGTCCGCCACCCTGACGCCGATCACCGCACTCTCGGCGACGTCGGGATGTTCGTTCAGCACCTGCTCGACCTCGTAGGCGGAGATGTTTTCCCCCCGGCGGCGGATGCAATCCTTGATCCGGTCGACGAAGTGGAGCCGGCCTTCCGAATCAAACCTGCCGGCGTCGCCGGTGTGAAACCAGAGGTTCCGCCATGCCTCGACGGTGCGCTCCGGCATCCGCCAGTAGCCGGCCATGAAGCACGACGGCTCCTTGGGGCGAACTACGATCTCGCCCACCTCGCCCACCTCGAGCGGCTGGTCGGTCTCGGCGTCGACCACCCGGAGATCGAAAAAGTCGGTTTCCACCCGCCCGGCGCAGCCGCCGATCAGCGGCTCCTCGATGTCGCCATAGATGGGAATGTTACTCTCCGTCATGCCGTAAGCCTGTTTCAGCGCGAGGCCGAAGCGCGCCTCGAAGGCCCGGCCCCAGGAATCGCCGATCGGCACCGCGAGCATCATTCGGAGCCGGTTGTCGGCGTCGTTGTCCGTCTCGGGCTGGCGAAAGATGAACTCCGGAACCACGCCGAGACCGTAGGTGAGCGTCGCTTCGCAGTTGCGAACGTCGTCGAGCCAGCGGGTGGCCGAGAAACGGCGGACGACGTGCGCCCGGGCGCCGGACAGCAGACAGGAAAAGAGCTGCAACAGCAGGCCCATCGCATGGAAGAAGGGCATGCAGATGTACATCACGTCGTCTTCGTCCATCGCCATGGTGCGGCAGGCGCTCCAGCCGAAGTGGCGGCAATGGGCATGTGGCATCATCACTCCCTTGGAGGGGCCGGTGGTGCCGGAGGTGAACATGACCATGCAGATGTCGTGCGGCCGCGCCGTATGCACGTCCTCGATTCGCGCACGCGTCGCCACCAGGTCCTCGAAATCATGGCCGACGCTTCCCGCCAGCACTGCTGCCGTGCCGTCGATCAGGACCGTGTGCTCGATGCCGGCGAGCGTGTCCTCCTTCACGCCGTCGAAGACGGCGCGGAGCGCGTCGTGGACGAAGAGCACCCGGGGCTCGGTGTTGCGGAGCTGATGCTCGAGGAAGGCCCCCTTCAGCTCGGTGTTGACGGGCACGAAGATCGCCGCGCGCTTCATCGTCGCGAAGAGGCTGACCAGAAAGGCCCGGGAATTGAAGGCGAAGGCCATCACCCGGTCGCCCGGGCCGACGCCGAGGTCGGCGAGGGCGGAGGCCAGCGCGTCGCTCTCGCGCGCCAGGCCGGCGAGGCTCAGGTTCTGGCCGTCCTCGAAAGTGCAGAAGTTCCGCTCGCCATAACGCTCCGCCTGCGTGGCGAGCGCGTCAAGCATGGTCCATCGCTCGCGCGGAAGATCCAACACGCCCGAACTCTCGTCTCGGCCCGCCGCCGCGAACGACACCGTGGTCGATGCCTCAACGGCGTTGGTGGCGCCAGCGCTGGACGATCGTCTGCAGCTTGGCTTCGCCGTCGCCTTCCTCCGACCAACTCGTCGCGAAATCGGCGGTGGCGCTCTTCGGCCGCTGTTCGGGCGGCAGGTCCTTGATCCGCATACGCATCGGCACCGAGATCGCGTCGCCGACCACGATCGCCTCCGCGTTGGCGAGCGAGGGGAGCGTGTCCAGGAGACCGCCGCTGGCGTCCGACATCGCGGCGCGCACGAAGTCCTGGTCGTCCTGGTTGGTCATCCGGAGCGCGAAGATGGTGTTGCACTGGGAGAGGACACTTTCCGCCAGTTCGGAGGGGCGCTGGCTGACGATGGCGAGGGAGATGCCGTACTTGCGCCCTTCCTTGGCGATCCGCTCCAGCGCTCGGCGGGTCGGCTCGAAGCCCTCGCCCATGCTGCTGGAGGTGTAGCGGTGCGCTTCCTCGCAGACCAGAAGGATTGGCGTGTCCTGATCGCTCCACATGGCGAGATCGAAGGTCATGCGGCAGAGCACCGAGACGACGACGTTCAACACGTCCGACGGCACGCCGGAAAGGTTGAGGATCGAGATCGGCTTGCCGTTGACCGGAATACGGAAGATCCGCCCCAGGAAGGCGGCCATGTTGTCGCGCACCAGCACGGAGCTCGGGAACATGAAGGAGAAACGCCGATCGGTCTGCAGCGCCGCCAGGCGGTTCTTGATCCGCTGATAGGGGACCAGGTCGTTGCGATTCTCGAGGCGGCCGAGCGTGTCCTCGATGAATCGCGAGAGGTCGCCCATCTTGTAGGGCACGGGCGTGTCGACGGTGATGGTGAGGGTCGAATCGGAATCGGCGGCGAACGCGGTCTTGGCCTGCTGCACGAACTCGCGAAGGATCGCGACCTCGGTGACCATCTCCTTGCTCTCGCCGCCGAAGATGATCTCCACCAGTTCCTCGAAGCTGAACAGCCAGTAAGGGATTTGCAGGTCGCCCGGCTCGATGCACTCCGCCTTATCGCGGAAGGCGTGGGCATATTCGCCGTGCGGGTCCATCAAGACGACGTGGGCGTGGGGATGCTTCTCCAGGATGCCGTGCAGCACCATCGAGACCGCGCAGGACTTGCCGGTCCCGGTGCTGCCGAGAATGGCGAAGTGGCGGCCGAGCAGCGCGTCGACCGAGACGTGGACGGGTACCGCGCTCTCGTGATGCAGGTTGCCGATCTCGATCGCGCCGGCATCGTCGCGGGTATAGATCATCCGCGCGTCCGAGGCATCGGCGGCATAGAAGAGATCGTCCAGCGAGGGCGTGTGCGAGACGCCACGATTGAAGGCCGGCGCCTCGCCGTTCGTCGGTTCGGCGACCTCGCCGATCAACTCCAGCTCGACGACCTTCATCTGTTCCTCGGGCGCCTGCGAGGGGATCGGTACGCTCATCCCGTTGATGATGCCGAAGACATGGGCGTCGCCGGTCTGCAGCTTGATCAGCGAGCCGATCTGCAAACTCGCCGCATCGTCCGCGGCCGCTGGGGCCGCCTTCAACATACCGATCACTCGGGAACCGTTCAGGGAAACGACGCGTCCGAGCGCCTCGCCGTTCGCCAGTGCTTCCGCCATTGGGCGATCCTTGCGTCGGATTCAATCTGTCCCGAAGGATACACCATGATAGGCTCGGAGTGTAAACGTAACGTGTCGCCTCATTACGTCGCGTGGGCGGACATGAGGTTTAGCGCTTGTAGAGGCCCATCAGGCTCGCCTTCGCCAACGTGTTGAAGTGGAGAAGGAAACCGGCGACCGCCGGCGAAGGTGGCTCGAATGGCAGCGCCTCCAGAGCGACCGCGTGCAGCGTAAAAAGATAGCGGTGCGGATGGTCGCCCTCCGGCGGGCAAGGGCCGCCGTAGCCGGGCGCGCCGAAATCGGTCCTGACCGCGAGCGCCCCCGACGGCAACTTGGCGGAGGTGGGATCGCCCGCGCCCAGATCGAGCGAGGTGACGTCGGCCGGGATGTTGACCACGACCCAATGCCAAAAGCCGCTCCCCGTCGGCGCGTCGGGATCGAAGCAGGTCAGCGCGAAGCTCTTGGTGCCGTCCGGCGCGCCGCTCCAGGAGAATTGCGGCGAAAGGTTGCCGCCCGCGCAGCCGAAGCCATAGGCCTCCGACAGGACGTGATCGTTGGCGAGATAATCGCCGTCGGCGAAGCTCTGGCTGCTCAGCGTCAAACCACTCATTATCTCCCCCCGTCTTCCTCGGCTTTGTCCGAGTGGCGCCGAGTACAGCCGGTTTGCGGAAGACTGTCAAAGCCGAGGATGATGGCGAGGGCGGTGGCGCCGTTGCCTCGACCGCCCGGACTTTCTAGGATCGCGGGCGAGCATGAGGAAAGGGGGGAGAACCCGTGGAATACAAGGTCATCTCGGCCGACTGTCATATCGACTTGATCTGGCTGCCGCCGAAACTCTTCACCGAGAATGCCTCGACCGGCTTGCGCGATCGCATGCCACATGTCGTCGACGGCGAGAAGGGGCCGAAGTGGGTCGCCAATAACGGCGCCGAGTTCGGTTTGATGAACGCCATGGGCTCGGCCGGGCGGGAATATGTGCCGGGCGTCATCCACCGCTCCGACCGGATGGCGGAACAGGGTCTCTACGAGGACGGCAAGAAGGGGATCCGTCGGCTCACCGATCCCGAGCTCAGGGTCAAGGACCAGGATCTGGACGGCATCCAGGGCGAGGTGCTCTACGGCATCCTCGGCGCCTGCATGCGGCTCGGCGACGGGGACGCGGCGGCGGAGATGACGCGAATTTACAACGAATGGCTGGCCGAGTTCTGTTCGGCGCGGCCGGATCGTTTCGCCGGTCTCGCCTCGCTCCCCAACCACGATGTCGCGGCGGCCGTGGAAGAAGTCCACCGGGTCGCGAATCGTGGCGTGCTCAGGGGCGTCGAGGTCTCCAACAGCCACGACATGCTGCCGCTCTTCCATCCCGACTGGTACCCGCTTTGGGAGGCGGCGGCCGAGACCGGGCTGCCGGTCCATTTCCACACCATCGGCACGCCCAAGCCGGATACGACCGATTTCGCGCCCTTGCAGGAGCGGCAGTCCTTCGCGGTGCAAATTTCCGGCTTCCAAATGGCGATGGCGCGGATCTTGATGGAGGTGATCTTCGGCGGCATCCTGGAGCGGTGGTCGAACCTGCGCGTCGTGATCGGCGAGGCGGGGATCGGCTGGATCCCCTACGTCCTCGACCACATGGACCTGGAGTGGGAGGACCAGTTCAAGGACCTGACGCTTACCATGAAGCCGTCGGACTACTGGTACCGCCAGTGCCATGCGACCTATCAAAGCGACAAGGTCGGCACCCGGCTCCTGGACTTGCTCGGCATCGAGAACGTGATGTGGGGCTCCGATTTTCCGCACCCCGACGGGATCTGGCCCGATTCGCAAGATTTCATCGAGGCCGAGCTCGGCCATCTCCCCGAGGCGACGCGCCACCGCGTGGTCTGCGCCAACGCGGTCGAACTCTACGATTTCGGCCGCGCGTAGGCGCGCTCGAACTTGGGGCAGCGTCCAACCGCGCCATTCGGGCGCCAGGGAGAATGCCATGCTCGTCGTCGACGCCATCGCCAAGATCCTCGAGGCAGAGGGAGTGGAACATCTGAGCTGCTATCCGACGACGCCGCTGATCGAATCGGCGGCGGCGATCGGCATCCGCCCGGTGATCTGCCGGCAGGAACGCGTTGGCGTCGGCATCGCCGACGGCTTCGCGCGGGTGACCAACGGCAAGCCGCCCTCGGTCTTCGCCATGCAGTACGGGCCCGGCGCCGAGAACGCCTATCCCGGCATCGCCACCGCCTATTCAGACTCGACCCCGATGCTGCTGCTGCCGCTCGGCCACCCGCGCGAGCGTGACGGGGTCTTCCCCCTCTTCAGCGCGCCGCGGGGCTATGAATCGATGACCAAGTCGGTGGAACAGATCTCGGTGCCCGAGCGGACGGTGCCGGCGATGCGCCGCGCGCTCTCGCGCCTCAAGACGGGACGGCCCGGGCCGGTCATGGTGGAGCTGCCGCAGGACGTCGGCGCTTGCGAAATCGACGACGCCCAGGTCGAGGCCTATGAGCCGGTGCGCGCGACCCGAGCCCAAGGGGATCCGGCGGACGTGGAGGCGGCGACGCGCGCGCTTCTCGCGGCGGCGCGGCCGATCGTCGTCGCCGGCGCCGGCGTCCTCTACGCCGAGGCGACGGAAGAGCTCGCAGCGCTGGCGGAAGCCCTCGAACTTCCCGTCATGACGACGATGGAGGGCAAGAGCGCGATTTCCGAGCGCCGCCATCCCTTGGCCCTCGGCAGCGGCTCCGGCGTGATGAACGATGCCGTGCGCCTCTTCCTCAGCCAGGCCGACCTGATACTCGCCGTCGGCACCAGCCTGACGCGGCACGGCATGGTGACGCCGATCCCGCCCGGCAAGACCATCATCCACGCCACCAACGACGAAATCGATCTCAACAAGAGCTACGCCGCCGACCATCCGATCTTGGGTGACGCCAAGTTGGTGCTGCGGCAGTTCATCGAGTGCGCCGAGGATCTGCTGAGCGCGGGGCCGGCGCGCGAGGCGCGCGACGTCGCCGGCGTGATCGCCCGGACGCGCGAGGCTTGGCTCGCCGAATGGATGGCCAAGCTCAGCTCCGATGAGGTGCCGATCAACCCCTACCGGGTGATCTGGGAGCTGATGCGAAACGTGCCCCCGGCGGAAGCCATCGTCACCCACGATTCCGGCAACCCGCGCTACGAGATCATGCCGTTCTATCAGTCCGACGGGCCGCGCAGTTATCTCGGCTGGGGCAAGTCGCACCAGTTGGGCACGGGCCTGGGCCTGAACATCGGCGCCAAGCTCGCGGCGCCCGACAAGTTCTGCGTCAACTTCATGGGCGATGCGGCCTTCGGCATGACCGGGCTCGACTTCGAGACCGCAGTCAGGATGAACCTGCCAATCTGTACCATCGTTCTGAAGAACGCGACCATGGCGGTCGAGGTCACCCATATGGCGCGCAGCCACGAGCGCTACCGGAGCCGCGACGTCGGCGGCGAATATGCCGATATCGCCCGCGCGCTCGGAGGTTGGGCGGAGCGGGTGGAGGATCCGGCCGAGGTCGGCCCGGCGATCCTGCGCGCCCGGCGCGCGACCGAGAACGGCCAGGCGGCGCTGCTGGAGTTCATCACCAGCGAGGAACAGGCGATCTCCAACCTCCGGCCCTTCGGCTGAGGGCGGTTGCCGGGCCGCGACGACGTGCTATCAATCTCCGAGCGGACGACGGTCAGGGAGGAGTTCCGATGAAATATCTGCACACCATGGTGCGTGTCTCCAATCTCGACGACACGCTGGGCTTCTACTGCGGCTTGTTGGGCATGGTCGAGGTGCGCCGGACCGAGAGCGAGAAGGGCCGCTACACCAACATCTTCCTCGCGGCGCCGTCGGACGAAGAGACCGCGCGCGACAGCAAGGCGCCGCTGCTGGAGCTCACCTACAACTGGGATCCGGAGGACTATGGCGAGGGCCGCAACTTTGGTCACCTGGCCTTCGAGGTCGACGACATCTACGCCACTTGCCAGAAGCTGATGGACGACGGCGTCACCATCAACCGTCCGCCGCGCGACGGCTACATGGCCTTCATCCGCTCGCCCGACAACGTGTCGATCGAGCTGTTGCAGAAGGGCGGCCCCAGGGACGCCGCCGAGCCCTGGGCCTCGATGGAAAACACCGGCAAGTGGTAACGCCGGACACCTCGGTCGAACCTCTTCGAGAGTAGGAGGCGGGCGATGACGACGTTCGTGCTGCTTCACGGCGCCTATCAGGGTGGCTGGATCTGGGGAGGAGTGGCGCGCCGCCTGCGGGATGCCGGCCACCGGGTATTGACGCCGACCTTGGACGGCTGCGGTGAACGTTCGGCCTCGATTCGGCCCGGGATCACGACCGAGACCCAGGCCGAGGAAGTCGCCAAGCTGCTGTTTTACGAGGATCTCGACGAGGTGGTGCTGGCCGGGACGTCCAGCGGCGGCATGGTGATGGCGAAGGTTGCCGAAACGGTGCCCGAACGCGTCAGCCGACTGGTTTTCGCCGACGCGCTGGCGTTGAGGCACGGCGAGAAGATCCGCGACATCGTCGCCCGTCCGGCGGCGATCGAGACCGACATCGCGCGCGGACCCGACCGGGCGGACGCCGAGGGCCGCCTGTTCAAGGACCTGGAGCCCGATCTCCGCGCCTGGACGGTGGACCGGATCACGCTCCACCCCATTGCCTGCTTCACGAGACCGGTGGAGCTGGAGCGATTCTGGGCCATGGCGTGGAACGCCGCCGTGCTCTACTGCCGCCAGGCGGCCAATCCGGGCGAGGCACACCAACGGCGCTCGGCCGAGGCGCTCGGTGCGAGCTGGCACGAGCTCGACACCGGCCACTACCCGATGCTGAGCACGCCCGACGCGTTGACCGGGATCATCCTCGACGGCTGACGACGGACGCCGGGGAACTTAGTGGATTCTATCCACTAGCACTCCCCGCCGTGGGCCAGGCAATATTCGGCGATTTCGGCGTGGGTGGCGAACCAGACGTCCTCGTGGCCCTTGATGTGCTCGATCAGAGTCTCCAGCAGCGCCAGGCGCGAGCGGTGGCCGATGATGTGGGGGTGCATGGTCAGCAGGAACAGCCCGCCGTCGCCATGGGCCCCGTCGAACTCGGCGCGGAAGATCTCCAGCACCGCCGAGGGCGCGGTGTAGGGCCTGAGCGTCGTCCCGCGATCCATGTTGAAGTAAACCGCGTCGTCGCGGATCCATTCGACCGGCAACTCGACCATGCCGGTCGGCTCGCCGTCTTCGACGATCTCGTAGGGCTCGTCGTCGGCCATGAGGGAGCTGTCGTAGAGCAAACCCATCTCCCGGCTGATCGCCAGCGTGTGCTGGCTGAAGTCCCAGGACGGCGTGCGGATGCCGACGGGGCGCTGGCCGGAGATCTCTTCCAGCACGTCGGCCGCGCGCATCTGGAGGTCGCGCTCGGCGTCGGGCGGTAGGGTGCCGTTGAACTCGTGGATCCAGCCGTGGATGGCGATCTCGTGGCCCTCGTCGACGAGGGCCCGCTGCTCTTCCGGGTGCAGCTTGGCGACGACCGCGGGCACGAAGAAGCTGGCGCGAATCTCGTGGCGGGCCAGCAGGCGGCGGATCCTGGGCATCGCCGCGCGGGAGCCGTATTCGCCCTGGCTGAGCTTGCCGGGCGAGGTCTGGCCGAAGCGGAGCGTCGTCGACTCGTGGTCCGAATCGAACGAGAGCGCGACGGCACAAGCCGCGCCGTCCTTCCAGACCTTCGGCTTCAACGAGCGGCCGGCGCGCACTTTCTCGACGATCGCCCGCCAACGCTGTTCCTGCCACTGCCAAGGCAGTTCGTCCGCTTGCCCGTCGTCGGCGGAATCGACTTTCGACATGGTCTCGCTCCTCGCGGTTCCCAAGGTGGTCGCCGATAACGTTATCAGCCGAGGGCTCGGATGGTAAGCGCCCGTGCGCGCACCATCCCGCTTGGCCACGCGAAGACCACCACCTTCCCGGCCGGCCCGCGGTGCCACGGCACCATCCGCGGGGCTCACCGTTCTTCTCCACGATCCACTGACGGCCCGCGCCAAGCACCTGCCGCGCCATGCCCGGGAAGGGAACGAGCGCTTCAACCGGCGCCGCGCCGCCGACGCCGCGCGAGGCGCGGCTCAAAACTCGCGGGTGAGGCCGAGCTCGAGGCGATGGCGGACGTAATCAAAGAGCCCGATGTTGGAATCGTTGTAGGTGTAGGTGTAGGTGACCGTCGGCGCGAAACCCCCCCCCCCCCGAGAATAGGTCCGTGCGATAGATCAACGTCGTCTTGACCCTGAGGGCAACATCCTCGCGGGTTTTCCCAAACGCGCCGAGCGGCTCGTCGAAGAGGCGGAAAAACAGCAACGGCTGAATGCCGGCGGTGATCCGATACGGGAATTTCCGTTGATAGCCGAAGCCGACGAAGGGCGAAATGTTCGAAAAAGCCGGATCGTCGGTATCCTCCAAGATCGAGCCACCGAGGAAACTAATTTGCGATTGAGCGTCGACGGCGTAATGCGCCTCCGCCTGGAAGTGATAGACGCTTCCATCGAGGTCGGTCCTTCTCACGCCACTGCTCGAGCCGGAAAATCCATCATAGTCGACGCTATGCCCGCTCACCCGCAGACGTCCGCTCCATTGCGGCGTGAAACGATGGCCGAAGTCGGCGCGGCCCCCGAGCGAGAGGCTGTATCCGTCATTCGCGTACCAGCGCCTGAAGCTGGTCGCGGCGATACCGATATCGTTGGCGCCGAAATAATACCGGTCACCGAGATAGCCCGATAGACTCAGATCGTCGAAGGCGCCGCCGGAATAGTCCAGATAATTGGCGGCGGCCCCGGTCTCCAGATTGAGCCCTCATGGATCGGTCGGGAGTAGTCGACGCCACCGTTCAAGGAAATGCCGACGCCGGAGGACCGTCTGGCATCGTCCGAGAGGTTGAAGGGCACGCCAAATAGGGTGGTCTTGTTGGCATCCGTGGCCGAATTGATGTTGGTGTCCGGCACCAGGGAGGCGCCGAACTTGAACTTGAGCCGGCGCCGGTTGTGTATGGCGGTCAGAAATTGGTCGACTTTTTCGCGCACGGCCGGCGGTGGGTTCGCGCCCAGAACGAGCTCGAAATGGTGGCGGGCGGCACCGTCGTCCTCAAGCCTAAAAAGGACGCGCGCCAGCTCCAGCCGGACCCGCGTCAGCTCGGGATGATCGGCCAGGATATTGCGGTAGTGCGGGACGGCCGCTTCCAGGTCACGCCGCAACTCCGCGTTTTGCGCGCGCAGGAATTCGATCTCGATCGTCGCCGACGTGGTCTTGGGCTCGATCAGGTCCAGGAGCGCGAGCGCGTCCTCGTAGCGCTGCTGGACGACGAGCTGCTTGGCCTTCTCGATCATCGCCGCGTCGGCGGGATGGAGCGGCGCGGTCGCCTCCGTGGCGGCGACGACGACGGGCTTCGCGGCCTCTTCGGCCGCGAACGCCGTCGTCGAGGCGATCACGACCGACAGCACGGCGGCGAGCAGACGCATTCAACGACAATCGGATCGGAGACAATCGGATCGTATCAAGAGCCTTCCTCGCGGTCGAGGCGGTTGTCCCGTGCCTTATCGTGTTCCCGCGAAGCCGCCGACGATGTGGGCTCCGCTGGGGTTGCCCAAGCGAATGACGCCGCCCGCTTCCTCCGCCGCCGGCCCGAAGAAGTTGCCGTCGATCTCGCCCATCAACTGCAAGCCATTAGCGAGGGGAGCGATCGCGGCACCCGTCGTCGCCACCGTCGTCGCCACGCCCGTGAAGCCGTTGTTCGCTATGGTGGCGGTCGCGCTGATATCGACGAACGAACCGGCGAGTCCTCCATTTACGCGGGCCACCGGGCCAAAGTTGCTGGTTGCGGTAATGCCGGTGAAGCTGGCCGCCAGCGTTTGGGCGGCGAAGTCGGCGGTCAGTGTCGCCGTCCCCGCCAGGGTGGACAGCGCATTGGGGGCTGTTCCAGGAGTCGGGCTGAACAATCCGCGCATGGTTCCGTTGTAAATCGCATTACCAGTCGTCGGTACGGCGCCCGCCGCCGTCAGAACGCCGAAGGAGAAAGCGCTACCGACAAAACCCGTACCGAAGACATTCGGTCCTTCCACCTCCCAAAGGCCATAGCCGGCGAAACTGAGCGTGCTTCCCTCCGGTCCGGGAATGGTAAGGGCGAGCCGCGTGAAATGGGTACTCTGCGCGGCGAAGTTGGCGGGCAGGTTTTCGACGAAAGCCGTAGCTGGATCGTCGACGTCAAAGGGGGCATGGGGATGGGCCGAGGGAATTAGAATGGGACCTAGAGCCCCATGGGCAACCGAGGCGGCGTCGAGGTTGATCGACCAATAGTTCAAGGTGCCGTCAGTGCCACTGAAACCGCCCACATATGTAGCGATGACGTCGGCGTTTATGAGACCGCCGCCCGTTCCGAGCAGAACGTCGAAATCAAAGCTGGGGTAGGCAAGGGGCCCAATCGTGATGCGGCTGTCGGTCGTGTCCCGCGTGAGAAGCGCGGACTCGGAGGGGAGTCCCCCGATGGCCGCCGACGTGGTTCTGAAACTCGCACGCTCCGTCAAACCCTCCAACGTCCCCGTCGCCGAGATCGGGTTCAAACCTGCCAAAACGGTGACGGTGACCAGCGCCGTCGCCGTCGCGCCGTTGGCGTCCTGGAGCGTATAGCTGAACGTATCCGTGCCCGTGAACCCGGCATCCGGCGTATAGGTGACGAGACCGCCGGCGCCATCGGTGATCACCGCCACGCCGTTCGTCGGATTGACGCCGCCGCTCCCCGAAACGCTGAACACCGTCACGCCGACGGCTGCGATCACCGTGTCACCGGTACCACTGGAGTCGTTGTTGGTAACTTCCAACAGCAGGGCGCTGTCCTCGTTCGTCGACGCCGCGTCGGCCAACGCCACCGGAGTGACCACGCCGACGCCGACGGCGCCGCCGCCACCACCGCCGGCACCCAAGCAACCACCGGGTACGCCGCCGACCGCCCCGGCCGCGAGATTGCAAGCGGTGGTATCGCTGCCACCACCACCACAGCCGCTCACGAGGGCCAGAAACGCCGGAAGCAAGGCGTAGTGCATTACACGATTCATGACGTCTACCCGTTGGCTAGCATGCTGTCAAAAGCGAAGTCGACCGATGGCTCTATCGTCGAACAAAGATTTCAACGCATGCTAGCGCCTCACTCCCAGAACCCGAAAATCCTTGTATTCGGAAATTGTCGCGCGCCACGTCGTCCACTGCAGTCGTCGGCGGAAGAAATCGTCGATGGCTTCGGTGAAGAGGGTAGAACCAAGCCTCGCGATGCATGACAGGTGCTGGTGAGCCGCTCACGAGGGCGGACCAGGCAGATAGCGGGCATTGATCGGCGACGCCGGATTGGTGGCCTCCAGCATCTCGCAGCGAAGATGCGTCATAGGCGTAGTGCATTACACGATTCATGACGTCTACCCGTTGGCTAGCATGCTGTCAAAAGCGAAGTCGACCGATGGCTCTATCGTCGAACAAAGCTTGCCTATCCGGTTAACGCCCATGACCGCTACATGTAGGGTGCCGCCACTCTCCCGAGTAAAGCTCGGCATAGGTTGGAGCAGAGGTGTCGCCCGCGATGCCGAGCAATGAGCGGAAGGCGTTGAACGGGTCCGCCTGTTGAAGCGGAAGGTGAACTCGGAGGTAGGCTTGTAGGTGCTGGTGTCGCGCCGTGGTGGATACCGATCGTCCACGTCTTCAGGTTGGCGAAAACCAGATCGATGATCGGCAGAAATCGCTCGATGGCCTCTGGATCACCACACTCGGGCGAAGTGCTCATAGCCGCGCTTACCGAGGCCAGCATGCCGCTCCAATCGTCAGTCGACAGCGATCCCGCGACGGTGCATCGACGAACCCATAATCGACTCGATGGCGCTAGGTCGGCACGACGGCGTAGCCGAACGCGTCCGGCATAGCGTCCGTCTTTCCGATTGTCGAGCTTGGTGCCCGGTCTTTCGATGACGCACCTCGATCGGACACAGGCGACGAGAACCTTGTGGTGAACAGCACGGCCTTCCCCACGCGTTCGCCCGCCAACCCAGGTTTCGTCGACTTGCAACATGGATTTGGGCTGGCCACCGATCATGTCTTGGTTGGGCCGCACCATGCGCGATCGTCGAGGCGGCGTTGATCCTCTCGGCCTGGACCAAGGGGCAGTGGAAGTTTTCCAGGTTGAGCGCGCCGTGGAGATTGATGCGCTGGCGCCCCGAGGTCCGGCGTAACGCCACTTTGTCGCCCTTCTTGACCCAGCCATGGACTGGGCGGGACTGGAATTCCGGGTGCACCGCATCGGCGAAGTAGACCACCTCGTCGGCGGCCAAGCCGTTGAGCAACTTATCATAGGCCTCGATAAAGGCGGCCTGCTCGGCCTCATCGGCCCTGAGCCGGCAGGCTTTTCGGGCGCTTGTATTCGAAGCCCAGGCGATGCATCACCTTGATGCAGCCCGAATGGCTGTAGATCACTCCGTAGGTCGCCTTGATATGGGCTGCCACCTCGCCGGTATCGCGGTAAAGCCGTTGGCTCAGATGGGCCGAAAGCTCCGCCTCTTGCTCCCGGCTCAGATGGCCCGACCGGCCATGCCAGTCGAACAGCGTCATTTCATCCAGGCCGCCCGCACGGTAGCGCTTCAGCCACGTCCGCACCGTGTCGTCGTCGAGGTAGAGCCCCTTCGCCACCTCGACGCAGCTCAAGCCGTCATCCAAGAGCAGAACGGCGTTCGCGCGGCGCGCCACCCCGTGGGTCTCGCTCGGATGCCCCGAGTCACCGCCTCCAGGGCCGCGCGTTCCTCGATGCTCAGAAATCCACCGCGAATCATGACCGCGAGAAGAATCGATCCGCAGCCGGATTGCCAGAACTTTTTCGGGTCTGCGGGGAGTCGGGGTATACTTGAAAAACTTCATGCGGCCTGTCGCATAAAGGCCGCGAGGTCGTCGGTCGACTTGCCCCGCGCCCCGAGCGGCAAAAAATTCGTTCCGGCGAGCGTGGTGGACGGGGCTGAAAGGTTCGCCTGTCGAGCCTCCTCGAGGCCGGGCAAGGCGTGGAATTCGCTCAGAAATCCCGGTTCAGGCCCTTGGCGTCGACGGCCGCCACATAGGCCGAAAGCAGGCGCTCGCCATTCTCGCCCAGATAACGGAGATAGCGCCAAGAGTAGATCCCGGTGTCGTGGCCGTCGTCGAAGTGGATGCGAATTGCATAGTTCCCGACCTGCTCCACCCGGGTCATCGCGACCCAGCGCTTGCCTGCGACGACGGTCTTGCCCTCGCCGTGGCCCTGGACCTCGGCGCTGGGACTCTCGACGCGCAGGAGTTCCGCTTCCAGGCGGTCCCGCCGGCCGTCGTCATAGGCGATCTCGAGCACCCTTTCCTCGCGATGCAGACGGATCTCGAGTGGCCAGAAATCCGTATCCTCGCTCATCGCCGTCCTCCCCGCCGGATCGGTCCGGACTATATCCGCCCGGACCTCGGATGACTAACCAGCCGGCCGGCGCTACAGTGTGTGTCGGATGTGAAATTTTCGAGGGCGAGACCGAATGAACACGGACAATCTGCGCTTCGGCATCTTCCTGGCCCCGTTCCATGCCCTGGACGAGGACCCGACGATGGCGATGGACCGCGACATGGAGCTGATCGAGCACCTCGATCACATCGGCTACCATGAGGTCTGGGTCGGCGAGCACCATTCGGGCGGCTTCGAGATCATCGCCTCTCCGGAGGTCTTCATCGCCGCGGCGGCGGAGCGCACGAAGCACATCCGGCTCGGCACCGGTGTCATCTCGGTGCCCTACCACCATCCCTTGATGATCGCCGATCGCATGATCCAACTCGACCACATGACCAAGGGCCGGGCGATGTTCGGCGTCGGCCCGGGCGCCCTGGTGGGCGATGCCTTCCGCATGGGGATCGAACCGGCGAACCTGCGCCGCCGCCTGAACGAGGGCATGGAGGCGATCGTCCGCCTGCTCGACGGCGAGACGGTGACGATGAAGACCGATTGGTTCGAGCTGCGCGAGGCGCGCCTGCAGCTTTCCTCCTACAGCTATCCCCGGATCGAAATGGCGGTCGCCTGCGCCCGCTCGCCCGTGGGCGCGCTCGTGGCCGGAAAATACGGCATCGGCATGCTGTCGATCGGCGGGACTTCGGACGAGGCACTGGCGCATCACGCCAACAACTGGAACCTGCTGCATTCGACCGCGAGCAAGAACGGCTTCGAGGTGACGCGCGACATCTGGCGGGTGGTGAGCCTCGCCCATGTCGCCGAAACGCGGGAGAAGGCGCGGGAAAATGTGAAATTCGGCCTCGAGGCTTGGGTCCGATACTTTCGCGAGATCGCCACCTTCCCGGTCGTTCCGGACGACATCGAGGACGCCTATCGATATCTTCTCGACAACAACTTGGCCTGCATCGGCACGCCGGACGACGCCATCGCCTATATCGAGAAGCTGCAGGAGGGCTCGGGCGGCTTCGGCGCCTTCCTGGAGCTGGCCCACAACTGGGCCGACTTCCCCGCCACCAAGCGGCATTTCGAGCTGATGGCGCGCTACGTGCTGCCGCACTTCCGGAGCAAGAACGACCTCAGGCGGGCGAGCTACGACTACAGCTTCGAAAACCGGCCCCTGTTCCTCGCCGCCGCGCAGACCGCCGTGCAGGTGGAGATCGATAAGCAGGCGGCGAAGGTCGTGGCCGGCGACGACGATTGAAGTTGAGGGCGACTCTCGCGCCGCCCTCGGCGGCGGTTGATATGAGGCAATTGTCGGCCACGACCCGGGAGACGGGCGGATGAGCCTCGGCGACGAATATCGCCTCCTGGCGACGATACCCCCCTTCGAGGTGCTGGATATCGCGCGGCTGAAACTGCTCGCGTTCGCCAGCGACCGACTGACCTATCAAGCCGGCCAGATCCTCGTCCGTCAGGGCGACGTCGGCCGCCACGTCTATGTGATCCTGGAAGGCATGGCCGACGTCCACATCGATTCCGGCAACGGCCCGCGCCATGTCCGAGTGATGGATCAACACACCTTCATCGGCGAGATCGCGGTCCTGGACGACGTTCCCAGAACCGCGACCGTGATCGCCAAGACCGACGTCGAGGCGCTGAAGATCACGAGCGACGTGCTGTTCCGCATGATTGCCGACGAGCCCAAACTCGCCGATGCGATCGACCTGCACCGCGCCAAGACCGACTACGTCTTCGAGTAGCGGCTCGGCAATTACGTCACATCGGACGACTCGTCTACCCAGCCACCAACGCCTCGATGCGACCTCAAGCGGCGAGGTAACCGCCGTCGACGTGGATCTCCGAGCCGGTGGTATAGGAAGACTCGTCGGAGGCGAGGAACAGCACCGCGCGCGCCACCTCCTCCGGCAAGCCGAAGCGGCCCATCGGCACCCGCTTCAGCATCCGTTCGCGGACCGCCGGATCGGACGTGGCGCCCGAGGTGCGCATCGGCGGCATCAGGCCGGGATGGACGGTGTTGACGCGAATGCCCTCCGGCGCGTGGCGAACGGCGGCCGATTTGGTCAGAATACGGACCGCGCCCTTGGAAGCATTGTAGCCGTGATGCACCACGTCCTGGCCGACGTTGCCGGAGATCGAGGAGATGTTGACGATGGTCCCGCCGCCCCGCTCGGCCATCACCGGGATCACGTTCCGGTGGCCGAGGAAGACGCCCGTCGCGTTGACGTCCATCAGCGCGTACCAGGCGTCGAGGTCCAAGGGATCGTCGTAGGCGCTGCCACTGATGCCGGCGTTGTTGACCAGGATGTCGATTCTCCCGTGCACGGCGAGGGCCTCGGCGACCACGGCGGCCCAATTCTCGTCGCTGGTGACGTCCATGCGATGAAAGCTCGCGCGCCCGCCGGCGGCCTCGATTTCCTGGACCCTGAGCGCGCCCTCGTCGGCGAGCTGATCGGCGATCAAGACGGCGGCGCCCTCCTGGGCGAAAAGCTTCGCCGTCGTCCCGCCCATGCCGTAGGCACCACCGGTGATAAGGGCGATCTTGTCTTGCAGCCTCATTAGCCTCGTCCTCCCAATTGTCGCGCGGGGCCCAGGCCGCCGCCGGGGTGAGCATCGCATCCCGGCGGCGGCCACCACAAGCGGCCCCAGGGCGGCCGCCACAAGCGGGCCAAGGGTGTCGGCGGTGCCTTGGCGGGGTGGCGCGATCGCGCGATACTCGCCCCTCGATTGCTGCCGCGGGAAGGGAGACCGGCACGTGAGCGAACCGCTGTGGCGGCCGAGACCGGAAGCCGCCGAGTTGACCGGGCTCGCCCGCTTTCTCGAGGCGGCGCGCGCCTGTTCGGGCCGACCACTCGCCGGCTATGACGAGCTGCACGCTTGGTCCGTCGCCGATTCCGAGGCGTTCTGGCGCCTGGTCTGGGATTTCGCCGGCGTGGTGGCCGAGACCCAGGGGGATCGGGCCGTCGTGGACAAGAACCTCATGCCGGGTGCCCGCTGGTTTCCCGACGCGCGCCTGAACTTCGCCGAAAACCTGCTGGCCCGGCCGCACGACGGCCCGGCGATGCTCTTTTGCGGCGAGAGCGGGGACTTGCGCGAGATCGGCCAGGTGGAACTGCGCGATACGGTCTCTCGCCTGCAACGAGCGATGCGGGCGGCGGGCATCGGCCCGGGCGACCGGGTGGCGGGCTTCCTGCCCAACCTGCCGGAGACCATCATGGCGATGCTGGCGACGGCCAGCCTCGGCGCCATTTGGTCCTCCTGTTCGCCTGAATTCGGGGTGGCCGGCGTGCTCGACCGCTTCGGCCAGATCGAGGCCAAGCTGCTGTTCTGCGCCGACGGTTACATCTACAACGGCAAGCGCTTCGATTGCCTGGCGAAGACCGCCGAGATCGCCAGGGAATTGACCAGCCTCGCCCTGATCGTGGTGGTCCCCCATACCGACGACGCGCCCGGGCTCGATCGTCTCGGGCCGGCCGTTCTCTGGGAAGACTTCCTCGCCGACGCGACGCCGGGCGCCCCGGGCGTCATCGAATACACAGCGATGCCCTTCGACGCGCCGCTCTACATTCTCTATTCCTCCGGCACTACGGGAGCGCCGAAATGCATCGTCCACGGCGCCGGCGGTACGCTGCTGCAGCATCTGAAGGAGCATCGCCTGCACGCCGACGTGCGCGAGGGAGACCGCCTGTTCTACTTCACCACCTGTGGCTGGATGATGTGGAATTGGCTGGCGAGCGGCCTCGCCTCCGGGGCGACGCTGTTGCTGTTCGACGGCGCGCCCTTCCATCCCGACGGCAACGTGCTGTTCGACTTCGCCGACGAAACCGCCATGACCCACTTCGGCACCAGCGCCAAATACATCGACGCGCTCGCCAAGGCGGGCATCGCGCCTCGGGAGACGCATCGCCTCGACAGCTTGCGCGCCATGCTCTCGACGGGCTCCCCCCTGGCGCCGGGGGGCTTCGACTACGTCTACGAGAAGGTCAAGGCGGATATCCATCTGGCCTCGGTCTCGGGCGGGACCGACATCGTCTCCTGCTTTGTCGGCGGCAATCCGATGGCGCCCGTGTTCCGCGGCGAAATCCAGGCCAAGGGCCTGGGCATGGACGTCCAGGTTTTCGACGAGACCGGCGCGTCGATCACGGCCACGCCGGGCGAGCTGGTCTGCACCGCCTCCTTCCCCTCGATGCCGATCGGCTTCTGGAACGACGACGACGGCAGCCGATACCGGGCTGCCTATTTCGACGTCTACCCCAACGTCTGGCGCCACGGCGATTGGCTGGAGATCACGGAAAGCGGCGGCATGATCATCCACGGCCGTTCCGATGCGACGCTCAATCCCGGTGGCGTCAGGATCGGCACGGCGGAGATCTATCGCCAGGTCGAACAGCTCGACGAGGTGGTCGAGGCCCTGGTCATCGGCCAACGCTGGGACGACGACACCCGGGTCGTCCTCTTCCTGCGGCTGCGCGAGGGCGCCGAGCTCGACGACGCGTTGCGAGACCGCGTCCGCCGGCGAATTCGCGAGAACGCCTCGCCCCGCCACGTGCCGGCCAAGATCCTGGAGGTCGCGGACATTCCGCGTACCGTCAACAACAAGATCACCGAGTTGGCGGTGGCCGACGTGGTGCACGGACGGCCAGTCAAACACAAGGACGCCCTGGCCAATCCGGAGGCGCTGGAACTCTTCCGCGACCTGCCGGAGTTGGCGGATTGAGCGGTCCCGCCGGCACCACCCGGGCCTTCGCCGAGCGCATCGTCGACATCGATTTCGCCGACATCGGCGAGGCGGCGCTGGCAAGTGCCCGGCGCCTGACGCTCGGCGGCTTGGCCGTGGCGGTGGCGGGGTCGCGCCAGGAGGCGCCGCCTTCGATCCTGGCGGCGCACGTGGGTGAATTGGGCGGCGCGCCAATCTCGAGCGTGATCGGCTTCGGCTTCCGCACCTCGCCGGTGCAGGCCGCCATGGTCAACGGCGCCAGCATGCACGTGCTCGATTTCGAGGCGATGTGGAACCCGGCCAACCACCAGACCTCGACCACGCTGCCGGCGGTGCTGGCGCTGGCCGAGGCGCGCGGGCTCGACGGCCGGGCGGCGATCACCGCCTTGGTCAAGGGGATCGAGACCCAGGGCTGGATCCGCCAGGCCTCGCGCCAGTACGAGACGCGGCAGATCAACTTCCACCCGCCGGGCCAGGTCGGGCCGATGGGCGCGGCGGTGGCGGCGGGGCATCTGCTGGGCCTCGACGTGGACGCGATCCGCAACGCGCTCGCCATCGCCGCCTCGCGGGCCGGCAGCCTGCTCGCCAACGCCGGCACCATGACCAAATCGACCAACTGCGCCGTCGCGGTGGCGGCGGGCTTGGAGGCGGCGATGCTGGCCGCGCGCGGCTTCACCGGCAATCCCGACATCATCGAGGCGCCGCAAGGCTATGTCGCCGCCCTGTTCGACGACGGCTTCCGCTTCGAGGAGTTGGCGAACTACGGCCCGCCCTTCCGCATAACCTCCCCCGGCTATGCACTCAAGATGTACCCGAGCCAGTACGGCACGCATTTCGCAATCACCGCCGCGCTCGCGCTCCGGGCCCAATTCGAGGATCCGAACGAGATCGAGGCGGTGGTGCTCACCACGCCACGAATGCCCTATATCGACCGGCCGGAACCGGTAAACGGCCTCGCCGGCAAGTTTTCCTGGCAGTACACGGCCGCCGCCGCCCTCCTCGACGGCAGGGTGACGATGGCGAGTTTCGAGGACGCGCGCCGCTTCGCCCCGGACATGGTGGCGATTCTGGCGCGGATCACGATCGACGCGCGCGACGAGATACCGGGCCGGTTCGACGAGATGTATGTCGAGGCCCGGGTGCTGCTCGCCGACGGCCGGGAGGTCGCGAGCCGATGCGACGGGCCGCCCGGCTGCTGGGGCGCCGAAGCGGTGAGCGAGGCCGCCCATCTCGCCAAGGTGCGCGATTGCCTCGCGGTCCGGCTCGACGAGGAAGGCGCCGAAGCGGTGATCGGCCTGTGCCGCCGCCTCGACGAGCTCGACACGGGCGAGATCGCCCGGCTGATGGAACTTGTCGCGACCTCGTAGCTGTTGCTTATGCTTGGGCGAGGTCGAGCAGGCTGGAGACCACCAGATCGGCGCCGACCTCGGAGGCGGGCATGGCGAAACGTCCGTCGTCGATCCAGATCGTCGCCATGGCGAGGGCGCGGGCACCGGCGATGTCGGCCACGGGATTGTCGCCGACGAAGACGATCTCCGACACCTCGAGTCCGAGTGCTGCGATCGCCCTATCGAAGATCGCCGGCGCCGGCTTCACCGCGCGACCGTCGGACGAGAAGACCAGCGGCGACAGCAGCTCCGCGAGGCCGACGCGGCCGAGTTCCGCGACATAGTGATCCTTGGCCGAGAAAATATTGGAGACGACACCCAGGCGATGGCCCCGGGCAAGCGCCGTCAACACGCCGGCATGCGCCGCCGGCACCCGGCCGACCTCATGCGCGGCCACGGTTTGCTCGATCAGCGCGAGTTCTCCCGAGCCGAGCCCCGAGGTGGCCTCGTGGGCCCGAAGCGCCTCCGCCAGACGCGGGAAATCGCCCTGGCGCGCGGGCTCCATGACCAGGCGCTCCATCTCCGCCACCACGCCGTCGACCGCCGCGCGGAGTCGCGCCGCGTCGAGGTCACGGCCGCCGAGCGCGCGGTAGGTGGCGTGATAGTCCTCCGCCGGGCCAAAACGGTCCTGCCCGAACATGAAGGTACCATTCAGATCGAGCAGCAGGGCCCGAAAGCCGGCGAGGAAGGGATGCACGCCCATGACCAATTCTGGGCGGGCGCCGGGCCGCCCGTCAACGAGGCGCCGCCGGCACCTCGATGGTCGCCGGGGCCAAGCCGCGTCGGGCCCGCGCCACCATCATCTCGTAGCCCGTCTCCAAGTGCCCCCGGAAACGCCCGGTGTCGAACAGCGGCGCGCTGTCCCGCGCTTGGATCAGCTTCTCCCGGAGCGCCGCGCGCCGCGCCGGGTCGCGGGCCAGTTCCCCTATCAGCGCCACATAGTCGTCCAGGCTCCGGGTGATCAGCTCCGGCGCCCCGGCGGCGGTCAGCAACGTTGCGCCCAGGCGGGCCGATGGCGTCTCGCCCTCGATCGTCACCACCGGGAGACCGACCCAGAGCGCGTCCACCGTGGTGATGCCACCGCCGTGGCGTCGATTGTCGACGGCGATATCGGCGAGCGCGAGCCGGGCCAGGTGCTGGTCGTGCTCGACGATGGCGGCGAACACCAGCCGTTCCGGCGCGACGCCGCGCGACGCCGCCTCTCGCCGGAGGTTGGCCCGGGCCGCCGGCAGCCAGTCGCCGAGCCACAACACCGCGTTCCCGAACTCCCGCAACAGTCCCATCCAAACCTCGAAAATCGCCGGCTCGAACTTGCAGGTATGGTTGAAGTTGGCCAGAACCATGCCCTCTTCCGGCAGGCCGAGCGCGGCGCGGCGGAGTCGCTGGTCGGCCACTGGCGCGCGCAGCGTCGGCATGAAGGTCTCCGGCAGGTAGACCAGCGCCTTGGGTCCGAGCGCGGCGTCGCGCGGCGGGATGTAGATCGGATCGCTGATCAGATAGTCGACGTAGTCGGCGCCCGTGGTGATCGAATAACCGAAGGCGTGCGCTTGCACCGGCGCCGGGCGCCAGGCCAGGATCGGCATGCAATTGACCGCGGTCAGCCCGGCGACGTCGATCAGCAGGTCGAGCCCGTCCCGGGCGATCGCGGTCGCCGCCGCCTCCGGCCGGCTGGCCGGCAGATCGGTAAATCGATCGAAGGCGGCGCGATAGTCGCGGCTGAATTTGCTGCCGTTGCAGGGCTGGGTGCCGTAGCCCAGGACCTCGAAGCGCGCCCTCGGATGATCTGCCACGATCTCCTTCAACACCAGCGGCAGGCTGTGAAGGTGGGTGTAGGGCAGCAGGTAGCCGAGACGGGTCCGCGAGTCGCGGACGGTCGCGGGCATCGGCGGCGCGGGTGGCGGCGGCTGGTCCCGCAAGCTTTCCTCGGCGATCGCCCGGGCGCTGTCCCGGGCCGCGCCGGCGATGGTCGCGTAGTCGAGCGCCAGCGCCTGCAGGTTGAAAACGTCGAGGGCGATCGGCCGGGCCGCCGCCACGTCGGTGACGATCCCGTGCGCCAACTTGCCGATGAAGCTGTCGTGGTCGCGCCAATCGCAGAGCGCGAGCGTGATGTCGAGCAGGCGCGAGTTGGCGAAGCGATCGGTGGGATCGAGCTCCAGAACCCGGCGGAGGAGGGGTATGGCGCGATCCTGGCGACGCATCGCCTCGTAGAGCAAGGCGGCCGAGTTCATCAGCTCCGGGTCGTTCCCGAGCCGCCCTGCGACCGGTTCCAACAGCGCCATCGCGCAATCCGACGCGCCGTCCGCGAATTCTACCCGGGCGAGGATGACGCGGGCCGTGTCGTTGTCGGGCGCCAGCACAAGCGCCCGTCCGGCCGCGTTCCGGGTGGCCTCGGCGTCGCCGGATTTCGCTCGGCACATCGCCAGAATCGTCCACGCGGCGCCGTCTTCGGGGTCGGACTCGACGCACCGTTCCAGGAGCTCCGCCGCCTCCTCGATACGCCCTTGGCGCTCGTAGGCATGCGCAAGCTCCCGCGCGATGTCGGCGGAGTCCGGCAGGCGCCGAGCGAGATCCTCCAACATCCGGATCGCGCCGGCGAAATCGTCGGCGGCGCGGTAGCAGCGCGCGAGCCCCAGGATGGCGACGAGCAGCGCGCCGTCGAGGCGAAGCGCGGTCTCGAAGGCCTCGCTCGCCTCGCCCGTCCGCCCTTCCTCCAGCAAGGCGAGGCCGAGGGATTCCCACCCGATCGCAAATTCGGGATGGGCGACGGTCACCGGCGCGACGACGGCCCGGGCCGCCGAGGGACGGCCGACCCGCAGCAGGCCGTTCGCGGTCAGGACGACCGTCTCGACGAGGCCCCGGGCGGCGTCCGGGTGGTCGGGCCAGCGCTCGAGGATCGCTTCGAAAGCCCCTTGCGCCGCCTCCGGATCGCCGGCGGCGAGGCAGGCGCGGGCGTGGTCGAGACGAAGCTCCGGATCATCCGGCGCGCCCGCCACGGCCCGGGCGAAGGCCACGGATGCCTCGGCCGGCCGGTCGAGCGCGCCGAGCGTCAAACCCAGGCGCCCCCATGCGACATGCGCGTCGGGGTCGTCCTCGGCCATCTCGCGATAGAGCCTGATCGCCTCCTCGGTCCGCCCCTGGCCGAGCAACAGGTCGGCCAGGGCGATACGGGCGTCGGCCATCTTGTCGGCGATTTCCGGGGGCGCAGCCTCGCGCAAAGGGATGGTCGTCACCGCGTCCTCTCCATGCCGGCGGAAGCGAACGGCACGGAGGCTAGGGCGATGCCGCTAAGGAAGCGTTAACCACGCGCGCCAGGCGCGAGCCGACGTCATTCGACCTCCGGCACCGGCACGCCGGCCTGGTGACAGGCGGCGCTCACCGTGTTGGCCAGGAGGCAGGCGATGGTCATCGGCCCGACGCCGCCGGGCACCGGGGTGATCGCGCCCGCGACCTCCTTGGCGGCCTCGAAGTCGACGTCGCCGACGAGGCGCGTCTTGCCCTCGCCGGCGTCGATCCGGTTGATGCCGACGTCGATCACCGTCGCTCCCGGCTTGATCCAGTCGCCTTTGATCATTCGCGGCCGGCCGACGGCGCCGATCAGGATGTCGGCCCGGCGGCATTCGCCGGCGAGATCGCGGGTGCGGGAGTGGGCGATGGTCACCGTGCAGTGCCGTGCCAGCAGCAAGCTCGCCATCGGCTTGCCGACGATATTGGAGCGCCCGACCACCAGCGCCCGCAGGCCCTGGAGGTCGCCCAACCGGTCTTCCAGCAGCATCAGGCAGCCGAGCGGCGTGCAGGGCACCATGGCGTCGAGGCCGACGGCGAGACGGCCGGTATTGACGATATGAAAGCCGTCGACGTCCTTGGCCGGATCGATGGCGTCGACCACCTCCGCCTCGTCGACCTGTTCGGGGAGCGGGAGCTGAACGAGAATCCCGTGCACCGAGGAATCGTCGTTCAGGCGGCGGACCACGGCCAGGAGCTCCCCCTGGCCGACACCGCGATCCATGCGGATCTCGTCGGAGACGATGCCGGCCTCGCGCGCGGCCTTGGCCTTGTTGCGGACATAGACCTGGCTCGCCGGGTCCTCGCCGACCAGCACCACGGTCAGGCCCGGGGTTGGACCATGCGCCTCCTTTAGCGCCGTGACCCGCGCGCCCACCCGGCCTCGCACCTCGGCCGCGAACGCCTTTCCGTCGATGATATCCGCCGTCATCGCCGCTTCTCCTGCTCGCCAAGCGCCGTCAGCGCCGCCACGATCCGGGCCCATTCCTCGCCCGTTGCAGCCTCGATCGCAAGGGTCTTTTCGTGCCGCGTGGCGCCGATCGCAATGCTCACGCGCGAGGGGGCGAGGCCGAGAAAGTCGGCCACGAGTTTGATCAGCGCGCGGTTGGCCTTGCCGCCCTCCGCCGCGGCCCCGACCTCGGCGCGGAGCCTGGGCGCGCCGTCGGCCCCCGGCGCGATATCGACAATTCGATTGCGCCGCGCGCCCGGCCGCAATCGGCAATCGAGACGTAGCGTGCCCTCGGCTCGCCGCGCCGGTCCCACGGTATCGGCGGACTTCTCGAGCGCGGTCCGGCGGGTCGATGCGGCCATGAAGCGCCTTATCGGATCGCGTTCTGGACGTCGACGACGATCAGGTTTCTGAGGAAGAACAGCAGCAGCAGCAACACCACCGGCGAGATGTCGAGGCCGCCGAGGTCCGGCATGATTTTGCGAATTGGGCGAAGCACCGGCTCGGTCAATCGATGCAAGACGTTGCCGATCATCGCGACGAACTGGTTGCGCATATTCATGACGTTGAACTGCACCAACCAGGTCATGATCACATAGACGATCACGATCCAGGTGTAGATCTGCAGAACGGCGTCGATAAGCGAGATAACCGCGACCATCCGGGCCTTTTCCTCGGCGTGCCGCGCCCTCGGGCGCCGACAAGATGTAATCCCCGCGCGCATTCGACGCAAGCGCGCGTCTGGCGACGACGCGGCGTTTACAGCGCCATCGCGCCTTGTTAAGAGTCCGGCGCCGACGGGGGTGGTTGGCGCTCGGGGGACGGGTCGCTCAGGACCTTGCGGGGAGGCATGGCGATGAAGCTGGTCGCGGGCAACAGCAACAGGCCGCTTGCCGAGGGCATTTCCGAATATCTGTCGGTCGCGCTCACCGAGGCGACCATCCGCCGCTTCGCCGACGGCGAGGTTTTTGTCGAGATTCACGAGAACGTCAGGGGCGAGGACGCCTTCATCGTGCAGTCGACCTCCAGCCCGGCCAACGACCACGTGATGGAGCTGTTGATCTGCATGGACGCGCTCAGGCGCGCCTCGGCCCGGCGCATCACCGCCGTCGTCCCCTATTTCGGCTATGCCCGACAGGACCGCAAAGCCGGGCCCAGGACCCCGATTTCGGCCAAGCTGGTGGCCAATCTGATCGTCACCGCCGGGGCCAACCGGGTCCTGACGCTCGATCTCCATGCTGGTCAGATCCAGGGTTTCTTCGATATTCCGACCGATAATTTGTTCTCGGTGCCGGTCTTCAGTCGCGACATCCAGGAGCGACTGCCGGAGAACAACCTGACCGTGGTCTCGCCCGACGTCGGCGGCGTCGTCCGGGCGCGGGCGCTGGCGCGGCGGATCGGCGCGCAATTGGCGATTGTCGACAAGCGTCGCGAACGGGCGGGCGTCTCCGAGGTAATGCATGTCATCGGCGACATCGAGGGCCGGCGCTGCATCCTGTTCGACGACATCGTCGATAGCGCCGGCACGCTGTGCAACGCGGCCGACGCGCTGGCCGAACAGGGGGCCGCCTCGGTCCACGCGTACGTTACCCACGGCGTGCTGTCGGGCGAGGCCGTTACCCGGGTGGAGAATTCGGATCTCGTGTCGCTGACCGTCACCGACAGCATCCAGGCAACCGAGGCGATGGGGAATAGCGCGAAACTACGCGCGGTCGAGATCGCGCCGCTGATCGGTGAGGCGATCCGGCGGATCAGCGAGGAAAGCTCGGTTTCGAGCCTGTTCGACTGAGCTTCCGTGCCTCGCCGCGCCCGTGCATGATCCGTGTCCGCGGAGTGGCCGGGCCACCCGCGCGGATGCACCCCGCTTGTCGAGCGGTGCGTCGGGCGTTGAGTTTTCCGGCCGGGGCGCGTATATGATCGCCGCCGAATTGATGACGGGAAACGCCGTCGCGCCGGCCGCCCGCGCGGGCATGGCCGGGAAGGAGGTGAGCGATGAACGACATCAGTGAAATTCGCGTCGAGGCACGCGAGGGAACCGGTAAGGGCGTGGCCCGCCAGCTCCGCCGCGAAGGCCGCGTGCCCGGGGTGGTCTACGGACGCGAGATGGCGCCGAGAGCACTCTCGATCGACCGCCGCGAGCTGGAGCGGGAATTGAACCGAGGCGGCTTCATGAACCGTCTCTACGACCTCCGCTTGGAAGACAGAACCCAGCGCGTATTGCCCCGCGAGGTGCAGTTCCACGTCGTCACCGACGCGCCAATTCATGTCGACTTCCTGCGCCTCGACGAGGACGCGGAGATCACCATCGCGATCCCGGTCGTCTTCGCCAACGAGGAGGAAAGTCCGGGCCTGCGTCAAGGCGGCGTTTTGAACGTCGTGCGCTACGAGATCGAAGTGGTCTGTCGGGCCGACGCCATCCCGGAGAACATCGAAATCGACCTCACCGGCCTCAAGGTCGGCGACAGCCTGCATATCAGCGCGGTGACCTTGCCGGAAGGCACGACCGCCGCGATCACCGACCGCGACTTCACCATCGCCACGATCGCCGCGCCGAGCGTGCAGCTGGAGGAAGACGAGGAAAAAGAGGAAGAACTCGAGGGCGAAGGCGAGATCGAGGGCGAAGACCAGGTCGAGGGCGAGGCCGCTTCCGAGGAAACGAAGGAAGAGTAGTCGCTTCGTGCTGCTGCTGGTCGGACTGGGCAATCCGGGCGACGCCTACGCGCGCAATCGCCACAACGTCGGCTTCATGGCGCTCGACGCGATCTGCGAATCTCATGGCTTCCCGCTGTGGCGGCGGCGCTTTTTCGGCCAGGCGGCGGAGGGACGGGTGGGGGATCGCAGGACCCTGGCCCTCAAGCCCACGACCTACATGAACGAGTCGGGCCGCGCGGTGGGCGAGGCGGCGCGGTTCTTCAAGATCGATCCGGCCGACATCGTGGTCCTGCACGACGAGATCGACTTGGTGCCGGGCAAGCTCAAGATGAAGCGGGGCGGCGGGCATGCCGGACACAACGGGCTGCGCGGCATTCACGCCCATATCGGTCCGGACTATCGCCGCGTCCGGCTGGGCATCGGGCACCCGGGCGACAAGAGGCGGGTCAAGGGCTTCGTCTTGAAGGATTTCACCAAGAACGACCAAGCTTGGCTGCCCGACCTCCTGGACGCGATCGCGGAGGCGGCACCGCTCTTGGCGGCGGGGGACGATGCGGGCTTCGCCAGCTTGGTCGCGCTGATCCGCTATCCGCCGGAACATCGAGCGAAACCGGCGACGGCGCCAACCGAGCCAGAGGGCTGAGCGCCATCCGCTCACGCGGAATCATGCCAACCGAGGTCATGCCAGCCGCCATAAATGGCGGTTGGTATTAATGCGAACTCGCGCCGTCCTCGCCGCCGAAGCCGCCGATCAGCGCCATCTCCATCAGCGCGGTCAGCACCCGGGCCCGCTCCCCCGCGTCGCGCGATTCCAGCAGCGCCTGCTTCTCGCTCGGCTGGAACGGCGCCAGCATCGCCAACTGGTTCACCAACGTGGCGCCCGGCGTCTCCGCCACCGCATCCCAATCCAAGGTCAGCTCGTTCGCCGCGGCGAAGGCCTCGAGGACCCGCGACAGGCGCTCGCGATCGATTGCCGCCGTTTGCTCGTTGGCCGAGATATCGGCGTCGAACGGCGACCAGTCGGGAATCACCTGGCGATACTCGGCCTCGGTCTCGAGCTCCCGCGCGACCCGAAAGCGCGAAACCCCCGTCAACACGATCAGATATCGACCGTCCGGGGTCTGGCGCGAAGTGGTGATGCGGCCCGCGCAACCGGTCTCGTAGATCGCCGGCTCGAACGCGGGATCCTCGGGATCGAGCGGCTGAATCATGCCGATCAGCCCCTCGCCCGCCAGCGCGTCGCGGGTCATCTCCAGGTAGCGCGGCTCGAAGATGTTGAGCGGTAGCCGCTCGTTCGGCAGCAGCAGGACCCCGGTCAGCGGGAAGACGGCGATCCGCTCGGGCAAGGTGGTCATCGCACGCCGATCGCCTTTCCCGGCGATTCCCTCCTCGCCCCGCTCGCGCTCCGGGAAGGGGACCCTCGCGGGTGGCCCGCGGGGCGAGCGGGGCGCTCGAGGTCGATGCTCATCGTATGGCGTGCCCGGCCGGCCTCGCCCGGGTCAGGAGAACAGCAGCGTGCTCAACCGCCGCCGGGAGGCGGCGGTCAGCGGGTCGGCGACGCCGAAGGCGTCGAATAGCGTCAGCAGTTGCTTGCGGGCCGCCTCCTCGTTCCACTTCCGGTCGCGCTTGACGATTTCCAGCAGGTGGTCCACCGCCTCCTCGCGCGCGCTCTGGACAACCAGGGCCTGGGCCAGGTCGAAGCGGGACTGGTGATCGTTCGGATCGGTCTCGACCGCGCGCCGAAGCTCGCCGATGTCGCCGGCATCGCCCGCCTGGCGGGCCAGCTCCAAGGCCGCCTGGGCGGCCGTGACGGCGGGCGCCCCGCGGCTCTGCGGCGCGATCATCTCGAGCGTCCGTGCCGCTTCCTCCAGCTCGCCGGCGCCGACGTAGCACCGCGCCAGACCGGCCAACGCATTGACGTTTTGCGGCTCGATCCGGAGGATCTGGCCGAAGACGTCGACGGCGCGATCGAGATCGCCCGCCTCGCGCGCCTGCTCGGCCGCCTCGATCGCCCGCTCGACCTCGTTCGGTCCGCTGTCGCCGGTGAGGCGCTCGACGAAGGCGCGGACCTGGCTTTCGGGCAACGCGCCGGAGAAGCCGTCGATCGGCTGGCCGTGCCGGAAGGCGTAGACGGCGGGGATCGACTGGATGCGGAGTTGCTGCGCGATCGCCGGGTTTTCGTCGATGTTGAGCTTGACCAGGCGGACCGTGCCGCCGGCCTGGCGCACCAGCTTCTCCAGGATTGGCGTCAACTGCTTGCAAGGCTCGCACCAGGGCGCCCAGAAGTCGACGATCACCGGCACCTCCTGGCTGGCGACCATGACGTCGTCGGCGAAGCCCTGGGCATCGGTGTCCTTGATCACGTCGGCCGGCGCCTGGCCGATCAGCGGCTCCTCCATCCCTCTCATCCTCCTCGCCGAGGCGCGGCTCGTAGCTGCGCCGGGCGGGCGCGTCACCGCCGTCCCAGCTTGCTTCCTAGGGTAGGGTGGCCGCCCGGGCCCCGCAAGGGCGGCGGGTGGGCGGCCGTGCGCCGTGGTCACGATGACGAGGGCGTCGAGCCGGCCGAACAGCTCTTCGGGGCACCGTGGCATGGCCATCTCGGTGCGAGGGCGGCGGCGAGAATAAGGCGAGCGTGCGCGGGGAAAGCCCTGGGACGGGCCGCGGGACGGGTTGGGGAATGAATTGTGGCTTGCCACCGGGGGGGATATGGCTATGATCCCGGCCCCGGGCGCGGGCGTAGCTCAGGGGTAGAGCGCAACCTTGCCAAGGTTGAAGTCGTGGGTTCGAATCCCATCGCCCGCTCCAAGTCTTCCCTACCTACCCGACATCATTGCGATAGGGCATCCTGGACCCCGTCGCCCGGGAATTTGCCCAACTTATTTGGCGGTACAGGGAGGCATGAGCGAACTGGTCTCCGTCATTCTCCGGCCAAGTTCCCTGTTATGCAGGGAATTCACAGGGAAAATCGCCGATTTCGCCCGATTTCGATCCACTCGCCCGTAACCGGGGCAAAACACCGGGCATTTTTTCGTGCAGGGGATTCCTTTTCGGCGCGAGTTGTGAATCAATCCCCGCATGGCCGAATCGCCCCTGGACGTTGATGCTCTGGATATCGCGGCCCTCAAGGCGTTGGTGTTGGAGCTGCTTGAGCTGGGCGCGGCACGGGATGGCGAGATCGCCGCGCTACGGGAGGAGAACCGCCGTCTCGAGGGCCTGAACGGTCCCCCGAATATCAAGCCCAGCGGGATGGACGAGAAAGCGCGCTCGCGGGCACAGGCGAAGGCGGGGCGGTCTGCCAACAAGGCGCGGCGCGGGGCCAAGTTGGGCCGGGTCTCGATTGATGAGAAACGCGTCGTCGACGTCGATGCGCCGGCGGGCTCGCGCTTCAAGGGCTGGGAGGATTACCTGGTCCAGGATCTGCTCTGCCGGCCGCATAACGTTCTGTTGCGCCGCGAGCGCTGGCTGACGCCGGACGGTCGTTGCCTGGTGGCGCCCCTGCCGGCGGGGACGCGCGGTCATTTCGGCCCCGAGCTTCGCCGTTTCGTGTTGGCCCAATAGCACGGCGCGCAGACCAGCGTGGAACGCTTGGCGAGGCTGTTGCGCGATCTCGGCGTCGATATCTCCAAGCGCCAGGTGATGCGGCTTTTGAACGAGGGCCAGGAAGCTTTTGCCGCCGAGGCGCAAGCGGTGCTGCGCGCCGGCCTGGAAACCGCGCCCTGGATCAGCGTGGACGACACCGGCGCCCGGCATGCGCACCGCAATGGGGTGACAACCCAGATCGGCAACGATGCGTTTACCTGGTTCAACACCGGCTTTTCCAAGAGCCGGTTGAACTTCCTGGAGCTGCTGCGGGCCGGCCATGGCGACTATGTGATCAACTAGGCGGCGTTCTCCTACCTGCGCAAGCGCAAGCTCGCCGGAACCGTGATCGCTCGGCTGGCCGAGGCGGAGAACCACCACTTTGTCGGCGAGGCCGCCTGGATGGTCCATCTCGAGTAGCTTGGGATTGCCGCGCTCAAAGTCCATCCCGATCCAGTCAAGGTCGCCACCGAGGGCGCGCTGTGGGGGGCCATCACCGCGCACGGGTTGCTCAATGGCGGCCCGGATGGCACGGTTGTTCTGAGTGACGATGCCGGCCAGTTCAACGTCGATCGCCACGCGCTCTGCTGGGTTCATAGCGAACGGCTGATCCACCAACTGGACGCTTTCAGCGAGGCTCAGCGCCGGGAGAAGGAACGCATCCAAGCCCGGCTCTGGCGGCTCTACGCCGATCTGAAAGCCTATCGCGAAAAGCCGACGCCAAGGCGGCGAGGCCAATTGTATCGCCGCTTCGAGGCTCTGTTCACCACGAAAACAGGCTTCATCACCCTGGATCGGCTGCTGGCGCGTATCCACACCAACAGGGAGGAATTGCTGGTCGTCCTCGACCGCCCGGAGGTGCCGCTCCACACCAATGGCTCGGAAACCGACATCCGCGCCATGGTCACCCGGCGAAAACTGTCCGGCGGCACCCGCTCGCAAGCCGGCAAGCAGGCCCGCGACACCTTCATCGGGCTGATGAAGACCTGCCGAAAGCTCGGGATCTCATATTGGCATTATCTCGGCGACCGTCTCCAGGTCCCGAACGCAACACCGGTGCCATCTCTACCCGGCCTCGTCAGACAACGATGCATGGAAATGGCCTAGCCGCCCGGTCTTTTGCCCCGGTTACCACTCGCCCCCAATAACCAGCTGATATTACTGCATAATTTTTGCAAATTCCCTACTCGACGGAACAGGGAATTTAATCTGCGTATCAGGGAATTATCAGGGAATGCGGTAAGCGATGGGTAAGCGCCGCATCATTGCCGCGTACCGTACCACCAAAAGTGCGGAAAAAGATATTCGGTCAATGAGCGCCGCCAAACGCGGACCAGTGTGGTCTCCGATGACCGTTCATACGATACGCAATGTCCGTAAGCGGCGGAAACCAGGAGACGATTCGGGGTTAGTCAAATTCCATTTATCCTTTTAATATCAATGTTTCAAGTGTTGGCGGAGGGACTGGGACTGGAATCCAACCGTCTCTGCCAGAGGCAGCCTCAACCTCGCCTCGTCGATGTCCACCGCACTTCGATCAGCGCCAGATTCGCCTGGTCCTTCTCGCGTTGCCGCACGCGCCGTTGGTAGCTTGCTTGGTTCTTGGTGCACTCCAGCGTGTAAGGTCGGCCCTGGCGGTGCGTCTTCAGTTCGAGGTCAGAGCGGCTGTTGCGGACGGTGCTCTCCACATGGCCGCGGTCGGCTTGGGCGGCCCTGAAAAGCCAGATGCTGCGCGCGGGGTCGGCGAGAAACAGGCCGAGCTCGCGGCAGTGCCGGCAATCGCAGCCGAGCTTGGCGTCCCGCGACCAGTCGGTCGGCGGTGCCAGCGGCAGAGCGATGCGGGCGCGCAGGTGATCCGCTGCGGCCTCGCCGAGGCGTGCCACCGCCGCGCCGGCGGCCGTCTGGTTGGCGGCCGTCTCGCCGAGGGCCACGACGGCGGGCACGAGCATTGCGTCCATGCCGTAGGTCTTGGGCCAAGCCAGGAGCGTGTCGACCGCCGCCTCGGCGAGGGCCGTGTCGATCTGCCCGAGGCCGGCCAAGAGATCGACGACGAACTCGGGCCCCCTGCGTTCCGGCCGATTCCAGGAGGCCTCTTGCGGCGCGCGCGCGGGGTCGCCCCGCAGTGCCGCGAGTAGGGCGGCGGCCGCCGCGCGCGGCGCCATGGCCGACGTCGATGCCAGCGCCAAAAGATTGGCGCAGGCGGCCGGGACACGCGCGGCGTTGCCGGCAACGATGCGCTCGACCGCCGCCTCGGCGCTTCGCGGCGGCAACTGGCGCAGCGCCGCGACGATGCTCTCGTTGTCGCCCTGGGCGTAGGCGCCGGCCGCGCTCACGTCGCCCAGGAAGGCCTCGATGCGCGCGGCATCCCCGAGCCGGCAGAGCGTCGCCAGCAGAGCCAAAACTTCGCCGCGCGACTCGGAGGTTTGCCAGGGATGCCTGGGCCACGAGGCTAGCATGTGGCCCGCGAGCTCGTGCGCCTCGGTCCAGAGCGACGACTGCCGGTCTGACCCGCCCGCCGTCCATCGCTCGGCAAGCTCGGCGAGATACGGCAGGGTGGCGGCCAGGCCGCCCTGGTTGAGCACCGCCAACGAGCGCTCGCGCGGCCACAGCACCAGGGCGACGCGCCGGTAGCTGCGTTCGAACGTGGCGCCCTCGTTGCCGGTTGCCTCGCGGAAGCTCTCCTCGTCGGGGGCGATGTCGTCCAGGGCGCCGGGAGGCGCCAACTCGTCCTCGTCAAACGGCAGCGGTCCAAGCCCCGGATCGCTGTGGTCGGGCCGCCGCCAATCAGTAAGCGCTTGGCTCCTCTCGTGAACCTCGATCGGCTCGAACTCGTCCTCGACCTGGCCGCGACGCCAGCCGTAATGGCCCGCGTGCTCGGCGCTGCCCCACTCCTCGATCGACAGCAGCGCCAGGTATGCGTCGCACCCGGCGGTCTCCGCCGCCGCCGCCAGCGTGGCGGCCCTGGCGGCGTCCGGCCCTTTCAGCGTCGCGAACGACAGGCCCGCCAGGGTGTAGGCATGCTCCAGCGGATAGACCAGCTTGTCCGGCGCCGCGGCGTCTTCAGACGCCTCGTTCTCGACCCAGCGGCGCAACCGCGCGGCCAGCGCGTTCTGTTCGGCTGCGTGGTCGGGCGGCGTCGGCCGCCGGCCCGCCGCCGGGCGCGAGAGATTGTAGACCAGGGTCAGCCGAAAGCCCGAGACTACCGGCAACACCTCGTGCAGGCAGTCGGCGTAGAAGGCGGCGAAGGCCACTTCCGCTGGATCGGTGACCCTGAGGTCGAGCCGCGCCTCCCGATCCTTGTGCCGGACCAGCAGCTCGCCGCCGCTGCCGACCGAAGGCAGCGCGACGACCAGCGTCGCAAACATCCCGTCCCGTTTCTCGCTGTCGCGGTGGCCGATGAAGAAACTGCCTCGGTCGTAGACCAGCAGCTTGTAAAGCTCAGCCGCGACCGGCCCTTCTACGCCCAGGCCTTCCGCCGCGCGGCCGACGATGGCCTCGAGGGTGCGCGCCCAGCCCCGGCCGGTGAGCCGCACCCGGCCGGCGTCGATCTGCCAGGTCCGCCGGACCTCGGTGTCGACCAGGGTCTGCTCGCCACGGCCATAAGGTGCCCGGCGGGCGACGGCGACCAGCTGTTCGGCCTGCGCCGCCAGGAGCGGCAGGGCGACCGGTCCGACGCCCTCGACCTCCAGTCCCGGGGCAAAGATCTCCAAGCTGCCGGAGGTGCAGAAGTCGCCGGGCCGGCGGACGTCGTCCAACAACTGGGCGATGTCGGCGGCGATGGCTGCCATGCGATACGCTCCACGCCGGGCGACGTTCGATTCCCTCTGCCGCCCCGGACTGTCGCCGAATCTGTGGCGGCGCAACCGGGCCAAGTCAAGGGCAACGGTTGGCGCAACTTGTCCGGCCCGGCCTCGTGGCAGGCGCAATCGGAGCCGTTCCTCAAAACCTATTCCGCGGCGCGGCCGGATCCGAGACGAACGACCCGGGCGACGGTGTCGGCCGTTGGACCCGGCGGAAAGATTGCAATGGTCGCATCGGCCGATATGCACGCGGAATGCTGGAGCTTTGTTCTTTTTCTCAACGGTGTCGGCGCAGCGGAGACGGGCCGCTCGCTTCTAGCAGCACCTCCTGGGGCAAATGCCGTTGTCGGTCCTTAGGCCGCGAGGCGCTCGTACCGGTGATGAAGTCCTCCAACTCGAGGAAACGCAACCACCTTTCCGCCGTCGGCCGACTGGACGGGCCGTCCGTCGGGCGTATCCTTCCCGAGCGCCAAGTGCGTGCGAGACCCGTGGTAGTAGGCGAGGTAGGAACAAAGAATCTGTCGGAGATGGCGCTCGTTGAGAACAATGACGTGGTCCAGACAATCTCGCCTGATCGAGCCGATTGCCCTTTCGACGAACGGATTTTGCCATGAGCTTCGCGGCGCCGTCACAACCTCCTCGATGCCCATCGCCTTCAACCGCTCCCGAAACTCCTGACCGTACGCCCCGTCCCGATCACGAATGAGATACCGTGGTGCCGTGTCCCACGGAAAGACCTCGCGGATCTGCTGCGCCACCCACGCCGTGGTCGGGTGTGCTGTAACACCGACGTGCTCGATGCGCCGCCGTTCGTGGCGCAGCACGATGAAGACGAACAGAACGGCGAACGTGGCCGTCGGCACCACAGAGAAATCGGCCGAGACGAGGCAGCCGACGTGGTTGTCGAGGAACGTCCGCCACGTCTGCGACGGTGGCTTCCGATGCCGCGCCATGTACCTCGATACCGTCGCCCCCGATGCCTCGATTCCCAGCTTCATGAGTTCGCCGTGGATGCGAGGAGCGCCCCACAAGGGGTTCTCCCGACACATTCGACGGATGAGTTCGCGGACATCCTTGGGCACCGGAGGCCGTCCTGGTTTGCCGCGCCTGGATTTCCAGGTCCAGAATGCACGAAATCCCCTGCGGTGCCAGCCGATGACGGTTTCCGGCCTTACGATCACCAGCACCTCGCGCCAGCGCGGCCAAAGGCGGGAAAGGATGACCCAGAACAAGCGGTCCAGCGTCTGGAGCCGCGGCCGTCGCCGTTCCCGCTTCAGGATTGCCACCTGCTGGCGGAGGGCGAGGTTTTCCAGGTGTAGCGACGCGCGGCTGAGGAAGGTCTCGCGCAGCGTGGTGGAGAGAATCATGATGGTCGCTTGCATGCCGACGACGGTAGTCGGCAGTGGCCGGAAACGCTATGATTTCTGCGGCAGATGGGGTTTTGACGAGCTACAGGCGCATGTTGATGATGTGGTCGAGGCGCGAACGGAAGAGGTCGTCGTGATCGGCCTTGGGAGACTGCTTCGGTCGCATGGGAGCCCTCATAATCACGAGCTTGACTATAACATGAATCAGCGAAAAATAGAACATAAAATCACACGAAATTGCAAGAAATCCACCTTGCCTCAGGCGATTTCTTGCAAACTCGAACCGTGCCTCACGACGATTACACCAACGATGCCGCCGAAATTCGGGAATTTAACGGCCAACTACTCCGAGCAAGGTATCTTGGGCTCGCAGGGTGGTTCTTTGCAACAACAGGCCATAGCAACTGGCTCAGTAGGCGACTGTAGCGCTGACTCAGAGCACGGTCGCTGCGGCATTCTCCCGGAACAGGCTGCCCTCGCGAATGTAACCTCGGAGCACCTTGAGACTCTTGTGACGGGTCTGATTGCCGATCGCGCGCTCAGAGGCTCCCGCTGCCGCCGCCGATGTCGCCAGCCCAGCTCGTAGCGAATGCCCAGAGAACCGGGACGGATCGAGGCGGGCCGATGCGGCGGCACGCTTCACCACGATGGCAACACCCTTGTCCGACAATCGCCCGCCAATCCGACCATGCCGGGTGAGGCTTCGGAACACAGGACCCTCGCCGCCTGATGCCTCTTTCCAGGCACGGAGCGCCGCGTCGGGGCAGGTATCGGACGTTCGCCCTCGGGGATGCCGACTTTGGCGCCCTCGCCCTCCTGGTCGGTCTTGGACCGCTTCAGGGTGACGACCAGGCCCTCGGCCGTTTCCTCGATGTCCGACCAGTCCAGCGCGACCAGCTCTGAGCGTCGGAAAGCTCCGCCGAAGCCGACCAGCAGCAAGGCCCGATCGCGAATACCGGTGAGACTGCCGGGCAGGGCCGCGAGCATGGCGCGGAGGTCAGTGCCCAGGACCGGGGCCTTGCCCTGCTGCGCCGTGCCATGCGTCCGCTTGATGCCGCTCCAGACCGTCGTCACCGCCGCGTGCCGGGTCGGGCTGTCGAGGCCCTTGAGCTTGTGCACCCCGGCGATGGCCGAGAGACGCTGTTGCAGCGTCGAGACCTTGAGCGTCCCGGCATGATCGGCGAAGTAGAGCGCGACCGTCTGCGGCGCCGCCGGCAGAGCTTCCAGCCCCCGCCCCTCGCACCAAGCCTGAAAGTGCCGAAGCCCGCTCGCATAGGCTCGACGCGTATTCCGCGCCTGGCTGGCGTCGAAGTAGGCCCGTGCCCGCTCCGTCGTCTCGGCCAAGGTGGCAATCCGACCCGCTCGCCGTGTCTCGACCAACTCGCGCATTGCCGCGCGCCCCTTCTGGCTTCCGATACCCATCCATTATCGGAATATAGAATGGGGCGTATTCGACGATGCGTCAAATCGCGCCTCCCCAGCTCACCGAGCGGCAAGGGGGAGGTCTCCGCCCACGCCTCGGCCGAGGGAGCCCGAGGCATCGGCTTCCGCTCGAACGACTTTCAGGCGCCCTTCACCGAAGCAGAACTCGCCGGTCGCGGACGATGCTGTGCGCGGTCGCTCGGCCGCCGATTTGCGGATGATCCGATTACAGGCCCATTTGCGCGATCAATGCCTTGGTCAACGGATCCCGGGCGTCGCCGAGGCGGTCTGCGATGGCGAAATGATTGTCGCCTGGCGTCGATACGTACTCCGCCTTGATCCGGTGCAATCTGAGACGGGCCGCGTATTCGAGTGACTGCCAGTGGAACAGGTCGGGCTCGGCGCCGCCCACGGCGACGATCGAGGGCCCTTTTGCGAAGGGAGGCAGGTACATCGGACTCATGGCTTTGGCTTCTTTGGCCGTCAGTCGGATGTCCGGCTGCAGTTGCGAGTGGCGATGCGGCTCGATGTCAAACAGCCCGCTCAAAGGCGCGGTTCCCTTGATCAGGTCATTCGGCAGGCGACCCTCCTTCGACCAGTCGGTCGCGATCATCATCCCGGTGAGGTGGCCGCCGGCCGAGTGGCCGGATACGTAGATCCTTTTGGGATCGCCGTTGTGCTTGGCGATGTTCTTGTAGACCCAGGCGATCGCGCGCCGCATCTGGTGGACGATGTCGGTGATGCGCACCTTCGGGCAGAGATCGTAATTGGGCAACACCACGGTAGCGCCGGCCGCGACCATCGGCCCGGCGAGGTGGCTGTAGATGTCCTTGTCGAGCGCGCGCCAGTAGCCACCGTGAATGAACACGTGCACCGGTGCGCCCTTGCGCGCGGCGGGAAAGATATCGAGCATCTGCCCCGGCGTGTCCCCGTACGGCACGTCGATCCGGCAGGCGAGTTTCTTGCGCACCCGGGCGCTGCGCTCGGCCGATTTCTGCAGGTACTCGTCCGCGTTTTTCACCGTGAGACGCGGCAGATACTGGAGATTGATGTCGTTGATCTGCGCTTTGATCAGCTTCTTGGCCATCGCCTCCCCTCCCCTCTCGGTTCGTGGTGGTCCGTCTGGTGAGCACGAGCATTCTAGGGCCTACTATCCGACATTCGCCAGATGACCTCCAAATCCATGGCAATTCAATTGGAAAGTAACCTAGTGTCCCGATTCCGAAGTTCGCATGATTTTCGCCTGCTGTTCAGCGATTTCGATTGTTCGGAGGCAGAAGCGCTGGATGGCGCCGAGGATGTCATCGGCGGATTTGGTCCATTTGAAGGGTTTGGGGTTCTGGTTTGTCGTGTCGATGTAGTCGAGGATGGTGCGCTCCAACTCCTTGGTGGAGCGATGGACGCCGCGCCTGATCTGCTTGTCGGTCAGCAGCCCGAACCAGCGCTCGACCTGGTTCAGCCAGGAGGCGCTGGTGGGTGTGAAATGGGCCTGCCAGCGCGGCCGTTTGGCGAACCAGTCGCGGATCGCCTTGGTCTTGTGGGTCCCGTAGTTGTCCATGACGATGTGGATGTCGAGATCACCAGGGACGTTCGCCTCGACGAGGTCGAGGAATTTGCGGAACTCTCGGGCCCGATGGCGCGGGAAACATTTGCCGATGATCTCTCCCGTGGCGATGTCGAGGGCCGCGAAGAGAGAGGTCGTGCCGTGGCGCTTGTAGTCGTGGCTGCGCCGCTCCGCCTGCCCGGGGCGCATCGGCAAGAGGGGCTGGGAACGGTCCAAGGCCTGGATCTGGCTCTTTTCGTCGACACAGAGAACCAGGGCACGATCCGGCGGCGCCAAATACAGACCGACGATGTCGCGGACCTTCTCCACGAAGAAGGGATCGCTCGACAGCTTGAAGGTCTCCGAGCGATGCGGCTGCAAGCCGAAGGCCCGCCAGATGCGATGAATGGTCGAGGGCGCGTGGCCGCTCGCCCGCGCCATCGAGCGAAGGCTCCAATGGGTCGCGTCCGGCGGCGTCTCTTCCAGCGTCAGCCGGACCGCTTCCGCGATGGCGTCATCGCCGATTTGACGCGGCGCGCCGGGGCGGGGTTCGTCGTACAGACCGTCGAGGCCCTCCGCCGCATAGCGGCGACGCCACTTGCCCACGGTGTCCGCGCTCGCCTCGAGACGAACGGCGATCTCCTTGTTCTCCAACCCTTCCGCCGCCGCCAAGACGATCCGAGCCCGCCGCGCAAGCCCCTGCGACGTCTTGCGACGACGAGACAGCGCCTCCAATTCGGCGCGCTCGTCATCGCTCAAAGAGATCGTCACCGCCACTCTCGCCATCAATCGCGCCTCCTGAAAACAAATAGAGATATAATCATATCAATTTATCGATCAGGACACTAGCGGCCATGGCGGACGACCTTGGCTCCAATCTTCACCAGCTTTTCCCGTAGCGTGGTTAGCGACCAGTATTCCACCTCCCTCGGCAACGCAAGCGTCGCTGTGGGTCATCTGTGGACGGCGCCTTCTTGGCAAGGGTTTTCTCGGTGTCGATGCAGGGCTGGTCGGGTGCGGTCATCTGTACGGCCTGTTTGTGCGGCACGTCGGTTCTGGCCGCTGGCCTTCATGCGTTCCGCGGATCGGATCCCTGATCAAAATTGCGCATTCATTTGATGCGGTGACCCAAGCGGGCTCTCCCGATCCCCGGCACGACCGTTGCTGCATGACGTCGATTGCCCTTCCCAAGTTCTATCGCGCCGGCCTTCGCCGGGCCCGAATTCCTATGCGGCCTGCGCGACCGGATCCCGGTAGCGCTCTCCACGTGACATGATCACCCAGGCGATCCGCGCGATCCGGTTCGCCAGTGCCACAGCCGCCAGCTCGAGTGGCCGATTGGCGACCAATTTCGCCAACCAAGGCCGTCGCCTGAAGCCGGTCCGGATCCCCTGACGGATCACCGCCATGGCTCCGGTGACCAGCAGCCATCGAAGGTAGCGGTTGCCCTGTTTGGAGATCGGCCCGAGCCGGTGCTTGCCGCCGGTCGAGTCCTCCTTCGGTACGAGCCCGATCCACGCCGCCATGCCGCGTCCCGAGGAGAAGATGCCCGGATCCGCGACGCTCGCCGTCAGCGCGCTGGCGACGAGCGGGCCGACACCCGGGATCTCCGCCAGACGACGGCTGACATCACTCTTTCGATGCCAGGCGTGCAGGCTTCGCTCCAACAGTTTGATCTCGGCCAGCAAGGCTCGATACTGCCCGGCCAGAGCGGTCAAGGAAAACTGCGCGAAGGCGGGGATCTGGTAATCGTCTTCGCTCTCCAGAACCTCCAAGAGCGTCGCCACCCCTTGGCGGCCCTCCGGCGCAATGATCCCGAACTCGGCCAGGTGCGCCCGGATCGCATTGCTCAGCATGGTCCGCTGGCGAACAAGCAGATGCCGCGTCTTGTGCAGCATCAGGACACTCTGCTGCTCCTAGCTCTTGGTCCCCACCACCCGCATCGATGGCCGTGTCACCGCCTCGCAGATCGCCTCGGCGTCCCCCGCGTCGTTCTTGTTCCGCTTCACGTTATTCTCCTCATGTTCGCCAGAACCTCATCCCGGCTCCGTTTTTTGTCCGCTTCCCACTCATCGGCGATTTGACAACCGCGGCGTGACGTCCGCCCGTTCCATCCCGGCGTGGATGGCGGCGGAGGTGATGGCTTCCTCAAAGGTGGCGTCGTCGAGCTTGGTGAGCGGACGGTGGGAGTATCAACAAGGGTGCGAATTCCAAGCGTACTTCGGCCCACGTTGCCCAGATGACCTATTGGTTTGACGATATCGCGGCTATTTTCAGGCCGTGGTCCGAGTGGCGGATTGCGGGATTTTTGGCCGAAAAGGAGCAATTCATGACGAGCCTCATGGGGCGGAGGGCTATTGTCACCGGTGGCGCCGTGGGGTTGGGACGCGCTATCGCCGGTCTTTTCGCAGCGGAAGGTGCGCGGGTAACACTCGCCGATATCGACGCGCCGGCGAAACGGCGGTTCGGGACATTGTCGAATCCGGTGGCGAGGCCCGCTTCGTTCCCTGCGATGTGGCCGGTGCCAACAGTGTGCAGGCCATGGTTGAAACCGCCCTCGAGGCTTTCGGGGGGATCGACATCCTGGTCAACAATGCCGGAATCCACAGGACGGGGTCGGTCGTGTCGACCGACGAGGCCGATTGGGATCGGGTTATCGGGGTCAATCTGAAGGGTGTCTATCTCTGTTCGAAATATGCCTTGCCACACATCGCCGGCCGGCCGGCCGGGCGCGGCGGTCGTGAACATCGCCTCCGTCGCCGGGCTGGACGGGCTGCGGGATGGCGCCGCGTATAACGCGTCGAAGGGTGGCGTCGTGCTGCTGACCAAGAACTTGGCGCTCGACTTCGCCGCGCAAGGCGTCCGGGTGAATTGCATCTGCCCCGGCGCCACGGTGACGCCGATGTACGAACAGGGGATCGCCCGTAGCGGCGATCCCGAAGCAACGCGGGCGAAGATGACCCTGCTGCGCCCGCTTGGCCGTCTCGGCGAGGCGGATGAGGTGGCGCGGGTGGCGCTGTTTCTGGCCTCTGACGCGTCTTCCTATATGACCGGCTCGGTCCTCACGGTGGACGGCGGCGTGACCGCGCAATTCGCCGGCCAGCTTCGCCCCGGCGCGTAGCGTTTCGGGCACTCTGGTTACGCCTTCGCCCGCGAGGGGCGCCTCGGTGCTTCGGGACGGTGCCGTCCCGCCCCCGCGCGAGGTGCGGCGGCGAAACGGCCAATTTGGCCGATATCCGCAATAATTGCGGATTTGGCAGAACGGAAATGATTTCCAATTTGGCCCCGACCGGCGCCAATTCAGGCTGGCAACGGATGCGAGTGAGGCGAGCTTCGTCGGACTCGGCCGCGAGTTTCGTCTTCCACCTGTTCGCCGCCCTGGCCGAGTTCGAGCGGGGCATCATCTGCGAGCGGACCATGGCCGGGCTCGAAGCGGCGAAGGCGGGCGGGCAGGTGGACGGCCACCGGCGATGAACGAGGCGGACATTACGGCGGCGAGGGCCATGCTGAGGGTGAACGGCATTTCCGTGGCGGAGGTGGCGGAGCGGCTGAAGGTGTCGCCGAGCACGCTCTACAGGCATCTGCCGGGTGGGCGTGGGGCGGTGGGGTGAGTTTGTGTTTCTAGGGTATCGGGCAATTGTCGCGTGTGCTAATGTCCCCAATAATCTGCTCCCGATTCAGAAATGATATTTATGGAGATAACGGACATGGATTTAACGCCTGAACAAATCAAACTCATGGAGATCTTTTTCCCCTATGCATTCGCGAGACAATGCGCGGTGCGGGACGAGAACATTCGCTTTGTGCACTACACGCGTGCCGATGCAGCGATGAAAATACTGAAATCCAAGACCGTTTGGATGCGAAAAACATCCTGCATGAGAGATTTTACGGAGGTGCAGCATGGGCTTGAGTGCTTGAAGGCGGCTTACAATGGAGAAATTGGCGGTCAACTGAAGACAGAGCTGAATAGGATGTTCAATGGCGTCGCAAAGGAAATCGAAGATCTGTTTAATGGTTGGGAGCCATATCTATGTTCTGACACCTACATCACGTGTTTTTCTGAACACCTTGATTCGGAGGATAGCTTCGGTCGTCTCTCGATGTGGAGGGCATTCAGCGGCTCGACGGGTGTAGCCTTTGTTTTCAACAACACGGTATTCCTGACTCGATCCGATGCACTCAAGGCGTATTCCAGTCCAGTTTCATACCTTGACAAGGGGGGTTTTGGGACGGAGCTCGGAAAAGTAACAGAGGCGCTCAAAGACAATTTTGACTTTGTCAGAGCTCAAGGCCAAGAGACAATAATTAACTTTCTATTCCGGTCCTTCATGTTTGGAACACTCTGTACAAAGCATCCAGGTTTTAACGAAGAGAAAGAGTGGCGCGCCATTTACGTACCAAAGATGGGGAAATCGGAGCATCTTAGCATGGACATTGAGGTCATCGGAAGTACGCCACAACCCGTGTACAAGATTCCGCTTCGAAACATTCCCGAAGAAGGACTGGTCGGAGTAGCGATTCCAGAACTCATTGAGCGCATCATCATCGGACCGACCGAGTACCCGATTGCCATTCGCGAGGCTTTCGAAACATTACTCGGCGAGGCGGGTGTCGACGACCCTGGACGGCGCGTTCATGTATCAGAAATACCGCTAAGGCTTTGACCCGCCGATCGACGACCTACAGGTCCGCCTGGCCCTCCTGCTCACGCTCCTCCCAGCCGTCGCCTTGGCCGACGTCATCGACCCGGCCCGCGTGATCGACGGGGACACGATCGAGGTCGCCGGCGAGCGCATCCGTCTTCATAGTGTAGCCGCCCCGGAGATGGACGCTCCCGGCGGCTGGGCCGCCGCGAAGATGGTCCGCCACGGCCGCTAAGTTACGTTCCAGATGGCGGAGGTCGCCGTGTCGGGACGGATGTTCGGGCAGATCCTGGCGCCGAAAACGGCGGTCATATGGGGAATGTCGGCTTACACTCGTCGTGTCGCCAGCCGAGGAGGGCCAATGCCGTGCTGATCGCCGCCGACAATATCGACAAGCTGCTGGCCGTCGAGATGCGCCGTCGAGGCATTCCGCGCGGCTTCAAGTGGCGCATCTTCGAGATCGCCCGAAGCTGGCAGGAGGAGCCGCTGTGCTTGGCCGCGGCGCGGCCGCTGGTCGGCACGCCGATGCGGATCGCCCTCGTCACCGGCGCCTGGGTACCGGAGCAGATGCCGCTCGGCGAGAGCGACGGGCCCTACGGCAGCGTGATCCTGGCCCGGGTGCTGGCCCGGATCGGCCATGCCGTGACGATCTACACCGACCTCGAGACCGCGCCGCCGATCGAATTTCTGGTCGACTATCTCGGCGCCGAGGTCGCGGTCGAGGCGGTCAGGCGTAGCGATGATGGCGCCAATTCGCGGATCGCCGAGGTGAGTGATGCCTTCATCGCGGTCGAGCGCCTGGGCCGGAACGTCAACGGTAATCTTTACAGTATGAACGCTTTTCCGCTCTCCGAGCATCAGTATGCCTTCGACGACTGCGTCGATTTGATGCGGGCCGCCGGCAAGCCGGCCATCTCGGTCACCGACGGTGGCAACGAGATCGGCTACGGCGTCATCCGTGAAGCCCTGATCGAGGCTCTGCCAGACCTCAACCTCGCGGACAAGACGGCCTGCGGCGGCGGCATCGTCTCGGCCACCGAATGCGATGTGCTGGTGGTTGCCAACTCCTCCAACCTCGGCGCCTACGGCGTCGTCGCCGGACTGGCGCTGCTGACCGGGGAGGCGACGCTCTGCCATCGGCCGGCGGAGGAGCTGGATTCAGGTCGTCGGTGGCGAGCAGCGTCGGTGGGTCGCCCTTGGCGCCAGGGGACCGCTTGATGATTTCGATGGTACATTGGCCTCCCGCGTAGGCGCCGTCGGCGAAGAAATGACGGAGCCGAGGCGCCGAATCGAGGAGCTAAGGTGAAGATCCAGTGTACCGCGCGTTGGACGACTGTGCCGCGAGTTTCAGGAGCCGGGCAGGCGAAGGTCTGAGGCGCCTCGCGTAACGACGGCACATTCCCGAGAGCGGCCTATGGCGCGATTTCGAAGACGATGCCGAAATTTCCTTCGTGGTCTCTTCTTTCCGGCTCCAAATCCGACCCGAGATCTTGATAGATGGCAACGGTACTCGTCTCGTAGTTTACTATCTGGGTCGGATTTGGATCTGAATTCAGGACCAGGAACGTGGAACCAGGAGGGGCCAGATTATACCTATTCGTATGCCAAGTGCCCCTCTTGAAGGAATATCCCTTCGCGGGATCTATGAGGAAGGCCCGGACATCGGCGGGGTCGGGTACGTCGGTCGGAAGTTCCGTATTGGTTGGCGCGGCCACACACACCACGGTAGGAGACCCAGACAATTGAACGAAGCTCTGCGTGACACCAAAATGACGCTCCATTTGATTGAAAGTCAATCCGCCGTAAGGCTGCCAAATAACGCTGACGATGGTTTTCCCGACATATGTGTAGCTAGTCGGGCATACTAAACGCTGGTCGTCGGGTCGATCTGTCGCGTCCCATAGCTCACCGAATGGGGCGAAGGTCTCTGCTGTCATAGGCTCAGTTTTGATCTTATGACTCGTTGTCATCAGCGCGGTCCTTCCGTCGGGTCATTCCTCGATGTCGATGCTGCGTGCGCAGGCCTAAAGCCTCGTCAACGCCGGCGTAAAATATCCCGCTCCGCTAAAGTCCCTCGCCAGCGGCTCGAGATCGGCCCAAAACGCCCCGGACAATTCCATGCCGCCCGCTTCGGTGTTCTGAACCGCCTCCTCGACCGTCCTGGCACCGGGAATGGTCGTGGCGACCAAGGGATGGCGGACACACCATTGCAGCGCCGCCGCGACCATCGGAACGCCATGATCGTCGCAAACCCGCTTTATCTCGCCCGCGTGCGCCAAAATCTCGGGCGAGAAATCGCGGCCCGAATACGCCACCCCTTCGATCGGCCCGGTGGCGAGTAGGCCACGCTCGATCGGTGTCGCCACGGCGACCCCGACATCGTGCTTTTCAACCGCCGGGAAGATATAGCGCTCGGCACTCTGGTTCAGCAGGCTCCAGGCGTCCGGCACGACGGCGACGTCGAACTCGCCCGTCTCGATGAAGGGGCCGTTGGCATCGGGATCGTTGGCCGCCGCCCCGACGAAGCCGACGACGCCTTCGTCCTGCAGCTTGCGAAGCGCGCCGAGCGCGCGGTCCTTGCCCAGCACTTCCTCGAGCGGCAGCCCCATGGGATCATGGATGTAGACAATCTCGAAGCGGTCGAGCCCGAGCCGCACCCGGCTCGCCTCGACGCTCCGCATCACCGCATCGTAGCCGTAGTCCCGCCCGGCCGCCGTGCGGCCGACCTTGGTCGTCACCGTCACGCCCTTGGCCAGATCCGGACGCGCCGCGAGCGCGCGGCCGATGATGGTCTCGGCAACGGTATCGCCATAGTTCGGCGCCGTGTCGATCAGCGTACAGCCCGCCTCCATCGCCGCCACGACGGTCGCGACCCCGCGCTCCACGTCCAACTCTCCCGGCGCGCCGCCTTGCAGTTGCCCGCCGATGAAGACGGTGCCCAATCCGACGATGGGGACCTCCAGTCCCGTCCTGCCCAACACCTTCCTCTTCATCGCACCGTCCCGCTGCCTCGCCGTCCTCGTCGCCGTCCGACTAATTCAGCGCAGCGACCGAGGAGACTTGCAACCTGTCCCTTTTCCAATTCCACACGGCGCGGGCGGCGAGCCAAGTCCGGGATCGTCGTATATGCTCGGGCTTTGGACGGGATCGCTTTTGGAGAAGGTCCGACATGTCGAACGACCAGATCGCCCTCGTGACCGGCGCCGGGCAAGGCATCGGCGCCGCCTGCGCCAGTGCGCTTGCCGCGGCGGGCGCGACCGTGATCGCGGCCGACATCGACGCCGCGCTCGCTGAGGAGACGGCCCGGAGCATCGCCGCCGAGGGCGGCCGTGCCTCGGCGATCACCGCCGATGTCGGCGATGTCGAGGATATCCGGGGGATGATCGCCGGTGTCGTGGCGGAATTCGATCGCCTCGACATTCTGGTTAACAACGCCGGCGTGACGCGTCGCGCGGATATCATGGAGATCACCGAGGCGGATTGGGATCGCATCCACCGGGTCAATGCAAGGGGCCTGTTCTTTTGCCTCCAGAGCGCGGCCCGGGTCATGATCCCGCGTCGAAGGGGACGGATCATCAACATCGCCTCGATCGCCGGCAAGGGATACGCCGGCACCTCCAACGTGGCCTATGCCGCGAGCAAGGGCGCGGTCATCAGCTTGACCAAGACCGCCGCGCAGCAGCTCGGCCAACACGACATCAACGTCAACGCCATCTGCCCCGGCGTGACGCGGACAGCGCTCTCGGAGGCCAACCTGCGCGTCCGCGCCGAACAGGAAGGCTTGAGCCTGGAAGCCATGGAACGCCGCCGCGCGGAGGCGATCCCGCTTGGCCGCGCCAACGAGCCCTCCGATATCGCCGCCATGGCGGTCTTTCTGGCCTCGCCCGGTGCCAGAAACATCACCGGCCAGTCCTATAACGTCGACGGTGGCATAATCCCCGATTAGTAAATCGTGATAATTTCCCCTGGCTTCGCCCCGGCTCGCCTACCTCCTATTGCAGCGGCGAATGGCCGGCGGGCAGCATGATGCTATTTTGCATCTCCTCGATCATCTCGAGGCTTTTCGCGACGAAGGCCTGCCAGTCGGCATCGGCGGTCACTGCGACGCGAGCGCCCACGGTGCCAGCAACCCAGTCGCTCTTTTGGGCGTGGACTTCATCGACGATGCAGCGCGAGTTCGAATCGCTGATCCGGGTCGAGTTCGAGGCGACCAGAGCCGCCGCCGACCTGCGCTATTTCGACGAAGCCCGCACCGTCGCAGTCTTCATGGCCGCGCACACCGCGGATCTGCTACTCGGCTTTGATCGAGGCTTCTTCGGTACTATGCAGTCGTCCGACTCCTCATGCCTTCCAACCGACGGTCATACGGGGTATGTCGGATTGATCGGCTGAGGATGTCGGAGTTGCGGTCTGCCCGAAGTGGCGATGGCCCATAGATCAAGAATTCATGGCGTATGACAGACCGTGAGCTTGCCGGGAAAACGGCGCTGGTGACGGGTGGCTCCCGGGGCATCGGCCGGGCGATCTGTCGCCGCCTGGCAGAGGCGGGGGCCAAGGTTGCGGTCAACTACGTCCGCGACTCCGAAGCCGCGGAAGCAGTCAAGGTGGAGATCGAAGGCGGGGGCGGTACCGCCTTGGCCGTCAAAGCCGACGTCTCCGATCCCGATCAGGTCGACGATGCGGTGCGTGCGGTCGAGCAGGCCCTGAGGCCGGTCGACCTTCTGGTCTGCAATGCCGGCATCTCCCGACTCGGCGAGCCCGGGCCGATGACCTACGAGACCTGGCGGCGGATCATGACCGTCAACCTCGACGGCACCTTCCTGCCGATCATGGCGGTGAAGGAGGGCATGATCGAGCGGGGCTACGGCCGGATCGTCTGCATCGCCTCCGACGCCGGGCTACGCCCCCGGCCGCTTGGCATCGAGTACGCCACCTCGAAGGCGGCCGTGATCGCCTTCGTCCGCAACTGCTCCGCCACCTTCGCGCCAGAGATCCGGATCAACACGGTGGCGCCGGGGTTGATCGACACCGACTTGATCGCGCCGATGGATCCGAAGCGCCGCGAGGCCATGATCGAGGCCACTCCGCTGAAGCGCCTCGGACGGCCCGAAGAGATCGCCGAGATGGCGCTCTTCCTGCTCTCCGAGCGATCGAGCTTCACCACCGGCCAGACCCTGATCGCCTGCGGCGGCCGCGTCACCATTCCCTGACGCGGGTGGTTCAGGGCGCCTCGTCGAGCCGGTAGACCCTTGCGGCCGTATCGTGGAACAAGCTGGCCTTCTCGTCCGCGGAAAAGCCGCTGGCGATGCGCTTGAAGGCGTTCCAGAGCACATTGTAGCTGCAGGAGTGCTTGTCCACGAGAAAGTTCGATTCGAACATGCAGCGGTCTGTGCCGAATTGCTCGATGGTGTGTTCGTAGTAGGGCCGGGTCGCCTCGGCCAGCTCTTCCGAGCTCGGCGGCCGCTCCCGCTCGTGCCAGCCGAAGCCGTTCATGATCATGTTGATGCCGCCAAGCTTCGCGACCACGTTCGGGGATTTGGCGAGCTCGACGATCTTGGGGCGCCAGTCCTGGAAGACCTCCTCGCGGCGGCCGGCATAGGGGCCGATCCCGAGGGGGCCGCCGAAATGGTTCAAGATGAAGACCGTGCCCGGAAAAGCGCGGACGAGGTCGATGGCGTCGTCGAGCTGGGGGTGATAGAGTTCATCACCCGAGCGACCCAAACTGCGCATGCCGGCGCCGAGTTTCGCCAGGCGCGCCTGACGATCACAGGCGGGGTGGTGCCATAGGCCCGCCAATTGCCCTATCCTTCCGGGTGGACAACGGTTCGCAAGCGACACTGGGAGCCACGCATGCGCGATCGATCCCCATCGACCGACTCCGACGTGGTCGTCAAGGTCGTCGACCTGCACAAAAATTTCGGCAACCTGGAGGTCCTCAAGGGCATCTCCATGGAGGTGCACAAGGGCGACGTTCTGACCATGCTGGGAGCGAGCGGCTCGGGCAAGACGACGCTGCTCAGATGCATCAACTTCCTGGAAGAGCCGACGTCGGGCGAGACCTACATCGACGGCCGTCCGATGGGATTCCGGGTCGACGACAACGGCCGGCGGCGCCCCGCGCGGCAGGCCGAGATCAACGCCCTGCGCAGCGAAATCGGCATGGTCTTCCAGCAGTTCAATCTGTGGCCGCACATGACGGCGTTCGAGAACATCATCGAGGCGCCGCTGCGAGTTCGCAAGCAGCCGCGCCGGGACGTCGAGGACATTGCGATGCAGCTTCTCGAGAAGATCGACCTGCTGGACAAGAAAGATCAGTATCCGGTGCGTCTCTCGGGCGGGCAGCAGCAGCGGGTCGCCATCGCGCGGGCGCTGGCGATGCAGCCGAAAGTCATGCTGTTCGACGAGCCGACCTCGTCGCTCGACCCCGAGCTGATCGGCGAAGTCCTCGGTGTCATGCGTGCGCTCGCCGAAGAAGGCACGACCATGATCGTGGTGACGCACGAGATCGGCTTCGCCCGCGAGGTCTCCGACCGGGTGCTGCTGTTGCACGACGGCCTGATCGAAGAAGAGGGAACCCCGGAGGAGGTCATCATGAACCCGAAGAGCGAGCGCAGCCGACAGTTTTTCTCCACTATCCTGCATTGAGTGGCCCCGCGATGTCGGAGAGCCTCACTCAGGCCCTCGGGGCCTTTGATCCGCAGCTATTCTGGGAATACCGGGCCGTCCTGCTCCCGGGTATCTTGTACAACTTCTACGTCTTCTTCCTGACCGTCGGCGTCGCGATCGGTCTTGGCCTGGTCGCCGCCGTTATGCGGCTGAGCTCGAATATCGTGTTGCGCGGCGTCGCCATGTTATACACGGAGCTGTGCCGAAACACGCCCGAGTACATCACGCTGATCTGGATCTTCTACGTGCCGCCGCTGCTTCTGAGCATGGTCCTGGGAGGGAACATCAGCTTCTCGCCGTTGCTCGCGGCGGTCATCGCCCTCGGCCTCGCCTCCAGCGGCTATTTCACCGAGACCTTCCGGGCCGGCATCCTCGCGGTGCCGAAGGGACATCTCGAGGCGGCCCGCTCGCTCGGCATGTCGCGGACCCTCGCGTTGCGTCGAATTGTCCTGCCCCAGGCGGTGCGCCACATGCTGCCCGAGGCGATGAACCAGCTGGTCTCGCTGTTCAAGGCAACGACGCTGGTGTCGCTGATCGCGGTCCCGGATCTGCTCTATCAGGTCTCGCTGGTATCGATGTCGACGGGCAAGGCGCTGCCGCTGTATTCGGGCGCGGCGATTATCTACTTCCTGCTGATTTTTACATTCTCGACGCTCGCGCAGAGGTTCTCCGACCCCTGGCGCGAGAAAACCAAGTAGGGGGCCAAGGCTATGGATTCAGCCTGGTCTCGTACGCTGTGGCGCCACCGCGATGTCATGATGGACGGGCTCGTGGTGACGCTGCAGGTCACCGCCATCGGCTTTGCCGGCGCGGTGGTGGTGGGGCTCGCGCTGTGCTTGACTTCGATGTACGTCAAGCCGCTCAGATGGCCGGCGCGGTTCTTCATCGAGTTCTTTCGCGCCACGCCGATCTACGTTCAGCTCATGTGGGTCAACTACGTATGGCCCGGGGTCATCGGCTGGCCGAACACCTTCTTCGAGGCCGGCTGCGCGGCGCTCGCGGTGCAATCGGCGGGCTACCTGGCGGAGACGTTCCGGGCCGGCATCGAAGGCATCGATCGCGGCCACATCGAGGTGGGCCGCGCGCAGGGGATGGGAAGCGTCCTGATCATGCGCCGCATCGTGATGCCGCAAGCCGTCTACACGATGGCGCCTTCGATCATGAACCAGTTCCTGGTGGTCATTAAATCGTCTACACTGGTCTCCGTCATCGCGGTGCCCGATCTGATGTATCAGGCGCTTCGCCTTAGTGCCATCTGGTTCGAGCCGATCGCGATTCTGTCGGTCACGGCGCTGATCTACATCGTCCTCATCACCGCGATCGCGCTGCTGTTCAAGTGGTACACCGACCGAATACGGGAACGCTACACATGAGTCTTCGTACCTAGAACCGCGGCCGTCCGGCCGCATCGACGAAAGCGGTCCGTCGTGGTCCGCCATATACCCGAGGAGGGACATAGCATGACTGAATTGCCGAGCATGGATCGGAGAACCCTGATGCGAACGGCGGTGGGGGTCGGAGGCGCGGTAGCGGCCGCCGGAGCGATCGCCGCCAGCGGGTCGATCAAAGAGGCCCACGCCCAGCTGCTCAAGACCGGCATAGCCGAGGACTCCGTCCTCGCCAAGATGAAGAGGACAGGTAAGCTCACCGTCGGCTTCGCCCAGACCAAGCCCAACTTCTATCTCGATGTGAAGACCAACAAACTACGCGGAATTTTCCACGACGCCACCGTGTTTCTCGGCAAGGAAACCGAGGTCGAGATCGAGTTCAAGGAAATATTGTGGCAGAACGCCACGGTGGGCCTTCGCAAGGGGGACTTCGACCTATTCGTCTCCTCGCTCACCTACACCGTGCCCAGGGCATTGGTCATCGCCTATGCCGGCCCCATTCACCACAAAGGGTTTGTCGCGGTCGCCCATAAGGACAACAAGGACCGATTCCGCACCGCGGCCGACTTCAATCACGCGGACGTAATCTTTGCCGCCAATCTGGGGTCCTCAATCGCGAACCAGGTCAAGGTCGACTTCCCGAAGGCGAAGATCATAGACATCCCCGGGCAGATCGCACTCGTGGCCGAGCCGGTGCGCACCAAGCAGGCCCATCTGTTCATGGACGGCGATTTCGACGCCGAGGTCTTCGTGGGCTCCAACGACTGGGCCTATGTGGTGGATCCGGAGCACCCCTTCCAGCTGCTGCCCAACACCTGGGCCTGCCGCTACGGCGATCCGGAATGGAAGTTTTTCCTCGATATGTTCTGCGATCGCATGATCAGCACCGGCTTCATGAGGGACCGCTTCGCGGCCTACCGGGATGAGCTGATCACCAACAAGTAACGGAGTACCCAGGCGTGGCGTAGGCCATCGCCGGACGCTGCCATTGCTTATGGGCCAAGTGGGGAACGACGCAGAAGCGTCGCTCCCCGCGCTTGTACGTCGGCCTTGGCAATTGAAAGCAGAGCGAGTCGCAGGGTGATACCCTGACCTCCGCGGGTTCAGAAGGCGCTTACGGGCAGGCCTCCGCCGTCGACGGGGCTGCCCGGCACCGCCGAGGAGACGCCTGTGGCTCGTCAAAACCCCATCTGCCGCAGAAATCATAGCGTTTCCGGCCACTGCCGACTACCGTCGTCGGCATGCAAGCGACCATCATGATTCTCTCCACCACGCTGCGCGAGAGCTTCCTCAGCCGCGCGTCGCTACACCTGGAAAACCTCGCCCTCCGCCAGCAGGTGGCAATCCTGAAGCGGGAACGGCGACGGCCGCGGCTCCAGACGCTGGACCGCTTGTTCTGGGTCATCCTTTCCCGCCTTTGGCCGCGCTGGCGCGAGGTGCTGGTGATCGTAAGGCCGGAAACCGTCATCGGCTGGCACCGCAGGGGATTTCGTGCATTCTGGACCTGGAAATCCAGGCGCGGCAAACCAGGACGGCCTCCGGTGCCCAAGGATGTCCGCGAACTCATCCGTCGAATGTGTCGGGAGAACCCCTTGTGGGGCGCTCCTCGCATCCACGGCGAACTCATGAAGCTGGGAATCGAGGCATCGGGGGCGACGGTATCGAGGTACATGGTGCGGCATCGGAAGCCACCGTCGCAGACGTGGCGGACGTTCCTCGACAACCACGTCGGCTGCCTCGTCTCGGCCGATTTCTTTGTGGTGCCGACGGCCACGTTCGCCGTTCTGTTCGTCTTCATCGTGCTACGCCACGAACGGCGGCGCATCGAGCACGTCGGTGTTACAGCACACCCGACCACGGCGTGGGTGGCGCAGCAGATCCGCGAGGTTTTTCCGTGGGACACGGCACCACGGTATATCATGTGTGATCGGGACGGGGCGTACGGTCAGGAGTTTCGGGCGCGGTTGAAGGCGATGGGCATCGAGGAGGTTGTGACGGCGCCGCGAAGCCCATGGCAAAATCCGTTCGTCGAAAGGGCAATCGGCTCGATCAGGCGAGATTGTCTGGACCACGTCATTGTTCTCAACGAGCGCCATCTCCGACAGATTCTTTGTTCCTACCTCGCCTACTACCACGGGTCTCGCACGCACTTGGCGCTCGGGAAGGATACGCCCGACGGACGGCCCGTCCAGTCGGCCGACGGCGGAAAGGTGGTTGCGTTTCCTCGAGTTGGAGGACTTCATCACCGGTACGAGCGCCTCGCGGCCTAAGGACCGACAACGGCATTTGCCCCAGGAGGTGCTGCTAGAAGCGAGCGGCCCGTTTCCGCTGCGCCGACACCGTTGAAAAAAAGAACACAGCGCCAACATTCAGCTTGTGCATATCGGTCGATGCGACCGTTGCAATCTTTCCGCCAGGTCCAACGACCGACACTGTCGCCCGGGTCGTTCGTCTCGGACCCACCCGCGCCGCAGAATAGGATTTGAGGAACGACAGCCGGCCGTTGAAAGCCCTGTCAGGCATTTTCAGGCGGCTTGCGCTTCGCCGCTCGCCCGCGGGCGGTCGGCAAGCCATGCCTCAATCTCGGACGCTGACCATCGAACGGCGCGTGTGCTGATCCTCAACGGCTCCGGGAATTGGCCCGCCCGCATCATTCGGTAAATCGAGGTCTTCGTGAGCCCGACGCGGCTTTCCACTTCAGCGCGCGTGAGCAGTCGGTCGCGGTCGCTAATGGCGTCCTCCTTGCGGTTGTTGTTCCCGCAAGGTGACACTTGGTTGCATGTGCTTATAGGAACACCGGGGTACAAAATGTCCCCAAATTCATTTCCTAGGCTTTACTTTAGCCGTTGCATAGCCCTCTTCACGGCCTCATAGCTCGTCTCTATGGCGCCGTCGCGTGCGACCAGGTTGATTGCGGTGTTCTCGGTCAAACCGAAACGGCTCTTGAGAGTGCCCACCGCACGGGCCCAAATCCGCGTCCGCTCGTGCCGTACGTCTCGCGGGGCGCGGCCCATTCGTGCCATTTTGATTATCTCTTGAATCAGCCAGTCCGGGAGCATTTTCCCCCGCTTCGTCATGCGTTCGGCCCTATCGAGTAGGGCAGCCTCGCAATGGCGGTCATCTGTTATCTCGCGCACATATTCAGGGGTGAGCGGTATCGACAGCCGCTTGTCAACCCTGTCATTCACCCTGAAGGCGGCGCTATGCCCTTTCGCGTATGGGTCCCTACTGGCCATAGCGGCCTCGTAAGGAAATGACCTTCGCGCCGGCGTTCCCGGTCACAAAGTGGCCCCATTCGGCCATCAGCGCCCGGCGCCGCTCTAGCAGGTCGGAGCGCGCGTATGCCGCCTCGACCGCATCCGCGACCGTATGCGCCAAGGCCCGCTCCATGACGGCATGGGGCGCGTTGGTGCTCTCGGCTGCCCAGTCTCGGAAGGTAGACCGGAAGCCGTGCGTTGTCGCCCGGTCGGCGAGCCCGACCCTGCGCAAGCATTCTGTCAACGCCATGTCGGAGAGCGGGGAGCCGCGCTTACGAGGCGACGGGAAGACCAGCCCGCTATCGTCGCCCAATGGCAGGGCTTCATGTAGCACGGCCAGGGCCGCGTCGGACAACGGGACGCGGTGTTCCGCACCGCCTTTCATCCGCTCGCCCGGGATGGTCCAGAGGCGGTTGTCGAGGTCCATCTCGGACCATGTTGCGCCGCGCGCCTCGCCCGAGCGGGCGGCAGTCAGGATCAGGAAGCGCAGGCAGAGCTTCGCGGCCATGCCGGCGGTCGAGGCGTCTATAGTTTCGAGCGCGGCCGGTATCTCGGCATAGGGCAGGGCGCGATGGTGCGCCTTGAACCGGCGCATTGCCGGCAACGCGCCGTCGATACCTTCGCCTGCCGCGTTGTGCTCGACAAACTCATGCGCCATGGCCCACTTGAGCACGGTGCGGATACGCTGCCGGACGCGCCGAGCGGTCTCCGGCTTGGTGGTCCATATCGGCGTGAGTACCGCCAGCACGTCGCGGCGCGTGATCCGGTCCAGACGCAGGTTGCCGATGACCGGAAAGGCGTAGGTCCGCAGAGTGTTGATCCATTGGTCGGTGTGCTTGCCATTGCGCCAGCGGGGCAGGTTCGCCGCATGGACCGTCTCGGCTGCTTCGCGGAAGGTGGGCATCTTCTCCCGCCGCTTCTCGGCCAGCGGATCGCGCCCTTCCGCGACCGCGAGCCGGTGCCCGTCGGCAAGCTGCCTCGCCCTGGCCAGCGAAACGGTCCGATAGCCGCCTAGCCCCATGTCGCGACGGCGCCCGTCAATCGTTGCCCGAAGCATCCAGCCTTTCGAGCCGCCTGGCGCGACTCTTAGATACAGGCCCCTGCCGTCATGGTGCATGCCCGGTCTGGTGAGTGCCTTTACCTTTGCCGCCGTGAGTGCCGTCATGGCCCTTAACCATCAAATTGCCCATCACTCCAAGCGGGAATTTACGCCACCGCGCGCAACCGTGCAATACGCTTGAGAACAAATAACCCTTCTATAAAGCCCGTTGTAGAGCATTCCCGGGAATATGCGGGACATATGTTTGGCGGAGGGGGTGGGATTCGAACCCACGGTACACTCACGTGTACAACGGTTTTCGAGACCGCCCCGTTCGACCACTCCGGCACCCCTCCGCTAGGGGCCGCGATGGGGGGAGCCGGGGCGGTCCCCCCATCGCGTCGCCGACCTTATAAAGAGCAGGAGCGCGGCTTCGCAAGCCCGTCTCGCCATCCCCGGCTTTCGGCGCCATCACCGGCCCTCGCCCGCGGGGACTTATCGGTCCAACTCTCAGGCCGCCCGGTCGTCGTCGGCGAGGAGCGCGGTATCGTCGATCGTCTCCAGCGGCGTGAAGTCGGTGCCCCTTATCCACTCGGGCCTGGGTGCGTCGACCTCTCGGGCCCGGTTGGCGCAGGTGTTGTAGCAGAAGTAGGCCTGCCAGCGGTTCTCGGCCGAGAGATTGTGGGCCGACGCACCCATCGCCGCCGAGCCGGTGCGGCTACGGTGCGCGTGCATGTGAAAGATGGCCTTGGGCGGGCCGTCGTCGGCCTCCCGCTGGATCTCGCCCGAGCGGATGTCGGCGACCCGCGCGACCTCTCCGCGCAGTACCGCCACCTCCGTTTCCGAGAACAGACCCGGGAGGCGCAAGAAGCCGTCGCGGCGATAGTCGTTCACTTGTGCCTCGCTCAATCGCATCTTTTTCGCCCGTTTCCTCCTCGGATCTTTCGTCGACCCCGTCCTCGCCTATTATAGCGCAACTCGGCGAAGTGGAACGGGTCGAAGGGGACCCCTTACATACCTGGCGCGGCGGCGGCGCGAGGACAGTTAAATCGAGGGAGGCAGCATGCGCGCCGGTATCGGACACAGTCGAATGCGCAAGGAGGATGCCCGCCATCTGGCCGGGCGCGGCCGCTTCGTCGGCGACATCAAGATGGTCGGACTGCGCGAGGTCGCCTTCGTCCGCAGCCCCCTGGCGCACGCACGGATCCGCGATATCGGCGTGCCGGCGGGGCGCGGGGACGAGGTCGTCACCGCCGCCCGGATGACCGATGCCAAGCCGATGCGGGCGGAATCCTGGCTTCCCGGCTTCAAGCCCTGCGACTATCCCAGCCTCGCCAGCGGCAAGACCCGCTTCGTCGGCCAGGTGGTAGCGATGTGTCTCGGCGACAGCCGCGCCGAGGCGGAGGATTTGGCGCAAGACGTGGTGCTGGATCTGGAGGAATTGCCGGCGGTCGTCGACATGGCCGCCGCCGTGGCCGCCGACGCAGCCCTGGTCCACGACGAGTGGGGCGACAACATCATGATCGAGACTCGCATCGACGGCGATACGGCAGCCATTGCCGCCAGCGCCGCGCACGTCATCGAGCGGCGGATCCGCCTCAACCGCCACTGCATGGTGCCGCTGGAGGGGAAGGGGGTCCTCGCCTATATCGACCCCGTGCGCGACCAGCTCGTGGTGCAAACCTCGACCCAGACGCCGCACATCGTGCGCAAGGGCCTGGCGCTCACGCTCGGCTGGTCGGAGGGGCGCATTCGCGTCGTCGCGCCCGACGTCGGCGGCGGCTTCGGCTTCAAGGCCGCGCTGCAGCCGGAGGAGGTGGCAATCGCCTGGCTCGCCACCAAGCTCGACCATCCGGTGCGCTGGACCGAGGACCGACGCGAGCATCTGACGGCGGCCGCCAACTGCCGGGAGCACGCCTACGAGGTCAAGCTCTATGCCGCCGAGGATGGCCGTTTGCTCGGCCTCGACGTGAGCATCGACGTCGACGCGGGGGCCTATTCGATCTGGCCCTTCCACGGCGGTTTCGAGGCGGCGCAGGCCGGCGCCAGCTTTCCCGGCCCCTATGCGCTGGAGGCCTATCGCTGCCGGACCCGGACCATCGCCACCAACAAGCCGCCGCTGCAGCCCTATCGCGGCGTCTCCAGGACCGGTATCTGTTTCGCCCTCGAGCTGGTGATCGACGCGCTGGCCCGCGAAATCGGGCGTGAGCCGCACGAGATCCGCCAGGCGAGCCTGCCGCCGGCCGACGCCATGCCCTACACCAACGTCGTGGGCAAGCTGTTCGACAGCGGCGACTATCCCGAATGCCTGCGCCGCGCCGTCTCGGCAATCGACCTCGACGCGGTCAGGCGACGCCAGGCGGCCGGCGAGCCCGACGGCCGGCTGATCGGCCTCGGCATCGCCACCTACACCGAGCAGACGGCGCACGGCACCAAGGTCTTCGCCGGTGCCGGCATCGAGGTGCTGCCGGGCTACGAGCAGGCCCGCGCGCGCCTCGCTCCGGATGGTTCGCTCGAGCTTGAGATCGGCGTGCAGAGCCACGGCCAGGGGATGGAAACCACGATGGCGCAAGTCGCCTCCGAGGTCCTGGGGATAGACACCGACCTGGTCCAGGTCGTGCACGGCGATACCGGCCGAACGCCCTTCTCCACCGGCACCTACGCTTCGCGCTCCATGGTGATGGCCGGCGGCGCGATCGCCCGGGCCTGCGAGCTGCTGGCGGAACGGATCGCCGAGGTCGGCGCGCATCTGCTGCAATGCGCGCCCGAAGATGTGGCGGTCACCGACGGCGTCGCCAAGGGGCCGGGGGGCGAGGCCCGCTTCGCCGAGGTCGCAGGCGCGGTCTACGCCCGGCCCGACCAACTGCCGGAGGAAGTGGTGGCGAAGGGGCTGGAGACACTGGGCACCTTCAAGACGACCTACGATCACGGCGCCTTCAGCTACGGGACCCATGCCGTCGTGGTCTCGCTCGACCCGGAGATCGGCGACGTTAGGATCCTCGACTATGTGATCGCCGAGGATTGCGGCACCAAGGTCAACCCGATGATCGTCGATGGCCAGATCATCGGTGGCGCCGCCCAGGGGATCGGCACCGCGCTCTGGGAGGAGGTGCCCTTCGATGCCCAGGGCCAGCCGCTGGCCTCCACGTTCGCCGACTATCTGATACCGGGCGCGACCGAGATACCGGCCTTCCGCATCGAGCATATGGAAACCCCTTCGCCCTTCACCGCCTTCGGCATCAAGGGCGTCGGCGAGGGCGGCGCGATCGGGCCGCCGGCGGCGATCGCCAACGCGATCAACGACGCGCTTCGCAAATTCGGCGCGGAAGTCCTGGAGACGCCGATGACGCCGCGCCGCGTCTTCGAGGCGATCGCCCAAGCGGAGGCGGAAGCGTGAAGGCGGCACCGTTCGCTTATCGCCGGGCCCGCGAGGTGGCCGAGGCGACGGCGCTCCTGGGGGAGGCCGGCTTCGAGGGCAAGGCGATCGCCGGCGGCCAGTCGCTGATGGCGATGATGAACCTGCGCCTGGCGCAGCCGAGCCTGCTGGTCGACATCTCCGGGATTCGTGCGCTGGCGCGCATCGAGCGGCGCGACGACGGGGTCTTCCTCGGCGCTGCCCTGACCCATGCGAATATCGAGGACGGCGCGCTATCCGGCCGGCTGGGCGAGATCATGGCCGGCGTCGCCGGCGCTATCGCCTATCGCGCCGTCCGCAACCGCGGCACCATCGGCGGCAGCCTGGCGCATGGCGATCCGGCCGCCGACTGGCCGGCGGCGCTGCTGGCGCTCGGTGCCTCGGTGGTGATCGCGGGTACAAATGCCAAGCGGACCGTAGCGCTCGAGGACTTCCAGCAGGGCGCCTTCTGGGTGGCGCTGGAATTGGACGAGATCATCGAGGGCGTCGCCATCCCCGAGCCCGGAGCGGAGGCGCGCTGGGCCTACGGCAAGTATTGCCGCAAGCCCGGCGAGTTCGCCGAGGCGATCGGCGCGGTGCTGCACGACCCCTCCTCGGGCGCGACCCGGGTGGTGATCGGCGCCACCTCGTCGGCGCCCCGCGTGCTGGCGGAGGGCGCGGAATTGTTGGGCGCGGACCTCGGGCGCTGCCGCGAGGTGGTGAGCGCGGCGGAACCCGGGCTCGACGATTACGAGCTCCAGCTTCACGCGGTGATGTTGCACCGCGCCCTGGCGGAGGTGGCGCCATGAGCGAGATCACCTTGACGGTCAACGGCCGCGAGGTCACCGCCGAGGTCGCCGACAGGACGCATCTGGGCGACTTCCTGCGCGATGGGCTCGGGCTGACGGGGACCCATCTCGCCTGCGAGCACGGCGTTTGCGGCGCCTGCAACGTGCTGCTCGACGGCCGGCCGGTGCGCGCCTGCCTGCAATTGACGCTCGCCTGCGACGGTGCCGAGGTCACCACGATCGAGGGCCATGGCGCCGATGGCGTCATGGCCGCGCTGCGTGCTGCCTTCACCAAGCACCACGGGTTGCAATGCGGCTATTGCACGTCGGGGATGCTGGTGACGGCGCGCGACGTCGTGCTCCGCTTGGCCGACGCGGACGAGGCGCGGATTCGGCTCGAGCTGGCGGGCAATCTCTGCCGCTGCACCGGCTACGCCGGGATCGTCGCGGCAATCGCCGAGGTCGTGGCGACGCGGCGCGCCGCGCCCGCGTAAACGCCACATGCGAATAGCGCAAAGCTTCACCGTCGCCCACCCCGCCGACCAGGTTTGGGCCTTTCTCGGCGACGCCTACGCGGTCGCCGGTTGCCTGGCGGGTGCCGAGGTGACGCGGGCGGGTGCGGACGGCGCGCTCGAGGGCCGGATGACCGTGCGCTTCGGCCCGATCCAGGCGAGCTTCGCCGGCGAGGGGCAGCTCGCCCGCGACGCGGCGGCGATGAGGGGGCGGATCGAGGGCCAAGGCCTCGACCAGCGCAGCCGCTCGCAATGCAAGGGCGCAATCGATTTCGCCGTGATCGCCCAGGACGCGGGCACTCGGGTCGAGCTCGAGGTCGATTTCACGCTCGCCGGCTCGCTCGCGCAATTTGGCCGGGGTGGCCTGGTGAACGATCTGGCGGGGCGCCTGACCCAGGATTTCGCCACCGCCTTGCAGGCGGCGCTGGACGCCGCCGGGCCGGGCGAGGACGTGAACGCGCCAGAGGCACGCGAGGCGCTCGATGCCGGCAACCTCCTCGGCCGAGTTCTCTGGCAACGCATCAAGGCCTGGCTGGCCCGCCTCTTCGGCCGCTGAGGCACGCGCCTTCGATCAAGCTTCGCGCCGCGCGTCGAGTGCGCGCAGGCGGGCGAGGGTATTGGAGCGATGCTCACGGCGCCAGATCACCGCCACCACCCAGAGCGTCACCGGAATCACCAGCAGCGGGTGTAGGAACCAGGCGAGCAGCGCGAAGCCGAAATAGTAGGCCCGGGTTCCGTGGTTGGAGTGCTTGGCGGCGAGCGTCGCGATCCAGGCCAGGTCGTCGGCGCTCTCGCCCGCGTCCTCCGCAAGGGCATCGGCCGGCGGGGTCGCGCCGATCAGCACGGCGCAATAGTTGTATTGCCGTACCGACCACATGAACTTGAAGAAGGCGTAGATAAAGACGACCATCAGACAGAGGACCTTGATCTCCCAGAGCGTGCGGTCCGTCGTTGCCGTGAAGGGCAGTTCCTCGACCACGGCGATCGCCCTGTCGGTGGCGCCCAGCACGGCCAACAGGCCGGCCACCACGAGGATCGAGGTCGAGGCGAAGAACTGTCCCGTCTGCACCGCGCTACGCACGATCTGAAGGTCGAGCATGCGATTGTCGCGCGCCAGCATGGTCCGCATCCAGATCCGCCGCCCGGCCGCCATCTCGTCGATCAGGTTGCGCCCGCCGCGGCCTTCGCGCTCCGCCAGGTGCAGGTAGCCGAACCAGCAGGAGGCGTAGATGCCAAGGGCCACGATGTCGAGCACGTGGTCGGCCAACAGGGTTCCGATGGTCGTCGCATCCATGCTGCGAACCTCTCTTCGCGGGTCTTGCTTTCGCGCCGCCGTTCAGCCGTCGAGGGCCGCCGCGCGTCGCCGCTCCCGGCGTCGCTCGTGCGGGTCCAGGTGCCGCTTTCTGAGGCGGATGTGGCCCGGCGTCACTTCCACCAATTCGTCCTCGGCGATGTAGGCGAGCGCCACTTCCAGGGCCAGGCGGGTCGGCGGCGTAAGGCGGACCGCGTCGTCCTTGCCGGCGGCGCGGATGTTGGTGAGCTGCTTGGTCCGAAGCGGGTTCACCTCCAGGTCGCCGGCGCGACTGTTCTCGCCGATCACCATGCCGGGATAGACCGCCTCCCCCGGGCCGATGAAGAGATGTCCGCGCGCCTCCAGGTTCCACAGCGCGTAGGCCACCGACTTGCCGAGCGTGGTCGAGACCAAGGTCCCGGTCCGCCGATCCTGGATCGCCCCCTTATAGGGCGTATAGCCGGCGACCGAGCGGTGCATGATTCCGGTACCCCGAGTTTCGGTCAGGAACTGCCCGTGATAGCCGATCAGCCCGCGGCTGGGGGCGTGGAAGACGAGCCGGGTCTTGCCGCCGCCCGAGGGGCGCATGTCGCGAAGCTCGGCCCGGCGCGCGCTCATGGCCTCGACCACGACGCCGGCATAGGCGTCGTCGACGTCGATCTCGGCCTCCTCCAAAGGCTCCTCCAGGCCGCCGTCGCCCTCGCGGAAGATGACGCGCGGGCGGCTGATGGTGAGTTCGAAGCCCTCGCGGCGCATGGTCTCGATCAGGACGCCGAGCTGCAGCTCGCCCCGGCCGGCGACCTCGAAGGCGTCGGCGTCCCCGGTCTCCGCCACGCGGATCGCGACGTTGCCTTCCGCCTCGCGAAACAGGCGCTCGCGGATCACCCGGCTCGTCACCTTGTCGCCGTCGCGCCCGGCCAGCGGCCCGTCGTTGATGGCGAAGGTCATGGCCAACGTCGGCGGATCGATGGGCCGGGCCGGGAGCGGCTCTAAGACCTCGGTGGCCACCAGGCTGTCGGCCACCGTGGCGCGGGAGAGGCCGGCGATGGCGACGATGTCGCCAGCCGAGACCGTTTTCACCGGAACCCGCTCCAGCCCCTGATAGCTCAAGAGCTTGGTCACCCGCCCCGTCTCGGTCCGCCGCCCCGCCGGGTCCAGCGCCTGAATCGTCTGGTTGACCGAAAGGCGGCCCGAGGCGATCCGCCCGGTCAGCACCCGGCCGAGATAGGGATCGAGATCCAGCATGCTCGCCAACATGCGGAAGGGCGCGTCCGCGTCGACCTCGGGCCTCGGCACGCCCTCGACGATCGCCTCGAACAAGGGCGCCAGGTCGCCCCGCGCGCCGTCCACCTTCGGGCTCGCCCAGCCGTCGCGGGCCGAGGCGAAGAGGGCGGTGAAGTCGAGCTGCGCCTCGCTCGCGTCCAGAGCCGCGAAGAGGTCGAAGACCTCGCTCAGCACCACTTCGGCGCGTTGCTCGGCCCGGTCCATCTTGTTGACGACGACGATCGGGCGAAGCCCCAGCGCCAGCGCCTTCTGGGTCACGAACTTGGTCTGCGGCATCGGCCCTTCGGCCGCATCGACCAGCAGCAGCACGCCGTCGACCATGTCGAGGATGCGTTCGACCTCGCCGCCGAAGTCCTGGTGGCCGGGGGTGTCGACGATATTGATGCGCGTGCCACGCCACGTCACCGAGGTGCACTTCGAGAGGATGGTGATGCCGCGTTCGCGTTCCAGCTCGTTGTAGTCCATCGCCCGCTCGGCGACGCGCTGGTTGCCCCGCACGGCGCCCGACAGGCGGAACATAGCGTCCACCAACGTGGTCTTGCCATGATCGACATGCGCGATGATGGCGATGTTGCGAAGCGACATGGGCTCGATTCGGAATGCTGGTGGGCGTTACGCGGCCGGAGAGATACACCCGCCCGGCGTCCGGGTCCAGAAAACCGAGAAGGGGGAGAGCAATGAGCGAGAGCGAAGGGATGATGGCGACGATCATGCCCGGGCACGATCGCTCGAAGCCGTTGGCCAAATTTAGAGCGGAGCTGGAAGAGACCGATTTCTGGGACGCCTTCCCGCCGGAGTGCGTCGAGGTGCGTCGCGCCGGGTGAGGTCGTCGGCCCGGGGCCGGACCTCGACCTTAGGCGAGCCCCCAACGGGCCACGTATTCGTCCCGCAGCGCGACGTACCATTCCGGCTCCAGCCGCTGCCACCAGAAGTTCTCGATCGCCTCGCCTTTTCGCCCATAAGCCGAGGCGTAACGCTCCCGGTATTTCGCGCCGAGCAAATTCTTCGCGCCCACGGCGGCCGAGTTGTACCCGGTGGCGCGCGTGTGCATGGCGCCGCCCTCGGGCGAAAGACAGAAGTTGAGGAAGGCATAGATCGCGTCCGTGTTCGTCGCCCGGGCGGAGATCGAGATCGTATCCATCCAGGCGAGCGCCCCGTCCTTCGGGGCTACGAACTTCAGCCTGCCGCGTGTCGCCTTCCAGAGCTCGATGGCGATGCTTTCGTAGCTTTGGCCGACGACGCAGCGATCGTCAAAATACGCCTTGCGCAGCTCCTCCCGGGTGGTCCAGGTCGCGCGAACCCAGGAATGGTGTTGGATAGCGAAGCGGATGGCCTGCTCGAACATCTCGCGCGCCTTGAACCGATCGCGATGCGCCGCGTCGAGCTTGCTGCCGCCGCCTTGCATCAGGGCGATCGAGGTGAGTGCGGTGAAGGGGCGAACGGCGACGCGCCCCTGGTTCTCCAGCGCCCATTGATCTTTCCACGAGACGGAGCCGACCTCGTACTTCCGCTCGTCGGAATCGTAGACCAGGACTTCGGTGCCCCAGTTGAACGGCACGGCGAAACGTCGACCCCGGCGCACCGCGCCCAACTCCCCGGACCGTTCCCAGATAGCGGGAATGATCTCGTCCCTATCCAGGCGCGATTCGTCGATCGGCGCGAGCAGGGCGGAGCGCGCCGCGTCGGATGCGGCATACCAGCGCAGAATCGTGTTGCTCGAGTTGAAGACGACATCGTGGCTCGCCCCCTCCGAATTCTCGAGCTGGCTCAGGAACTGCTGGTCGTCCCCGCTTTCCGTGAGTGCGACCACGATACCGGTCCTAGCCTTGAACGCCGCGATCATCTCCGTGCTGATATAGTCCGTAAAAGCCGCGACCTTGAGCGGTTTGGCCGCCCGCGCGCGGCGGGAGACGACGGCGGGCGCGGCGGCGATCAGGGCACCGCCGACGCCGGCCCGGAGGAGGGAACGGCGCGACGGCGCGCGCCTTACGGCCTTGCGGGAACTGTCGTCGATCATGCCCGTCGGTACCTCGGTCTCAAGGGCGCGGATCCTCCGCGAAGCAGCGCGCGCGCCTCGATATATCTACCACATTCCGCGCTCACCCGTCGGCGGCGAGCGCGGGCTTGCGGTCGATCCAGGGGCGGGCGGCTTCCAACTGGGCGGCGAGGCGGAGGATCGTCGCCTCGTCGCCGAAGCGGCCGACGAGCTGCGTCGCCAGCGGCAGGCCGTCCGGCGCCTGGGCCAGCGGTAGCATCATCGCCGGCTGCCCGGTCAAATTGAACCACACCGTGAACGGCGAAAATTCGAAGACCCGGCGCCAGTATTCGTCCACGTCCTCCATCATCATGTCGAGCCAGCCGAGTTCGACCGCGGTGCGCGCCAGGCCCGGTGTCAGCAGCACGTCCCAGTCCTGGTGAAAGGCGCCCATCCGCCGGCCCAGGCGATGCGCCGCCTGGGTCGCGCGGACATAAGCGGCGCCGTCGATCCGCCGGCCCATTTCGGCCGAAGCCCAAGTCACCCGCTCGACTTCGTCCGGCCGCGCCTCGCGCCCCTTCGTCGGATGGCTGGCCAGGTTGACGACGGTATTCACCGCCATCAGCGTCAGGAAGGTCGCCACCACGCTCTCGCCCTCGATATCGGGGTCGACTTCGTCGACGACATGGCCGAGATCGGCGCAGAGCGTCGCTGTCTCGTCCAGCAGATCGAGACACGCCGCGCTCATCGGCGCCCCGTTCGGCGTCTTGCGGGTGACGGCGATGCGAAGCGATCCGGCTTCGGCGCCGACCTCCTCCAGGAAAGGTCTGGTCGGCGGCGGCGCCGAGTAGGGATCGCCGATGCCGGGCCCGGAGGTCGCATCGAGCAGCGCCGCGCTATCGCGCACGGTGAGCGTCACGGCATGTTCCGTCGAGATGCCACCCAGGCCCTCGCCGAGGAAGGGGGCCATGGTGCTGCGGCCCCGGGTCGGCTTCAGGCCGACGAGGCCACAACAGGCGGCGGGCGCGCGAATCGAGCCGAAGCCGTCGGAAGCATGGGCCATCGGCACCATTCGGGCGCCGACGGCGGCCGCCGCCCCGCCACTGGAGCCGCCCGAGATATGCGCCGGGTTCCAGGGGTTCCTGGTCGCGCCCTTGAGTTGCGGCTCGCAGGTGAGGCTGAGGCCCAGCTCGCAGGTATTGGTGCGGCCGAAGATCACCAGGCCGGCCCGCTTCAGGCGCCGCACCGTCTCGGAATCCTCGGTCCCGATCACGCCCTCGAAAAAGCGGCAGCCCCGGTTCGTCGGCTCGCCCGCGATGGAGGCGCCGAGGTCTTTCACCAGGTAGGGCACGCCTCGGAACGGACCCTCCGGCAGCCCGTCGGCGATGGCGCTCCGCGCCTGGTCGTACATCCGCGTGGTGACCGCGTTCACCGTGCCGTCGCGCGCCTCCACCCGCTCAATCGCGGCGTCCAGCACCTCCTCGGCGCTGGCCTGTCCATCCCGTATCAGGCTCGCCAAGCCAATTCCATCGTGATTCTCATAGTCGTCGAAGGATGCCATCTTTCATTCTCCCGAAGCTCCGCGTGGTTTCGCTTTTTCCCCATTTTCGGGGCTGTTAGAGTGCCGACGCAAGGGCCGTGATTTTGCCGCTCGCGCGGATCGGCTGCGGCCAGCCCAAATACCGCACCGTCGGGAGAGCACAGATGAACCGGCCGATCACCACCGAGGTCGCGCAGCCCAACGATCTCGAAGCCTTCTGGATGCCGTTCACGGCCAATCGCCAGTTCAAAGCCGCGCCCCGAATGCTGGTCGGCGCCAAGGACATGCACTACCAGGGCCACGACGGCCGCGACATCCTGGACGGCACGGCGGGGCTCTGGTGCTGCAACGCCGGCCACGGGCGCGACGAGATCCGAGCGGCGATCAAGGCCCAGGCCGACACCATGGACTACGCGCCCAACTTCCAGATGGGCAATCCGCTGGCCTTCGAGTTCGCCTCCCGCCTCGCCGAGATCACGCCGGAGGGGATGGACCGGGTGTTCTTCACCAACTCGGGCTCCGAAGCGGTCGACACGGCGCTCAAGATCGCGCTGGCCTACCACCGGGTGCGTGGGCAGGGGACGCGGACCCGCCTCATCGGGCGGGAGCGGGGCTATCACGGGGTCGGCTTCGGCGGCATTTCGGTGGGCGGCATCGTCGCCAACCGGAAGTTCTTCGGGCCCCTGCTGAACGGCGTCGACCATCTGCCGCACACCCACGACTTAGGCCGCAACGCCTTCTCGCGCGGCCAGCCCGAAGCGGGCGCCGAGCTGGCGGACGAGCTGGAACGACTGGTGGCGCTGCACGACGCCTCCACCATCGCCGCCGTTATCGTCGAGCCGGTGGCCGGCTCCACCGGCGTGCTGATCCCGCCCGTCGGCTACCTGGAGCGACTTCGGGAGATCTGCGATCGCCACGCCATCGTGCTGATCTTCGACGAGGTGATCACCGGCTTCGGCCGCCTGGGCGCGCCCTTCGCCGCCGATTATTTCGATGTGACGCCGGATATCATGACCTGCGCCAAGGGGCTGACCAACGCCGCCGTGCCGATGGGCGCGGTGATCTGCCGCAACGAGATCTATCAGAGCTTCATCGACGCCACCTCCGACGGCATCGAGCTGTTCCATGGCTACACCTATTCGGGGCACCCCCTGGCGGCGGCGGCGGGGCTCGCCGCTCTGAACCTCTACCGGAGCGAGGGCCTGCTGGAGCGCGGCGCCGAGCTCGCCGCCTATTGGGAGGACGGCATGCATTCGCTTCGAGACGAGCCCCATGTCATCGACATTCGCAATCTCGGCATCATCGGCGGGATCGAGCTGGAGCCCAGGCCCGACGCGCCCACGCACCGCGCCGTCGATTGCTTCACCGATTGTTACGAGAATGGCCTTCTGATCCGGACCACGGGCGACATCATCGCGCTCTCGCCGCCGCTGATCCTGCAGACAAGCCATATCGACCAAATTGTCGAGACGATCGCCGGCGCGCTCCGGCGCGTCGCCTAGCGGGATGGAGTGAGCAGATGCGGATCGGCGTGCCGAGGGAAATCAAGGCCGAGGAACACCGGGTCGGGCTGACCCCGGGAAGCGTCCGCCAGGTCCGCCATCACGGCCATGAGGTGTTGCTCGAGACCGACGCCGGCCGGGCCATCGGGCTCGACGACGACGACTACCGGGGCGTGGGCGCGGAAGTCGTCGACACGGCGGAGGAGGTTTACGGCCGGGCCGAGATGATCGTGAAGGTGAAGGAGCCGCAGCGACACGAATGCGCGATGCTGCGCGCCGATCAGCTCCTCTTCACCTATCTCCACCTCGCTCCGGCGCCGGAGCTGACGACGACGCTGATGGAGGGCGGTGTCGTCGCCATCGCCTACGAGACCGTAACCGACGAATTTGGCGGCCTGCCGCTTTTGGCGCCGATGAGCGAGGTGGCGGGCCGGATGTCGATCCAGGCGGGCGCCCACTGCCTGGAGATGGAGCAGGGTGGACGCGGCATGCTGCTGGGCGGCGTGCCGGGGGTGCGCGCGGCCAAGGTGGTGATCCTCGGTGGCGGCGTCGTCGGCACCAACGCCGCGCGAATGGCGATGGGGCTGGAGGCGGCGGTCTTCGTGATCGATATCAACCTGCGCCGGCTCTACGACCTGGACCTACAGTTCGGGCCGATGCTGAACACCATCTTTTCCACCGTCGACGCGATCGAGGAACATGTGATGTCGGCCGACCTGGTGGTCGGCGCGGTCTTGGTGCCCGGCGCCTCGGCGCCGCGCCTGGTGAGCGAGGCGATGGTCGAGGGCATGCGCCGGGGGGCTGTGCTGGTCGACGTCGCGATCGATCAGGGTGGCTGCATCGAGACCGCGCGGCCGACGACCCATGCCGAGCCGACCTACATCCGCCACGACGTGGTGCATTACTGCGTCGCCAACATGCCGGGGGCGGTCGCCCGGACCTCGACCTTCGCGCTCAACAACGCGACGCTGCCCTTCGTGCTGGCGCTCGCCGACAAGGGCTGGCGGGAGGCGCTGCGCGAGGACACGCACCTCCGCAACGGGCTCAACGTGGCCGAGGGCAAGCTCACCTACGAGGCGGTCGCGCGCGAGCTCGCCATGCCCTATCGCTCGGCCGAGGACGTGATCGGCGCTTGAGGAGACCGGCGATGCGAAATCTCGGGATCAATCAGGACCGGCTCTGGGCGAGCCTGATGGAGATGGCGCGGATCGGCGCCACGGACAAGGGCGGGGTCAATCGCCAGGCGTTGACCGACCTGGATCGCGACGGGCGCGACCTCTTCGTCTCGTGGTGCGAGGCCCAGGGCTGCACCGTGCGGGTCGATCGAATGGGAAACATCTTCGCCCGGCGCGCCGGCGCCGACGATGGCCTCGCCCCGGTGATGACCGGAAGCCACCTCGACACCCAGCCGACCGGCGGCAAGTACGACGGCGTTTACGGCGTGCTGGCGGGCCTGGAGGTGCTCCGCACGCTCGACGACATGGCCCACCGGACCCGGCGTGCGATCGAGGTGGTGGTCTGGACCAACGAGGAGGGTTGCCGTTTCGCCCCGGCGATGGCCGGCTCCAGCGCCTACGTCGGCAAGGTCACGCTCGAACAGGCGCACGCCATTGTCGACCTCGACGGCAAGAGCGTGGGGGAGGAGTTGGAACGGATCGGCTATCTCGGCGAATTTCCGCTGGGTGGGCGCGACATCGCCGCCTTCTTCGAGGCCCATATCGAACAGGGCCCGATCCTGGAAGCCGAGGAGAAGACCATCGGAATCGTCCGGGGCGCCCAGGGCCAACGCTGGTTCGATGTGCGCGTGACCGGCCAGGAGGCCCATGCCGGCCCGACACCGATGGCGATCCGCAAGGACGCGCTGGTCGGTGCCTCGCGGATGGTCGAATTGGTCAACCGCATCGGCCACGAGTACCAGCCGGGCGCCTGCGCGACGGTCGGCCAGTTCGTGGTTTCGCCGAACTCCCGCAACACGATCCCGGGTCGGGTCGCCTTCTCGGTCGATATCCGCCATCCGGCCGATACCCGGCTCTCCGAGATGAAGGCGCGGCTGGAGGCCGGCGCAGGCCGCATCGCCGCCGATATCGGGCTCGAGCTGGTGGTCGAGGAGATCTGGTATCAGCCGCCGATTCGTTTCGACCCCGACTGCATCAGGGCGGTGGCGAGGGGGGCGGAGGCCTCGGGCCTGTCGGCGATGGAGATCACCTCGGGCGCCGGGCACGATGCCTGCAACATTTCCGAGGTGGCGCCGACGGCGATGATCTTCGTGCCGTGCGAGGGTGGCATCAGCCACAACGAGGCCGAGGAGGCGACGGCCGAAGACCTGGCCGCCGGCTGCGACGTCCTGCTGGGCGCCATCCTCGACCGCGCCGACGCGCCGTAGCGGGGCGGCCAGGACTTATGTCCGTTGGCATGGTACACGACGGCATTTACGTAGGACGTTGAAAAGGTTGTAGGATTCCCGATTCACTCCACGACGAGTCAAGAGGGAAATCATGCGAGACAACCCGATCAACGCCCTGCGTGAGACGCTACGATGCGGCTTCGCCTTTCGCAAGAGCCGTCTGGAGAGCCTTTGCGTCTTGGTCTTCGGCGTGTTCGTCGCCCGGACGGTGAACCTCTCTCACTTGGCCTGCCACTTTCCGGGGCGCGCGCGATCCAGCTCCAACTATCGGCGCCTGCAACGGTTTTTCGAGCAAGTCGATTTCGATTACGATCGCCTCGCCGAGTTCCTGGTCGCGATGATGGGGCTCCAGGCGGGGCCGTGGCGGCTGACCATGGACCGGACCAACTGGCGGCTGGGTCGCCGCGACGTCAACATCTTGATGATCGGCATCGTCAACCGCGCCATCGCCATTCCCGTGTGCTGGCGGGTGCTCGACAAGGCGGGCAATTCCAATACCAAGGAGCGGATCGCGATCCTCGAACACGTCCTCCGGCTCTTCGGGGTCGACAAGATCGCCAGCCTCCTGGCCGACCGGGAATTCATCGGCGACGCCTGGCTGGCATGGTTGCAGGAAAAGGCCATCCCCTTTCACATCCGCATCCGATCCAACATCAAGATCGCCAACACGCGTGGTCGCATGGTCAAGGCGAGGGAGCTGTTTCGCGACCTCAAACCCGGGGAAAGCCGCATCCTCTCCAACGCCAGGCGCCTCTCGGAGGCCAGAAAACCCAAGGCCAGGCCCGTCTTCGTCGCCGCGCTCCATCTCAAGACCGGCGAACTGTTGATCGTCGTGACCAACGACGCGCCCGAGGAGGCCTTGGCCATCTACGCCCAGCGCTGGCAAATCGAGACCCTCTTCGCCGCCTTGAAAACCCGTGGCTTCAACCTCGAAGACACCCACATGACCGACCCGGAGCGCATCTCCAAGCTCACCGCCGTCCTTTCCATCACCTTCTGCTGGGCGCACAAAGTCGGCGATTGGCTCCACGAGGCCGAGCCGATCCGCCTCAAAACCCACAAAAGGATGGCAAAATCCATCTTCCGATACGGTTTCGAGTGGATAAGGCGACAGCTCGTCAATCCTATCGACAGGCGTCAAGCCATTGAGCTGATTCGTTTCCTCGTCCCCGGAAAACCACCAGTCCAGGTGCCCAGGCCAAAGCCAGCATGAACGAGTCGTGTACTGTGGTCCGTTGGTATTACCTCGGTTGGCATCACTTCGCGCGGCTGCCGGCCATGAAGAGGCCCAGCCCCGGGGATCGCCGCGCGCGCCGACCGGTCGCCCCGAGCGCCGCCTCGAAGAAGACGCCGGAGGGCACGGCGGCGCCGATCTCTCGGCTCCCGAGCTCGCCCCGGCCGACGTGGAGCGCCACCACGACATAGTCCCGCCCGAGGCGCCGGATGATCGGCGCGCCCGAGGTGCCATGCTCAGCCCGGCAATCGTGGTGCACCAGCGGTGCCGCCCCGTCCCAACGCAGCAACGCGCAGTTCCGGTGGGCGGACAGCGCATAGGGCCGGTCGCGGCCGTAGCCGGCGAGGGTGAAGATGGGCTTCGGCGCCAGCGCGTCCCCGGGGCGGAGGTGCGCGACCCCCAGATAGCCGACCTCGGGACCCGCCGCGCGCGCCAGATGCAGGATCGCCCAGTCGCTCGCGCTTTCGATCGAACCTTGCCTATCCGGTTATCACCCACACCCACTATATGTAGTGTGTCTCCTTGGACTGCAGGCAAGGGCCGGCGCAGGCGCATTGAGGAGGCGATCCGGCTAATTCTTGATTGTTCTGAAAACCGAACCGGAGTTTAATTCACGTCACGCCCTTAACATCGGGGGACGGAACGGTGGCGACCAAGGGAAAAACGAAGAAACCCACGGCCAGACGGGAAGCGCTGATGAAACGACCGTCTGAGCGATTGACGGCACTAGTCGAAGAAAGCGACGCGCTGGCACGAATCGTTGCGAAGCCCGTCCGCGCCTGTTAGTCTCCTGCGCGTTTTGAGTCGCAGCGAAGACGGCGACACGCAAGAACGTGATCCTCAATCCGCTTCATATGACGTATTGAGCGCGAAAACCAGCACAGAGCTATTTGTGAATAATCCGGCACTCGAATCCTACAATTCAATGAAGCTCTGATTTCCTGGAATATTCCATCGGTGTCGTTCACCTCCGATTTCAGATAAATTTCAATGAAGTGACGGTCCTTTATGCAACGTGGCATTTTGCCAAATCCGACTCAATGATTAGGATTTCCACCACGCTAAAGTGTCGCCTAAAAGGCGCTACAATGGGAGTCGCTCGGCATCGTATCTCCGCTTCGACCTGCACCGACTTTACTCAGGAAAATGGGTGCACACTACATATAGTGGGTGTGGGCATGGTACACGACGGCATTTACGTAAGTTGACCCGATTCACTCCACGACGAGTCAAGAGGGAAATCATGAACAACCCGATCAACGCCCTGCGTGAGACCTACGATGCGGCTTCGCCTTTCGCAAGAGCCGTTGAGAGCCTTTGCGTCTTGGTCTTCGACGGTGAACCTCTCTCACTTGGCCTGCCACGGGGCGCGCGCGATCCAGCTCCAACTATCGGTGCAACGGTTTTTCGAGCAAGTCGATTTCGATTACGATCGCCTCGCCGAGTTCCTGGTTGCGATGATGGGGCTCCAGGCGGGGCCGTGGCGGCTGACCATGGACCGGACCAACTGGCGCGGGTCGCCGCGACGTCAACATCTTGATGATCGGCATCGTCAACCGCGCCATCGCTCCCGTGTGCTGGCGGGTGCTCGACAAGGCGGGCAATTCCAATACCAAGGAGCGGATCGCGATCCTCGAACACGTCCTCCGGCTCTTCGGGGTCGACAAGATCGCCAGCCTCCTGGCCGACCGGGAATTCATCGGCGACGCCTGGCTGGCATGGTTGCAGGAAAAGGCCATCCCCTTTCACATCCGCATCCGATCCAACATCAAGATCGCCAACACGCGTGGTCCATGGTCAAGGCGAGGGAGCTGTTTCGCGACCTCAAACCCGGGGAAAGCCGCATCCTCTCCAACGCCAGGCGCCTCTCGGAAGAAAACCCAAGGCCAGGCCCGTCTTCGTCGCGCGCTCCATCTCAAGCCGGCGAACTGTTGATCGTCGTTGACCAACGACGCGCCCGAGGAGGCCTTGGCCATCTACGCCCAGCGCTGGCAAATCGAGACCCTCTTCGCCGCCTTGAAAACCCGCGGCTTCAACCTCGAAGACACCCACATGACCGACCCGGAGCGCATCTCCAAGCTCACCGCCGTCCTTTCCATCACCTTCTGCTGGGCGCACAAAGTCGGCGATTGGCTCCACGAGGCCGAGCCGATCCGCCTCAAAACCCACAAAAGGATGGCAAAATCCATCTTCCGATACGGTTTCGAGTGGATAAGGCGACAGCTCGTCAATCCTATCGACAGGCGTCAAGCCATTGAGCTGATTCGTTTCCTCGTCCCCGGAAAACCACCAGTCCAGGTGCCCAGGCCAAAGCCAACATGAACGAGTCGTGTACTGCCGGATAGGCAAGGATCGAACTTCGCCGCTCGCCCCCGGGCTCGTAGCCCTTGCCGATCTCGAAGCGGGCGACCTTGGAGTCGAAGAGAAAGCGGCCCTTCTGATAGGCGGCGACGAAATGCATGAAACGCGGCTCCACCCAAGCACGCCGCTTGGTGTCATAGAGACAATGGGCGGCCGTCAGCACGACCTCGGGCGCGATCAAGACGCCGGTGCAGAACCCCCGTCCCTGCCGGTTGACCCGGCCGAAGGCACGCCAAGGGTACTCGGTGGCATCGATCATGGCGCGCGGCGGGCGCGCCCCTCCGGCGGGTGCCGGGGCGGCCGAAGATGGCGCCCGTGACAACCGCGGCAAAGCCCAGAGCGCGCGCCGCGCAATGGAATAATCGCATCCGGCCTCCTTGTTCCCTTGCCTATCCGGTTATCACCCACACCCACTATATGTAGTGTGTCTCCTTGGACTGCAGGCAAGGGCCGCGCAGGCGCATTGAGGAGGCGATCCGGCTAATTCTTGATTGTTCTGAAAACCGAACCGGAGTTTAATTCACGTCACGTACTTAACATCGGGGGACGGAACGGTGGCGACCAAGGGAAAAACGAAGAAACCCACGGCCAGACGGGAAGCTGCTGATGAAACGACATCGTCTGAGCGATTGACGGCACTAGTCGAAGAAAGCGACGCGCTGGCACGAATCGTTGCGAAGAACCCGTCCGCGCCTGTTAGTCTCCTGCGCGTTTTGAGTCGCAGCGAAGACGAAGCGACACGCAAGAACGTGATCCTCAATCCGTTTACTTCATATGACGTATTGAGCGAACTTGAAAACCAGTTCACAGAGCTATTTGTGAATAATCCGGCACTCGAATCCTACAATTCAATGAAGCTCTGATTTCCTGGAATATTCCATCGGTGTCGTTCACCTCCGATTTCAGATAAATTTCAATGAAGTGACGGTCCTTTATGCAACGTGGCATTTTGCCAAATCCGACTCAATGATTAGGATTTCCACCACGCTAAAGTGTCGCCTAAAAGGCGCTACAATGCCGTCCGAGTCCCTGCTCGGCATCGCCGGAGATATCTCCGCTTCGACCTGCACCGAGCTTTACTCAGGAAAATGGGTGCACACTACATATAGTGGGTGTGGGTGATAACCGGATAGGCAAGCTTGTTCCCTCGACCACTCGGCCTATGCTGGTGGATGAAATCCAGCATATGGTACCCCTACGATCCCATATCCTGGTTTCTCGGCAGGAGGGCGCCCGCCGGCGATGCCGGCACATCGCCAAGGGTGCCCGACGCCCCGAGAAGCCAGGATATGGGACCCGAAGGGCGGCTTCCCGAGCCCGCCGGACGCGTTGCCCGGCGCTTGTGATACGCCCGCATCACGGCGCACCGGGCGCCTTTCCGGACGAGCTCGCGAAACCGTCGTAGGGGTACCATATGTTGGATTTCATCCACTAGCGCCGTCGTTGCCGATCAGCCGAGGATCGAAATGCGTTTCGTGCCTGCCCGAGGCGACGAGCCCTCGCCACCCGCCTTCAATATCATGCCGGTGGCGGGCGGGATCATCGCCGTCTGCCTCGCCGTGCATCTCCTCCGTTTGGCGCTGCCGGAGGCTTGGGACCGGGCGATCCTCTACCACGGAGGCTTTTCGCCGGTCCATTTCCTCTTAGCCGACGGCACGCTGGCCTTGCCGCTGGACCCGCTACCCTGGCTCTCCCTCATCGGTTACGCCTTTCTCCACGCCAACGCCTTGCACCTGTTGGTCAACATGGGTTTCGTGCTCGCCTTCGCCACCGGCCTCGAGCGCCGCATCGGCGGCGCCCGCATGCTGTCGTTCTATTTGGTGACGGGACTGATCGGCCTGCTGGGCACCTTCATCGTCTATCTCGTGACGACGGCGCCGGTGTTGGTGGTGGGGGCGTCGGGTGCCATTGCCGGCCTTTTCGGCGCGATCCTTCGCATGATGGCCGCCGGGCCGCCGCAACGCGTTGGCGACCTTCCCCGCGCGCGCGATCGGCGCCCGGTGGTAATGGCGGCGACGGTCTTCATCGGCGTCAATCTGTTCATCGGCGTGACCGGCCTCAGCCCCGATGGCGGCGTGCACGCGATCGCCTGGGAGGTGCACATCGCCGGCTTCGTCGGTGGCTGGTTGTTGTTTCCGCTGTTCGACCGGCCGCACGATCGGTGCCTCTGAGACCCTGGATTGAAAGTCCCCGATGCCGGCCCTTCCCCCCGGCTTTGCCCCGGCCCGCCGCTTCTGCTTTTATGCGGCGCCAACCAGGGAGGCCGTTCGCCCGCTACCGCATCGCGACCTGAGGCTTCGCCCATGAGAATCGAAAACGTCGAAAGCGTGCTGATCGAGATACCCTTCACCTCCTCCGGGGCAACGAAGGACTGGCGGGACTGGCGGACGCTCGACTACGTCTTCATGCGGATCGATACCGATGCCGGGATCTCCGGCTGGGGCGACGCCTTCGGCTATGGCGCGGCGCACGCCACAAAGGCCGCGCTCGACCACATGGTGGCGCCGGCCCTGATCGGCCAGGATGCCCGCGACATCGCCGGGATCTCGCGGCGCTTGCAGAAGGCGAACCATCTCTGGGGTCGCTACGGCGTCACCATGTTCGCGATCGGCGGCGTCGACATCGCGCTTTGGGACATCGCCGGCAAGGCCGCCGGCAAGCCGGTGCACGAGCTTCTGGGTGGGCGAGGGCGCGAGACCATGCCGGCCTACGCGAGCCTCTTCAAGTACCAGGACCCCGAGGTGGTGGCGGAGCGCTGCGCCCACGCGCTCGGCCGCGGCTATCGCCACATCAAGCTGCACGAGACCGAGGCCAGGGAAGTGGCGGCGGCGCGCGAGGCCGTCGGCCCCGACGTCGCCATCATGCTCGACACCAACTGCCCCTGGTCGCCCCGCGAGGCGCGCGAGGCGGCGGCGCGGCTCGCCGAATTCGACCTCTATTGGCTGGAGGAGCCGATTTTCCCGCCGGAGGATTTCGATGCGCTGGCCGAATTGCAGCGCGAGTCGGGGATTCCAATCGCCGCCGGCGAGAACGCCTGCACGGCATGGGAGTTCCAAAAAATGTTCGATTTCGGCGCGGTCGCTTACGCCCAGCCGAGCGTCACCAAGGTCGGCGGAATCACCGAATATCGCAAGGTGGCGGTGCTGGCCGAGGCGGCGGGCGTCAGTTGCGTGCCGCATTCGCCCTATTTCGGGCCGGGCTTCCTGGCCACGCTGCATCTCCTGGCGGTGGACCCCAACGCCTTCCTGATCGAGCACATCTATCTCGACCTGGAGGCCTATCCTTTCGGCGATCTAAATCTCCCGTCGGGGGCTGAGTTCCGGGTGCCGGACGGCCCGGGCCTGGGCGCCGATCCGGACCCGAACGTCTTGCGCGACTACCGCGCCAAAGCCGAGGAGTAGCGGCGCATGGCCGAGTTGACCTTCGACCGGGAGCTGGAGTTCGAATACGGCGAGCCCGCCCGGGTGACGCCGCTGATCCGCCGCGTCGTGGCCCGGAACTCGAGCGCCTTCACCCTCCACGGCACCGGCACTTACATCGTCGGCGCCGGGCGAGATGTCGCGGTGATCGATCCGGGACCGGACGATTCCGCGCACGTCGAGGCGCTGCTCGCGGCACTCGACGGCGAGACGGTGAGCCACCTGGTCATCACCCACACCCACCGCGACCATTCACCGGCGGCCGCAGCACTCAAGGCCGCGACGGGCGCCAAGACCTACGGCTTCGGCCCGCACGGCTCCGGCCGGCCCGACGCCGAGGGTGGACACGAGGACGTCGAGGAGGGCGGCGACATGGCTTTCGATCCCGACGTCCGCCTGACCGACGGCGACGTCGTCTCGGGCGACGGCTGGACCCTGGAGGCGGTCTATACCCCGGGCCATACCTCGAACCATCTCTGCTTCACGCTCAGGGAGGAGGAGACGCTGTTTCCCGGCGATCACGTCATGGGCTGGTCGACCACCATCGTCTCGCCGCCCGACGGCGACATGAGGCACTACGTGGAAAGCCTCCGCAAGCTCACCCGGCGGGAGGAGCGGATCTACTGGCCGACGCACGGGCCGGCAATTCAGCGCCCGCTCGACCACGTCCGGGGCCTGATCGCCCACCGGGAGAGGCGGGAAGTGCAGATCCTCGCCTGCCTGGCCGACGGAAACGGGCGAATCCCGGACATGGTGGCCCGGATGTACACCGACGTGCCCGAGTATCTGCACAAGGCGGCGGAACGCTCCGTCCTCTCGCACTTGATCCACATGGTGGAGACCGGGCGGGCGGCGACGGACGGCAAGCCTCGCTCGGAGGGCGAGTATCGCTCGGTCTGAGCGCCGAAGCATGGGAGGAGAGGTGATGCGTCTGATCTTGAACGGTCAACAAGCCTTCGGCAAAGCCTGCCTGGAGGCGATCCTGGAACAGGGCCAGGACGACGTCGTCGCGGTCCATACCGCGCCCGACGGCAAGGGCGGCAGGCTCGATCCGGTCAAGGAGGCGGCGTTGGCCCATGGCCTGCCCCTCGCCCAGCCCGAGAGCTACCGCGACGAGAAGGTGCTCGGCCAGCTCCGGGCCTCGGAGCCGGATCTGATGGTGCTGGCCTTCACCACCGTCTTCGTGCCGGAGGCGGCGCGCGAGATCCCGACCCACGGCTCGATATGCTTCCATCCCTCGTTGCTGCCGCTGCACCGAGGCCCGAGCTCGATCAACTGGCCGATCATCTGGGGCGCCGAGCAGACCGGCCTGACCATCTTCTGGCCGGACGACGGCCTCGACGAAGGCGAGATCCTGCTCCGCAAGGAGGTCGAGATCGGCCCCGACGACACCCTCGGCACGGTCTATTTCGAGAAGATCTTCCCACTCGGCGTCCAAGCGGTGATGGAGGCGATCGACCTGATTCGCGCCGGGACCGCGCCCCGCATCGTTCAGGACCATTCCCGCGCCACCTACGAGAGCTGGTGTCGGCCCGAGAACGTCGAGATCGACTGGGGCCGTTCCGTGGCCGAGGTCTACAACCTGATCCGGGGCGCCAATCCGCAACCCGGCGCCTGGACCACCCATGAGGGCGAGCGGCTGCAGATATTCGATGCCGCCCGCGCCGAGGCCTCGGGCCGGGTGGGCGAGATCTGTTCGGTGAGCGAGGCAGGCTTCACCGTCGTCGCCGGGCGCGGCGGCATCCTGGTGAAACGGGTACGGCACGGCGGCGGGGCTAAGATTTCGGCGATGGAATTCGCCGAATCCGCCGGATTGACGCCGGGCACCCGCCTCGGCGACTGAATTTCTGACGCCGGCTAGAATTTGGCGGCGGGATTCCGATATGATCGCCGAGATGCGCGCGGCGCGGGAGCGCCAATTTTCCGCGCGGACCTAGGGGAATGACGACATGAACGCGACGAACGGTGCCGAGCGCGCCCTTTCCGGCGTCCGGGTCCTGGACCTGACGCAGTTCGAGGCCGGGCCCTCCTGCACGGAGGCGCTGGCTTGGCTCGGTGCCGAGGTCGTCAAGGTGGAGAACCCCAAGGGCGGCGATCAGGGTCGTTTCGCCTCCTCCGAGAATCAGGGGATCGACTCCTATTATTTCCTGCTCTTCAACGCCAACAAGAAGAGCATTACCGCCAACCTGAAGAGCGAGCGCGGCCTCGAGCTGGTGAAGCAGCTGGTGGCCGAGGCCGACGTCTTCATCGAGAATTTCGGCCCCGGCGTGATCGAACGCCTGGGGCTGGGCCATGACGTGGTGAAGGCGATCAATCCCGCAATCGTCTATGCCCAGGTCAAGGGCTTCGCCGAGGGCAGCCCGTTCGAGAACTTCCTCAGCTTCGACATGATCGGCCAGTCGGTGGGTGGCGTGCTCTCGATCACCGGCGAGGCGGACGGGCCGCCGATGAAGCCCGGCGCCACGATCGGCGATACCGGAACCGGCATGCTCGCCGCGATCTCCATTCTGGGCGCGCTCTATCAGCGCAAGTCCACCGGCGAGGGGCAGCGCATTCAGATCGCGATGCAGGACGCGATGCTGCAATACACCCGGATCGCCTATGCGGTGCAGGCCCAGACCGGCAAGCCGGCGCCCCGCACCGGCGCCAAGGTGATCACCGGCGGCAACGCGCCGAGCGGCATCTTCCCTTGCGCTCCGGGCGGGCCGAACGACTACGTCTACATCTATACGACGCGGGCCGGAAGCCATCATTGGGAACGGCTCTGCAAGGTCCTGGGGCGGGACGAGCTGGTGGCCGACGAGCGCTACGCGACGCCGGCGAAGCGGCTGGAGCGCGAGGCCGAGATCGACGCCATGCTGAGCGAGTGGACGCGTCGGCGGAGCAAGCGCGAGGCGATGGAGATCCTGGGCGCGGCAGGCATCCCCGCGGGCGCGGTGTTCGATACCGCCGAACTCCACGGCGACGAGAACCTGGAACGGCGCGGTATCTTCCAGACCATCGAGCATCCGACCCGGGGCTCTTTCAAGATGCCCGCCTGGCCGGTGAAGATGTCCAATTCCGAGGTGCCGCTGGCGCCGGCGCCGCTGCTGGGCCAGCACGCCGAGAGCGTGCTCGACGAATGGTTGGGCATGAGCGAGGACGATGTCTCGGCGCTCCGCTCCGAGGGCGCGATCTAGCCGTCGCCCCCGATAGCTGTTCACCGCCGCGCGCGAACTCGCGCGCGGTGATCCATTCACTGTCACGAGGGAGGAAACGGTGGCGGAACTCACAGGCTCGGAAATTCTCGCCAAGGCGCTGAAGCGCGAAGGCGTCGATACGCTGTTCTTCATCATGGGCGGGCCGATGCTGCTCGCCGAGGAATCCTGCATCAAGGAGGGCATCCGCCCGCTCGACGTCCGCCACGAGCAGGCCGCCGCCTTCATGAGCCAGGCCTATAGCCGGCTGTTGAACAAGCCGAGCGTCTGCATGGCCGCGAGCGGACCCGGCGTCACCAACCTGGTCACCGGCATCGCCAACGCGCTGGTCGACTGCGTGCCGGTGGTGGCGATCGGCGGCTCCAGCCCCTATGGCACCTATGGCCGCCAGGTCTTTCAGGAGATCGACCAGGTCGCCTTCATGCGGCCCTGCGTGAAGTGGGCGGAGCGGGTCTATCAGCCCAAGCGCATTCCGGAAATGGTCAACGTCGCCTTCCAGAAGGCGATGGCCGGCAAGCCCGGGCCGGTCTATCTCGACCTGCCGGGCGACGTGCTCTACCAGAAGATCGACGAGAGCGAGATCGACTGGACGCTCTCCGGCCGCCCGCTCGCCAGGGCCCGCCCGCACGGCGATCCGGCGTTGATCGAACGACTGGTCGAGGCACTCGCCAAGGCCGAGCGGCCGGTGATCGTCTCCGGCGGCGGCATCCTGTGGTCCGATGCCTCGGCGGAGCTCGCCGCCTTCGTCGACGTGGCCGGCATCCCTTTCTACACCACGCCCCAGGGCCGCGGCGTGATCCCCGAGGATCACCCCTACTGCTACATGACCGTGCGCTCGACCGCCTTCCGCGAGGCCGACCTGATCATGGTGGTCGGCACCCGGATGAACTACATCATCGGCCACGCAGCACCACCGCGCTTCAACCCGGACGCCACCATCGTGCGCATCGACATCGACGAGGAGGAGGTGAGCACCAGCCCGCGGCCGATCGACATCGGCATCGTCGGTGATGCCAAGGCGGTGCTGAACCAAGTGATCGAGAGGCTCGACGGCAAGGTGAACAACGACACCTACCAGGCCTGGCGCAAGCAGTTGGGCGAGCAGGAGGCGGAGAAGCGTTCGCGGCCCGGCGCCAACACGGTCTCGGACGAGGTGCCGATCCATCCGCTCAGGCTGTGTGAGGAGGTGAAGAATTTCATGGACCGCGACGCCATCTTGGTGGTCGACGGTCAGGAAATCTTGAACTACGGCCGCCAGTCGATGCCGACCTATACGCCGGGCCACCGGCTCAATTCCGGCCCCTTCGGCACCATGGGCGTGGGCCTGCCCTTCGGCCTCGGGGCCAAGGTGGCGAAGCCGGACACCCAGGTGATCGTGGTGCACGGCGACGGCTCCTTCGGCCTGAACGCGATGGAGCTGGATACCGCCGTTCGCCACAAGATCCCGGTGCTGGTGGTGATCAGCCTCAACGGCGGCTGGACGGCCGATCCCGACGGGGTCAAGCCCGGCCGCGAACTCGGCTACACCCGCTACGACAAGGTGGCCGAGGCGCTCGGTTGCTACAGTGAATACGTCGAGGAGCCGGCCGAGATCCGCCCGGCGTTGGAGCGCGCGCAGGCCAAGGTCGACGAGGGCATGGTCGCCCTCGTCAACATCAAGACCGACTACCGCGCCCGCGCCGGCACCCAGGTCTTCGCGCAGTATTCGACTTAGATTTGGTACCTCGCCCTTCCCCGCATGGGCGCGCGGGGAGGGGCGGCGACGCCCCCCAATCGACGAAGTCGCCCGCCACGTCGCGGCCGCCGATCGCCGGCGAGGCAAGCCGATGCCGTGTGGAGGTGGCGCGTCGCGTCGCTCATTCGAGTCGTGACTGGCACTCGTCGCTCGCCGCAGTCAGTGACACGGACATGGCGCGACGCAACCGTCCGTGAGGAATTGGGTGCGGGCCGGTCCAGATTTCCGAGAGGCGAGAACGGAAACAATGGCCCCTTTTTTTGGTTTTACCAACGCCTCATCTCGTTCCTTTTAAGAAGGATGGCCGGCAATGATCAACAGTGATCCATAAACGATAGTCATTTGTATCGGATGGTATGTCTTCGAGCCTTTCGACTAGGCGATGTCCCGCCCAATGTTGAAAAGTGCGAGATAGGCATCGTCTGATCGAGAGGCTACGCGGCCACCTCGATGTCTTCAATGACGGACTTTGCTCCGGCCTTTCTCACCGCCTCCCGCAGGGCGGCGTCAAGGACGGGGAGCTGGCGGTAGGCCTTGAGGCGGCGGAAGGTCTTTTGCGCCTCCAAGAGGCCGGCGGCGGTCCAACGCAGCGCCATCTCGGCGTTGCGCCAGCGCTTGACGTTCCGCTGCACCGTCCGGACGGTGCCGATCGCGTTCTCGATGGCGTTGGTGCAAGCCAGCGAGTGTCGAAGTTGCGGCGGGAGGCCGAGCCGGATCACGGTCAGGATCTCGTCCAGGCCCTCCAGGATCGAGCCCGAGACGCCGGGTGCGTCATGCTCCAGACGGCGGGCGAGGTTGCGCAAGAGCCGTTCGGCCTTGGCCGCGTCGTCCTGCTGCCAGGCCTGCCGCAAGACCTTCCTGACGCCGGCATGGAGGCTCTCGTCCAGCCGGTCCGTGATGTTGCGCCCCTTGTGCACCTGGCAGCGCTGGAGGGCCGCCGCCCGCCCGAAGGTCCGCCGGATCGCCTTCGAGAGCGCCTTGGCGCCGTCGACGATGTAGAGCCGAGGCCGTTCGGGATCGAGACCGCGCTCGATCAGGTTGTCGAGCATGGCTTGCACCGTGGCCGCGTTCTCCGTCGCGCCCTCGGCCAGGCCCAGCACGTGCTTCGCGCCGCCGGTGTCGATGCCGATCGCCGCCACCATCAGGTGATCGCCGACATGGAGCCCGTCGATCTGGAGCACCACGAGATCGAGATCGTCGAGCGGGCTCGCCAGCCAGGCCTTCAGCTTGCTTCGCGTCAACGCCACGAAACGGCGCGAGACCGCCGACTTCGAGGTTGCGTCACCCGATGCCGCCGGCAGATCGCCGCCCGCATCGTCCGGCAGGCGCACCGCGCGGGCATACTTGCGGGTCGAGACGTTGATCACCATCAGATTCATCGCCCAGGCTTGCAAGAGTTCGGGTTCCGACAGCAGCTCCCAACTCGGCAGGCTCATCTCCCGACCCGCGAAGTCCCGCACCCGAGGGCGCTCGACCTTCACTTTGCCGCCGTGGTAGGCGATCTCGCTCCGGGTCGTGCCCCATCGATGGCCCTTGCGCTCGCCCGAGCGGGCGTGGCGCGAACCGCACAAGGCTTCCGCGTCCGCCGACATCATCTCGTTCAAAGACTCGAGGCCCGCCAAAAGGCAGAAGCGATCGACGCTCATGCGCAGATCGTCGAAGGCCTCCGGCATCGATGGCAAGAGCCGACAGGATGGTTCCGAGGAACGGTCGTTGCGTGTAGTCTTGGTCATGGCGTCGTTCTCCTTGATGGAATCAGCACCCAGAGCCTAGCGGCTCCAGGCGGACGACGCCTACTTCAGCTTTTCAACAGAGCCCGGGACATCCCCTTCGACTACCAGGCATTGTATTTGCCCTTTAGCACAAAGTACCTGTCCGCCCCATTTCATTTCCACCAAACATTCGGTCACAAAAATGAAGCTGGCCCTAAGGGTTCTATCCTGAACGGTAATGGTATCTCCTTGTTTAATAACATCAGGTATCCCCGCTTTCCCAACAACCCCGGTGACTTGTGTAACAACATAATCGCTCCGATACCTCATCGTTCCGCTGTTCGAAAGAACTTCAATAGAATCGGCCCGATACTCCCTGGTCTTTTCCTGAGCATTCACGATTCCGAACGATAAAATAGAGACACAAGTTCCAATCATCAGCGCTGTTGATCTATACATGTTGCATCATCCTGGCTAGGCCACTAATTACCCGCCCGCCACAATCACGTAATCCGGGTGCAGGAACAGGGGACAGCCGCCCTTCGGCATGACCGCGAGTTCGCCATAGGCGGGGTGGCTATCAGCATAGGTGAAAAGATCCATTTCGGTGAAGTCCACAGAAAAAAGGTTCCTCACGGATTTGCGGGAGAAAAGGGGTCATTGTACTTTATTGGGCGGAACGGACCAAAAAGCAGAATGGACCGCACCCCTGTCCTGACACAGAGAAATGAGTGACAGTTCTTCCGAGGAGGAACTGATGGAACGAAAAGGTGCACGGCGTTTCAGCCGAGACTTCAAGCTGTCGGCGCTGGCGCGGATGGAGTCGGGCGAGAACGTCTCGGCGCTGTCACGCGAGCTCGAGGTCCGGCGCAAGCTGCTCTACGAGTGGCGCGATGCCTCCGCGCCGGGTCCGAAAGTGCTGTTCCGGCGGTCCGGCCGGATGCCCTGAGCCTGGCGCGCCGGCGGATCGCCGAGCTGGAGCGGAAGGTCGGCCAGCAGGCCTTGGAAGCGGATTTTTTCAGGCAAGCCTTGCGGCTCTCGGAGAGCTGCCGCGGAGCGAACGGTCGCTCTGGCGGGAGCGCGTCTTCGGCCTCGTCCGGGCCGGGTCGCGGCGGCAAGGCGGATTGAGCATGGGACGGATGTGCGATCTGATGGGGCTGAGCCGATCGAGCTTTCACCGCCATTGGCGGGCATCGAGGCCGAGGGCTGAGGAAACGGTGAGTCGGACCCGATTTCCTTGGACACAGAATTGGTTTAATCGAAGTGTCCAAGGAGGACCGGAACATGACCGACAATTTTGAAAACAAAGTTGCTGTTGATGGGCCTGTGGTAAACGAGGGCGAGCTTGGCTCGTCCACGTTTTCCCCGGGCCAGGTTTCGCCGGCAGGCCCGCTGGGACTTGGCCAGCGGTGGACGGTGACGCGCAAGCGTGAGGTTGCCCTGCGGCTTTTGCGTGGCGAGCCGGTGGAACTTTTGTCGCGGCAGTTGGGCGTGGAGATTTTCCGGCTCGAGCAGTGGCGTGAGAAGGCGATCGCCGGGATCGATGCCTCGCTCAAGGAACGCAAGGGCGATCCGGTAAAGGCGGAACTGGACATCGCCATGAAGCGGATCGGGGAGTTGATCATGCAGGTGGAACTGCTGGAGGCCAAGACGGAGACGTCCGGCCCTTTGGGGCGGCGGAGGTCGCGGCGATGAGTGCCGCCACCTCTCCCGGCACGGGTTTGGCCTACGGCCTCCAGCGGGTCTGTGCGGCCTGGGGTTTTGCCCGTTCCTCGTTCTACGCCATGAAATCCCGGCAGCAGGCCACCGCTGAGCGCCCACCAGCAAAGCGCCGGGGACCGAAGCCCTCGATCTCGGACGAGGCTCTGCTGGTGGCCATCGAGGCCGACCTGGAGGCATCCCCCTGGGAGGGCGAGGGACACCGCAAGGTCTGGGCTCGGCTTCGGGTCTGTCGTGGCATCCGTGTTTCCCGCAAGCGGGTGCTCCGGGTGATGCGCGAGAACAACCTGCTCTCGCCCCATCGCTGCCGCCGCCGTGGCGGAAATCCCCATGTCGGTGAGATCATCACCCATGCCCCCAACCTCATGTGGGGCACGGACGGCGTTCGGGTGTTCACGGTGGACGACGGCTGGGGCTGGATATTCACCGCCATCGAGCATTGGAACGCCGAGTGCGTCGGCTGGCATGTGTGCAAGCGAGGCGACCGCTTCGCCGCCCTTCAGCCGATCTCCATGGGGCTTGCGAGGCTGTATGCCTCGACCTCCGCCGGTGCGGCGCGGGGGCTGGCCTTGCGGATGGATCACGGCTCCCAGTATCTGTCGGACCACTTCACCAACCAGATCAAGTTCTGGGGCATCCAGCCGTCCTACGCCTTCGTCGAACAGCCCCAGACCAACGGCGTCGCCGAGAGGTTCAATCGCACGCTCAAGGAACAGATCATCCATGGCCGCATCTACCGCAACATCGCGGAGCTGCGGAACGCCGTCCGCGGGTTCGTCGAACAGTACAATGCCCAGTGGATCGTGGAGAAGAACGGCTACCTGAGCCCCGCTCAAGCTCGTCAGGCGTGGCACACCGCGATGTCACTCAGGCCCGCCGCATGAGACAAACTTGTGTCCAAGGAACCGGGTGCGATACAGGCTGAGGAAACGGCGTTACGCGATAAGCTCCAGCGCTTGGGCGATGCTTGTGTAGCGTGAGGTCTGGAAATTTGGCTTCGCCCCGCGCCGGGGTATACCCCGGCGCGGGGCGATCCGTCATTTTGGTTATCCATGAAAGCGTCCAAACAAACATGGAGAACCAGTATGCGGAAAGACCAGGATAGCGCTGTCGAGGCTTTGGTGGAACAATTGATCGAAGGCGGTAGCGAGAACATGGCGACGGTCTTCGCCGGCCTTTTCAATCTCGCCATGCGGATCGAGCGGGAGAGGTTCTTGGGCGCCGGCCACTATGAGCGCACGCCCGAGCGGCGGGGATACGCCAACGGCACCAGACCCAAGAAGATCGACACCCCGGCCGGTACGGTGAGGCTCGAGGTTCCCAAGACCGCCGGTCATGAGGCGCCTTTTTACCCCCAAGCCCTGGAGCGCGGACGGCGCTCCTGCCGCGCTGTCATGCTGGCCGTGGCGGAGATGTATATCAAAGGCGTCTCCACCCGTGACGCCGAGGCGGTGATGCGCGAGTTCGGCCTGGAGAGCCTGTCGTCGAGCCAGGTCAGCCGCGCCGCCAAGCTCTTGGATGGGGAGCTGGATGCCTGGCGCAACCGGCCGCTGGGCGAGATCCGCTACCTGCTCCTCGACGCGCGCTATGAGAAAGTCCGAGAGGGTGGCGTGGTGCGCGACGCCGCCGTGCTCTCGGTGATCGGCATCGGCCCCGACCAGCGCCGCCGGGTGCTCGGTGTTTCCTGTGCGCTCTCCGAGGCCGAAGTGCACTGGCGCGCCTTCCTGGAGACCCTGGTTGCCCGTGGCATGCGCGGTGTCGCCTATATCGTTTCCGATGATCATCCAGGCCTCGGCGCCGCGCGCAAGGCCGTCCTCGGCGGCGCCGTCTGGCAGCGCTGTCAGTACCATCTGGCTCAAAACGCCATCCATCACGCCCCCAACCTCGCCATCCGAAAGGCCATCGGCAAGGAGCTGCGCCGGGTCTGGAACGCCGCCGACGGCAAGGCCGCCGAGGCCGAGCTGGGCCATCTGGTGGCGGCCTACCGCGACAGCGCCCCCAAGCTCGCCGATTGGCTGGAGACGGCGATCCCCGAGGGCCTCGCCGTCTTCGCCCTGCCCGAGCGCCACCAAAAGCGCATGCGAACCTCGAACCCCATGGAGCGATCCATCCAGCAGGAGATCAAGCGCCGCACCGTAAAGGTCAGGGTCTTTCCCAACGAGGCCTCGCTCGAACGTCTGGTCACCGCCATCCTCGTCGAAATCGACGAGAAATGGGAAACCACCGAAAAACCCTACATCACTTGGAAAGCAGAGGATGACTGATCCTTGCCTATCCGGTTTACACCCACACCCACTAGGGCTAGAATGGGCGCAAACCGGATATAGGGGAGCGCGCCATGGATGTTCTCGACCGCGCCGATCTCCCATTCCCGCATTCGCTACCCGAGTTCCAGCGACTTTTCCCCGATGATGCGGCCTGCGCCGCCTACCTGGAGAAAGCCCGCTGGGGAGACGGCTTTGCCTGCCCGCACTGCGGCACGGCGGGAGAGCCGTTCCACTTTGAAAACCGCCCTAGCGTCCTGCGCTGCCGCAAGTGCCGCCAGAACACCGGGCTGACGGTGGGAACAGTGATGGAGCGTAGCCACACTCCGCTGAACGTCTGGTTCTGGGCCGCTTATCTGGTCGCCAGTCAGACGCCCGGCATGTCCGCCGTGCAGTTTCAGCGGCAACTTGGTCTTTCGCGCTACGAGACGGCCTTTCAAATTCTCCACAAGCTCCGCTCGGGCATGGTGCGGCCCAACCAAGACAGGATCGGTGGACAGCCCAAGAACCATGTTGAGGTGGACGAAACCTGGGTTGGCGGGCGAACGCGTGGGGAAGGCCGTGGTGTTCACCACAAGGTTCTCGTCTCCTGTGCCATCGAGGTGCGTCATCGAAAGCCGGGCACCAAGCTCGACAACCGGAAAGACGGACGCTATGCCGGACGCGTTCGGCTCGCCGTCGTGCTCGACCGTAGCGCCGAGTCGCTCTGTGGGTTCGTCGAGAGCACCGTCGCGCCGGGATCGCTGATCGTTACTGACGATTGGAGCGGCTATGCTGGCCTCGGTAAGCGCGGCTATGAGCACTTCGCTGTTGCCGAGTGTGGTGATCCAGAGGTTGCCGAGCAATACCTGCCGATCATCCATCTGGTTTTCGCCAACCTGAAGACGTGGCTGATCGGTATCCACCACGGCGTTAGCCACCAGCACCTACAAGCCTACCTCAACGAGTTCACCTTCCGCTTCAACAGGCGGTTCTACCCGTTCAACGCCTTCCGCTCATTGCTCGGCATCGCGGGCGACACCTCTGCTCCAACCTATGCCGAGCTTTACTCGGGAGAGTGGCGGCACCCTACATGTAGCGGTCATGGGCGTTAACCGGATAGGCAAGGTTCATTCCTTGCCTATCCGGTTATCACCCACACCCACTATATGTAGTGTGCACCCATTTTCCTGAGTAAAGCTCGGTGCAGGTCGAAGCGGAGATATCTCCGGCGATGCCGAGCAGGGACTCGGACGGCATTGTAGCGCCTTTTAGGCGACACTTTAGCGTGGTGGAAATCCTAATCATTGAGTCGGATTTGGCAAAACGCCACGTTGCATAAAGGACCGTCACTTCATTGAAATTTATCTGAAATCGGAGGTGAACGACACCGATGGAATATTCCAGGAAATCAGAGCTTCATTGAATTGTAGGATTCGAGTGCCGGATTATTCACAAATAGCTCTGTGAACTGGTTTTCAAGTTCGCTCAATACGTCATATGAAGTAAACGGATTGAGGATCACGTTCTTGCGTGTCGCTTCGTCTTCGCTGCGACTCAAAACGCGCAGGAGACTAACAGGCGCGGACGGGTTCTTCGCAACGATTCGTGCCAGCGCGTCGCTTTCTTCGACTAGTGCCGTCAATCGCTCAGACGATGTCGTTTCATCAGCAGCTTCCCGTCTGGCCGTGGGTTTCTTCGTTTTTCCCTTGGTCGCCACCGTTCCGTCCCCCGATGTTAAATACGTGACGTGAATTAAACTCCGGTTCGGTTTTCAGAACAATCAAGAATTAGCCGGATCGCCTCCTCAATGCGCCTGCGCCGGCCCTTGCCTGCAGTCCAAGGAGACACACTACATATAGTGGGTGTGGGTGATAACCGGATAGGCAAGGCTTCAACCTCGAAGACACCCACATGACCGCCCCCCCCCCCGGAGGCTTGTGTAGCGTGAGGTCTGGAAATTTGGCTTCGCCCCGCGCCGGGGTATACCCCGGCGCGGGGCGATCCGTCATTTTGGTTATCCATGAAAGCGTCCAAACAAACATGGAGAACCAGTATGCGGAAAGACCAGGATAGCGCTGTCGAGGCTTTGGTGGAACAATTGATCGAAGGCGGTAGCGAGAACATGGCGACGGTCTTCGCCGGCCTTTTCAATCTCGCCATGCGGATCGAGCGGGAGAGGTTCTTGGGCGCCGGCCACTATGAGCGCACGCCCGAGCGGCGGGGATACGCCAACGGCACCAGACCCAAGAAGATCGACACCCCGGCCGGTACGGTGAGGCTCGAGGTTCCCAAGACCGCCGGTCATGAGGCGCCTTTTTACCCCCAAGCCCTGGAGCGCGGACGGCGCTCCTGCCGCGCTGTCATGCTGGCCGTGGCGGAGATGTATATCAAAGGCGTCTCCACCCGTGACGCCGAGGCGGTGATGCGCGAGTTCGGCCTGGAGAGCCTGTCGTCGAGCCAGGTCAGCCGCGCCGCCAAGCTCTTGGATGGGGAGCTGGATGCCTGGCGCAACCGGCCGCTGGGCGAGATCCGCTACCTGCTCCTCGACGCGCGCTATGAGAAAGTCCGAGAGGGTGGCGTGGTGCGCGACGCCGCCGTGCTCTCGGTGATCGGCATCGGCCCCGACCAGCGCCGCCGGGTGCTCGGTGTTTCCTGTGCGCTCTCCGAGGCCGAAGTGCACTGGCGCGCCTTCCTGGAGACCCTGGTTGCCGGTGGCATGCGCGGTGTCGCCTATATCGTTTCCGATGATCATCCAGGCCTCGGCGCCGCGCGCAAGGCCGTCCTCGGCGGCGCCGTCTGGCAGCGCTGTCAGTACCATCTGGCTCAAAACGCCATCCATCACGCCCCCAACCTCGCCATCCGAAAGGCCATCGGCAAGGAGCTGCGCCGGGTCTGGAACGCCGCCGACGGCAAGGCCGCCGAGGCCGAGCTGGGCCATCTGGTGGCGGCCTACCGCGACAGCGCCCCCAAGCTCGCCGATTGGCTGGAGACGGCGATCCCCGAGGGCCTCGCCGTCTTCGCCCTGCCCGAGCGCCACCAAAAGCGCATGCGAACCTCGAACCCCATGGAGCGATCCATCCAGCAGGAGATCAAGCGCCGCACCGTAAAGGTCAGGGTCTTTCCCAACGAGGCCTCGCTCGAACGTCTGGTCACCGCCATCCTCGTCGAAATCGACGAGAAATGGGAAACCACCGAAAAACCCTACATCACTTGGAAAGCAGAGGATGACTGATCAACGGCGTTCCGAATTTCCACACATCAGGTTGCTCAATCCTCCGCTTCGACCTGCACCGAGCTTTACTCAGGAAAATGGGTGCACACTACATATAGTGGGTGTGGGTGATAACCGGATAGGCAAGGTTGAAGCCACGGGTTTTCAAGGCGGCGAAGAGGGTCTCGATTTGCCAGCGCTGGGCGTAGATGGCCAAGGCCTCCTCGGGCGCGTCGTTGGTCACGACGATCAACAGTTCGCCGGTCTTGAGATGGAGCGCGGCGACGAAGACGGGCCTGGCCTTGGGTTTTCTGGCCTCCGAGAGGCGCCTGGCGTTGGAGAGGATGCGGCTTTCCCCGGGTTTGAGGTCGCGAAACAGCTCCCTCGCCTTGACCATGCGACCACGCGTGTTGGCGATCTTGATGTTGGATCGGATGCGGATGTGAAAGGGGATGGCCTTTTCCTGCAACCATGCCAGCCAGGCGTCGCCGATGAATTCCCGGTCGGCCAGGAGGCTGGCGATCTTGTCGACCCCGAAGAGCCGGAGGACGTGTTCGAGGATCGCGATCCGCTCCTTGGTATTGGAATTGCCCGCCTTGTCGAGCACCCGCCAGCACACGGGAATGGCGATGGCGCGGTTGACGATGCCGATCATCAAGATGTTGACGTCGCGGCGACCCAGCCGCCAGTTGGTCCGGTCCATGGTCAGCCGCCACGGCCCCGCCTGGAGCCCCATCATCGCGACCAGGAACTCGGCGAGGCGATCGTAATCGAAATCGACTTGCTCGAAAAACCGTTGCAGGCGCCGATAGTTGGAGCTGGATCGCGCGCGCCCCGGAAAGTGGCAGGCCAAGTGAGAGAGGTTCACCGTCCGGGCGACGAACACGCCGAAGACCAAGACGCAAAGGCTCTCCAGACGGCTCTTGCGAAAGGCGAAGCCGCATCGTAGCGTCTCACGCAGGGCGTTGATCGGGTTGTCTCGCATGATTTCCCTCTTGACTCGTCGTGGAGTGAATCGGGAATCCTACAACCTTTTCAACGTCCTACGTAAATGCCGTCGTGTACCATGGTCAGATTGTGGAACCCAGGTCAATTGAGTGCACTGTCACCGTAATGCCTGGAAGGGGCGGCCGACACCACCACCTTCACTCGGGATTTGGGCATCCAAGACTGGGGTCCCAGGTCTCGAACGTCGAATCGCAGGCGCCGACCCGCACGAGCGCGTTCGGAGCCGATCCCATGATCCCGAATATCGTCTACGCCGCGCGCAGCGCCTTCAGCTTGACCAGCATGGAGAGCGTGCGCTCGAACCTGCGGTCGAGCGTGGCGTCATGGCGCTACAGCCGTTCCAGCGCCGCCTCGTCGAGGGCGCTGGCGAAGAGGTGGTCGCGGATCAGATCGCCATGCACCAGCACGGCGCGGCGGGCGTCGAGCGCCGGCAGGAGCGTCTCGTGCAGCCACGCGAAGAGCGACGGCTCGGCCCCAGGGTCGCACGGGGTCTCCGCCGCCGCCCGATACCAGGCCTCGCGCGAGGCCCGATCGAGACGCCGCTCGATGCCGCCCTCGGTGGCCCGCGCGCCCTCGGCGTAGCGCCCGGCCGCGCGCGCCGCCTCGAGCCGGGCGTCGAGCGCGGCCAGCGCGTCGCGCCGCCCCGCCTGGTCCAGGCGGGGCGGCGCGCACGGCGCCCGGCGCGACGCGGGAGGTGTCCGAGACCAGGAGCAGCGGCGTCGCCAGCCAGGCCAACTCGCCGGAGCTGACGTGGGAGGCCCCGTCCGAAGTCATCCGCCGCAGGCGGTCGTGGTGCGCCGCGTCCTCCGCGCGGCGCAGCCGGCGGCGGCGCCAGAGGATGTCCGCCAGCTCCTCGACCAGATGGCTTTCCGTCGCTCCGGCGGGGGCGTGCTCGCCACGAAGCTGCTCCAGGAGCTCGGGCGCGCTGCTCCGCGTTCTCCCAGGGCAGCACCGGCGCGGCGCCGGCGAGACCGTGGCGCGTCGCGTTCAGCCGCCGGGGCACGGGTGGGCTCGGCTCGCAGCGCGATGGCTCGGACAAGGGCTGGACTCGTCGATAAGAAATTTCGATCGCGGCAATAATCCCCCAGGTAGGAAATCTGGTGTCAAAATACAACCGTAGCAGCGGAAAACACTTGTTTCTATATATGCGGTATTAAGGTTTTTCAGGCCCGAGAGGCGTTTTTTGCAGAACGACATTCGGCCGGGCCGCGGCGAAGCGGGAACGGCGTTGAATTTCAATATCTTGATGGTATTTGGAATATTCGGATCGCATTATAAACGCGCTCGAAAACGTCGTCATCCGCGATGTCGCGCGGCAATTCGGCGCATTTTAGCCCCGGCCGCCCCGCTCCCCTGGCGCGTCGCGCGGGCGGCGATCAAAAAAAGGCCGGCCGGGACTTACGTCGGTTGGTATTATTCGGCCGCCGCCTTCTCCCGGTTCTGGTAGGCCCAGGGGCCGACATAGCCCCCGGACCAGTCGGGCGGCACTTCGCAGCCGCGCGGATCGTGGCACGAATAACGGGCGGGCCCGCCCCGCACGATGGCGCCGTCTCGAGGGCTCGGCAGCGGCTGCACCCTATAGGGGAAGGAATCGGCCGAACTGTAAACGTTCAACAACAAGGGGCGCATGCGCTCCGACTGGTTGGCCTCGGAGCCGTGGATCACCCGGCAGTTGAGCAGCGCCAGCGAGCCGGCCGGTCCGCTCAAGGCGACCATGTCGTCGCGCCAGCCAGCGGGCATGTTCTCCTCCGGGATCTTCAAGGTCCAGTTCCGCTCCGCGTCGTACATCGAGTGGAGCTTGCCCTTGTGAGTGCCCCGGATCGCCAGCATCGGCCCCTGCTCCGGTCCGCAATCCTCGATGAAGAGGGCGATGGTGACGGGGCTGTAGTCGGTGTGCGGCCAGGCCGGGATGTCCTGGTGCCAGTCGAAGCGGTGGCCGCCCTCGGGCCATTTGAAGTTGAGCTTGGAATGGTAAAATTTGACGTCCGGCCCGCAGACGTCGGCGGCGACGTCGGCGGAGGGCGATCGGGAAGCGAATTCCCAGAACTCGGGGTGATGCGCCACCGGGCTGTTGAGGCGGCGCAGCCTGGGCGTCTGTGCCGAATGGTCCTTCTCCAAGATGAAACGATCGTCGTTCTCGGCGACGGCGCGGCTCGCCTCGATCATTTCGGCCATCGCCGCCTTCACGCGCGCCACCCACTCGGGCGGGATCACGCCTTCGACCACGCAACAGCCTTCCTCGACGAACTGTTCGCGCTTCGCCTCCGACATCGCCCGCGCCGGATACTTCAAGACATCCTTGATCAGCATTTGCCTGCCTCGCTCATGGTCTCGGGATCTACCATAGCATAGCCGAGGCGGGGTCGCGTGATCCATTGCCGGCCGGATGCCCACGCATGGCGAATTCGCGACCAAATCTGTCGCTGACGCAGTGGACGGTGGACTGGACCGGATTAAGTATGGACCTCGGGAGGTAAACGCCGATGCAAGTCGAACCCGCAGCCGTTCGCACGCCGCGCCAGCATGGCGCTATGGAATACACGACGCCACCGATCGACCTGGACGCGGTCAGGATGGAGCGGGTGGGGCGGATCCGCGCCGAGTTGAAGCGCCAAGGGCTGCCGGCGGCGCTCTTCTTCAACCAGATCAACACCCGCTACGCGACCGACGCCACCAACATGCAGGTCTGGTGCTCGCACTACGAGACGCGCTGCGTCTTCGTCGCGGCCGAGGGACCCTGCGTCCTGTTCGATTTCTCCAATCACCCCCATCTCGCCGAGGATCTCCCCACCATCGACGAATACCGGGTACTGGCGTCGCACTATCATTTTGCCGCCGGCGACCGCTCCGAGGAGCAGGCCCGTCTCTTCGCCGACCAGATCGCCGATCTCATGGCCAAGCACGGTCACGGCGACCGGCGGCTCGGCGTCGACCGGCTGGGGATCTTGGGCTTCGAGGCACTGGCCGCGAAGGGCATCAAGGTCGTCGAGGGCGAATGCGTTGCGGAACGCGCCCGGGCGCTGAAGTCGGCCGAGGAACTCGAATTGATGCGGGCATCGATCCGCGTCGCCGAGGAGGGCAGTTGGGCGATGTGGCGGGCGTTGGAGCCCGGCATCACGGAAAACGCGCTCTGGGCCAAGCTGCACGAGGTCAACATTCGGCTCGGCGGCGAGTGGATCGAAACTCGGCTGCTGTCGGCCGGCCCCCGGACCAACCCCTGGTTTCGCGAGTGCTCGATGCGCCCGATCGGGCGCGGCGAAATGGTGAGTTTCGACACCGATCTGATCGGCCCCTACGGCTATTGCGCCGATTTCAGCCGCGCCTGGATCTGCGGCGGCAAGCCGACGGCGGACCAGGGCGAGCTTCACGCCCGCGCGCTGGCGCAGATCCAGCACAACGTGGCGATCCTCAAGCCCGGCATGACGTTCCGCGAGATCGTCGAGGCGTCCCACGTCGTGCCGGAGGAATATGCCGCCCGCCGCTATACCGTGCTGATGCATGGCGTCGGCCTGGCCGACGAGTGGCCCTCGATCAAGCACCGGGAGGATTTCGCGGAAAAGGGTTACGACGGCGTGCTGGTGGCGGGCATGACCATGTGCGTGGAGAGCTTCATCGGCCGCGAGGGCGGCAAGGAAGGGGTAAAGCTCGAGGATCAGGTGGTGATCACCGAGACCGGAGCGGAGACGCTCAATAGCTTCCCCCTCGGGCTCGACCCCACGGCGTGAGAGGCGGCGATCAGTCGGCGAGTTCGCACCAGACGGGCGTGTGATCCGAAGGTCGCTCGCGCCCCCGGGGCCGCTTGTCGATGCCGCTCTCGAGCAGGCGGTCGGCCGCCTCGGGGCTCAGCAGCAGATGATCGATGCGCAGACCGTGGTCCTTCTGCCAGGCGCCGGCCTGGTAGTCCCAAAAGCTGTAGGCGATTTCGCCCGGATGTTGGGCGCGAAAGGCCTCGGTGAGGCCGAGGTTGAGCAGTGCGCTGAAGCGAGAACGAGTCTCCGGCCGGCAGAGTGCGTCGTCGGCGAAAGCCGCCGGATCGTAGCAGTCCTGGTCCAGGGGGCAAACGTTGTAGTCACCTCCTAAAACTACGCTTTCTTCCATAGACAAAAGGATTTCAGCCCGTTTTTTCAAGCGATCCATCCAGTCCAGCTTGTAGCCGAACTTGTCGCTCTCGACCGGATTGCCGTTCGGCAGATAGATCGCCGCGACCCGCACCGTTCCGACCGTCGCCTCGAGATAGCGGGCCTGCTCGTCCCCCTCGTCGCCCGGCAGGCCGACGAGTGGATCCTCGATCGGTTGCCGCGACAGGATCGCCACGCCGTTGTAGGTCTTTTGGCCGTGGGCGAGCACGTTGTAGCCGAGTTCCTCGATCGCCTCGGCGGGGAAGGCCGCGTCCTGGACCTTGATCTCTTGCAGCAGCGCCACGTCCGGCGCCGTTTCCTGGAGCCATTCCACGACGCGCGGCAGTCGCGCCTTGATCGAGTTGACGTTCCAGGTGGCGATCCGCATTGCCCGGATGCCTCGCGCTCGGCGCCGAGACTCAGGCCGCCAAGCGGGCCAGCGCCGCGTCGACGTGATTGCCGACGATGTTGACGACCTTGTCCATTTGCGTCTCGTAGAAATGGCCGGCGCCGCGGATGGTCTGGTAGTCGATCGCGATGCCGCGCTGCTGCGACAGCCGCTCGTGGAGCTTGTCGACGTCCGCGAGCGGCACCAACTCGTCCGTCGTGCCGTGCAGGATCAGGCCCGAGGAGGGGCATGGCGCCAGAAACGAGAAGTCGAAGATGTTGGCCGGCGGCGAGATCGAGATGAAGCCACTGATTTCCGGCCGGCGCATCAGCAATTGCATCGAGATCCAGGCGCCGAAGGAATAGCCGATGATCCAGCAGCCCTTGGCGTTCGAATTGGTGCTTTGCATCCAGTCGAGCGCCGAGGCCGCGTCCGACAACTCGCCGCCACCGCCGTCATAGCTTCCCTGGCTGCGCCCGACGCCCCGAAAATTGAAGCGGAGGGTGGAGAAACCTCGTCCGACGAAGGTCTGGTAAATGTTGTAGACGACTTTGTTGTTCATCGTTCCGCCATACTGCGGATGGGGGTGCAGCACCAAGGCGATGGGGGCGGTGCGTTCGTCGTGCTGGTGATATCGACCCTCCAACCGCCCGGCGGGTCCGGTGAAAATGATCTCTGGCATACCTTCGTCTCTCGAACCCCTCATTCCACATCATTCAGGCATCGTGGACGTTCGCTCCACGACGCAGCGCCGGCCGGGGCAATACTTGACCTGCCGAGTCGGGTAAACTATCTACCAAACGAGAGATTGCCCCGAATTTACGCAGCTTCGGACGCATCTGTAATCTAGCACAACAGGTGGTGTCATGTTCAACGTATTGAAAGAGGATATCGCCGCCGGCATGGCCCGCGATCCGGCGGCGAATTCCCGCCTCGAGGTGCTGCTGACCTACCCGGGTCTACATGCGGTATTGATTTACCGCGCCTCACACGCCCTTTGGCGCCATCGCTGGCGCCTCGCGGCGCGAATGCTGTCCTATTTCGGCCGCATGGTGACGGGGATCGAGATCCATCCGGCCGCCCGTATCGGCCGGGGCTTCTTCATCGATCACGGCCTCGGCGTCGTCATCGGCGAAACCAGCGAGATCGGCGACGACGTCACGCTTTACCACGACGTCACCTTGGGTGGCATCGCGCCTTCGATCGATTCCGACCAGCAGCGCAGCGTCAAACGTCACCCGACGCTGAAGGACGGGGTCATCGTCGGCTCCGGGGCGCAAATCCTGGGGCCGATCACGGTCGGCCGTTGCGCCCGGGTCGGCGCCAACTCCGTGGTGCTGCAAGACGTGCCGGAGGGGGCCACCGTGGTCGGCATTCCGGCCAGGCGCGTGGGCGGCGGCGCCCGGACCGAGGCGTCGGAGCGCTTCGCGGCCTATGGCACCCCCGCGGACTTGTCCGACCCGGTGCAGCGTGTCACCGACGCGCTGTTGGATCGGGTGCAGGCGCTCTCGATGCGGGTCGAGGAATTGGAGCGACGGAACGTCGAGGGCGCCACCGGATGGGTGGCCCCGGGTAGCGAGATCGAGGGCGAGGAGACGACGCGCGACGAATAGGCGACAGGTCCATGCACATGACGAAATTGGGGGGAAGGGGCAGGTGAAACTTTCGACGCGCGCGAGATACGCGGTTCTCGACGCGCGCGAGATACGCGGTTCGACGCGCGCGAGATACGCGGTCATGGCGGCGGTGGACCTCGCCGCCCATCATGGGAACTGTCCGATCTCGCTGGCCGAGATCGCGGCGCGCCAGCAGATATCGCTTTCCTATTTGGAGCAGCTTTTCGGAAACTTGCGCCGCGCCGGCGTGGTCCGGAGCTTCCGGGGCCCGGGCGGGGGCTACGAGTTGGCGCGCGCCCCGGAGCGAATCGCGGTCGCCGACGTGGTGCACGCGGTGGAAGCGCCGGTCCGTATCACCCGCTGTGATCGGAAGCGGGCGGAAACCGGCTGCCTGGCCGAGGGGCGGCAATGTACGACGCACGACCTGTGGGCCGCGCTCGGCGCGCAAGTGGAGTGGTTCCTCTGCTCGGTCACGCTCCAGGACGTGGTCTCCGGCCGGCTTTCGGCTTGCGCGCGTGCGTCGCGGCCACTCGGAATTCACCGCCTTGAGGACGATGGCGCCTTGCTCGGCGTCAGCGCCGGCGAATGAGACGAGGGAAGACGAAAACCGTGGACAGCAATTACGTCTATCTGGACTACAACGCCACCGCCCGCGTTCGCCCGGAGGTGATCGAGACCGTCGCCCAGGTGATGTCGGAGGTCGGCAACGCGTCCTCGGTGCACGAGCCGGGCCGCCGGGCCCGCGTCGTCGTCGAGGACGCGCGCGAGGCGATCGCCGCCCTGGTGGGGGCCGAGGCCGAGAACGTGATCTTCACCTCGGGCGGGACGGAGGCGGACAATCTGGCGCTGAAGGGCGTCGGGGATCGCCGCTTGATGGTCTCGTCGGTGGAACACGGCGCGGTGCTTGCGCCGGCGATGCTGCGCGATGCGGGCGCGGTGATCCTGCCGGTCGACGGCGAGGGCCGGGTCCTGCTCGATGGCTTGGAGGCGGCGCTCCAGGCCGCCGACAAACCGGTGCTCGTTTCCGTCATGCTCGCCAACAACGAGACCGGCGTGATCGAGCCGGTGGCGGAAATCGCCGGAATAGCGCATCGCCACGGCGCTCTGGTACACTGCGACGGGGTGCAGGCGGCGGGCAAGATTCCGCTCGACATCCAGGCGCTCGACGTCGACATGATGAGCCTCTCCGCCCACAAGATCGGCGGCCCGCAAGGCATCGGCGCCCTGGTTTTGCGCCAGGACATGGATCTGGCGGCGGAAATCGTCGGCGGCGGCCAGGAGAAGGGGCGGCGCTCGGGGACGGAGAACGTCGCCGGCGCCGCGGGCTACGGTCGCGCGGCCGAGCTCGCGCGCGAGGGGCTGGACCGCTTCGCCGGGCTCGCCAGCCTGCGCGACGACATCGAGCGCCGGCTGGCCAAGATCGAATCCGCGCGGCGGGTTTACGGTGGGGCTGCCCCGAGGCTCCCCAACACCACCTGCGTCTCGATGCCGGGGGTCCGTTCCGACCTCCAGGTCATGGCCTTCGACCTCGCGCATGTCGCGATCAGCGCCGGCTCCGCCTGTTCCTCCGGCAAGATCGCCGCGAGCCATGTGCTGGAAGCCATGGGAATCGATGAGGACGAGGCGATGACCGCCGTCCGCGTCAGTCTCGGCTGGGCCAGCACCGCCGCCGATGTCGACCGCTTCGTCGAGGTTTGGCGCGAGATCCACGATCGCCCGGGCGCCACGGCCGACGCCGCCTGAGGACGTTCACGCCGCATCGACGTAGGGATTTCGAAATCTTCCGGGGAAGGGACGAGCGGCATGGCCAAGATGGTCTTCGTCAGTGCCGACGGCGCGGAGCGCAAGGAGGTGGAGGCCGACATCGGTATGACGGTGCTGGAGATCGCGCACCTGAACGGCATCGACATCGAGGGCGCTTGCGAGGGCTGCATGGCCTGTTCGACCTGCCACGTCATGGTCGAGCCGGAGCACTATGGCTGGCTGGAGCCGGCGAGCGAGGACGAGGTCGACATGCTCGATCTCGCCTTCGGCCTGACCAAGACGTCTCGTCTCGGCTGCCAGATCGAGATCACCGAGGCGCTGGACGGGCTGACCGTGCGACTACCGGCCAGCACCCGCAACATGCTGCTGGCTTGAGCCGATGAGCGAGACAGATGCGGCTAGCGTGATCCCGGCCAACAGCTTCTTCGCCCGGCTCAGGGGCGAATGCGCGGCGGAATGGCGCGACTATGTCGACCATGCCTTCGTCCGCGGCCTCGGCGACGGCAGCCTGCCCGAAGCCGCGTTCCGCCACTATCTCGGTCAGGACTATCTCTTCCTGATCCATTTTGCCCGGGCTTACGCGCTCGCCGTCTACAAGTCGGAGTCGTTGGCGGAGATGCGGGCCGCGGCCGATATCGTGAACGGCCTGCTCGACGTCGAGATGAGCCTGCACGTCGAGTTCTGCGCCGGCTGGGGCTTGAGCGAGGCGGAGATGGAAGCGCTGCCGGAGGCGCGGGCCACCATGGCCTATACCCGCTTCGTGCTCGAGCGGGGATTGTCGGGCGACATTCTGGATCTCCATGTCGCGCTGGCGCCCTGCGTCGTCGGCTACGCAGAGATCGGCGCCAGCCTCGCGGCGGGGATCGAGGGCAATCGCTATGCCGCCTGGATCGAGATGTACTCGGGCGCGGAATACCGCGAGGTGGCGAGGGGGGCGATCGAGCAGTTGGAGCGCTTGGCAACACGTCGGGCGACAGAGCATCGCCTTCCCTCGCTGGCCGAGACGTTTCGCCGGGCGACCCGGCTGGAGGCGGCGTTTTGGGACATGGGATTGAACCTGGAGAGCTGAAGCCGGCTCGCGATCGGAGGCGAAGGCCTTGAAATTCGGGCCCGTCCGCAACCTGCCTCGCGAGGTCGCCGACTGCGGCTGGTACAACATCTTGCCGCCGCCCGGGCCCGCGCGCCCGCTCAACGGCAGGGAGAGCGCGAACTGGGCGATCATCGGCGCCGGGGTCTGCGGCCTCGCCGTCGCGCGGCGTCTCGCCGAGCATCGGCCGGATGATCGGATCGTGTTGTTGGAGGCGACGCGTGTCGGTCTCGGCGCTTCCGGGCGCAATTCGGGCTTCGTCCTGAACTACAGCCCCCACGGCGTCGGCAGCGGCGCCGACCACGACTTCGAGCGGCGCTATGCGTTGATCCTCAGCGCCGGCGTGGACGAGCTGCGGCGCCTCGTCGCCGAGCACCAGATCAGGTGCGATTGGAGCGAATGGGGCCGGCTCTACGTCTCCGCCGGCGAGGATGGTGATGCGCAATTGGCCGAAATTCGCGCCGCGCACCGGCGGATCGGCGCCGAGACCGAGGACCACGACGCGGACTCGCTCCGCCGCTTGACCGGTTCCGATTTCTACACCTCCGGCCTCTGGGCGGCGGGCAACGCCCTGGTGCAGCCGGCGGCAATGGTGCGGGGTCTCGCGGCGACGCTTCCCCTCAACGTCGAGCTGCGCGAGGCGACGATGGTGGTGGCGATCCACCGCCAAGGCGGCGGCTTCCGCCTCGATTGCAATTGCGGCGAGGTGCGGGCGGACCGCTTGATCCTGACGGGCGGCTGCCATACGGCGAGACTCGGCGGTTTCCGCCATCGCCTGCTCACCATCGCCACCTACGCCTCCATGACCCGCCGACTGAGCGAGGAGGAGCGCCGGAGGCATTTCCCGGCGACCGACGAGCTGGGCCTGCTGCCCGCCTCTCACAACGGCAGCACGGTGCGGCTGACCCGGGACGGCCGTCTTCTGATCCGCAATTCCTTCCAATATTCGCCCACGAGGGCGCTCGATCCGGCGGTGCCGGCGGCGGCGCGCGACAATCACCGCCGCGCGCTCCGGGCGCGTTGGCCGGCGCTCGGCGATGTCGAGTTCGAGCACGCCTGGGGCGGCGGCATCGCCTATACGCGAAACCAGGGCGCGCTCTTCGGGCGCCTGGCGGACGGTGTCCACGGCGTCGTCGCCGGCGACGCTGGCCCGGTCGCGCGCGGCAGCATCACCGGCCGCCTGCTGGCCGACCACATCGTGGGCGCCGACAGCGAGCTGCTGGCGGCGCAGTTGTCGTTGAGCGCGGCGGCCTGGCTGCCACCCGACCCGATCCTGGGTTTCGCGGTCAATCGTCGCCTGAAGGCGATCCGCCGGGATGGCGCGCCGGAGCTTTGAGCGCCCGACTCGAAAGTCGCCGAGACCGGCGTTGATGACCACGCCCGGCCGGCCGGGGCCGACTGCATGGCGCTGGCCTGCCGCGCGCGGCGCGCTTGCCCCCTCGCTACCGCTTACCGCCTACCGCCTACCGCCAGGGACCGGCGCAAGCCGTCTTTCACATGACCACCTTCCTCGGCCAGCGCAGGCGCCGCTGGAAGCGGGGTAACCAGCAACTCTTTCCCCCCGGGGCGACGATCCCTACTATTGGGGCGAGAGCGGGGAGACGGCTTGGGGCGAGAGCGGGGAGACGGCGAACGTGCTGGACCAATCGGATCGGACGGCGGAGGCGACGAAGGTCCTCGGGGATCCGCTCGAGGAGGTGAGCCGCGCGCGCGCCGATGACCAGCAGTTGATGAGCACCATCAAGGCGCTCCGCAACGCCATGGAGAACATGTCGCGCGATCGCGAGCGCGGCATCGAGCTCGCCGTGGCCGAGGGCGAGGCCCGCCTGAAGGAACTGCAGGACACGGTCTTCGCGCTGCGCCGAAGCCTGCATGACGCCGGCCTCGAGACCGAGCATCGCCAGGAGGCGAGCCGTCGCGAGGCGGCGCGCGAGCGCCGCGACCTCGAGGGCACCATCGCCAGCCTGCGCGCGGATCTGGAAGCGGCGCGGCTCGACAAGGACGAGAGCCTGGCCCGTCAGGCCGCGAAGGCGGACGTCGACCGGGCCGAGCTGGAGGCGACGGTGGCGGTGCTCAGGGCCGATGCGCGGACGAGGCACCTCGACCACGACGACGCGCTGGCGGCTCAGGCGCGTTCGACCCGAGCGGAGCGCGAGGCCCTCGAAGCCATGGTCGTCGATCTGCGTCGACGTCTCGACGAGGAGAGCGTCGAAAAGGACGTTCGGATCGAGGAGATCCGCCGGCAAGGCGCGCTGGAGACGGAGAGGCTCAAGACCGAAATTTTGGTCCTGCGCCAGGAACTGGCGAACACCGACGCCGCGCGCGCTGGCGCCGTGCGCGATGTCGTGGCCGAGGTCGAGCTGGCGCGGGAGCAACTCGAGAGCACCATTGCCGCGCTCCGCCGTTCGCTCGAAACGCGAGACGAGGAGGAGGCGCGGGCGCGCGATTCGCACGAAGTGGCGTTCGAGGAGGAGCGCCGCCATCTCCGCGATACCATCACGGCGCTGCGCCGGGAATTGGATAGTCAGTCATGACCGATTTGCAGGACGATTTGTTGAACGATCGCGACGAAGGGGCCGCGCGGCCCCGCGCGCGGCGCTCCCGCGCCCGCTCTTCGACGCTGCTGCTTTCGGTCTCAAACCGATTGGCGGCGTTGACCTCGCTAGAGGAGCAGCTCGATGCTCTGATCCAGATCTCGGTGGAGACCACGGATGCGGACCGCGGCACGCTGTTCCTGAACGACGCCACGACGGGCGAGCTATATGCCCGGGTCGCCCGGGGGGAAGAGCTGCGCGACCTCAGGCTCTCGAACAGCACCGGCGTCGCCGGCGTCGTCTTCACCACCGGCCAGGGACTGATCATCGCCGACGCCTACGCCGATTCCCGCTTCAGCAAAACCGTCGATCAGGTGACCGGATATCGCACCCTCAATCTCGCCTGCGCGCCGATCCGCACGGTTCGTGGCGAGGTGTTGGGCGTCATCCAGTGCCTGAACAAGCAGAACGCGGCCTTTGTCCCGGCCGATTTGGAGCTGCTGGAAGCCCTGGCGACGCAAGCCTCCGTGGTGCTGCATGGCAGCGTATTGGTCCGCCGGATGGAGGAGACGCGGCAGCAGGAGGCGCGCTTCCTGGAGATGGTGACCGATCTCTCGACCGAAATTCAGCTCGGACCCCTGCTGCAGAAGATTATGGGCGCGATCACCGACATGCTGGAGGCCGACCGGGCGACGCTGTTCCTCAACGACGAGAAAACGGCGGAACTTTACACCGAGATCGGCCTCGGCCTCGGAGCCACCAAGATCCGCCTGCCGAACGACGCCGGCATCGCCGGCACCGTGTTCTCCCGGGGCGAGACGATCAACATCCCTTACGCTTACGCCGATCTGCGCTTCGATCCGAGCGTCGATACCCGGACCGGCTATTTCACCCGCTCCGTGCTCTGCGTGCCGTTGGTCAACAAGGAGGGCCGTCGGATCGGCGTCACCCAGGTGCTGAACAAGCGCGGCGGCCCCTTCTCCGACGAGGACGAGGCCCACCTCAAGGCCTTCACCGTGCAAATCGCCATCTGCCTCGAGAACGCCCAGCTGTTCGAGGACGTGCAGAGCATTAAGAACTACAACGAGACCATGCTCGAGAGCATGTCGAACGGCGTGCTGACCTTCGACGGCGACGGCGTAGCGGTGACCTGCAACGCCGGCGTTCAGCGCGTTCTCCGCGCCCGCACCAGCGACATCGTCGGCCGCAAGTCGAGTGATCTCTTCGCCGGTGACAACAACTGGATTCACGAACGCCTGGAAAAGGCGCTGGAGAGCAAGGGCTCGGAGGCGGTGATGGACGGCGTGCTGGACGTCCGGGGCGAAAGCCGCTCGATCAATCTCACCATCTCGCCCTTGCGCCAGGGCGGCGACGCCGCCGGCATGCTGATGATGCTGGAGGACATCAGCGACGAGAAGCGGATGCAATCGACGCTGTCGCGCTACATGGGCCCGGTGATCGCCGCGAAGCTGATGGAGCAGGGGCAGGAGGCGCTCGGCGGGCAGAGCGGCGAGGCGACGATCCTGTTCACGGACGTCCGCGACTTCACCACCCTCACCGAGGAGTTGGGCGCCCCCGGCACCGTCAGCCTGCTGAACGAGTATTTCACGATCATGGAAGACTGCATCAACCGCGAGGGCGGCCTGGTCGACAAGTTCATCGGCGATGCGATCATGGCCGTCTTCGGCGCGCCGATGAGCCACGAGGACAACGAGGATCGCGCGGTCCGCGCCGCGATCTCCATGATCAACGATCTCGCCGCCTACAACCGCCGGCGCTCGAGCGAGGGCAAGAAGCCGATCGAGATGGGGGTCGGGATCAATACCGACGCCGTGGTTTCGGGCAACATCGGCTCGCCCCGCAAAATGGACTACACCGTGATCGGCGACGGGGTGAACCTGGCCTCGCGGTTGGAGGGCCTCTGCAAGCCCTATGGCGCGAAGATCCTGGCGAGCCAGAACACCATCGACCGCTTGCGCGCCACCTATCGCGTCCGGCCGATCGACTTCGTGGTGGTCAAGGGCAAGACCGAGCCCGTCGCCGTGCACGAGGTGATGGACTACCACACGGCCGAGAGCTTTCCCAACCTGGTCGATGTCCTGGGGCACTTTCGCGACGGTCTCGGCTTCTATCGGGCGCGCGCGTGGGCCAAGGGCATCGCCTGTTTCGAGCAGGCCCTGGAGGCGAACGCGGCCGATGCGGCGAGCCGGGTGTATGTCGATCGCTGCCGCCACTTCGAGGTGGAGCCGCCGCCGGACGACTGGCGGGGCGAGTGGGTGATGACGTCGAAGTAACGGGTAACGCGAGAGGGGAGCCATGAGCGCGGCGCCGGCGACGTTCACGATCGAGGCCTTCAATACCGCGGTGGCGTCGGACAATCGGATCCACGACGACAGCGTGGCCCGCCAGTACGGCTTCTCCGGCGGCCTGGTGCCCGGCGTCGACGTCTACGCCTATGCCACGGGCGCGGCGGTGCGCCACTTCGGGCCCGACTGGATCCGCCGGGGCTGGGCCAACGTCAGGCTGTTGAAGCCGGTCTACGACGGCGACCTGGTCCGGGTGGAGAGCGGGCTCGGGCCCGACGGCGCGCTGGAGGTGGCGGTGGTGGCGCGCGAGGAGGTCGCGGCCCGGATGACCGCGCGCCTGCCGGCGGTGGCGCCCGAGCCGCCGGCGATTCTGGACTTCCCGCTGGCACCCGCGCCGGACGAAAGGCCGCCCGCCGCGCCCCACACGCTGCCGATCGGCGCCATCCTCGCCCCCCACCGGCAGGATCCGGACATGGAGGCGGCGCGCCGCGCGCTGGAGAACGTCCGCGAGACCTTGCCGGTCTACGCCGAAGCGGGCTGGCTCCATCCGGCGACGCTGCTGCGCCAGGGCAACTTTCTGCTCCGCGCCAATGTCACCCTCGGCCCCTGGATCCACGTCGAGAGCACGGTGCAGCACTATATCGCCGCGCCGCTCAAGAGCGGGCTGGAGACGCGGGGGCGGGTCCTCGACAACCGGGAGCGCAAGGGGCACAAGTTCGTCGAGGTGGACGCGCTCGTCCTCGGTGGTCAGCTGACGCCGCTGCTGCGCATTCGGCACACGGCCATTTACGAACCCCGCCGGCGGGCGGCGTGAGACGAAGGAGCCGAATCGTGAGCATAGCAATCGGCTTGGGCATCGCCGACTTTCCCTTCTCCGGGGCGGCGGCCTACATGCGTTGGGTCCAGACCTGCGAGGCGGGGGGAATCGATTCCATCTGGCAGACCGATCGCTTGGTCTCGCGCCAGCCCTTCCTCGAGGCGATGAGCACCATGGCCTGGCTGGCCGGCGCGACCACGCGGCTGAAGTTCGGCATGAACGTGGTCTCGGTGGGCCTGCGCGATCCGCTGCTGCTGGCCAAGCAATGCGCCACCGTCGATTTCCTGAGCCAGGGCCGTCTGCTGCCGGCCTTCGGCATCGGCAACCGCCTGGCGCCGGACTGGAAGGCGACGGGCCGCGAGACCCGGCGCCGCGGCCGCCGCACCGACGAGGGGCTGGAGCTGATCAGCCGGCTCTGGGCCGAGGACGAGGTCAGCTTCGAGGGCGAGTTTTACCATTACGACCGCGCCTCCATCTCGCCCAAGCCGGCGCAGAAGCGGCTCCCGCTCTGGATCGGCGGCTCCAGCGAGGCGGCGGTCCGGCGCACGGCGCGTTTCGGCACCGGCTGGCAGGGCGCGTTCGAGCCGCCGAACGAGATCGCCCGGGTCGTCGAGCGGATCAAGGTGGCGCTGGCCGAGGCCGGACGGGGAATCGACGAGGATCATTACGGCGCGGCGTTCGCCTTCCGCTTCGGCGCCCCCGATGACGGGCCGGCGCGCAAATACGCCGAGGCCTTCCAGGCCCGCTTCGCCCGCGATCCGCGCCAGAACATGGTGGCGGGTGACGGCGAGGCGATCGTCCGGCGCTTGCAGGGCTATGTCGATGCCGGCATTTCCAAGTTCGTCCTGCGCCCGATCGGCGCCGGCGACGACGATTTGATCGAGCAGACCGAACGCCTGATCGCCGATGTCTGCCCCTGGCTCGACGTCGTGAATGGGAAGCAGGCGGCGTAGGGGGTGGTCCTTCTAGCCTCCCCCTCGAGATGAACTTTGATTTCGGAATGGTTCTCGATTGCCATGTTTTAGGGGTGAAAACCTGAAAATGACGACCGACGCCGAGACACCCGAAATCGAGATCAGTTCGTTTTCGGCGCCGAGCGCGGCGGATATCGCCCGCCTCGAGCGCCTGTCCGAGGGTCGGCGCAAGGCCGTGATCGCGCGGGAAATCCGCTAGGCCATCGAGGGCGGTATCAGCCAAATGACCATGGATGGCGTCTGGGCCGAAGCCATGGGGAGGGCGACGGCGAGGGCCGAGGGGCCTGATGACCTCTATCAGCCGGTCTCGTAGGCCGAGGTGTCGCCCCGTCGCCACGGTGGCGGCACCTTTCGGTGCTCATAGGGCACGAAGCCGAAGCGCTGGTACATCGGCAACGCCCGGGGATGGTCCAGCGTGCAGGTGTTGACGGTGAACCGCTCGGTGCCGCCGGTCCACGCCGTCTCGATCGCCCTCGCCAGCAGATAAGGGCCGAGGCGGCGGCCGATGAAGTCCGCCATGATGCCGAAATAGGCGAGATCGACGGTGGGCGCCCGGCGGCGGTCGAGTTCGAAATAGCCGGCCGGCACGCCGTCCGCGTGGAGCACGTAAATCTCCACCCGCGCGTCCTGGATGATCGCCGCGAGATCCTCGTCGTTGAGCTGCTTGCGATCGGTCCAGTACCAGGCTCGCCCGACCGCGTCGTAGAGGTAGTGGTAGAAGGCGGTGGTCGGCGTCTTGGCCTGGAGCAGCGCCACGGGGCCGGCCGGCTCGATCCGGGGCAGCTCCGGCCTGGCCCGCATCTCCAGGAAGGTGATGGTGACGTCGTCGTCGCTCGAAGCCCCACCCATCGCCACCCCCACGCCGTCCAGCCGCTTGGTCAGGACCGCCCTCGGCTCCACGACATAGCCGATCCGCTGGTAGAAGCCGATGACCCGGGTGTTGCCGTCGCGAACCAGCAGCTCGACCTTCGCCACGCCCTTGGCCGCCAGGCGGTCCTCCGCCGCGAACATGATGCGCCGGCCCAGCCCGGCGCCGCGCAGGTCCGGCATGGTGGCGACATAGTAGATCCAGCCGCGATGGCCGTCGTGCCCCACCATGACGCTCGCCACCAGGCGTCCCTCGCATTCGCCGACCAGGATCTCACCGTGCCCGCTCTCGAGGCAGAAGCGGATGTCGCGCCGGGGATCGTTCAGGGGATTGACCAACAGGTCCGAGGCCCGCCAGAGCGCGATCAACGCGGCCTCGTCGGCCGCTGCGTAGGACCTGATCTTCATGTCCTCTCTCCCGGCCCGGCGCGCGCCGCCGACGATCTCACTACTTGTTCAGGACCGCCGAGGCCTGCAACTCGGTGTCGATGCAGCTCTTCACCTTGGGCCAGTCGTAGGTGTCCTCCGGGCCCTTGAGTCGTTCGGCGCAGCGATTGACGATGTCGCGCTCGGGGCTGAGCGGTTGGAAGAACTGGTACATCTCCGAGACCTTCTCGCCGGCCTGGCGCTGCACGAAAAGGCATTGGACGAGACGGCGAAAGGCGTCGGCCGCTTGCGGGTTCTGTCGGACGGTGCAGAGGGCGATGATCTTGGCCGTGAAATGGTCCTTTTGCGCCCGGACGCGTTGCTCGACCAAATCGCCCAGCGCAGCCAGTTCCGCGTCGATGCAGGCGTGTTGACCGGGCCAATCGTAACCTCCGGTCTGCAGCCCGGTCGCCTTGGCGCAGGCGGCATGGAGTTGTCGGGCGTCCGCGTTCTCCCGGGTCTTGCGGGCCCACTCGAAGACCTGGCGGGCGGCGCTGCGTTGTTCGTCGATGCAGGCGCGCCTGGCCCCCAGATCGTCGGGCTTTAGGTTGGTGCAGAAAGCGGCGATCTGCTGATCGGTCTGGTTCGCGCCGGCCGGCGCCGCCGCGAGGCACAGCAGGACGGCGAAGAGCCCCAAGCGGTGCATCAGCGCGCCACGGGCGTATCCTCGCGCCCACCCCATTCAGACCAGCTTCCGTCATAGAGCGTTCCCGGCCGCCCCAAGACCTCGAGGCCCAGCAGCAGCACGGTCGCCGAGACGCCGGAGCCGCAGGAGGTGATGACCGGGTGTTGGAGGTCGATGCCGCTCGCCTCGAACTTGGCGGCGAGCAGGTCGGCCGCCAGCAGCGTGCCGTCCGCCGCCAGCAAGTCCGTATAGGGAAGATTGTAGGCGCCCGGCATGTGCCCGGACCGCATGCCCGCCCGGGGCTCCGGCGCGGTGCCGGCGAAGCGGGCCGCCGTGCGCGCATCGAGGATTTGTTCGCCGCCCCGCTCGATCACGCCGAGGACGTCCTCGAGAGCGCGAACGCCGCGCGCCGGGCCACTTCCCCGGTAGGTCCGAGGCGCGGGGGTCACCGGCTCGGCGGTCCAGGCCCGGCCTTCGGCCCGCCATTTCCGCGCGCCGCCGTCCAGCACCTGGACGGCCTCGTGGCCAAAGGCGCGGAACATCCACCAGACCCGGCCCGCCGCCGACATGGAGCCGCCGTCGTAGCAGATCACATGGTCGTCGTCGGCGATGTCGAGCGCGCCGACGGCGTCGGCGAAGGTAGACGCGTCCGGGAACATGTGCGACAGCGGGCTGGCGGTATCCGAGATCGCGTCGATATCGAAATAGACCGCGCCCGGAAGATGCCCCTCGACGTATTCGGCCTTGGGATCGCGTTGCTCCGCCGGCAGGTACCACGAGCCGTCGACGAGCTTGACGCCAGCGTCGCCGAGATGCGCCGCCAGCCACTCGGTGGTGGCGAGTGGCCCCTCAATTCGACTCATGGCTCGCCCCGCTTCCCCCGCCCCGGCCCTCGGAAAGGACGATCCGAACCCGCCGGTTCCGTCGGCCCTTCTTCTCGATCTTGCGCACCTCCACCAGGCCGATCTCGCGCGTGTTGGCAACATGCGTGCCGCCACAGGGTTGCAGATCGCAACCGGCAATGTCGATCAGGCGCACCCGGCCCTGGCCGGTCGGCGGCTTCACCGACATCGTCTTCACCAGATCCGGATTGGCCGCCAACTCCTGCTCCGAGATCCAGCTCGGCGCGACATCGTATTCCTCGGCGACGAGGGCGCGGAGGCGCTCGGTGATCTCCTCCTTGGTCAGCACCAACTCGGGCATGTCGAAGTCGAGCCGGCCCTCGCCCTCGCCGATCTGGCCGCCGGTCACCGGATAGGTCAATACCGCCGACAGCAGGTGCATGCAGGTGTGGATGCGCATCAGTCGATGCCGGCGCTCCCAATCGATCTCGGCGGTGACGGTGGTGCCCGGTGCCAGCGGCGTCTCACCCTCGACGGGCAGGTGGACGATCTCGCCCGGTGCCTCGCCCTTGACCGTGGTGGCGATCCGGACGGTGCCGCCGTCGGCCGCGCGCAGCAGGCCGCTGTCACCCGGCTGGCCGCCCCCCGTCGGATAGAACACCGTGCGGTCGAGCAGGATCCCGCCCCGCTCGTCGACGGCCACGACATTGGCCTCGCAGCTCTTCTGGTAAGCGTCTTGGCGAAACAATTCTTCGGTCATCGATTCCCGTCTCGTCAACTCAGCCATTCGGGCTGGGGTAGGCCCTGCTCCTTGAGGAAGGCCAAGTTGAACATCTTGCTCTTATAGCGCTCAGCGCCATCGGCGAGTATGGTGACGATGGTGTGTCCGGCGCCGAGATCGCGGGCGAGACGAATCGCGCCGGCGATGTTGATGCCGCTCGAGGTCCCGAGCACCCAGCCTTCCTCCAGGATCAGATCGAAGACCAGGGGCAGTGCTTCCGCGTCCGGGATCTGGTAGGGGAAGTCGACGCTCAGCTCCTCGATATTGCGGGTGATGCGGCCCTGGCCGATGCCTTCGGTGATCGAGCTGCCCTCGGCCTTCAACTCGCCATGGGCATAGTAGTTGTAGAGCGCCGCTCCCATGGGATCGGCCAGGCCAATCTTGATCTCGGGCTTGCGTTCCCGAAGGTGCATCGAGACCCCGGCGAGCGTGCCGCCGGTGCCGACGGCGCAGACGAAGCCGTCGATCCGGCCCTCGGTCTGTTCCCAGATCTCCGGTCCCGTGGTGCGGGCGTGGCCGTCGCGATTGGCGACGTTGTCGAACTGGTTGGCCCAGATCGCGCCCGCCGCGTGGCTCTGGGCCAGTTCCTCGGCGAGGCGGCCGGAATACTTCACATAGTTGTTCGGATCGCGGTAGGGGACGGCCGGCACCTCGCGCACGTCGGCGCCACAGATGCGGAGCGTGTCCTTCTTCTCCTGTGTCTGGGTCTCGGGGATGACGATGACGGTCTTGTAGCCGCGCGCGTTGCCGACCAGCGCGAGGCCGATGCCGGTGTTGCCGGCCGTGCCCTCGACGATGATTCCGCCGGGCTCCAAGAGGCCGTGCCGCTCCGCATCCTCGATGATGAAGAGCGCGGCGCGGTCTTTCACCGAGCCCCCCGGATTGAGAAATTCGGCCTTGCCGAGAATCTCGCAGCCGGTGATCTCGGAGGCTTTGCGCAACCGGATGAGCGGTGTGTTGCCGATCGCATCGGTGAAGCCGTCGCGAACCGTCGTCATGTCGAAATCCCGAGCCCGTACGCGCGGTCTGGCGCGTCGAGGTGTCGGGGCGAGCCTACTCGCGCGCTCGGGGGTGATCAAGCGGCGCCGCGCCCCTCAAACGTCCAGGTCCTTGGCGAACTTGGCGTTCTCCTGAATGAAGTGGAATCGGTGTTCCGGCTTGCGGCCCATCAGCCGCTCCACGATATCTTCCGTGTAGCACTCCTCGCCGGCCGGGACGACGACTTTCAGCAGCGTGCGATTCTCAGGTCCCATGGTGGTCGCCTTGAGCTGCGCCGGCGGCATCTCGCCCAAGCCCTTGAAGCGGCTGATCTCGACCTTGCCGCGCCCGGTGAACACCGTCTCCAGCAACTCGTCGCGGTGGGCGTCGTCGCGGGCATAGTGCGTCTCGCCCGCTCGGCTCAGACGATAGAGCGGGGGCAGCGCGATGTAGAGATGCCCATTCGAGATCAGCTCCGGCATCTCGCGCTGGAAGAAGGTCATCAGAAGGGCCGCGATATGGGCGCCGTCGACGTCGGCATCGGTCATGATGACGACCTTGTCGTAACGCAGATCGTCTTCCCTGTAGCGGGCGCGGGTGCCGCAGCCGAGCGCCTGCATGAGATCGGAGAGTTCCTGGTTCTGGGCCAGCTTGGCGCTGCCGGCGCTGGCCACGTTCAGGACCTTGCCGCGCAAGGGCAGGACGGCCTGGGTCTCGCGGTTACGGGCCTGCTTGGCCGAGCCGCCGGCGCTGTCGCCCTCGACGATGAAGATCTCCGTCCCCTCCTTGGTGTCCCGCGTGCAGTCGGCGAGCTTGCCGGGGAGGCGCGCCTTGCGGGTGGCGCTCTTGCGATTGACCTCGCGCTCGCGGCGCCTGAGGAGGCGCAGCTCCGCCCGCTCGATTGCCCATTCGAGGAGCCGGCGGGCACCGTCCGGGTCGCCCGAGAGCCAGTGGTCGAAATGGTCGCGCAGCAGGGTCTCGACCAAGCGTTGCGCTTCCGGATTGGCGAGCTTCTCCTTCGTCTGGCCGGCGAACTGGGGCTCGGGAATGAAGATCGAGATCAGCGTGGCCGCCGCCCCGGTCACGTCCTCGGCGGTGATCCGCGCCGCCTTGCGGTTGCCGATCAGCTCGCCGTGCGCCTTCAGGCCGCGGGAAAGCGCCTGGCGCAGGCCCGCCTCGTGGGTGCCGCCATCGGGCGTCGGGATGGTGTTGCAGTAGGCGTCGAGAAAGCCCTCGCCGTCGAGCGGCCAATGGATCGCCCATTCCACCTCGCCGACGTGGCCGTTGGCGCCCTTGGCGCGCCCGGCGAAGGGACTTGTCGTCACCGTGGCGCGTCCGGCGAGCGTCTCGGCCAAGAAATCGCCCAGGCCGCCCGGAAAATGCAAGACCGCCGCCTCCGGGGTGTCGTCGCCCTCGCCGATCAGCGCCGGCGCGCACTTCCAGCGGATCTCGACGCCCCGAAACAGATAGGCCTTGGCCCGCGCCATCTTGTAAAGCCGGCCCGGGCGGAAGCTCGCCATGTCGCCGAAGATCTCCGGGTCGGGGCGGAAGATGACCCGGGTACCCCGCCGGTTGGGCGCGGCGCCGATTTGCGCGAGCTTGCCCTGGGGCTCGCCCCGGCGGAAGGTTTGGGCCCAGAGGCGGCGGTCCCGTGCCACTTCGATGGTCATGAATTCCGAGAGCGCGTTGACCACCGAGAGGCCGACGCCGTGCAGCCCGCCGGCGGTTCGGTAGACCTTGCCCGAGAACTTGCCACCGGCGTGCAGCGTCGTCGCGATCACCTCCAAGGCCGATTTCGATTTCATCTTGGGATGCGGGTCGACCGGGATGCCCCGGCCGTTGTCGGAGACGACGAGGTTGCCGTCGGCGGCGAGCTCGATCTCGATCCGGCCGGCGTGGCCGGCCACCGCCTCGTCCATCGAATTGTCGAGAATTTCCGCCGCCAGGTGGTGATAGGCCCGCTCGTCGGTGCCGCCGATGAACAACGCCGGGCGACGGCGAACCGGCTCCAAGCCCTCCAGCACCTCGATGTGCTCGGCGCCATAACCCTCTTGGGATTTGTGTTCGGGGCGATCGAAGAGATCGGCGGTGGGCGGTTCGATCATTCCAGGCCACGCCTCGACGTTGCATAAGGTGGCGACGCGCGGCGAACTATAGGCCAAAAATTGGAATCTGACCACAAGATGTCGCGTGTCTGGAACCCAAATACGCTAGATCACAGTTCAAAATCCTAAAAGGCCCGGTTTTTGGGGTCCGGCTGCCGGGGCGGGGCTTTCCGCCTACGCCGCAACGCCGGCCGCGAACCGAGCCGTGTTCGAGCAATATGTTCTATTTTTGTTCTGTTTGTCAAGCGGCTTTTCGGCGCCGCTTTCCCGGTGCCGCGAGGCACCCCGCGGTCCCCAATTCGCTCCCGAGTGCGGCCGGGTTCTCGCCTCGACGCGTCAACCTCAGCCGTCGGCGCTCCGTTTGTCGGCATCCGCCGTTTTCTCGGGTTTCGCCCCCGTTGCCATCGGCGCCGCCGGCTTGGCCGTCATCGGCGTCGAGGCGGCGTCGTTGCGCTTGCAGTGGCCCTCGAGGAAGGCGCCGGACTCGATCGAGAGCGTGTCGTGCCAGACGTCGCCGGTCACGTTCGCCGATTTGGTCAAGAGCACCGCGCGGGCACGAATTCGGCCCTGCACCTTGCCGCGCACCTCGATGTCGTCGGTCACGATCTCGCCGGAGATTATGGCCGTCTCGCCCACGGTGAGCTTCTTGCAGGCGATGTCGCCCTCGACCATGCCGTCGATCTGAAGCTCGCCCTCGGTGTTCAGGTTGCCGACGACCTGGAGATTGGCGCTGACCAGCGAGGGCACGGCGTTCCGGCCGGCGCCGGGACTCCGGGGCGCGGCCTCGGTCCGCTGCACGCGGTCCGTCTTCTCATTTTTGTCCGTCTTTGAGAACATGTCTGCCCGCCTTCAGGAAAGTGATGGGGTCGAGCGGTAGGCCGTCGAATCGCACCTCGTAGTGAAGATGCCGACCGGTGCTCCGACCGCTGCTGCCGATCACGGCGATCGATTGGCGCGCCGCCACCCGATCACCGCGTTTCACTCGCGTACGGTAAAGATGACCATAGCGGGTTTTCAAGCCATATCCATGATCGATTTCGATCATTCGACCATAGGGGCCCTTCCAGCCGACGTAGCTGACGATGCCGGGTGCCGCGGCCAGGATGGGGCTGCGACGGGATCCGCCGAGGTCGACGCCGTTGTGCATCGCCCAGCGTCGGTTGAACGGATCGCGCCGCCTGCCGAAGCGACTGGTCAGTTTGTGCTTTTCTAGCGGTGCCGCCAGCGGCAGCCTTCTCATCACCGAGTTCAGCGCCGACCAGCGGGCCAAGCGGGCACCCATGCGGGCGATCGAATAATCTATGTCTTGCTCGAGCGTCATCCGAAGGTCCGGATGGGTGAGAGGCGTGGTACCGCTCTCCCAGGGGCCCGCCGGCCGGCCGGCGGGCACGGCGAGCGGGCCGCCGATTCTCGCGCCGATCTTGCCCCGGGCGCGATCGACGAGACGCTCGAGGTCGAGGCCGGTAAGCTGGATCACGCTCTCGATTTCGTCGATCCGGCCGCTGGCGCCGTCTTCGATCTGCGCGATGAGGCTGCTCTGGCTGTCGCGCAGGTTGATCAGCCGCGCCTCCAGGCGGCTAACGCGCCGGCGTAGCGTCGTCGCCTCGTGCTCGGCACTCAGCCGATCGGCAGCCATGTCTTGGACCAGCCGATCGGTATCATAGGTCTCGAGCGCGACCATGAAACGATTCCCAGGCTCTCGATTATCACCGCTGGCGGTCCCACCGCCGAAGACCAGGCGCTTGGGCGTGCCGCCGGCCCTGAGACTGCCTCGGGGCTCCATCCGGCTCGCGCCGGCCCGTGTCAGCTGTTCGCGCGTCCGGGTGTAGCGCTCCCGCAAGTCGTGGGCCGCGCGCTCGGCGGCCTCGCGGCCGGTGCGCGCCTGGTCGATCGCCACGCCGAGACGATGGGACTCGCTCTCCAGGTTCTGCCGTTGGGCCAGCAGCGCCTTGATGCGACGTTGACGGACCGCCAGGTCGTCGATCACCCGGGTGTATTTGTGCTCGGCGGCCTCGCGGCGGGTGCGCGCATGATCGATCGCCACGCCGAGACGACGGGTTTCGCTCTCCAGGTCCTGCCGTTGGGCCAGCAGCGCCTCGAAGCGGCGCTGGCGGTCCGCCAGGTCATCGATCGCCCGCTGGAATTTGTGCTCGGCCGTGATCCGTTCGACACGCAACAGTTCCCGACTCTCGTCGAGGTCGTGGGCGAGCCGGTCGCGTTCGGCGAATAGCTCCCGATGGCGGGTCCGCCAGTCCGCGTCGAGTTCGGCCAGCCGGACCCGCTGGACCTCGCTCATCCGCGCCATGGTCCATTCGTCCACGACCTTGATCACCGCGCCGACCGCGAACAAGCTCAGCACCGCCACCGGCACGGCGGCGAGAGCCATCTGCGGGTATCTGGACAGCGTGAAGAAACGGACCCGGCCGTTGGCGCGAATAAACACCTGTCGCTCGGGAAACAGCGCTTCGATTCGTCGCTTGAGCGCGCTTGCGGCCCCTTGCATACTCCTCCCCCTCACTCGGCGCGACGCTGGCTCGGTCGCCTAGACCCCACGTATCAGGGGGCTCGGTTTTTCTAAGGTATATTATTATTACTTCCGTATAATACGTTGTTTTATTGTTGGGTCAAGATTCTTGCTTCTTTGTAGAATCTTATCGACGTGGCCGGGAACCTTGACCTTGCGCCACGCGTTGGCCACGCGATCCTGTCCATCGATCAGGAGGGTCGAGCGGTCGACCCCCATGTACTTTTGGCCATACGTGCCCTTCTCGACCCAGACGCCATAGGCCTCGCAGACCGCCTTGTCCTCGTCGGCCCCGAGGGTGACGGCGAGATCATGCTTGGCCTTGAATTTGTCGTGCGTGGCGACGCCGTCAGGCGAGACACCGACGACCGTCGCGCGCAGCGCCTCGAATTCCCCGAGCTTTTCGGTGAAGGCGATGGCCTGCTTCGTGCCGCCTGAGGTGTCGTCTTTCGGATCGAAGTACAAGACGACGAATCGACCGGCCAGCGCGGCAAGCGAAATTTCGCCGCTACCGTCCGTTTTCATATGGAAATCAGGGGCTTTGTCCCCTTCCTTAACCCTAGAATTCATCCGCGCCTCGCCTTGTTGAGCGGTCGGAAAAATCGTAGCCTCGCGCGGCGCCCGGGTCAACCTGGAGCGGGGGGCCGCTTCAATAGCCGGCGCCCCGGGCGTCGATCGGCCAGATCGCCTCCACCCGACCGTCGCGGACGCCGACATACCAGTCGTGCAGATTGACCGTCGGGTCGCAGTGGCCCGGCACGAACAGCAGCTTGGCGCCCCGGCCGATGTTGGCGCCGGGCGCGACATCGAGCACGCCGTGCTCGTCGGAGGCGCGGACGAATTCCAGGTTCTCGTGACCCCACACGGTCGGCATGCCGGAATCGACGCTGAAGGCCTTCAGGCCCGCGTCGACGCAGGCGCGCTCCCGGGTCGGCGTGCTCATCACCGTCGCCTGGACGAAGAGCGCATGCTCGAATTCGTCGTTCGGCTGGCCGTCCTGTTTCAAGTTGCGGGCATAGTCGGCGTCCATGAAAACATAGGATCCGGGTTGCAGTTCGTTGTAGACCCCACTCGCCGCCTCGAAGCCATGAGTTCCGGTGCCGGCGCCCGCCACCGTCTCGCAAGCGAGGCCGGCTTCGGCCAACAGCTCGACGGTGGCGCCCGTGGCCTGGACGGCGGAGTCGATAGCGGCGCGACGTTCCTCGAAGACACGGATGTGTTGGGCACGACCTTGATAGGCCTGCAAACCGGCGAAGCGGAGCGAGCCGGCGGCGGCAATTCGCACCGCCAGGTCGAGCGCGGCTTCGCCCGGCGCCACGCCGCAGCGGTTGGCGCCGACGTCGATCTCCACCAGGACGTCCAGGCTCGCGCCGAACGCGTCGGCGGCGCGGTTCAGTTCCTCGACGTTCTCCGCGTCGTCGACGCAGACCGCGACCCGGGCATGGCGGGCGAGGGCGGCGAGACGCTCGAGCTTGCGCCGGCCGGCGACCTCGTTGCTGACCAGCACGTTCGACACGCCACCCAGCACCATCGCTTCGGCTTCCGACACCTTCTGGCAGCAGACGCCGACGGCGCCGAGCGCCATCTGCTTCATCGCCACGACGGCCGAGCGGTGGGTTTTGGCATGCGGGCGCACCCGGACGCCGGCGGCATCGATGACGCGCGCCATCTTCGCCAGATTCCGCTCGAAGGCGTCGAGGTCGACGATCAGCGCCGGGGTATCCACCTGCTCTAGCGGCAAGCCGATCTCGGCGGGTGGGGGAAGGGCCATGATTTCTTCTCCGTGTCTCCGGTGGCCCACTCGATCCTTCCGCGGGCTCGAACTCTCGAGTGCGATATCGAGCGTGAAGCGCCGGAGGCTCGACGCGGGCCCTTGGGCTCAAGTATGAGTCATAATGGTCGCCACCGCCTCGGGCAACGAGACCTGGCACGGGCGGGCTCACCACGGCGCGGCGAGGCGGCAAGCGTGCTCGACAAGCTCGGAAAATTCGTGGCCCATCTGTTGACCACGGTCATGACGCTGTTCGTCGTCTCGGCGGCAACCGCGATCGTCCTGCTGGCGCGGGGGCCGCTGTCGCTCTCCACCGCGAAGCCGTACGTGGAGGCGGCGCTCAACGACGAGAAGTCGCCCGTACACATCGCCTTCAAGGACACCCTCCTCGCCTGGGATCCGAAGCGGCGGCGATTGGAAGTTCGGGTTCTCGAGCTGCGGATCGGCAGCGCCGAGGGGCGCGTCATCGCCACCGCCCCGGCGATGATCGTCGACCTCGACCCCTTCGCCCTGCTCCAGGGTCGGATCGAGCCGGAACGGGTGGTCTTGCTGGCCCCCCGCGTCCGCCTGGCGCGCAACTTAGAGGGTGGCATCGAGTTGGGGCTGGGTGGCGGCGACGAGGCCGAGAGCGAGGACGGCGGCGATCTGATTGCCGCCTGGCTCGAGGGCGACTTGCCCCAGGTCGCCCGCTCGCTCAGCAGCATCAGGGTGGTGGACGCCGAACTCGTCATCGACGACAGAGTGACGGGCAGGCGCTGGCGGGCCTCGCGTTCCACGCTCAGCCTCACGCGGGGCGACGTCGGCACCTCGATCGAGGTCGCGGCGCGGATCAAGATCGAGGGCCGGCCCGCCGATTTCAACCTCAACGCACTCTATCGTGACCCGGTGCGGCCGATCGCGCTCAGTCTGGCCTTCACCGGCATCACCCCCGGCTTCCTGACACGGGAGCTCGCGTCCACGACGTTGGCGCCGCTCGCGGCGGTGCGGGTGCCGCTCGCGGGGCGGGTCACCTCGACGCTGACCACCGATCTCACGCTGATCGAGCTCGCCTTCGAAGTGAACGGCACGGACGGGGTTCTGGAACTGCCGGAGCGATTTCCGGAGGCCTTGGCGATCGAGAAGCTGCATGTGCGGGGCAAGCTCGAAAATCTCGGCCAACGCGTCGTCGTCGAAGCCGTCGACGTCGCTTTCGCCGAGGGTCCCGACGTGCATTTCAAGGGCACGCTTCGGCGCGAGAGCAAGGGGCTCGGGATCGAGGGGCGGGTGGATATCGCTAATCTCGACCTGACGCAACTCGGTCGCTACTGGCCCCTCGGCCTGGCGGACAATGCACGTGCCTGGGTGTCCGAGCGAATCGTCGGCGGCCGGGTCGACAAGGCGCGGGTTCGGCTCGACATCCGGCCGGGCGAACTCGCCGAGGCGCCGTCCCGTCCCGGCATGGCGGTGCTGGAGTTCGAGGCCCACAAGGTCACCACCGACCTTTGGCGCGGGCTTCCGCCGCTGGAGGCGGCGCGCGGAACCGGGCGGATCGATGCCGGCGGCCTTGTGGCCACGCTCGAATCCGGCCGAATTGGCGAGATCGCGCTGTCCGAGGGAGAGATGGAAATAGAATTGGGTCGGCGGAAGGACCATGTGGCGGAGTTATCCTTCCGGGCCGAGGGCGAGGCGCGCTCGGTGCTGGCGCTGCTCGCGCCGCCACCGATCGGCCTCGGCCGTCGCTTCGGAGTCGAGGAGATGGGCGCCGAGGGCCGGGTCGACGCGCGGGTCGAATTGAAGGTGCCGCTCGAGAAGAATCTGGAGATCGAGGATATCGGCTACACCGTGAGCACCCGCGTGGACGGACTATCGCTGCCCGGCGCCTTCGGCGACCTCTCCTTGAGCAAGGGAGCGCTCGATTTGGTGGTCCGCGAGGATGGCATCGATGCCAAGGGCGAGGTCGCGCTCAACGGGGTTCCGGTGTCGGTCAATTGGCGCCGCGATTTCACCGGCGGGGGTGCGTTCCCGAGCCGATGGGGGCTGGCCGCGGTCCTGGATGACAAGGCGCGTCAGGCGCTGGGAATCGACCTCGACGACTATCTCACCGGCCCGGTGTCCACCGAGCTGCAGCTCTCCCGCCATGTTTCTGGTCGTTACGAGGGTCGGGCGGCGCTCAATCTAAAGGAAAGCGCGATACGCCTCGATGCGCTGCATTGGTCCAAGTCCGAGGGCCGGCCGGCGGAAGCCCACTTCTCGTTTTCCTTCGCCGACGGCGGCCGCCGCGAAATCAAGGAGTTTCGCCTGGAGAGCGAGGACACACTCTTCGTCGGCTCGGGCACGGCCTCGGCCGAGGGCAAGCGAATTACGGTGCGTCGCGCGAGCTACTTCGGAAACGACCTCACCGCGGAGATCACCATCGACGCCGAGGGAGCGACCGAGCTCTCGGTCGCGGGCCGCGTCTTCGACCTGCGGCCGATGCTGGACGATCTCCACGCCATCGAGGACCCGACGTCGCTCTCCGTGACCGCGGATCTGGCGAAGCTGGTGATGAGCGACGACCACGTGTTGTACGACGTCAAGGCCCGGGCAAGGCGCCGGGGTGGGCGCTGGGTCGAGATCGCCCTCGCGGGGCGGCTCAACGGCACGGCGCCGATCGAGCTCGAGATTACGCCGGCGGGCGAAACCCATAGCAAGCTCAGCCTCTCGAGCAACGATGCCGGCGCCGTGCTCGCGGCCTCGGGCTTCGTCACCAGCGTCATCGGTGGCCGGCTCAAGGTCGAGGGCCGGATGCCCAACGAGGCGCTGAGCGCCGGAATGATGCTGGAGGGCAACGTTCGCATCGACGACTTCATACTGGCCCAGGTCTCGGTGCTGGGCCAGGCGCTGGCCGCGGATTCGGTAGAGGAAATCCGCAAGCTGGTGAAGGACAAGGGGATCCTCTTCCATCGCTTCGTCGCCCCCTTCCAGATGACGCCCAGCCGCATCGTCCTGCCCGAGGGGCAGGCGAGCGGCCCCTCGCTCGGTCTGACGATTTCCGGCTACGTCGACCGCGATCGCAATCTGATCGATTTCAAGGGTGCCTTGGTCCCCGCCTACATCGTCAACACCGCGCTCGGCGAGATACCCGTGCTCGGCGAGCTGCTGGTCGGGCGCAAAGGCGAGGGGCTGTTCGCCATGAGCTATCGGGTGAGGGGCACGGCCGCCTCGCCGTCGATCCGCATGAACCCGCTGACGGCGCTGGCGCCCGGCTTTCTGAGGCGTTTGGTCGAGGCGTTGGGCGCGCCCGACGACGGCGGTGCCGGCGGAATTCCCGATTACCCGGTCGGTAACGAAAACTGATAACATGCGCCGTAAATGGCGACTCCCCGTCAGCCGCCGCCGAAGCTTTGCACCAGACTGGCCGAAATCAGGTTCCACCCGTCCACGAGGACGAAGAAGACCAGTTTGAAGGGAAGCGAGATCATGATGGGCGGAAGCATCATCATACCCATCGACATCAGCACCGAGGCCACCACCATGTCGATGACGAGGAAAGGTATAAAGACCAGGAAGCCGATCTCGAAGGCGCGACGCAGTTCGCTGATGACGAAGGCCGGGATCAGCACGTGAAGCGGCGTGTCCTCCGCCGTTTCCGGCCGCGCCTCCTTGGCGAGATCGAAGAAGGTCACCAGGTCCTTCTCGCGCACATGAGTCAGCATGAAGTTGCGCATCGGCGCCGTACCGCGCTCGAGGGCCTGAATTTCGTCGATCTCCTCGGCGACCAGCGGCGCCACCGCATCCTCGTAGGCGCGCTGGAAGGTCGGCGCCATCACGAAGGCGGTGAGGAAGAGCGCGAGAGAGATCAGCACCACGTTGGGTGGCGTCTGTTGCACGCCGAGGGCGCTCCTCGGCAACGAAAGCACGATCACGATCCGCGTGAACGAGGTCACCATGATCAGGATCGACGGCGCCAGGCTCAGCACCGTCACGGCGAGGAAGAGCTGTAGCAGACGGCCACTGAAGCCGCCCTCGCCGAGGTCGACCGTCATGCTCTGCGCCGCCGCCGGATCGGCGAGCGCGAGCAGCGGGAGCAGGGCCGCCAACAGGCCGAGTAAGATCGGGGGCCTCACGGGCGATCTTCCGAGCGGGTGGGGACCGGCCTCGCCGGCGCGGCGTCGGAGGACGGGATCGCCCGCTCGATCACCAGATCCTGACTCATGCCCAGCATTACCAAATGTTCCACCGAATCGCGGCGCAGCAGGACCAGCCGCCGCTTGGCGTCGATCGCCCGCACCTCGACCACGGCGAGGCGACCCCTAGCGGCCTCGGGCGTCACCCTGGCCACGAGTCCGAAGCGCCGCGCCACCCACGCCAGCAGGCCGATCAGCGCCAGGACGAATATCAACACCGACGCGAAACGAATGTAGTCGCTCCAGTCCATCAGGGCGTCCGAATCCCCTCCAGACCCATGGCCGCCAGGCGGTGCGTCAACTGCTCGCGGTGGCTCTCTATCTCCTTTACCAGGCCGTCCAACTCCGCCAGCAGCGCCTCCAACGCCGGGGCGCAGGATCGCGCCCTCTCGCGCGGCGATTCGACGATGTCGCGGCAGAGTCGAGCGGCCCTGACGCCCATGCCGTCGAGATCGGGCGTGAGGCCAGTCCCGATGCCGTCGCGCGCTGCCGAGATGTCTCGGGCGACCAAGGCGATATGGTCCTGAAGGGTCGGCGCGGGGGACTGCATGATCGTCGTGGCCTCGTGTGGGCGCGGACCAATCCGCCTCGTTCGATGGCCACCAATCTCCCCCACTATGCTTAACAAAACTTCAACGCGCACGCGCGATCCTCCGACGACTTTACCCTTTGTTAAGCGCGAAGACCGAGACTTCTTGTTAAGCGCGAAGACCGAGACTTCGACCTCGATCCGCTGGGACCATCGCGAGGCCGCGCGCCGTGCAACTGGAATACATGCCGCTGTTCGCCGCGTTGGCGGCACGCATGCGCTGGCTGCACGAGCGCCAGGGCGTGATCGCGAGCAATGTCGCCAACGCCGATACCCCCGGTTACGAGGCACGCGACCTGGCGGAGCTGGATTTCGGGACGATGCTGCGGGCAGCTCGTGATCGGTTGGCGCCGGAGCGGACCCATCCCGTCCACTTCGCCGACGCGGGTGGCGCGCAGCGCTTCCGCATCCGGACCACGCGGCACGGCGCCTCCAACGCGACGCCGACGGGTAATTCGGTGGTGCTGGAGGAGGAGATGCTGAAGCTTTCGGAGACCGGTGCCTCCTATCACTTGGTGAGCAACCTCTACGGCAAGCACATCGCGATGCTGAAGAGCGTGCTGAGCCGCCGCTAGCCGGCGACGGCGCGGGGGAGAAAGGATCGGCGCCATGGAACTGAACCGGACGATCATGATCTCGGCCTCCGGCATGCGCGCCCAGCGCCACCGCATGCGGGTGATCGCGGAAAACCTGGCCAACGCCGGCACCGAGCCGCTGAATGTGAACGAGGAGCCCTATCGGCGAAAGCTGGTCAGTTTTCGCAACGTCCTCGATCGCGCGGTCGGCGTCACGCTGGTCCAAATCGCTCGGGTTCGCGGCGACAAAGCCGAGTTCGGACTCCGCCACGACCCCCAGCATCCGGGCGCCAACGCCGATGGCTACGTGCGACTGCCCAACGTCAACGCCTTGGTCGAAGCGATGGACATGCGCGAGGCGCAGCGCAGCTATGAGGCCAACGCCATGGTGATCGAGGCGATGAAGAAAATGATCAGCCGCACGATCGAGTTGATCCGCGGCTGATTCGACGGCCCGCCGCGACGAATTCGGAAGCAAGGGAGATGAGCCGATGAGCATCAAGGCGATCGAAGCCGGCGCCGCCTATGCCGAGGCGTTGGGAAGAAATTCCGCCGGCGCGACGACCCCCCAAGCGGACGGCGCACCCAAGTTCGCCGATCTCGTGCGCGACGTCGTCAGCGATGGACTGGAGGCCGCCCGGCGCACCGAGACCGTCGGATTGCAGGCGGCCGCGCGCCAGGGCGAGTTGATTGACGTGGTGACCGCGGTTGCCGACGCCGAGCTCACGCTCCAGACCGTGGTCTCCATTCGCGATCAGGTCATCCAGGCGTACCAAGACGTCATTCGGATGCCGATCTAGTGTCCCGATTCCGAAGTTCGCATGATTTTCGCCTGCTGTTCAGCGGTTTCGATTGTTCGGAGGCAGAAGCGCTGGATGGCGCCGAGGATGTCATCGGCGGATTTGGTCCATTTGAAGGGTTTGGGGTTCTGGTTTGTCGTGTCGATGTAGTCGAGGATGGTGCGCTCCAACTCCTTGGTGGAGCGATGGACGCCGCGCCTGATCTGCTTGTCGGTCAGCAGCCCGAACCAGCGCTCGACCTGGTTCAGCCAGGAGGCGCTGGTGGGTGTGAAATGGGCCTGCCAGCGCGGCCGTTTGGCGAACCAGTCGCGGATCGCCTTGGTCTTGTGGGTCCCGTAGTTGTCCATGACGATGTGGATGTCGAGATCACCAGGGACGTTCGCCTCGACGAGGTCGAGGAATTTGCGGAACTCTCGGGCCCGATGGCGCGGGAAACATTTGCCGATGATCTCTCCCGTGGCGATGTCGAGGGCCGCGAAGAGAGAGGTCGTGCCGTGGCGCTTGTAGTCGTGGCTGCGCCGCTCCGCCTGCCCGGGGCGCATCGGCAAGAGGGGCTGGGAACGGTCCAAGGCCTGGATCTGGCTCTTTTCGTCGACACAGAGAACCAGGGCACGATCCGGCGGCGCCAAATACAGACCGACGATGTCGCGGACCTTCTCCACGAAGAAGGGATCGCTCGACAGCTTGAAGGTCTCCGAGCGATGCGGCTGCAAGCCGAAGGCCCGCCAGATGCGATGAATGGTCGAGGGCGCGTGGCCGCTCGCCCGCGCCATCGAGCGAAGGCTCCAATGGGTCGCGTCCGGCGGCGTCTCTTCCAGCGTCAGCCGGACCGCTTCCGCGATGGCGTCATCGCCGATTTGACGCGGCGCGCCGGGGCGGGGTTCGTCGTACAGACCGTCGAGGCCCTCCGCCGCATAGCGGCGACGCCACTTGCCCACGGTGTCCGCGCTCGCCTCGAGACGAACGGCGATCTCCTTGTTCTCCAACCCTTCCGCCGCCGCCAAGACGATCCGAGCCCGCCGCGCAAGCCCCTGCGACGTCTTGCGACGACGAGACAGCGCCTCCAATTCGGCGCGCTCGTCATCGCTCAAAGAGATCGTCACCGCCACTCTCGCCATCAATCGCGCCTCCTGAAAACAAATAGAGATATAATCATATCAATTTATCGATCAGGACACCAGTGTTCCGATCCTAACAAAAGTTTCCCAAAGGGCTTGCGTTCTGCGATTCTGGGGGAATGACATGACGAAGACATTGGCATGCATCTGGCTGTCTCCCGCGGAGCGGGCGACGCTGGAAGGGTTGGTTTCTGGGCGGAACACGCCGCAGAAGCTGGTTTGGCGGGCACGGATCGTGTTGCTGTCGGCTGACGGGATCGGCACGATGACGATCGTCCGGTTGGTCGGCAAAAGTAAGGTGACGGTGTGGCGCTGGCAGGAGCGCTACCTTGCCAAAGGCATCGCCGGACTGCGCCGCGATGCGACGCGACCGGGACGCAAGCCGCCGCTGAGCGCCGAGGTGATCGAGCGGGTTGTGCATAAGACCTTGCACGAGACGCCGGAGGCGGCGACGCATTGGAGCATCCGCAAGATGGCCCGTGCCGTCGGCCTCAGCTACACCAGCGTGCAGCGGATCTGGAAGGCGCACGGCCTCAAGCCGCACCTGGTGAAGACCTTCAAGCTGTCGAATGACGAGCACTTCGTCGAGAAGGTGCGCGATATCGTCGGTCTCTATCTCGATCCGCCGGACAAGGCGCTGGTTCTCTCGGTCGACGAGAAGAGCCAGATCCAGGCGCTCGACCGCACACAGCCCGGCTTGCCGATCAAGAAGGGCCGAGCCGGCACCATGACGCATGACTACAAGCGCCACGGCACGACGACATTGTTCGCCGCGCTCGACGTCGCCACCGGCAAGGTCATCGGCCACTGCATGAAGCGGCACCGCCATCAGGAATGGCTGAAATTCCTGCGCCGTATCGACGCCGAGACGCCCAAGAAGCTCGACCTGCATCTGATCGCCGACAACTACGCCACCCACAAGCATCCCAAGGTCAAGGCGTGGTTGGCAAAACATCCTCGCTTCCATATGCACTTCACTCCGACATCCGCCTCCTGGCTCAGCCAGGTCGAACGCTTCTTCGGCCTGATCACCAGCGATCAAATCCGTTGCGGCGTGTTCAAGAGCGTCGCCGAACTCGAAACAGCCATTCAGGAATACCTCGAGCACCACAATGCCGATCCAAAACCCTTCGTATGGACCGCTTCCGCCACCGCCATACTCGAAAAAGTCGCTCGTGGGCGACAGGCGTTAGAGTCGGTACACTAGGGTCCCGATTCCGAAGTTCGCATGATTTTCGCCTGTTGTTCAGCGGTTTCGATTGTTCGGAGGCAGAAGCGCTGGATGGCGGCGAGGATGTCATCGGCGGATTTGGTCCATTTGAAGGGTTTGGGGTTCTGGTTTGTCGTGTCGATGTAGTCGAGGATGGTGCGCTCCAGCTCCTTGGTGGAGCGATGGACGCCGCGCCTGATCTGTTTGTCGGTCAGCAGCCCGAACCAGCGCTCGACCTGGTTGAGCCAGGAGGCGCTGGTGGGTGTGAAATGGGCCTGCCAGCGCGGCCGTTTGGCGAACCAGTCGCGGATCGACTTGGTCTTGTGGGTCCCGTAGTTGTCCATGACGACGTGGATGTCGAGATCACCAGGGACGTTCGCCTCGATGAGGTCGAGGAATTTGCGGAACTCACGGGCCCGATGGCGCGGGAAGCATCGGCCGATGATCTTGTGGAACGGCGTGCAAAGTTGACCCCTGTTGAGGGGTGATCGGCGTCCAAATTTGACCCCCTGAGCCTGGCTAGTCCAAGTCACCTCGTTTTTGGGCGGACGAGGTGGTGGGGGATGTTGGTCGTGGAGACGATAGCGCGGATCCGGCGGGAGTATTTCGTCAAGGGGAAGCCGATCAAGGAGATCGTGCGGGACGTGAAGGTCTCGGGCAACACGGTGCGCAAGGTGATCCGTTCGCAGGCGACGGCGTTCACCTACGACCGGCGGGTCCAGCCGATGCCGAAGCTGGGGCCGTGGACGGCCGAGCTGGAGCGGATGCTGGAGGCCAACGAGACCAAGTCGAAGCGGGAGCGGCTGACGCTGCTACGGATCTCCGAAGCCCTCGAGGGTCTGGGCTATGGCGGCGGCTACGACGCGGTGCGGCGCTACGCCAAGGCGTGGCGGTGGCGCCGTTCGGCATCGACGGCGCAGACCTATGTGCCGTTGGTGTTCTCGCCGGGCGAGGCCTATCAGTTCGACTGGAGCCACGAGTACGTGGTGCTGGCGGGGGTGACGACCAAGGTCAAGGTCGCGCACGTCCGGCTGTGCCACAGCCGAATGTTCTTCGTCCGCGCTTATCCGCGCGAGAGCCAGGAGATGGTGTTCGACGCCCACGACCGGGCATTCCGGCTGTTCCAGGGTGCCTGCCGGCGAGGCATCTACGACAACATGAAGACGGCGGTGCAGACCGTCCTCATCGGCAAGGAGCGCGCGTTCAACCGGCGCTTCGTGCAGATGTGTGGCCACTACCTGGTCGAACCGACAGCATGCACGCCGGGAGCGGGATGGGAGAAGGGGCAGGTCGAGAACCAGGTCGGGATCATCCGCGGTCGGTTCTTCACCCCGCGGCTGCGCTTCAAGACCTACGACGAGCTCAACGCCTGGCTCTTGGACCAGTGCGTCGCCTACGCCCGGCGTCATCCCCACCCGGTGTTCAAGGACAGGACTGTCTGGCAGGTGTTCGAGGACGAGCGTCCGTCCCTGGTCGGCTATCGCGGGTCGTTCGACGGCTTCCACGCGGTCCCGGCGTCGGTGTCGAAGACCTGCCTGGTGCGCTTCGACAGCAACAAGTACAGCGTGGCGGCGCGCGCCGTCGGCCGTCCGGTCGAGGTCCATGCCTACGCCGATCGCATCGTCATCCGCCAGGACGGCGAGATCGTCGCCGAGCATGTCCGGCGCTTCGGCCGCGACCAGACCGTCTATGACCCGTGGCACTACGTGCCCGTGCTGGCGAGGAAGCCCGGTGCGCTTCGTAACGGCGCGCCGTTCAAGGACTGGGCGCTGCCCGGCGCCCTGGGTCGCGTGCGCGTCCGGCTCGCCGGCCACGACGACGGCGACAGGCAGATGGTCGAGATCCTCACCGCCGTGCTGGCGGATGGGCTGGCGGCGGTGGAGGCCGCCTGTGCCGAGGCGCTCGCTGGCGGCGTGTGCAGCGCCGACGTCGTGCTCAACATCCTCAATCGTCGGCGCCAGCCGTCCGAGACGGCGCCGATCCCGACGCCCGCGAACCTGCGTCTTCGCTTTGAGCCGGTGGCCGATTGCACCCGCTACGACCGCTTGAGGGGGGTCGGCCATGGAGCGCCATGAGGTCCTGGAGATGATGGCCGCACTCAAGCTCGCCGGCATGCGCGACGCGTTCGACGAGGTGCTCGCCGACGGCCTCAAGCGCCAGCATCCGATGCAGCGAATCATCGGCGAGCTGTTGAAGGCCGAGATCGCCGACAAGCAGGCGCGATCCATCAAGTACCAGATGAGTGGCGCCAAGCTGCCGCTGGCCAAGGAGCTGGCCGACTTCGACTTCACCGACACCCCGGTCAACGAGCCGCTGGTCCGCGAGTTGGCGGTCGGCGGCTTCCTGGCCAACCAGCGCAACGCCGTGCTGATCGGCGGCACCGGCACCGGCAAGAGCCATCTCGCCGTCACCATCGCGCGGGCCTGCATCCGCGATGGCGCCCGGGGCCGCTTCTTCAACGTCGTCGACCTGGTCAACCGGCTCGAGGCCGAAGCCCGCGCCGGCCGCCAGGGCCGGCTCGCCGATCAGCTGGCCCGGCGCGACCTCGTCATCCTCGACGAGCTCGGCTACCTGCCCTTCGCCCAAACCGGAGGCCAGCTGCTGTTCCACCTCGTCAGCCGGCTCTACGAGCGCACCTCGATCATCGTCACCACCAACCTGACCTTCGGCGAATGGCCGTCCGTCTTCGGCGACGCCAAGATGACCACCGCGCTCCTCGATCGTCTGACGCACCACTGCGAGATCATCGAGACCGGAAACGACTCCTGGCGCTTCAAGAATCGGTCCTAAAGGCAACCGATCCACCTGCCGCCCGGTCGCCCAGGTGGGCCCACAGGAACCTCCCACGCGCGGTCCGCCGCCAGCCGCGTGGTGGGCGCGTCGGCCCGCGCGCGGGCCCCTCCTATGGACTACCTGTACGACCTCCGCCGTGCATCCCCAAAGGGGTCAACATTGCACGCCGATAGGGGGTCAATGTTCAACGCCGATTGACAGATCTCTCCCGTGGCGATGTCGAGGGCCGCGAAGAGAGAGGTCGTGCCGTGGCGTTTGTAGTCGTGGCTGCGCCGCTCCGCTTGCCCGGGGCGCATCGGCAAGAGAGGTTGGGAACGGTCCAGGGCCTGGATCTGGCTCTTTTCGTCGACACAGAGAACCAGGGCACGATCCGGCGGCGCCAAATACAGACCGACGATGTCGCGGACCTTCTCCACGAAAAACGGATCGCTCGACAACTTGAAGGTCTCCGAGCGATGCGGCTGCAAGCCGAAGGCCCGCCAGATCCGGTGAATGGTCGAGGGCGCGTGGCCGCTCGCCCGTGCCATCGAGCGAAGGCTCCAATGGGTCGCGTCGGGCGGCGTCTCTTCCAGCGTCAGCCGGACCGCTTCCGCGATGGCGTCATCGCCGATTTGGCGCGGCGCGCCGGGGCGGGGTTCGTCGTACAGACCGTCGAGGCCCTCCGCCGCATAGCGGCGACGCCACTTGCCCACGGTGTCCGCGCTCGCCTCGAGACGAACGGCGATCTCCTTGTTCTCCAACCCTTCCGCCGCCGCCAAGACGATCCGAGCCCGCCGCGCAAGCCCCTGCGACGTCTTGCGACGACGAGACAGCGCCTCCAATTCGGCGCGCTCGTCATTGCTCAGAGAAATCGTCACAGCCACTCTTGCCATCGATCATGCCTCCTGAAAACGAACAGAGACATAATCATATTAATTTACCGATCGGGACACTAGGGCGTTTCCATGGTACACGACGGCATTTACGTAGGACGTTGAAAAGGTTGTAGGATTCCCGATTCACTCCACGACGAGTCAAGAGGGAAATCATGCGAGACAACCCGATCAACGCCCTGCGTGAGACGCTACGATGCGGCTTCGCCTTTCGCAAGAGCCGTCTGGAGAGCCTTTGCGTCTTGGTCTTCGGCGTGTTCGTCGCCCGGACGGTGAACCTCTCTCACTTGGCCTGCCACTTTCCGGGGCGCGCGCGATCCAGCTCCAACTATCGGCGCCTGCAACGGTTTTTCGAGCAAGTCGATTTCGATTACGATCGCCTCGCCGAGTTCCTGGTCGCGATGATGGGGCTCCAGGCGGGGCCGTGGCGGCTGACCATGGACCGGACCAACTGGCGGCTGGGTCGCCGCGACGTCAACATCTTGATGATCGGCATCGTCAACCGCGCCATCGCCATTCCCGTGTGCTGGCGGGTGCTCGACAAGGCGGGCAATTCCAATACCAAGGAGCGGATCGCGATCCTCGAACACGTCCTCCGGCTCTTCGGGGTCGACAAGATCGCCAGCCTCCTGGCCGACCGGGAATTCATCGGCGACGCCTGGCTGGCATGGTTGCAGGAAAAGGCCATCCCCTTTCACATCCGCATCCGATCCAACATCAAGATCGCCAACACGCGTGGTCGCATGGTCAAGGCGAGGGAGCTGTTTCGCGACCTCAAACCCGGGGAAAGCCGCATCCTCTCCAACGCCAGGCGCCTCTCGGAGGCCAGAAAACCCAAGGCCAGGCCCGTCTTCGTCGCCGCGCTCCATCTCAAGACCGGCGAACTGTTGATCGTCGTGACCAACGACGCGCCCGAGGAGGCCTTGGCCATCTACGCCCAGCGCTGGCAAATCGAGACCCTCTTCGCCGCCTTGAAAACCCGTGGCTTCAACCTCGAAGACACCCACATGACCGACCCGGAGCGCATCTCCAAGCTCACCGCCGTCCTTTCCATCACCTTCTGCTGGGCGCACAAAGTCGGCGATTGGCTCCACGAGGCCGAGCCGATCCGCCTCAAAACCCACAAAAGGATGGCAAAATCCATCTTCCGATACGGTTTCGAGTGGATAAGGCGACAGCTCGTCAATCCTATCGACAGGCGTCAAGCCATTGAGCTGATTCGTTTCCTCGTCCCCGGAAAACCACCAGTCCAGGTGCCCAGGCCAAAGCCAGCATGAACGAGCCGTGTACTGTGGACAACGGCACAAACATCTCACGCCGACGAAGGCGCCGTTCCCGAACGTAATCCTTCACGATGGTCTCTTTGCCCGTGAAGCCATGTTCGTCGCGAAGGCGCTCGAATATACGCTTCGCCGTGTGGTGCTGCTTACGGTGAACCGTTCGGTCCTCCTCCAGAATACGGTCGATGATATCCGTGAAGGGGGCCAGTTTCGGGCGTTTCGGTGGCTGGCATCGCCGATATCCCGGCGGTTCCGAATGCCGCAGCATCTTCCTCACCGTCTCGCGCGCAATGCCAAACCGACTTGCCGCCTCTCGCTGGCTCAGACCATCAACATGGCAGGCCAGCCGAACGCGCAGATATAGGTCCACGGTGTACATCCTCCCGCCTTCCATCTCAAAAAAGATCGAAGGCTACAGGTGGCAGAGTTTTACTCCGCCCGCGGCTGGGAAATCCCGCCGCTTCCGTGGACTAATTTGTCACCGCCGGTCTCAGCCGTTCGATGAATGGACGGAGATATTCGGTTCGGAACGTCTGACAGGAGTCTTGCTGGACCGTCTCACCCACCATGTCCATATTCTGGAAATGAACGGCGAGAGCTATCGTCTCAACCAAAGCCAAAAACGGCGGAAATCCCCAAAACGACTGCTTGACCACCACGCCCAAGGTTGACCCGGGGGGGCCCACAGGGACCTCCCACGCTGCTTCGCTCCGTGTAACGCCAAGCGCTACACGAAGCAGCCCGGGTCCCTCCTATGGACTACCGGGACAACCCGCAACACCGCGTACCGAATCAACTAAAGTGGACTGGTTTTATTCCGGCTTTTGGACTGGCATTACTCTGGCGTTGACACCCGATGCGTTTACGCTGTCCCATATCCAAGCTCCTTCAGATAATGCGTGCGATCATGCAGCCGCATGCGTTCTCCGGATGCTAAACCAACCGCGCCGGCCTGGCCAACTATCTCTCGACGGGGCTTTAGCAGGGTCACCGTGAATCCGCGGGCTTTCTTGGCAACTGCGACATCTGTCGATGTTCAAGAGTCTCAATATGGAATTCGGCGGCGGTTCATGAAAATTGACCTTCAGAAAAGAGAGTCGGAAGGTGCCGCTGGTACGAACACGCCACGTTTAGCGGATCCTTCGTTTAGATGCGATAACCTCAATTATCAGACCTAAACGGAGGTGATGGTGACCGCATCATCGCTACTTGTGTTGAATGTCTTGTGTGGATGGCTCCCTGTTTGCAAGGATTTTCTCGATGGGACGAGCATTGGTCGGGAACAGTCTTGTGTGCGGCCTGTTTGCGCGGATGAGCTCCGCCACGCGCAAGTTCAGCGGCCGCACCTTTGGCTGGAGATTTACCGGGTCCGGTTCCCGCATCCTGCCGGCTCGCGACTCAGGCCTGAGGCATGTCGAATGCCATCCGGGCGGCCCATTCCGCATCGGTCATCCCTGGGCGATCGGGGCTGGATAGATGCTCTCCCAATTTACCGATTCCTGATACGCGTGCGCGACCTGGAGGAGCAGTTCCTCCCGGTGGAAAGGCCCCACGAGCTGCATGCCGACCGGCATCCCTTTCGCGCCGGCGCACGGAACGCTGAGCGCCGGGAAGCCGGTATAGTTGAACGGCGCGGTGTTGTGAACGAGGACGCTCAGATCATCGCCGCGCTCCCCGCCGAACAAGGTGCGGTCGATGGCCTCGACGTAGTCCTTCGCTGCCTCGTAGCGGTGGGACCTCACGACCACCGTCGGCATCGCGAGAACATCGACCTCTGCAAAAGCGCCGAGGTATTGCCGCACGATCCCCGGTCGGACATTTTGGGCTTTCGCGTAGAGCCGGCCGTTGTATCGCTGCTGGGCGTAGGTCCCGGAGAGGAGCATCAGCTTGAAGTTGAGGGGCAGCTCGTGGCTGTGGCTGCGCTTGGCACGGCCGAACGTCGCCATAAGGGAGGCGGGATAGAATGACTTCGCAAACGCCCCGCCGAGATTGGTGTCGTAACCGAGCTTGGCGCCTTCAAAAAACAGGGGGAGGATGGCGAGCGAAGCGCTCTGGTGGGCCGCCACAGACACGGGCCGCAATTTCGCCCCCGCTTTTTCGAGCACCGCGAGCGCCTCCATTACTGTCTCGTCGACTTCCGGCTCGCTGCCCTCGGCCCCGAACCCCTCGGTGAGGACGCCGATCTTGAGACCGTCCACCCCACGCCCGAGAGCGCTCGTATACTCGGGCAGGACGGACGGGACGTCGGCTTGGCGCGGGTCGTAGCCGTCGCGCCCCGCGACGCACTGCAGCACCTGGGCGAGGTCTTCGACGGTACGGGTCATCGGGCCAACGAAGTCAATCGTCGGTTCGAGCCCGATGACGCCAGTATGGGGGATGAGGCCGTGGGTGGCCATCAATCCGAGGCAACCGCACCAGGCGGCGGGTATACGGACCGAGCCCCCCTGATCGCCCCCGAATGCGATGTCAACGTGCCCCGCCGCCACTGCTGCCCCCGAGCCGGAGGACGAACCGCCGGTCACGTAGTCGGGATCATGTGGGTTGAGGGGGCGGCCGAAGTCGCCGACCCCATTGAAGCCCGGACCGCCGAAGGAGAAGTCCTCCATGTTCATTTTACCGACGATTGTCGCCCCCGCTGCTAGAAGCCGGGTCACGATGGTGGCGTCGAAGTCCGGGGTGTAGCCGTCCATGAAGTGCGACCCGAGGGTGAGGGGAACCCCGGCGACCGCGGTGTGGTCCTTGAGCCCCACGCTCTTACCTCGCAGGGGGCCGTCCTCCGCCCCCTCCACCCGACACCGGCGGATGAACGCATTGAGGGGATCCTCCTCCGCGTTGGGCCGGTAGCCCGGGTCCCGGTGCAGGTGCCCGAGCGGGGGCCGGTCCTCCTCGATCCGCAGTTCGTGAAACGACTCCAGGGCCTCCACGTGCTCGTGCATGCGGACCCGAAACAAGCGCGCCTCGGTTTCGGTGAGCCGGATCCCCAGCTCTGCCGCGAGTGTTATGACGTCTTCGTCGTCGGGACGTTGATACGGCATGGCTCTCTCCCCTTGTTGATTTGGACCGTCCGCGGTCTCCTGGACCGACGCGTCATCGTCAATGGATCTTTCCAGTCTGCGCCTTCGGCAAACTGGCGGCGAATTCGACCTCCCGCGGGCGCCGAAGCTCGTTCTAGCCGCCGGTGCACGGTCTCGATGATCTCCTCCGCGAGCCCGGGTTCGTCGGCCGTACCGAGTCGAAGCATGACGACGGCTTTGAGTTTCGAGGCTGCTGGGGGGAGGGTCACAGCGACGGGTGGTTTCGGTGCCAATCGGTGTGCCGCTGGTAGGCGTGGCCGGCCCGCAGGAGCAGCTCTTCGGTGAAGTCCCGCCCGATGAGCTGGAAGCCAAGCGGGAGCCCGGCTGCGCCGAGCCCGCAGGGCAGCGACAGGGTCGGGCTACCGGACATGTCATACGGGGCGGCGTAGCGGGTGAGCTTGAACAGTCCCCCCTCCTCGTCGACGAGCGCACGGAACTCCTCGAGCGACGGGGTCGGGCCGAAATAGGTTGGCGCGATGAGCATGTCGGCCTGCCGCAGGAGCCGCGTCAGAGTGCCGCGCCAGTGGTTACGGCAGATATTCGCGCGTCCGACGTCGAGGCTCGTGGCGGCGATGCCGGAATCGATGAATGCCTTCAGGTCCGGCCCGTAGGCGTTGGCCTGCGACGGGTAGGTCGCCTCGTGGGCCACGGCGGTCTCGGCCGCACAGAGCACCGCCCAATGCGCGATGATGTCGTGCGTGTCCGGGACGGTGACCTCCACGACCTTGGCACCCGCGCGCTCGAGAACCGCGAGCGCCGCCTTGACCCCCGCCGCCACCTCGGGGTCCACGCCGTCGGTGCAATAGGTCTCGTCCCAGCCGATCCGCAGGCCCTCGGCCCCTTTATCGAGCTCGGCCAGATAGTCGGGGACCGGCGTAAGCGCAGTGTGGTGGTCGTCGTCGTCCGGGCCCGCAATTACCGCGAGGATGGCGGCGGCGTCCTCGGCCGTGCGGGTCATCGGCCCCAGGTGGTCGAGGGTGTCGGAGAGCATGAACACCCCGTAGCGGCTGACCCGGCCCCAAGTCGGCTTGAGGCCGGTCAAGCCGCAGGCCAAGCACGGAAACCGTATGGAGCCGCCGGTATCCGAGCCGAGCGAGCCATAACAGAGTCCGGCCGCGGTGGCAGCGCCGGAGCCGCTCGAGGAGGCGCCGACCCAGTGCTCCGCTCCCCAGGGATTGACCGGGCTCACGACGTTCGGGTGGTGGAAGGCGAACGCCCCTTCGGTGAGCTCGAGCTTGCCGAGGATCACCGCCCCCGCCGCGCGAAAGCGGGTGACCGCGGTGCTGTCGTAGTCCGGAACGTAGTCGTTCAGCACCGGCATGCCGGCGCGCGTGCGTACTCCCCGGGTCCGGCAAAGATCCTTCACCGCGACGGGGACGCCATGCAGGGGGCTCTGGAAGTTGCCAGCCGAGATCTCCCGATCGGCCGCCTCCGCCGCTGCCATCGCCGCGTCGGGGATCAGGACGGAGAAAGCGTGGAGCCGCGGATCGAGGGCGTCGATGCGCTCAAGCAGCGCCCCGGTCACCTCTGCCGAGCGGATCTTTCCTTGGTGGATCCGCGCGGAGATCTCCATCAGGCTCTGATAGTGCAGGGGGGTGGTGGCCACGGCGTTCTCCTCACGCTCTTCGACCGCCCGCATTGAACGCGATACCCGGGGCATTGACAACCCGCCGACTCGGCCGGGCCATTCGTAATCTTTTATGTTTGTGATGGCGAGAACGCTACTCTAGCATACAAGAACCCGTGGCGCCTGGATCATAACCAGCCTACAGGCGGGATGGAGGAGAACACTGATGCCAAGAAACCAGCGGCTCGCAACCGGCCTGTTGCTCGCTCTCGCGTTGCTCGTCTCTCACCCCTCGGGCGTCCAGGCCGCCGAGACGAAGACGCTCACCGTGGCCATCGAAGCGAACATGCCGGGCTTCGACGGCCACGTCATCTGCTCGTACGCGCTGTACCGCGAGATCATCACGATGTACGAGCCGCTCGTGACGACCGACCTCACCGATCCCGACGCCATCCCCCCGAAGCTCGTGCCCGCGCTCGCCGAGCGCTGGGAGACCTCGCCCGACGCGACGGAGGTCACCTTCCACATTCGCAAGGGGGTCAAGTTCCACGACGGCACCGAGCTGGACGCCAACGTGGTCGACTGGAACTTCCGGCGGGTCTGGCGCAAGAGCGAAGGCGAGGAAGCGTCCCACTACTACGCGGCCGCGGCGGGGCCGGCCAGCTTCTGGGCCGATTCGGTCAAGGACATCCAAGTGGTCGACAAGAACACCATCAAGGTGTTTCTGAAGCACCCTTTTCCCGAGTTCGTCCGCCAGCTCTACGCCACGACGTGCGGCAGCTTCTTCGTGGTCAGCCCGGGCGCGGTGGAGAAGCACGGCCAGGAGGGCCTGGCCAAGAACCCGGTCGGCACCGGGCCTTTCAAGTTCGTCGAGTGGGTGCCCGGCGACCGGATCGTGGTCGAGCGCTTCGACGGCTACTGGGGTCCGCCGGCCAAGGTGGACCGTATCGTGTTCCGCGAGTTCACCAACATGGCGGCCATGGTCGCCGGCTTCCGCCGCGGGGAGCTGGACATCATTCCGGCCGTGCCCCCGGACAACATCGCGCTGCTGCGCGAGGATGGCTTCAAGGTCGCCACCAACCTCGTGCCGAACATGATCTACTTCGTGCTCAACCTGAAGGACCCGGTCCTCAAGGACGTCCGGGTGCGCAGGGCGATGGCGATGGCCATCGACAAGGAGACCTTGGCGAAGAAGCTGCTGAGCGGCGCGGCGGAGGCGGCCCACAGCATCGTGTCCCCGGGCTCCCCCCCGTATGACCCCGGGTTCCGGAGCCTGCCGCACGATCTGGAGAAGGCCAAGGCCTTGATGCGGGAGGCGGGATACGGCCCCGACAACCGGGTGACCATGCACATGCCGAACCCCGCCTCGGGCTCCGGCACGATCGCCCCGGTGCCGATCGCGCTCGCGTTCCAGTCGAACCTCTCCAAGATCTTCATCGACCTGAAGGTCGAGACTCTGGAGTGGTACGGCTTCATCAGCCTGCTCAGCAGGGGCCTCCAGCCCGACGCACAGATCCTGCCCATGCCGTGGGGCATGAGCACCGGCTTCTGGGTGCGCCAGATCCTGCACAGCAAGAAGCAACCCTTCAGCAACTACGGGTGGTACGTGAACCCCGAGGTCGATCGGCTGCTGGACGAAGCCACCAGCACGCCGGATCTGGCGAAGTCGAAGGAGCTGTTCGCGCGGGTCAATCAGATCGTCGTCAACGAGGACGTGGCCGTGATCCCGGCCCTCATCGATCTGTCGCCCACCGCCTATCAGCCCTACGTCAAGAACTTCGTCCTCCCGCACGAGAACTGGTTCGTCCTGCACGAGGTCGACATCGAGAAGTAGCCCGATCGCGCGGCGGGGGCCATGCCGGGGGGCGCCCCGGCATACCCTTCGGAGACACCATGGGTAGGTATGCGCTCAGGCGGAGCTTGGCGATCATCCCCGTGCTGATCGGGGTCACCCTGCTCGTGTTCGCCGCGAGCCACGCCTTGCCGGGGAGCAAGGTCCTGTCCATCGTCGGCTTCCAGGTGAGCCCCGAGATGGTGGCCCGGGTCGAGCGCTACTACGGCTTGGACCAGCCGCTGCACATCCAGTACGCGCGGTACATGGGGCACCTGCTGCGCGGCGACCTCGGGTACTCCATCTCCCGGAAAACCCCGGTCGGGAGCGTGCTGGGGCCGGCCATCGGCAACACCGCGATCCTGGCCGGGGCCGGTCTCGTCCTGGCCGCGGTGGCCGGGATCGTCGGGGGATTCGCCGCCGCCTTTCACGCCGGCTCCCCCGTCGACCGGAGCATCACCTCCATCATGCTGATCGTGGGTACGGCACCGCCCTTCTGGCTGGCCCTCGTCCTCATTCTCGTCCTGTCCGTCCAGCTCGAGCTCTTCCCCGCGACCGGGATGTACTCCCCGCGCGGGGAGCCGGGCTTCCTCGACCTGCTGCACCACCTGGTGCTCCCGGCGGTAGCGGTCGCGGCCCAGCCGGCCGCGATCATCGCCAAGGTGGCCCGCAGCGCGATGCTCGAGGTCCGGGGAGCGGAGTTCGTGACCGCGGCCCGGGCCAAGGGGCTGCCCCGGTCCCGGGTCTTCTCCGGGCACGTGCTGCCCAACGTCCTCTCGCCCATCGTCACGATCACCGGGCTCCAGCTCGGCTACCTGGTCGGAGGGGTGATCTTCGTGGAGGTCGTCTTCGGCTGGCCCGGCATCGGGTTCCAGCTGTTCCAGGGCGTGCTGGCGCGGGACATCCCGCTGACGATGGGGGCGAGCCTGGTCATCGCCTTCGTCTTCGTCTTCGTCAACTTTCTCGCCGACATGATCAACGCCCTTCTCGACCCCAGGCTCGAGGTGCAGTAGCGATGGTCGCGCGCTCACCGGCCGGGCCAGCGCCGGCGACGACCCGCGCCGCGCGCTTCCGCGGGAGCCGGATCGCGATATGGCTGCGCCGCGACAAGCTGGCCGCGGCATGCCTCGCGTTCGTCCTCCTGGTGATCCTGGTCTCGATCCTCGCCCCCTGGATCAGCCCCTATGACCCCGCCGAGATCGATCTCGACATGCGCTACGCCACTGTGGGCACGCCCGGGCACTGGCTGGGCACCGACGGACTGGGACGCGACGTGTTGAGCCGGCTGCTGTGGGGGGGCCGCATATCGCTGCTGATCGGGATCCTCCCGGTGCTCATCGCCACCCTCGCGAGCGTCGCCCTAGGCATGATCGCGGGGTACTTCGGCGGCTGGGTGGACGACGTGATCATGCGCGGCCTCGACGTTCTCTTCGCCTTCCCGATGGTCCTGCTGGCCCTGCTGCTGGTCGGCATCCTCGGCGCCGGGATCCTGAGCGTGGTGATCGCACTCGCGGTGGTCATCGTGCCCTACATCAGCCGGGTCGTTCGGACCGCGGTGCTCTCGGAGCTCGCGATGGACTACGTGCTGGCGGCCCGGGCGGCCGGGGCCAGCACCTATGAGCTGCTGGCGCGCGAGCTCCTGCCCAATGTGGTGCCGCCGGTGCTCGCCTATACCACGGTGCTCGTCGGAATCGTGATCGTCGTCGGCGCGGGGCTGAGCTACCTCGGGCTCGGGGTGCAGCCCCCGGCCGCCGACTGGGGCCTCATGGTGGCGGAAGGACAGCAGGTGCTGCGCGAGGCGCCCCACGTCACCGTCGTGCCGGGGCTGATGATCGTGGTCCTGGCGGTCGTCTTCAACTTGCTGGGCGACGGGATTCGGGACTTCCTCGACCCCCGGCTCCGGACCTAGCCGGGGGGCGCGGTGGAGACGAACGAGCTGCTGCTGGAGGTCAGGGACCTCTCGACGCGTTTCTCCTCCGACGGCCGGGAGGTGAGGGCGGCCGAGGGGGTGGACCTGCGGATCGCCCGGGGGCGGAGCGTGGGCATCGTGGGGGAGTCCGGATCGGGCAAGACCGTTACCGCGCGCTCCATCATGCGGCTCATCGAGCCACCGGGGCGAATCGTCCGCGGGGAGATCCGGTTCCGGGGGCGGGATCTGCTGAAGGCGTCGGAGAGGGAGATGTGTCATATCCGGGGCAAGCAGATCGCGATGATCTTCCAGGACCCGGTAGCGTCTCTGAATCCGATGTCGCCGGTCGGGAAGCAGATGATCGAGGGCACCCGCTGGCACCTCAATCTCTCGAAGGCCCGAGCCCGAGAGCGGGCGGAGCAGTTCCTCAGCAGCGCCCGGGTGCCCTCGCCCGAGAGCATCATGAGCGCCTACCCCCACCAGCTGAGCGTCGGCATGTGCCAGCGGGCCGCGATCGCCATGGCGCTCAGCTACGAGCCCGCTCTCATCATCGGCGACGAGCCCACCAGCGCGCTCGACGCCACCATCCAGGCCCAGATTCTGGCCCTCCTGCGGGAGCTTCGCCAGCGCTTCGGCACCGCGATCCTCCTCATCTCCCACGACCTCGCGGTGATCGCCCGGGTGTGTGAGTACACCGTCGTCATGTACGCGGGGCGGGTGGTCGAGGAGGGGTTCACCAACGTGGTGCTGACGAGGCCGAAACACCCTTATACTCAGGGCTTGATCGGCTGCATCCCCAAGATCGAGCACCGCGGCCGATTGCCGGCCGCCATCGAAGGAGAGCCCCCCCGCGCGGACCGGCCGATGCCCGGGTGCGCCTTCGCCCCGCGATGCCCCAAGGCGATGACGGTGTGCACCCAGGAGCCGCCGCCCTGGAGGGAAGTGGGACCCGATCACTTCGCGCGCTGCGTGCTGGCGGACTAGCGCCCGGGACCCGCCATGCCGCCACTGGTCGAGGTGCTCGAGCTGACCAAGGTCTTCCCCGCGCGCGGGCGAAACATCTGGGGCGGCCGTAGACGGCTCCTGCGTGCGGTGGACGGGCTCAATCTCGCCATCGGGGAGGGCGAGACCCTGGGGCTCGTGGGGGAATCGGGCTGCGGTAAGAGCACGACCGCCCGTCTTCTCACCCGGCTCCTGGAACCCACCTCGGGCGACATCCTTTTCGAGGGACAGGCGATCACCCATCTCAGGGGAGAGCGGCTGCGGCAGCTGCGCGAGCACGTCCAGATCGTCTTTCAGGACCCCTACAGCTCGCTCAACCCCCGCAAGTCCGTCGCCCAGTGCATCTCGCTGCCCCTGCGGGCGCACGGTCACGCGGGCGGCGGCGCCCTCAGGGCGCGGGTCGAGGAGCTGCTGGAGCTGGTCGGCCTCGACGGCAGCTTCGGCGGCCGCTACCCCCACCAGCTGAGCGGAGGTCAGCGCCAGCGCGTGGGCATTGCACGAGCGCTCGCGCTCCATCCGAAGTTCCTCGTCCTGGACGAGCCGGTCTCCGCCCTCGACGTCTCCGTCCAGGCCCAGATACTCATCCTGCTCAAGCGTCTGCAGCAAGAGCTGGGGCTCAGCTACCTCTTTATCAGCCACGACATCAACGTGGTGGGGATGATCAGCGACACCATCGCGGTCATGTACCTAGGGAAGATCGTGGAGACGGGCAAGACCGAGCTCGTCTTCGAGGACCCCCTGCATCCGTACACGAGGGCGTTGCTGTCCGCGCGGCTGCTCGAGCAGGGCGAGGAGAAGGAGGTGCTCGTTCGCGGGGACGCGCCCGATCCCTCGAACCCGCCCCCCGCCTGCACCTTTCACCCTCGCTGCCCGGCCGTATTCGAGCCGTGCAGCGCGCTGGTCCCGCGCCTCCTCCCCCGTGGGGAGGCCCGCTCGGTCGCCTGTTTCCTCTACGAAACACCGCCCCCAGGCGCCGCGATTCCCTGAGCCCCTATCGGATATCTGCCGTTCAGGGAAAGCTCGTGTGGTTAGCAGCGAGGAACGGCTGTCTCGCCGCCGATGTCACCTTGCTAGATCGGGCACCTGAGCTGGAACGGCTTACGTCTCCTGGAATTCTAGCCTCGCTCACGTACTTTACGGTGAGAGGGATTTAGGCCTGATAAGAACACTTATCAGACGTAAAATGCCCAGGGTGAGGAAGATCGATCGTCTTTTCGAGTTATTGCCTCAAGAGATCATTTACCGCATCAATGAACTCGTCGTGGGTGAATGGCTTCCGCAGCGTGGCATCCACGCCAAGCATCTTCATCACGCTCAGCGAATGATCGGCATCTAAGAATTTACCTCCGCCTGAGATCGCAAGTACTTTCGCATTCGGCTGCAACCTGGAAGCGTGGCCGGCGACCGCCATCCCATCCTCTTCCGGCATAAGATTGAGCAACCTGATGTGTGGAAATTCGGAACGCCGTTGATCAGTCATCCTCTGCTTTCCAAGTGATGTAGGGTTTTTCGGTGGTTTCCCATTTCTCGTCGATTTCGACGAGGATGGCGGTGACCAGACGTTCGAGCGAGGCCTCGTTGGGAAAGACCCTGACCTTTACGGTGCGGCGCTTGATCTCCTGCTGGATGGATCGCTCCATGGGGTTCGAGGTTCGCATGCGCTTTTGGTGGCGCTCGGGCAGGGCGAAGACGGCGAGGCCCTCGGGGATCGCCGTCTCCAGCCAATCGGCGAGCTTGGGGGCGCTATCGCGGTAGGCCGCCACCAGATGGCCCAGCTCGGCCTCGGCGGCCTTGCCGTCGGCGGCATTCCAGACCCGGCGCAGCTCCTTGCCGATGGCCTTTCGGATGGCGAGGTTGGGGGCGTGATGGATGGCGTTTTGAGCCAGATGGTACTGACAGCGCTGCCAGACGGCGCCGCCGAGGACGGCCTTGCGCGCGGCGCCGAGGCCTGGATGATCATCGGAAACGATATAGGCGACACCGCGCATGCCACGGGCAACCAGGGTCTCCAGGAAGGCGCGCCAGTGCACTTCGGCCTCGGAGAGCGCACAGGAAACACCGAGCACCCGGCGGCGCTGGTCGGGGCCGATGCCGATCACCGAGAGCACGGCGGCGTCGCGCACCACGCCACCCTCTCGGACTTTCTCATAGCGCGCGTCGAGGAGCAGGTAGCGGATCTCGCCCAGCGGCCGGTTGCGCCAGGCATCCAGCTCCCCATCCAAGAGCTTGGCGGCGCGGCTGACCTGGCTCGACGACAGGCTCTCCAGGCCGAACTCGCGCATCACCGCCTCGGCGTCACGGGTGGAGACGCCTTTGATATACATCTCCGCCACGGCCAGCATGACAGCGCGGCAGGAGCGCCGTCCGCGCTCCAGGGCTTGGGGGTAAAAAGGCGCCTCATGACCGGCGGTCTTGGGAACCTCGAGCCTCACCGTACCGGCCGGGGTGTCGATCTTCTTGGGTCTGGTGCCGTTGGCGTATCCCCGCCGCTCGGGCGTGCGCTCATAGTGGCCGGCGCCCAAGAACCTCTCCCGCTCGATCCGCATGGCGAGATTGAAAAGGCCGGCGAAGACCGTCGCCATGTTCTCGCTACCGCCTTCGATCAATTGTTCCACCAAAGCCTCGACAGCGCTATCCTGGTCTTTCCGCATACTGGTTCTCCATGTTTGTTTGGACGCTTTCATGGATAACCAAAATGACGGATCGCCCCGCGCCGGGGTATACCCCGGCGCGGGGCGAAGCCAAATTTCCAGACCTCACGCTACACAAGCTTCCGAAGTTCGCAATGAATGATCCGGTGACAGTTTGCGCACAGGCACATTAGCTCCTCTAGTTGCGTATTGTGTCCGGGCTGCATGTCAGCTAGCGGAAGTTTGTGATGCACCTCAATGCACGCGTCACCAACATAGAATGTTGTGATTGGCCGGTGTGGGCGATCGCCCGGGCCCCGAGGAAGAATTTGAGGCGGGGGAAATCAGTAAGAGGACCGCATGCAGCAGCTAGCGCGATTGTCTTTCCGGCTTTCCGACTTGCGGACAGGGGTCTGGAATTCCCCCAAATTGGTCGCGGCGATGTTGTTGGCCGCATTGATACCGCTCGCCGGCTGTAGCACCGCATCGCCGCCGACACGACAGGCGGATATCTGCGAGGTGTTCCAGCAGTACCCCGACTGGTATGACTATGCTCGGAAGTCCGCAAGCCGCTGGGGAACACCGATCCACGTGCAGATGTCGTTCGTGCGTCACGAATCGAGTTATCGGGGCGATGCCCGGCCGCCGCGCCAATGGCTCTGGTTCATACCGCTCGGCCGTCCGTCTTCTGCCAAGGGTTATGCGCAGGCACAGGATCCGGTCTGGAACGAATACCAAGCGGAGCGGGGACGTCTGTTCCGCAGCCGCAGCGACATGGAAGATGCCCTGGACTTCATCGGCTGGTACAACCAGCGAACCAGGCGTCAGCTCGGCATACCCCTCACCGACGCGCAGCACCTCTACCTCGCCTACCACGAAGGGCAAGGCGGTTATCGGCGGGGCACCTGGAGGGACAAACCGAAGGTGCAGAGTGCCGCCCGGCGGGTCGCTGCGACGGCGGATCGTTACAGAGCGCAGCTTGCGCGCTGTGAATCCCGCTTTCGGTGCGACTCCTGGTATCAAGTCTGGCCGTTCTGCCGCTAATCGCCGATCTGCACCCTCGCGATATGCGGGTGCCCCAGCGCGTATGAATCCGCATGCCAGGTGGAGAGTCTTTGCGTTGAAGGGAGTCAAAACTACACCCCGAACACAGCCAAGGTTTTCGGCGAATCGTACACGGGCGGGGTTCCTGGTCGTGGAACAGCGGCTAACGTGCGGTTACAGCCGGCTTTCGAAGTCCTTGCATCAGATATCGCCAATGGATGCGCGATGAGCGGGCATTTGACGTCATAACCCAGGGATTCTGGAAACAGAAACGTGGCTGTCCCAGACAACCAAGTTTGGAGGTTATCAGAGAACAGGATCGTTTGATCGCGCTTTTTGTTGCCGGCACGACAACACGAACGGCAGCGCGTCTATGTGGTCTGAACCGCAAGACGGAGACTTTCTATTTCCACCGGCTTCGCGAGATCATCGCCCTTGAGCGGGTCGTTCTTGCCGTGCATGAGTTCTGGTCGGATCGGTCTTCCGTTCGGCCGGTTTCGACTGCAAGGACGCTTTCATTCGAAGCTCTTGCCCACGAGCCGGGATCGCCGGGTCGCGTCTTCGTTCTCGATAAGAATGCGCTGGCAGATCTGCTGCTCAAGATCGAGGAGGCAAACCGCGGCTCGGCAGGATATCGAAGATGGGCCAGCGCGATCTCAAGTGCCTCATGATCACGGGCGCCATGGCTGTCGTCAACTGGGCCGTCCGGCGCGACGAGACGACGGACCCCTGGCTGGACAGGGAGGCCCGTGGTTGCGCGATCCGGAGATCATGGACAAGGCGACCCATCCGCCGCCACGCTGCAAGGAGGGCGCTTTGGTCGAGGCGATGCAACATCGGTGGTGCTCGCCGATCCCCGATGGCATTCTCGCGCGATGAGCGAGCCCACTCCGGTGCAAAACGCGGTGCAGGCGCAAAAAGTCGCGGCCATTACCATCGCGGAATATGACCGTATGGCAGCGGCTTACCGTCGCGGCACGGCCGACCACGACGTCAGCCAGAACATCGCGGCCCTGCTCGAAGCAATCGAAGGCGCGGCGCCCCACATCATTCTCGATCTAGGCTGCGGGCCCGGCCGGGATCTCCGCCGGTTCACCGCGCTCGGCCACGAGGCGGTCGGCCTCGACGGATCGGCCGAGCTCGCCGCCATGGCGCGCGCCAAGACGGATTGTGAGGTGCTGCTCCAAGACTTTCTCGCGCTTGACCTGCCATCCGCCCGCTTCGACGGGATCTTCGCAAATGCCTCGCTGTTCCACGTGCCGAGCAGCCAGCTGGCCCGGGTCCTTGGCGACCTCGCCGCGACCCTCAAGCCCAGCGGTGTCCTGTTCTGCTCGAACCCGCGGGGCGACAACGAGGAAGGCTGGGCCGGTGGGCGCTACGGCTGCTTCCATGATCTCGAAACGTGGCGCGCCTACGTCACCGCCGCGGGCTTTCTGGAACTACACCACTATTATCGCCCGCCGCGCCGGCCGCGGGCGCAGCAGCCGTGGCTCGCCACGGTCTGGCGCAAGAGCTCGGTGAATCATGCCCAATAGCGGCCCGTCACGCCGATGACAACCGACGCGATTCCCACCACCCATGCTGCCGTCGGGTGTGCCGTCACGCCAAAGTGGACGCTCTGCCTGCGTTCGTGGTGCAAAACGATGAAGACCATGAGAAGCCGGAACGTGGCGGTCGGCAAGACGAAGAAATCGATCGAAGCAAGAGCCTCTGGGGCTGTTCGACGAAGGCGTAGGACGGCTGGATCGAATGGTTGTCCGATGTAGGGTCGTCGTCAGGAACGGTCGAAGAAGGGACGGGTGATGGACGGCAAGCTGTGCATCGTCACACCCGAACGCCGTCGCCACGGGTGATGATCGGAATTTCGCCACGCCGAGTCAGAGCGGCACCCGGGCACCCGCTTGCGGGACTGCCACGACAGACCCGAAGCCGAGCCCAGACCTTGCGGTGTCCCTCGCCCTCCCAGGGGGATGCCTCCAGGTCGGCCTCGATGGCCACCAGCAGAGCCTCGTCCGAGATCGAGGGCTTCGGTCCCCGGCGCTTTGCTGGTGGGCGCTCAGCGGTGGCCTGCTGCCGGGATTTCATGGCGTCGAGGAACGGGCAAAACCCCAGGCCGCACAGACCCGCTGGAGGCCGTAGGCCAAACCCGTGCCGGGAGAGGTGGCGGGCCGCGACCTCCGCCGCCCCAAAGGGCCGGACGTCTCGTCTTGAGCAGTTCCAGGCTTCATGGCGCGTTCCGAGGATCTTGCGAGGAGGCATCGATCCCGGCGGTCTTCGCCACTGCAAGCGGAAAATCCGGGTGCGCTTTCGACCGCCAGCAAAAGCGAGGGCAACCTCTCTCACCGCCAAAGTCCCAGCGGGCCTGCCGGCGAAACCTGGCCCGGGGAAAACGTGGACGAGCCAAGCTCGCCCTCGTTTAGGCCCATCAACAGCAACTTTGTTTTCAAAATTGTCGGTCATGTTCCGGTCCTCCTTGGACACTTCGATTAAGCCAATTCTGTGTCCAAGGAAATCGGGTCCGACTCAGTGGTGCAAAACGATGAAGACCATGAGAAGCCGGAACGTGGCGGTCGGCAAGACGAAGAAATCGATCGAAGCAAGTGCCTTCGAATGGTTGTCCGATGTAGGGTCGTCGTCAGGAACGGTCGAAGAAGGGACGGGTGATGGACGGCAAGCTGTGCATCGTCACCGGCGCCACGGACGGAATCGGCCGAGTCACGGCACGGGTACTGGCGGAGAGGGGGGCCGAAGTCGTACTCGTCGGGCGGACCGCGGACAAGGGCGCGGAGGTCTGCGAGGCGATCCGGCGGTCTTCGCGCAACGGCCGGGTGCGCTTCGAGCAGGCCGATCTCTCTAGCCAAGCCGAGATCCGAGCACTGGTGGAGCGCCTTACCGCGGGCAGCGCGGCGATCGATGTTCTCGTCAACAACGTGGGCGCCGTTTTCACCGACCGTCGCGAGAGCGTCGACGGGATCGAGATGACTTTCGCGCTCAACCATATAGGCTATTTTCTGCTGACCGGGCTGTTGCTAGAGCGCCTGCAGGCGAACGGCGGCGGGCGCATCGTCAATGTCGCCTCCGAGGCCCATCGCGGCGCGCGGATGGACCTGGAGGACCCGCAGGGGAGGAAGCGCTATAGCGGTTGGCGCACCTACCGGCGGAGTAAGCTCGCCAACATTCTCTTCACCTATCGCCTCGCGGCGCTGTTAGTGGATAGGTCGGTCACGGTGAACTGCCTACACCCCGGTTTCGTCGCCAGCAGGTTCGGCCACAACAATGGCTGGCTCTTCGTCGCGGCGCTAAAAGCTGCGATGCGGTTGTCTGCGATCGACACCGAGGCCGGCGCACGCACCAGTGTCCATCTTGCGACGAGCGCCGATGTAGCGGGCGTGTCTGGCCGCTATTTCGACGAGTGCCGCGCGACTGCGAGTTCACCCGCCTCTCACGATGAGGAAGTCGGTCGGCGACTGTGGGGCATGAGTGAGAGCCTAACAGGCCACCGCTACTGACCGTGCGTCACTTTATTAAGGGATTTATATCGGATAGTGCCGAGCGGCCATGCCGGTCGTGGTCCGGCCATAGCTTCTTCGTTACGGCCGGCGCCGCAATGAAAATGGATCGTTTACCGGCCCTGGCAGTGGATCGAACCTCCGGTCGTCAGGAAACGGATCGTACCTGTACTTCCCCCGCGACACCGGATGACCGCCGTTGCCCCAGGTCACTTCGTCGCGCCAGGGGCCGTCCTGCTTGTAAGAGTAAAACTCGCTTGAGACTGGGTGCTTCCCGCTCCCGAGCGTGATCTTGAACCCGACACCCTCCCTGTCCGCGCCAAGCCCAACGTGGACGAACGACAGCGACACCACCACCACGGCCAGGAGCGCTGGCAGCAGGCGCTTCATAACCATGAATATCCGCTTCTGTGCCATATGATCTCCTCCCCGCAAGCGTCAGCTTGCACAGCTGTGCGGAGGACAAAAGGCCAATCCGAGGTACTCAACAGGACAGCTTCCAGCATCGCTGTGTGGTCGTCGGTGGTGACGCGGTGAGGTCGGCCGGGAGCGGGCCGGAGGCAAGGCTATGCGCCAACCTCATTGATACGGTGGGGCGCCAGTCGATCGTCGGGATCCACTCGACGGTGCGGCAGGAGGCAAGGGGAACGGTCCATGGGCGTATGGCGGCCTGGACACGATCGGACGAACGGGACACAAGGGGAATGAACCACGACGGAGAGCAACCATGGGGCGTTGTTACGTACCCAGGACGGTCCCGTTGCATGGCAGACCTTCCTGGCCGATCCGGCTGAGCAGTGGAAGACCGGCTATTCTGCCAAGACCTTGCTTATTTCTGGGAGGCGGGCGATCGACTCCCCAACGAGGTTGCTTCTCTGATCAAGACCATTCCGCGGTATAAGGACGAAGAGCCTGAGTTGCTTATGGCCATGCCCGAGTGGAAGGTGCCGTTGCCGGGGGGATCGAGAGACAGTCAGACCGACGTGCTAGCCCTAATCGGTGTCGGCGGTGACCTGATGGTTGCAGCAGTGGAAGGCAAGGTCTCCGAGCCCTTCGGCGACACAATCGACAAATGGTATGCCAATCCGAGCAAAGGGAAAAAGACACGGCTTCAATATCTCTGCAATTTGTTGGGAACGACCTTTCCGCCTAAGGGACATCTCCATTATCAGTTGTTTCATCGGGCAGCCTCGGCTCTTATCGAATGTGAGCGGTTCCGCGGTCGAACGCCGGCGATGATCGTGCATTCTTTTTCTCCAGAGAAGGCGTGGTTCGAGGACTACACCGCTTTCGTTGCAGCGTTGGCCGGTTCCGCGGAGCTGGACCGGATGAACGAGGTAGACGTGTAGGACGGGTTCACGCTGCTACTCGGATGGGC